>DASZGL010000001.1:0-15192 GCA_035938875.1 Candidatus Dormiibacterota bacterium
ACTGATCTTACGGAGGGGGGATGCTCCCCCCTATTCATTGCCGACCGGGCAAAGCCCGGATCGGCCTTACCCCCCTCCGGCCGTCCTCGACGGCCGCCGCGCCCTGCGGCGCGGGGATGCACCCCCCTATTCATTGCCGACCGGGCAAAGCCCGGATCGGCCGCACTGTCCTCCGGCCGTCCTCGACGGCCGAAGCGCCCCAGGCCGCGAGCAGCGCGGGGGCTACACTCGGCGGCCACCATGGGACTCGACGAGGACTCCCTCGCCTACCACTCGGCCCGCAGGGGCAAGGTGGCCATTGCCGCCAAGGTGGCCCTCAACGACGTCCGCGACCTGGCGCTCGCCTACACGCCGTACGTGGCCGCGCCGTGTCGCGAGATCGCCCGCGACCCCGAGCTGGTCAACCGCTACACCTCGCGCAACAACCTGGTGGCGGTGGTCAGCGACGGCAGCGCGGTTCTCGGCCTGGGCAACATCGGGCCGCGCGCGGCGATGCCCGTGATGGAGGGCAAGGCGTTGCTCTTCAAGAAGTTCGCCGATGTCGACGCCTTCCCCATCTGCGTCGAATCCCAGGAGATCGATGTCATTGCCAGCATTGTCCTAAACTTGACGCCGACCTTCGGCGGCATCAATCTCGAGGACATCGCCGCACCCAAGTGCTTCGCCCTCGAGGATCGGCTCAAGGCGGAATGCGACATCCCTGTTTTCCACGACGATCAGCACGGCACCGCTGTTGTCGTGCTCGCCGCGTTGGAGAACGCCGCCCGCGCCCTCGGCCGTGACATCACCGGATTCCGCGTGGTCGTCAGCGGCGCCGGCGCCGCCGGCATCGCATGCTCTCGCATCCTTCTCGACCGTGGTCTCGAGGACATCGTCATCCTCGACTCCCGCGGCTCCATCTCCACCGAGCGAGCCGACCTGCCGCCGCACAAGGCGTTCATGGCCGAGCGCACCAATCCGCGTGATGTCAATGGCGGCGTAGCCGAGGCACTGGTCGGCGCCGACGTCTTCCTCGGCCTCAGCGGCGCCGACCTGGTGACCAGGGAGATGGTGCGGACCATGCGCGACGACTGCGTGGTTTTTGCCATGGCCAACCCAAACCCGGAGATCCTTCCCGACGATGCGCGTGCCGGCGGCGCGGCGATCGTGGCCACCGGTCGCAGCGACTATCCCAATCAGATCAACAACGTCCTCGGTTTTCCGGGGATCTTCCGCGGTGCCCTCGACGTGCGCGCCTCGCAGATCAGCGAAGCGATGAAACGAGCGGCGGCGACGGCGCTGGCCGCACAGGTCGACGAGCGCCAGCTGCGCGTCGGCACGGTGGTGCCCTCGCCGCTGGCCCCGGGCGTCGCCGCCGCGGTCGCGCTGGGTGTCGCCGAGGCGGCGATGAGTGAAGGTCTCGCCCGTCAGCCCCGCGACCTCGCCGAGCTGCATCTCGAGCTGCAGCGGCTGGGCGCACCGCCCGTCGTCGGCTGACGCCACGGCGTCGCGGTGGTCGGCTGACGCACCGCGGTCGGTCGAGGGCGGTGCCGGCAGGGGGCATCGCTTGGGGGGGACCGCGATCGAACTCCTCCGGAGTTCGTCGCTCGCTCTCGGCCGAGGGACCACTCGGCCTGCGAGAGCCCCCGCTGCGGCGACGCCCCCTGCCGGCCCCGCCGCCGCGTCTTGCGCTAGCGGAATGCCACGTACAGGGCGGCGAGGACGATGCCACCGACGACCGTCAGCGATACGGCGACGGGGATCAGCAGCGCGGCGGCGCTGCGCACGGCGCCGAGACCGCCCTCCTCGCGGACGGCGTGCCAGGCGGGGACGGCGACGAAGGCGCCGAGGACAATGCTCAAAGGCAGAGTGACGGCGTTGACCGCCCGCCAGGCACCGACACCGGCGGTCTCCATGATGGCGGCGGGGATGGGGACCAGAGCGCTGATGGCCGAGACGCAGTTGATGTAGCCGATGCCGATGAGCAGACGGCGCCAGTCGGTCGCCGCGCCGTCGCGGCGCCAGCGACGCACGAGCAGGCAGGTGCCGGCGTAGCCGATGACGCTCACCCCGACCAGTGCCAGTGTGAGCAGCGCCGTCATGGTGACGCGGTGACGGTCCGCCCACGTCAGCCCCAGGGCGAGGAAGCGCGTCACCCGCGGCGGGTCGGCGGGTGCCGGGGTGACGCCGAAGGAGACCGCGGTGAGCAGCAACGCGGCAGCCGTCACAGCGACCGTCTGCGCCAGGGTCCGCTCGGTCATCACCCGGAGCGTGGTGCGGTGAGGATGGCGCAGATACGAAGCGGTGTCGGCGAGAATGGCGCCGGCGATCACATCGCGCAGGAGTGGACCTTGACCGATTCGCAGACCGACATCAGCGAGATGATGCGCGCGGGCATCGAGCGAATGCCTTACAACGCGATGATCGGCATTCGCATCCTCGAGCTCGGTGACGGTCATGCCAGAGGGTCGCTGCCGGCGCGCAGCGAGGTCGGCAATCACGTCGGCACGATGCACGCCGGGGCGCAGTTCAGCCTCATGGAGGCGACCAGCGGTGCCGCTGCGGCGAGCGCGTTCATCGACCTGCTCGGCTCGGCGACACCTCTGGCCCAGGGCGCTGACCTGACCTATCGCAAGCCGGCCCGGGGCGACGTCGTCGCCGAGGCGGCGGTCACCGCCGACGACATGCACCGGGTCCGAGCCGAGCTCGCCGACCAAGGACGTTCGCGGTTCGACGTTGCCGTGCGCCTTCTCGACGCCGAGGGCACGCTGGCCACCGAAGCGACGGTGCGCTGGTTCATCCGCATGAACGCGCAGCAGGGCTGAGGCCCGCCGGCACCCCGTCATGGCGCTGCCCGAGGACGCGTCGACATCAGTCGACCGGGCCGCGGCGCCACCCGAGGGCCCCGACCCGGCGGCGTGGACGCGGCAGCTGCTCATTCTCTGGGCGGGCGGCTGCGCCACCATCGGCGGGGCCACCTTCGTCTTTCCCTTCCTGCCGCTGATGGTCCGCACCGTCGGGGTGGACGACCCCGCCGCCATCGCCCTGTGGAGCGGCGCGCTGGTGGCCATCACCCAGGTGGCGCTTGCCCTCTTCGCCCCGATCTGGGGCCGCATCGCCGACCGCGTCGGGCGCAAGCCGATGCTCGTCCGGGCCATGGTCGGCGGTGGCCTGACCTTCATCGCCGCTGGTTTCTCGCCCAACATCTACGTCCTCTTCGCGATGCGCTTTGCTCAGGGCGCGCTCGCCGGGACGATCTCGGCGAACACGGCGCTGGTGGCCAGCACAGCACCGCGCGACCGGGTCGCCCACAGTCTCGGCGTGGTCCAGTCGGCGAGCTACGTCGGCACAACTCTCGGCCCCGCCCTGGGCGCTGTCCTGGTCCCCATCTTCGGCATCCGCCCCGCTTTCGCCGTCGCCGGCATCTTCCCGATGCTCGCCGCCGCCGGGGTCGCCTTCGGTGTCCATGAGACCTTCACGGCGCCGGCGCGGATCCCCAAGCCGCCGAGGGCGAGGGTGGCCATTCGCGAAGCCGGCGTGGAGCGCTCGGTGATCACCTTGGTGGTCATGGCGCTGCTCGCTCAGAGTGTCGGCAGCGCGCTCGCCGTAGCCCTATCGCTCCGCGCCCTGGGGTTGATCAGCCAGGACCACGCGGCGGCCGGCGTCGGCGCGGTCTTCGCGTTGCAGGCGGGGTGCGCGGCGGTCGCGGCGCTCAGCGTCTCGCGCGTCGCCCGTTACTTCGGGTACCGGGAGATCCTCATTGTCGCGGCACTGTGGGCGGGGATCTTCTACGGGCTGCTCGGCGTGGCTTCCTCGCTGGCGCTCCTCCTGCTCTGCGCCGGTCTCGGTGGCCTGGCCGCAGGGGCGGTGATGCCGGCGGTCAACACCCTGCTCGGGCGGGTGTCGCCGGCAGCGGTGCGCGCCGAGGTGTTCGGCTTCAGCGCCAGCGCCATGGCCATCGGCGGCGCCGTGTCGCCGCTGGTCTCCACGGGGCTTGTGGCGCGCTTCGGCACGCCGGCGCCTTTCTTCATGGTCACGGGAATCGAGGTGCTGCTGGCCACCTGGGCCGCGGTCAGGGTCCGGCGGCGCCGGCGCAGGTCGTAGGCTCGACGACAATCCATCGCCCTGCCGTCGAGGCGGAAGGGGCGCGTGCCACGCGGCCCCGACGAGCGATCAGGACACCGTGACGACGAAGGGTTTCGGCGTGGTGTTCTCAGGCGTCTGCGGCGACGGGCACAGGTGCTGGCCGTTGTCGAATGTCGCCGCCCAGGAGATCGTGTAGGTCCGCCCCGTCCCAGAGCCGCGGAGCGGGAGAGCCACCAGGACGCTGCCCACCCCTGCTCCGGTCAGCGTCCTCGAGGGAACGCCGGGGGCGGTGACGGTGGCCGTCAGGGTCACATGGCCGGCGCTGTCTCCGGGATCCGACGACTCCGACGCCTCGGAGCTGGACGGAGTTCTGCGATGGCCGCACCGTCAACGCGCCCTGTGGGGTGAGCGTCACACCAAAGATCTCGACGAAGTCCTCGTCGACACCCGACACGAAGAGCGAGCAGTCGCGGAAGGTAGGGCGGTTCGCGGCGCTGACCGCCGGAGCGTGCAGGGACGTCATGCCCAGGGCGAGCGCGGCGGACGCCGCAAATACCGTCGATCTCGACACGGCCGCTTCCTCCCGGTCTGGTCCGGTCTCAGGAAGACGATCAACCGGTTCGACGTGTTGCACCCTCTTTCTGCGGGGTTATCAGTCGAGCCGGCGCAGCCTACGAGGGGATCACGGCAAGCGCCGCCTGGGCGAGCCGGGTGTGACCGAGCGCTGTCGGATGGATGTCGAGGTGGGCGAGGTCGACGTACTTGCCCAGGTCGGGGTCGGGGGCCGCCGGCGTGTTGATCGCCGCGAAGAAGTCGGCGAGGATCAGGTGGCTCGACATGGCCAGCTGCGCCAGGGCTCCGTTGACCAGGGACAGCTGGCCCACCGTGCTGGGGTCAGCGTTCTCCAGCGGGTCGTAGTAGTTGGCCATCACGATGGGCACGCCCGGTGCCGCCTGCTGCAGCTCGGGGATGATCCGGTTGAGATTGGTCTGCAGTACCGCGAACGCCTGGAGCGCGGTCTGGTTCGCGGCCTTGGCGCGGAGCAGGTCGTTGCTGCCGATGTCGATGAGGATGAGCTTGAGGTCCTTGGCGTGGGCCTTGATGGCCGCCAGGGCGACGTCGTGCTGTGGTTTGCCGCCGAGGAAGGCGCCGTTGCGCGTGTCGTGGCAGCCGGTGAAGTAGGTGGTGGTCGTCTCCCCCGGGCATGCCGTGTCGAACAGCTTCCAGGGCTTGCCCTTGTTCGAGAGCAGGCCCTCCAGCTGCAGCGCCCACGACGAGTTGACGCCAGCTCTGGCAGGATCAACGGTGTAACCGAAGGTGATCGAGTCGCCGATCGCCAGGTACCAGGGGACCCCGTCCTGCGGTGGATGGCCGGCGACGGGGACGACGACGCCGCGCCCTTGGTCGCTCGGCGCGGTGGTCGTCGCTGCGCTCGTGCTCGTCGTCGAGGCCGGCGCGGTCGACGACGACGTGATCGACCCGCAGGCGCCGCCGAGCAGCGCGGCGACGCCGAAGGAGGCCGCAAGGACTGCTCTCACGCGGCCGATGGTACGTGGCCACCGGCGACAGCAAGATATCGCAGATGCGATTCATCGCCCACGGCGGTCTGGGACGCCTCCGGCCCGGCGGCGCCCCGGACCGCGCCTGTCTCGACCGCTGCCTGCAGGCGGGTGTGGCCATGATCGAGCTCGATGTCTGCCGCTGTGCGGACGGCTCCCTGGTGGCGCGACACGATCTCGTCCTGCCGTCGGGCGTCGCGGTCGCCGCGCTGACCGTCGCCCAGCTTCGCGCTGACGACCGCGACCTGCTGACCCTCGACGACGCCGCCGACCACGTCGCCGGTCGCGTTCCCCTGCTCCTCGACCTCAAGGGGGCCGGCCTGGCGGCGCCGCTGGGCGGGTGGCTGGCGAGGCGCGGCGAGGCAGATGACTTCGCAGTCTGCACCGATGACGCAACCGCGCTCGGTACCCTGAGGGCCCTGGCGCCGCGCGTCTCCCGTTGGCGCACTCTTCCCGAGGTCGCCGAAGGACCCGGCGAGGCCCGCCGCCGCATGGCTGCCGCGGTGCGGCGGCGACGGCTGGTGCCTCGCCTCGGCGCGCTTGCCGTCGAGGTGGCGGCGGCGGGGTTGTGCGTCGACCATTGGGCGGTGACACAGGGTCTCTGCGCCGAGGCGCGGCGCTTGGGGCTCCCGGTCGCGGCATGGACCGTCAACGGGCCCCGGCGAGCACGGCGCATGGGGCGCAAAGGGGTCAACCTGATCACCACCGACGAGCCGGCTGCACTACGCGAGGCGCTCCTCCGGTAAAGCTCGAGCACCCCATTCGCGACAGCGGTAAAGAGCGGAGAGTCTTCGGTCGCGTTCGGTGACAACCGGGGTACGGTGCGATACCGGACCGAAATCCTTTGCGTCCCTGTGTCGTTAATCGTCGCAGTGTCGAACGCATTCCGCCGGGCTCGCCTCTTCGCGCTCAGATCGCCGATCGTGCGCGTCGCCGGGACCGCCTGCGCGGTGGCTCTGCTGCTGCGCAGCATCGACGTCGAGAAGGCAGCCGGCGGCCTGCGCGACGCCAACGTAGGCTGGGCGGTACTCGGCGTCATCCTCACCGCCCTCGCCCTGGTGGGCAGCATCTTCGAGTGGGGCGTCCTCGTCCGCGGCAGCGGGCACCGGCTGTCCTGGCGGTCACTGAGCTCCCTGTACCTCCAGGGTCTGTTCGTCGGCCAGGCGCTGCCTGGCGGCGTCGGTGGCGACGCGCTTCGCGCCGTCGAGGTCGGCCGGGTCACCGGGCACGGCAACGCGCTGGCCTCACTGGCCGGCAGCCGCATGGCCGGAACCCTGGGCATGGCCCTGTGGGGCGTGGCCGGCGCCGTGCTCCTGCGCACCTGGCTCGGCCCGGCGGGCGTTGCCGCGGCCTGCGTCTTCGTCGTCGCCATGCTCGTCGCCTGGGTACTGGCGCTTGGCGCCGACAAGGTCGTCCGTGGGCTGGCCGGGCACGGCTCGAACTGGCGGCAGCGGGCCCACAAGATCCTTCACCCCTTCACCGGCGCCTTCGGCGGTTACCGCCGCCGGCCCCGGATGCTGCTCGTCTGCCTCCTCGTCGGGGCGGTGGGCTGGGGGCTCAACCTCTGCGCCCTGGCGGTCTTCGCCCGCTCCGTCGGCGTCGACGTCAGCTGGACCCTCTTCGCCGTGGCCATCCCGGTGACCCTGCTGGCCACCCTGGTCCCCTTCAGCCTCAACGGCATCGGCCTGCGCGAGGGGGTGCTCGTGGGGCTGATGGCCAAGGCGGGGGTCAGCACCACCCACGCCGGGACGCTCTCCATCCTCGTCGACCTGCAGATGATCCCCTTCGCCCTTCTCGGGGCCCTGGTTTGGGTTCGCCGGGCCCGCTACGCCGCCGTCGACCCTGAACCGGCCGACGAGCACCACCCCGTGCCAGTGCTGGTCCCCGCCCCGGCTGCGATCCCCGCCTGATCCGAAGCCCTCAGGCGGGACGCACCGACTCCAGCGCGTCGATCGCAGTGCGGTTCTCCAGAGACGACAGGTCACCCGGGTCCTTGCCCAGGTAGACGGCGCGGACCACCCGGCGGAGCACCTTGGCATTGCGGGTGCGGGGCAGCTCGCCGACCACCTCCACCGCCTTGGGCGCCAGCGCCTTGCCCAGCTCGTCGACGACGGCCCGTGCCAGCGCGGCACGAAGCTGCGGCTCGTCGTCGACGCCGGGCCGGAGCACGACGAAGGCGACCAGCGCCTCCCCCTTGACCGGGTCGGGGACGCCGATCGCCGCCGCCTCGGCCACCGCGGGATGGGCCACGAGCACCGACTCCACCTCGGCGGGACCGAGACGCTTGCCGGCGACCTTGATGGTGTCGTCGCTGCGTCCCCGGATGTACCAGAGACCGTTACTGTCAATCTCCGCCCAATCTCCGTGCACCCAGATGTCGGGAAAACGCGACCAGTAGGTCTCGATGTAGCGCTGCGGGTCGCGCCAGAAGCCGCGCGTCATACCCGGCCACGGCCGGCGCACCACCAGCTCGCCGACCTCGCCGCGGATGGGTTCGCCAGACTCGTCGACGACATCGGCATCCATCCCCGGCACCGGACCGCTGAAGGAGCAGGGCAGCGCCGGGGTGAGCACGTTGCCGCCGAGGATGCCGCCGCTCACCTCGGTGCCCCCCGAGTAGTTGATGATCGGCGCCGCGCCGCTGCCGACCTCGTTGAGGTACCAGAGCCAGGGGTCGGGGTTCCACGGCTCGCCACTGCTGCCGAGGATGCGGAGATTGCCGAGGTCGTGGGAGCGCACCGGGTCGACCCCGTGACGCATCAGGGCGCGGACCACCGTCGGCGCCACACCGAGAACGGTGACGCGGTGCCGCGACGCCACCTGCCACAGCCGATCGGGTCCGGGGTGGTCAGGGGTGCCCTCGTAGATCACCAGGGTGGCGCCCAGGGTCAGCGTGCCGCAGATCGCCCAGGGGCCCATCATCCAGCCAAGGTCGGTGACCCAGAGCAGCCTGTCGTCGGCACCGACGTCGAAGCAGTGGGCCATGTCCTGCGTCGATTTCACAGGGAAGCCGCCATGGACGTGCACCGTCCCCTTGGGCCGGCCCGTGGTCCCGCTCGTGTAGATGAGCATGAAGGGATCGTCGGCGGCGGTGTCGTGCGCCGGCGCGCCGAGGGCCTGGCCGGCGAGCAGTTCGTGGTACCAGTGGTCGCGGCCACTGCGCATCTGCGTTCCGGCATCGCCGAGGCGCCGCACCACCACCATGGCGCGCAGCGTGGGTATCGCCGCCGCGGCCTCGTCGGCGGTTGCCTTCGTCGCCACCGCGGCGCCCCGACGCAAGAACCCGTCGGCGACGCAGAGGACGCGGGCATCGCAGTCGGCAAGTCGCGCGCTGATCGCCCCGGCGCCGTAGCCGCTGAACAACGGGCAGGCGATGGCGCCGATGCGGGCGATGGCGAGGAAGAGCACCACAGTTTCCGGCACCATCGGCAAGAACAGACCCACCGCATCACCGGGGCCGACGCTGAGCGAGCGCAGCGCGGCGGCAGCCAGGGCAACCTCGTCGGCGAGCTGCCGGTAGGTGTAGGTGCGGGTGGCGCCGTCGTCGCCCTCCCAGATCAACGCCGGCTTGTCGACAGCCGTGGAGGCGTGGCGATCGACGGCGTTGACCGAGAGGTTGAGCCGCCCGTCGATCCACCAGCGCGTCCAGGCGATGCCCTCGGACGAGTCGTGCATCCGCGTCGGTCGTCGCGTCCAGTCGAAGCCGATGTCGTCGATGACCGCGCTCCAGAACCACTCCAGGTCGCCGCGGGCGCGGACCTGCAGACTGTCGAGGTCCTCGCAGTCAAGCTCGTCGAGAAACCGGCGCAGGCGGCTGTTGGCGACGACCTCGGGCGTTGGCGACCAGGCGAATTCCTCGGACACGGCCGGGCGATGGTATCCAAGCAACGGTGGCGGCGACGTGCAGCGTAATCTCGTCGTCGCGCGCGGATCCTGCGAGCAGGTCGACACCCTGCTAGGGTCGCGACGTCATGCCTGCGGGGGACGATCGTCCAGCGAAGCCGTTGATCGACAAGCTCGGTGTCGCCCCGGGCGCGCGCGTGGCGGTGGTCGGCAGCATCGATGCGCCACTCCTCGTCCAGATCCGCGAGCGCGCATCGACGCTGACCCACGGCGCGCCGCGAGCCGAGTGCGACATGGTGATCTACGTCGCCGACGTTCCCGCTGACCTGCTCCGTCTGCCCGCGCTGCGACGCCGGCTGGCGTCATCCGGCGCCATCTGGGTGGCGACCCCGCGCGGTCGCACCGACCTCCAGGACGTCCACGTCATCGACGCGGCGCGCCGTGCGGGTCTTGTCGACAACAAGGTGGTGCGCTTCTCCGACACCCACACAGCGCTGCGGCTGGTGGTTCCCCGGTCGCTGCGCTGAGGCGGGCCGGATGGCGATCCGGCCCGCCTCACAACGACCACGCCGTGCGGCTAGAGGAAGCCGTTCTGTGTCAACCAGGTGCGCGCGACGTCCTCGAGCTTGAGGTTGTCGATCTCCACCTGCTTGTTGAGCTTGGTGATCTCGTCGCTGGTGATCTTGGCGGCCACCGGCGCCATGATCGCGGCGATGGCCGGGTGTGCCTTGAGCACATCGGAGCGGATCACGAGTCCGACGTTGTCCGGCGGGAAGAGGTTCTTGTCGTCCTTGAGGACATACAGGTTGTTGGCGGCGATCGGCGAGTCGGTGGTGAAGACCTCGCCCGCGGCGCAGTCGCCGTTGGCGATGTTCTTCTCCGCTGTGCCACCGATGTCGACCAGGTTGGCGGCGCCGAACGCCGCGTTGTACGTCTGAACCAGCCCGGGGATCCCGTCGGGTCGCGTGCGGAACTCGGACATGATGCAGACCTTGGTGTCGGAGTGCGCCGCCAGGTAGGTGCCGAACGCGCTGAGGGTGTCACCGTACTTGCCTCTGTCCGACGACTTGATCGCCAGCCCGTTGGTGTCGTTCATCGGCGCCTTGGATGTCCAGCACAGACCCTTGGGTTCGTCCTGCTGGGCGACGAAGGTGAAGGCGCCGTCGAGGTCCTTGGGGAAGGTCGTGAGCTTGAGATAGGTCTGCAGCTCGGTGCCCGTGTACTGCCACAGCATGTCGATCTGCCCGGACGACAGGGCCTGGCCGATGGCGGTGTCCTTCGCCTGCAGGCTGAAGTCGACTGTGAAGTTGTGCTTCTCCAACTCCAGCTTGGTGATCTCCGCGAGGAGCTGCTCCTCGGCGAACCCCTTGCTGCCGATGGATACCTTGGCGCCACCACCATCGGTTCCCGAACCGACGGGGCAGGCGGCGCTGCCACCGCCGCCCCCGGCGCTGGAGCTGCTGCTGCCGTTGCCACCGCCACACGCGGTGAGTGCGGCCGACCACGCGGTGAGCATGATTGCCAGGGCGATGCGTTTCACGAGGATCCTCCGACGAATGTGCGTCTCAGACGCTGGGGGTTAGAGCACGCTCGACCAGGCTGAGCGCCCAGTCGGCGAGGAGCGCGAGTGAGGCGACCATGACGGCGCCGACGAAGACGATGCGGTCACTCCGGTCGATACCGGTTGCGATCACATCGCCAAGGCCGCCACCGCCGACGTAGTTCCCAAGGGTAGCTGTACCGATGATGAGCACGAGTGATGTGCGCAGCCCGGCGAAGATCACAGGCGCCGCCAGCGGCACCTCGACGCGGAGCAGCGTCTGCAGCGACGTCATCCCCATGCCGCGCCCGGCTTCGGTGGCCGCCGGGTCGACTCCCTGGATGCCGACCATGGTGTTGCGTAGGATGGGAAGCAGCGAGTAGAGGACCAGGGCGAACACGGTCGGACGCACGCCCAGGCCGAAGAAGGCGTAGAACAGAACCAGGATGCCGATGCTGGGCACCGCCTGTCCCAGGTTGGCGACCACAAAGACGGGAATGCGCAGCCATCGTCCGGCACGCGCCAGCAGCACGCCGAGCGGGAGGCCGATCGCGGCGGCGATCGCGAAGGAGATGCCCACCAGCTCGCAGTGACGGATGAAGCGATCCTGGAGGAAGGCGCGGTTGAGGATGTAGACGTCGACGTCGTTGAAGCTCAGGCTGAAGAACACCAACCAAGCCACACCGATGCCGGCGGCGACGATCATCGGAGTGAGCAGAAGGCGAACGCCGTTGGCCCGCGGCGTGCTGATCATCGCGATGCCTCACGGATGATGTCGGCATCGACGACACCGGTGACGCGCTCACCGTCGACAACGGCCACCTGCCCGTCGGGGGCACGCAGCACCGCATCAAGCGCGTCTCGCAGCGTGGATTCGAGGGCCACGCGAATCTCGGGAACTCGGCTGCCGTTGAGCGGTGGCAGCCGCACGTCACGCAGGGGAATCAGCGCCAGGCGGCGGACCAGCCGTCCCTCTCCGAGGAAAGCCTCCACGAACCCTGGATTGGGATGGGCCAGGAGATCCGCCGGCGGCGCGTACTGTGCGAGCACGCCGCCGACATTCAGCAACGCGACGCGGTCGCCGAGCTTGGTCGCCTCCTCGATGTCGTGGGTGACGAAGACGATGGTCTTGCGCACGGTGTTCTGGAGGCGGAGCAGCTCGTCCTGCAGACGCTCGCGAGTCACCTGGTCGATGGCGCCGAAGGGTTCGTCCATCAGCAGGATCGGCGGGTCGGCACCGAGGGCACGGGCGACACCGACCCGCTGCCGCTGGCCGCCGCTGAGCTCGCCCGGCAGGCGCTGCGCGTACTCAGCGGGCGGCAATCCGATGAGCTCGAGCAGCTCGTCGACGCGCGCCTGCACGCGTTTGCGCTCCCACCCGAGCAGACGCGGCACGGTTGCGATGTTCTCGGCGACGGTGAGGTGAGGAAACAGGCCTACCTGCTGGATGACGTAACCGATGGAACGGCGAAGGGTGTTCACATCGACGTCGCGTGTGTCCCGTCCGTCGATGGTGATCCGGCCTGACGTCGGCTCGATGAGCCTGTTGATCATCTTCAGCGTCGTCGTCTTGCCACACCCTGACGGCCCGACGAGCACGACGACCTCGCCACCGGCGACCTCGAAGCTCAAATCGTTGACGGCGTTGCTGCCGGTGCTGTAGCGCTTGCTGACGTGGTCGAAGACGATCACGTCGCCGGCACCGAGGTGATGCGGCCTCGCGACAGCAGGCGTTGCACCAACGCCAGCGATGCGTCGGCGAGGATGCCGAGCGCAGCCACCGGAAGAAGACCGCTCAGCAGGCGCTCGTAGCTTCCCGTGGTCCGTCCCACCGCGGAAAAGATCGGCCTTCCCAGGTTGTCACTGCCGAACTCCGAGCCGACGGTGGTGATGGCGATCACCATCACCGTCGCCTGGCGGAGGCCGGCGAGGATCACGGGAAGCGCAAGGGGCAGTTCGACGCGAAGCAGCACCTGCCACGGTCGCATGCCCATGCCGCGTGCGGCCTCGATCACTGCCGGCTCGACCGCTCGGATTCCGGTGCGCGTGTTGCGCAGAGTCGGCAGCAACGCGTAGAGGACCAGGCCGATGATCACCGGTGTGTCGCTGAGCCCGAGCCAGATTGTCAACAGCCCGAAGAGCGCGAGGCTGGGGACGGTGAGGATCGTCGATGTGATCCCCAGCGACACCCCTGCAAAGCGCTGGTTGCGGGCGGCGACAACGCCGAGCAACAGGCCGATTGCCCCTGACACCAGCATGCAGATGACGACGATGCGGATGTGATTCTGCGTCTCTGGTCCAAGGGTGTCCCAGTTGTCCCGGATGTACCGCAGCGTGCTCACGAGCCGACCCCTTAGTCAGCGGAGCACGGCGCCAGCCCCGCCTGGACAGAGAACGGCCATGGTACCCAGCGGGGCGGAAACCCCGCCCAGCCGAGGTGATCAGCCAGACTTGGCTCGATGAGCCCCAGCACAGCCTCGTCGCCCACCGTCGACGTCGTCGAGGTGATCGCCGAGCGGGGCCTCGACGACCCCCCCGAGATTCCCTGGCACCTTGCCGGTCAACCGGGAAGCGTCCGCATCCAGCTTCGCAGCACGCTGCGACGGGTGATCATGGGCGCCGGCCTGGCACGCCGCCCGGAGCTCGTCGCCGCGACGCGGGCTCTGCCCGACGCCCCGACGGTGGTCACCAGTCCGGTGGGCGGCACCTTCATCGTCGGCGGTCCAGGCTGGTTGGGTCTGGCTGCTGTCGGTGTGCCCTTACCGGGCCAGCCGATGCCGCTCGACTGGATGTGCGCTGCGCTGCACGGCTGGCTGGCTGAGCGGCTGGCTGCGGTGGGGCAGACACCGACGTTGGGGCGTGTCGACGGCGCGTGGTGTCCCGGCTTCAGCGACGTCGCCGCCGGCGGACGCAAGCTGGCCGGCATGGGCTTTCGTGTCACCCGCGGTTGGGTGGTGATGCGCGGGGTTCTCGCGGTGCGGCCAATCGACGACGCCGACTGGACGCTGCTCGCCGCCTGTCACCGGCTCATCGACGTCGACATCCGGCGCGAGGCCGCGACGTCGCTCGTCGAGTGCACCGGCGACGATTCCTGGACGGTGGAACGCGCGATCACCCAGCTGCGCACGTAGCTGGAGGGCGGCGGGCTCCCGCTAGGGCAGCACCTCGGCGTCGCTGAGCACCTGACTGCGCAGGTGGACATCGCGACGCTGGTCGGCGCCGAGCAGCCGCCACCAGACAAGGCCGCCGAGGCCGGTGACCAGCGCAACCGCGCCGGCGACGCCGAAGGCGAGCTGCGTGCCGCCGGTCTCTGCCAGCCAACCGGCGAGAAAGCCGCCGAGTGGCGCCGTGCCGAAGAACGCGTAGGAGTACAGGGACAGCACCCTGCCGCGCAGACGATCGGGTGTGGTGAGCTGCAGAGTCGCGTTGCTGTTCGAGGTGTAGAGCGAGAACGACGTCCCGGTGACGACGAGCAGAACCGCGCAGGCGGCGAGGTTGCGCTGTGGCGCGAGGAGCAGCTCGCTGACGCCGAGGCCGATCGCCCCGCCGAGCAACACGGGCCATGATGCCCTGCCCCGCCGGGCGACGAGCAGCGCGCCACACAGCGCGCCGCCGCCGAAGCAGGCGCTGAGCAGGCCGAAGATCTGCGGTCCCGCCGACAGTGTGTGCGACGCGAGGACGGGGAGGAGCACGTTGAAGTTGATGGCGATCATGGCGATCATCACCATCATCAGCAGCACCACCAGCACCGGCGGCGTCCGCCGCGCGTAGTCCATCCCCTCGAGCAGTCCGCGCACCATCGTCGGCCGTGTCGTCCGCGCCGGGTGGATGAGCTCCTCGGGGTGCATCAGCCACAGGCAGAGAAGCACGGCGAGGAAGCTCGCCGCGTTGACGACGAAGCACACGCCGACGCCGGCGCCGGCGATGAGCAGCCCGCCGATCGCCGGCCCCATGACCCGCGAGGCGTTGAACAGGCTGGAGTTGAGGGCGATGGCGTTGGGCAGCTCGTCGCGGCCGACCATCTCCATGGTGAACGACTGCCGTGCGGGGCTGTCGAGGATCGACACGCTGCCGTTGAGGGCGGCGAGGACGAAGACCTGCCACACCGTGACCACGTGGCTCAGCGTGAGCACACCGAGGATGATGGCGAAGATCATCGAGCAGGTCTGGGTGACCATGAGGATG
>DASZGL010000002.1:0-16424 GCA_035938875.1 Candidatus Dormiibacterota bacterium
CGCCACTGCGGCGACGCGCCTCGTCAAGGGCCCTGATGACCTCGTCCACGGACGGCGTCACCCCGCCGACGACCATGGCTCGGTTGGCGTCGAAGACATCGGGGTAGCGCTCGTCGGCGACCACGGTTCCCCAAGGATGGCGGGCGCACCGCGGTGTCAGCGCTTCCCAGGCGACCAGGAAGTCGACGCAGGCGCGCGGCAGGGACATCAGCCGGCGGCCGCGGGCGCGATCACGCCGGCCTCGATGAGAAAGTCACGGACGACGCGCTGGAATCGCTCCGGCTCCTCGAGCTGGGGTGAGTGACCCGACTCCTCGAAGACCACCAGCCGCGCATCGGGGATGAGCGACGCAATCTCCTCGCTTGCGGCGACCGGCGTGATCCAGTCGTGACGGCCCACGGTGATCAGCGTGGGGCAGCGGATCTCCGCAAGCCTGGAGCGAACGTCGTACCTGGGCATGTTCTCGGCAAAGGCCCAGTTGTGGGTCGCCGCGTGGTACACGGTCGACGCCAGCCGGGCCTCCACCCGCGCCGGGTCGAGGTCGTGGTCGTACAGAGGCACGATCTCCCGCCAGCCCGACTCCAGGTCAGCGTCGTCGACGCAGCGACCGCTCATGATTCGGTCATATCTGTCGCGATCGACGTCGACGCGCGGGCTATTCAGGGCATTGCGGCGAGCCGCCTCGTCAAACCCCCTGTGCGCGGCGGTGTCACGCAGGACGAGAGCGCTGACCCGCCCAGGGTGGCGCAGGGTGTACTCCATGGCAATGAAGCCGCCGTACGACCCGCCGGCCATGACCATGACCTCGGCGCCGAGATGCTCGCGCAGAGCGTCGACGTCGGCGACCCACTGCTCGTGGGTGAACGGCGGTGCCAGGCCGGAATGGCCCGACCCCCGGGCGTCGAAGACGACCACGCGCAGCGAGTCGGCGAACGCGGCGAATGCACGGCGCGGCTCCGCACGAGAGCCGAGGCCGGGCGCCCCGTGGTGGACGATCATCGCCGGCGCGCCGCCGGCGCCGAGCACCTCGACCTCGAGCGGGTTGCCGTTGACATCGATGCGCATCCCCGCGGTCACCAGATCTCGCCGAGGACGCGCAGCACGTTGCCGCCGATGACCGCGCGGATGTCGTCGTCGGAGTAGTTGTGGGCGACCAGCCAGCCGGCGATGTTGGTGAAGTTCTCAGCGGGGTTCTCCATGCCGTCGACGTAGTCGACACGCTCGAAGAAGGGACCCGACTGCACGGTCGCGATGGAGAGCTGCGCAGCAAAGGCGGAGTGCAACCCGACGTGGTCGCCGAAAAGGGTGTCCGGACCGAAGGCGACGTGCTCGATCCCGACCAGCTCGACACAGTGGCGGAAGTGATCCATCACCGACTCCAGGGAGTGGGCCGGGTGTGCCTCGCTGATCGTGGTGTGCGGTGCCGCTTCGAGGCCGATGACCCCGCCGCGTCGGGCGCAGGCGACGATGACGCCGTCGGGTTTCATGCGCGGGCTGTCCCACACGGTGCGCGAACCGGCGTGGGTGATGAGCACCGGACGCGTGCTGCTCTCGATGACGTCGTGCGAGGTGCGATCTCCCGAATGCGAGATGTCGATGGCCATGCCGAGCCGGTTCATGCGCTCGACCGCACGGCGGCCGAAGTCGGTCAGTCCCCCGTCGTTGCGCTCGCGCAGCCCCCCGCCCAGGGCGTTGGCCTCGCTGTAGGCGATCCCCATCTGGCGGACTCCGAAGCCGTAAAGGATGTCGATGCGATCGAGCTCGTTCTCGATCATCGTCGCCGCCTCGAGGCCGGCGACCAGCGCCAGTCGCGAGGTGCGGTGCGCGTCGATGATGTCGTCGACCGAACGTGCCACGAAGACGCCGTCCTGATGGGCCAGGTCGCAGAGACGCATGCCCAGGTCGTGGAGCACGTCGGTCCACTTCCAGCCCATCGCCGAGGTGATGCAGCAGGTGCCGTCCATGAAGTTGTCGAACACCGCGGTCATCCCCGACAGCGCCAGGCCGCTGAAGCCGGTCACCTGCCTGCCGGCGCGGTTGTACTCGACGGACTCCTCGATGCGCAGGGGAAACACCGCGGGGTGGTCGTGCAGGGAGATGACGATGCTCTCCTCGACCAGCCGCCGGGCATGGTCTCGCTGGGCCGGGCTCAGCGTCGTCGCGTAGGCCGGCACTCGCCCCACCTCGGGGGCGAGGTCGAACTCCCGGTAGTCGATGCCGGCGCGAAGATATTCGTAGGAACGGTATCCGGCCGTGCGCGTCGCGGACATCGCTGGCCTCCAGGATCTGTGGAGCGACGAGCGCGATTCTGTCACGCGCCGGGCGCGTCGCCTGGGGACGCAGCCGCCCGGGCGGTGCCAGATCTCCGGACGGCGTTCACATCGCGCTCACACCTGGTGGCGACCATCAAGCCATCACACCGCACCAGCAGAAGGAGACTGCACCATGAGACCCCGATCGATCGCCGCCATCACCTGGACCCTGATCGCCGTAGCCGGCGCCACGGCGGTGGGCATCACCACCCAGCGTCCCAGCTTCGTGGTCATCACCCTGCTCGGCAGCCTCTGGCTTCCCCGAGCGCTCGGGCTCCGCGGCTGGGGCCGCCGACCCTGGCACGGATGGCACGGTCACCATCACGGCGATGAGCGCAAGGTGCCGGCTCGCATCGAAGAGCGCCTCGACGCTTGGCACCGTCAGGCGCACGAGAAGACCGGTGCAGGACCGGCGAGCAGCGGCAACGTGTCGGCATGACCCGGCGGGCGGCCGGTATGGAGCGGAGCGGCCCGCCCGGCTGCTCCGCTGCGCCGGCGGCTGCCTAGGATCACACCCGTGAGGACCATCCTCGTGGTCGACGACGAGCCGGAGATCGTCCGCCTGGTTCGCGACTACCTCGAGCACAGCGGCTTCGCCGTGGTCACCGCCGGTGACGGTCCCAGTGCGCTGCGGGCGGCGCGGATGCAGCGACCCGACCTCGTCATCCTCGACCTCGGGCTTCCCGGCATCGACGGCCTCGACGTGACCCGGGCGCTGCGCCACGACGGCTCGGTGCCCATCGTCATGCTCACGGCGCGCGGCGAAGAGTCGGACAAGCTGGTCGGCCTCGAGATGGGTGCCGACGACTACCTCACCAAGCCTTTCAGCCCCAAGGAGCTGGTCGCGCGGGTGCGCGCTGTCCTCCGTCGCGGCGATGCCGCCGCATCAACCGCGAGCGTCGTCACCGTCGGCGACGACCTCCGTCTCGACGCCACGCGCATGGAGGCGTCGGTCGGCGGCCGGATGATCGAGCTCACCGCCACCGAGTTCCAGCTGCTCATCACCATGGCCCGACAGCCGGGGCGGGTATTCACGCGCACCCAGCTCCTCGACGCCGTCCACGGCGTCGCCGTCGACTCGTACGAGCGGGCCATCGACGCCCACGTCAAGAACATCCGGCGCAAGATCGAGCCTGACCCCCGCGCGCCGCGCTATCTGAGAACGGTGTTCGGCGTCGGTTACCGAATCGCCGACCCCGGCTGATGCGCGAGCGGCACGGACGGCCCCACTGGGGAGGACCGCGACGGCCGCCCTGGTGGCCGGCCGAGGAGGTCTGGCCCCCTCGAGGCGCGCCCCCATGGCGCCGCGCGGGCGGCCGCAGGATGATGCGCAAGCTGGGCTGCGCCGCGGCGATCCTCTTCCTGTTGCTCGGCCTTGCCGGCACCGCGGCGGTCTGGCTGGTGGCCAGCGCGCTCGGCATCGTCAGTACCGGGATATTCGCCCGCCTGGTCTCGGTCGCCGCGCTCGTTCTCGGCGGGCTCGCCCTGGCCGGCGCGGTGCTGGCGACGCGCCGGCTCACGGCCCCGGCGGAGAGGCTCGTCGAGGCGTCGCGCCAGATCGAGGCCGGCGATTTCAGCGCTCGCGTCCCGGTGCGCGGGCCGGCCGATCTTCGCACCCTCGCCCGCGCCTTCAACGCCATGAGCAGCAGGCTTGCGGCAACCGAGGAGCGACGACGCTCGGTGGTCGCCGAGGTCGCCCACGAGCTGCGAACCCCCCTGTCGATCATCCGCGGCCAGGCCGAGGCGATCAGCGACGGCGTCTACCCCGCCGACCCCACGCGGATGGAACCGATCCTCGACGCGGTCGGGTCCCTCGAGGTCCTGGTCGACGACCTGGCCACCCTCGGCGTCGCCGAGGCCGGCGGCCTGCGCCTGCGACGAGAGCCGGTCGACGTCGCCGAGCTGGTGCACGACACCGTCGAAGCCCATGCAGCCGCCGCCGCCGAGCGTGGCGTCACCCTGGTCGCCGACGTCGACCCCGCGACCGCGCCAGCCGATGCCGACCCCGCCCGCCTCCGCTCAGTTCTCGCCAACCTCGTCAGCAACGCATTGCGCCACACGCACCCACCCGGCAGCGTGCGCATCGTCGCCACCATGGCGGCGGATGCGCAGACGGTCGAGCTGCAGGTCGTCGACGTCGGCGAGGGTATTTCCCCCGACCTGCTCCCTCACGTGCTCGACCGTTTCGTCAAAAGCGCGGAGTCGTCGGGGTCAGGGCTCGGCCTGGCCATCGTGCGCGACATCGTGGAGGCGCATGGCGGCACCGTCGCCGTCAGCAGCACCCAGGGCAGGGGAACGACGGTCACCGTGCGACTTCCCGTCGCCGCCGATCGCTAGCGATCGGCGAGGCAGGCTTCGACGTCGCTGCGATGGTCGTCGGCGTGACGGATGGCAATGGCGGCGAGCCGACCGACGCGGCCGTCGCCAAGCTCGAGGTCGCCGTCGCCCAGCGCGCTGATCAGCTCGATGAACGCATCACCGCGCCGCTGCAGGTGCTCGATGGCCGCCATCCTCGTGACGCCGGTATACGCCGACGCGTGCTTCGCGTTGAGCTCATCGATCAGCGCACCGTCAACAGCCAGACTCTCACCGCGAAGCACGGTGCGCACGAAGTCGCCGATGTACCCGTATGCATCGGCAACATGGTCAACGATCACCCCGACGGGTCGCGGATCGTCGCCCGGCAGCCGAGCACGCCAGTCGTCGTCGCTGCACCGCTCGGCAAACTCCACGAGCCGGTCGCGCGCCGCGCGTATCTCGCTCGCATACTCCGCCGGCGTTCGCCTCTCCGCCATAGCCGCGCAATGTATAGCTTTGATCGATGGCGGTGCCGCCTGACGTTAACGAGCCTCGGCGGAAGAACACCCTGCGCGCGCAGTGGGCGGGCGTGGGGCTTGTGCGCAGTCGCGAGTTCCGCAGGGCGCTGCAGGCGACCGAGGACTGTCTGAGCAGCAAGCACATGCCCCGCGTCCGCCCACGCCCATGCCAGCGGATGATCAGCCGGCGGTGGTGACGCCTTCAGCGCAAGTGGCGGCGCATGATGGCGCGGCGGCCGCGGCGAGCGACGACGTCGAAGCCGTTGTCGGCGAACAGGGTCTCGTGTCCGGTGAAGGGGTCGCCATCGGTCGCGGCGCAGCCGTACGCCTCGATGCAGACGGCACCGCGCGCGCGACTGTCGTCGATGGCGGCGCGCAGCAGGGCGCCGGCGACGCCGTGACGGCGGTACTGCGAATCGACGACGAAACAGACGACCGACCACGCCGGGGTGCTGTCGGGACGCGCCAGCGGCC
Organism: Candidatus Dormiibacterota bacterium; assembly: GCA_035938875.1. Lineage (GTDB taxonomy): Bacteria > Chloroflexota > Dormibacteria > Aeolococcales > Aeolococcaceae > DASZGL01. Next base: position 5,603 of record DASZGL010000002.1, read on the forward strand.
GCGACGCCTCTAGTCGTACGAAGTTCTCGCGCGGAGCGACGGCGATCCAGCCCACCGGTCGCTCGCCGTCGTAGGCGATCAGCCCGGTCGGCTCGCCGGCGTCGAGGGCGCTGCGGAGCACCTCGCGGTTGCGTTCACCTACCTCGCCGCGCCGCGGCCAGTTCGCGTGGAACTCGGAGCGGGGAAGGCGCCAGTAGGCGCACCAGCACTGACCGGCAACGCTGACACCGCCCCGAGGACCGCGCTGCTCGAAGAGCGCGACCAGGTCAGGCCAGCGCTCCTCGGTCAGGGGCTGGACATCGAGGTCCACGAGGTCAGGGCAGGCCTATGACTCTGCCGATGAGCCGGTCCCTGGCGCGATCGGGAAGCCGCCGCGCCACCGCCTGCATGCGCGCGTCGCGTCCGACGAGGTAGCGCGTTCGCGGACGGCTGGAGGTCAGGGCGTGCTCGACGACGCGGGCCACCCTGGCGGGAGCGATGCCCGAGCGGGCGGCGCGCTCCGTGGCCTTGCGCATCGGCGTCATCGCGGCTCCATACAGCTCGATGGCGTCGGCGGGATACGCCGCCGCCTTCTCGTCGAACTCGCTCAGTCCCTTCTCCCAGATCGGCGTTGCCACCGACCCCGGCTCGACCAGAGCCACGCGAATGCGCCATGGACGCAATTCCAGGCGCAGGCAGTCGCACACCGCGGCGACGGCGGCCTTGGACGCGGCGTAGGCGGCGGTGAAGGGCACCGGCGTCCGTCCGCCGATCGAGCCGATGCAGACGATGCGTCCCTGGTTGCGGCGCAGTAGCGGCAGGAACGCCTGGGTGGTGGCCACGAGTCCGACCAGGTTGACCTCGAGCATCGTCCGAAGGGAATCCAGCGGCGTGAACTCCAGCGGGTCGCCGCCGGAGATTCCCGCGTTGTTGACCAGGCCACCCAATCCCGAGCCGCGCAGCTGCTCGTCGACGGCGGCGCACGCCGCGGCGATCGACGCGCCGTCACTGACGTCGAGCGTCAGCGCCGTCAGCCGCGGAGATGCAGCCGCTTGCAGACGCTGTGCGTCGGCGCTGCGGCGCACCCCGGCGAAGACGCGCCAGCCGCAGCGGTCGAGGTGCAGAGCGGTGGCCTCACCGATGCCCGTCGAGGCTCCGGTGACGACGACGCTGGGACCACCGGCGGTGTTCATGCCGCGCCATTATGCTGACCGCCGAAGGCCTCGGAGACGGCCGGGAGCAGCGTGCGCACTCGGCGCATGGTGTGCAGCGGGACTCGGCGATCGAACCCCTTGATGCGCCGCAGATGCCGCGCCCCGAATCGCCATCCCGGAGGCGCCTCGCCGACCACCTCGCGAAGCGGGCGCGAGACCAGCGCCGTCCCTGGGCGCGCCAGCTTGACCGAGCGCGAGGCGACGTTGACGACCGATCCGAAGTAATCGCCATCTCGGGCCAGAACTGGTCCCCAAGCGAGTCCCACGCGCAGCGGTGGCAGGTTGTCGTCGCCGTCAAACGCGCTGAGGACCTGGACGGCGACCTCGCAGCCGTCATTCGGATCGTCGGCGACGAACATCACTTCGTCGCCGATCAGCTTGACGATGCGTCCTCCGGCGTCGCCGACCAGCTGCGCTGTGCGCTCCTCGAAATCGGCGATGGTCGCCGCCAGCTCACGCGTCGAGAGCTGCTCGGAGAGGCCGGTGAAGCCGACCATGTCGGCGAACCCCACCGCCATGTCGAACGTCTCGTAGTTGGCCAGGTCGTTGCGCGGCACGTTGAAACGCCTGATGGCGATGTCGAGGTGCTGGCGATGGAGCAGGTCGAGGAGTCGCGACATCTGCTGGGTCAGCGCCGCGACGTCGGCGTTGGCCCGCGCCAGGGCCACCTCGCCGGCGTCCTCGGCGGCCAGCGGTGCGGCGATGTTGACCAGGAACGAGGCGACCTCCGCCTCGGCGATCCGGCTCACCGAGGAACCGATCACCCGGGCGATCTGCAGGGTGACGTCGGTGCCGAAGACTTGCTCGGCGACGCGAAAGACCCGCAGGATCTCGATGTCGGCCGCGCCGTAGACGTCGGCGTCGGCGACCACCGGCAAACCGACGGCGCGTCGCGCCGCGGCGGCGGCATCGGGCGAGAGTCGGGCCCTCTCGGCCACCTGGGCCAGGGTGAGGCGCTCGCTGCCGATGCCCAGGGCACGGTCGAAAAGCATGCTGACCAACCGGCCGCGGCGATCCGCGTCGACCATATCGTCGACGGAGACGCCGTTCTCGGCGAGATAGTTGAGCAGCTCCAGGCGCTCAGCGGCGCCCGGCGACGCAGGATCGTAGAGGCCGCGCTTGCGAAGCTCTGTGGTCTTCACAGCCGCCAAGGCTAGAGCAGCAGCCACCCAGGGCAGCGGCGCCGGCGGAGGAGCAGGCTCAGCCCGCCGCCATGGCGCTCGCCCGCGGCCAGCTGACCATCATGCTGGCCCCGCCCTGTGGCGACTCGCCGACCTCCCAGCGCCCGCGCGTCGCTCGCACCACCGCGTCGCCGATGGCCAGCCCGAGCCCGGCGCCACCCTCGGCGTCGACCGCACGGTGGAAGCGGTCGAAGATCCGCTCCCGCTGGTCGGCGGGAATGCCGGGCCCACTGTCGTCGACGGTCAGGCGCACGGACCCGTCGAGCGTGTTCACCCGCGCGTTCACCGAGCCTCCGGGCGGTGTGTATTGGCAGGCATTGGCCAGAAGAACACCGCAAACGCGGTCGATCCAGTCTGGTGGTGCGACCACGATCGGTGCGGGATCGCTCTGCGCGTCGACGTGCAGATGCAGCGAACGGCTCTGGGCGACGGCGCGGAAGCGCTCGCCGGCCGCGGCAAGGACGACGCCGACATCGACGGGCGCTCTGTCCTCAGGAAGCGGCGCCGCGTCGAAGCGCGCGAGCCAGAGAAGCGAGTCGACGATGTGCCGCAGGCGTGCGCTCTCCTCGGCGATGCGTTCCACCGTGGCGCGGTACGAGGCGGCGTCCCGATCTTTGCTCAGCGCCAGCGCGCTTTCCGCCTCGATGACCGACAGCGGGGTGCGCAGCTCGTGCGAGGCGTCGGCGGTGAAGGCGAGCTGTCGCTGGCGTGACTGCTCGACAGGACGGGCGACCCGTCTGCCCACGGCCAGCGCGCCCCCGAAGACCAGCAGCAGCACCGCCGGGCCGACGATCAGCTCGGTGACCAGGAGAGTCGACATGTCGCTGTCGACGCTGGCCAGCGACTGCCCGACCACCACCCTGGCGCTGGTGCCACCGGGGGCGGGCCCCCCGGCGAGACGGAACGGCGTGCCGTTGAGGTCGACCGTTGCCGGCGAGCTGGCGCTGCGCGCGTCGGGCGGAAGGTCGGGCGCCAGCGGGGTGATCAGCTGGATGCTCCCGGTCGGCCCCACGACCCAGATCGCCAGGGGCACGCCCAGCTGTCGCTCCAAGGTGTCACCCCCACTCGGCGTGCGCAGCCGGGGAACGTCGGTCAGCGGCCTCGCCTCCTTCGACAACACCGCGAGTCGGCTCTGCAGGCGGCTGTCGACGCTGCTCACCAGGTTGTGCTTGACGATCTGATTGGTCACCAGGGCGGCGATGATGAACAGCCCGCCGACGATGGCAGCCGCCATCAGCGCGACCCGGATGCTCAGCCGGCGGATGCTCTCGCCGCGGTGCGCACTCACGTCTCGGCCATCCTGAATCCGGCGCCGCGCACGGTGACGATGCGCACGTCGCCGTCGCTGAGCTTGGCGCGAAGCCGGGCGATGTGGACGTCGATGGTGTTGGAGCCGACGGGGTCGAGCTCGTCGGGCCAGACGTGCTCGGCGATCGCCCGTCGCGAGACGACCATGGGGGCTCTGCGCAGGAGCAGCTCGAGGATGGCGAACTCGGTGGCCGTGAGCGACAGCGGCCGTCCGCCCGAGCGCACCTCGCGGACGGAGGGGTCGAGCTCGACGCCGCCGTGGCGGATCATGGGAGACACCCCGTTCCGCGGCCGACGCAGCAGCGCTCGCACCCTGGCGAAGAGCTCGCCGAGGTCGAACGGTTTGACCAGGTAGTCGTCGGCGCCGGCGTCGAGCCCGGCAATACGGTCGTTGGCCGAGTCCCGGGCGGTGAGCATGAGCACGGGGACACCCAGCTCACGCTGCCGGGCTTTGGCGATGACCTCGACACCGGTCATCCCCGGCATGCGCCAGTCGAGCACGACCGCCGCGTAGTCGTACTCACCCATCAGCGCCAGCGCGTCATCGCCGTTGTCGACGGCGTCGACGACATATCCCTGTTCGCGCAGGCTGCGCGCCAACACCGAGCGCAGGCCGCGATCGTCCTCAGCGACGAGCAGTCGCACGGCACGGCCCGCTGCAGCGAACGCTCTTGTCAGGCATCACAGTCATTGTGGCACTGCAGGAGAAATCTGTTGCGGGGGTTCATGATTCCGTAAGGATCCCGTGTGCCCGTGTGCAGCCGACGAAACGTCGCGCGCGGTCGCCTGCGCTGTTTCACGGATCTGTAAGGTTCTCTGTCCTACGCTTGCCGCGAATGAGACTGGGACGCCTGCTCCAGCGCCGCTTCGTCGTGCCCACGTTGATCGCCGCCGCGCTTGGCGGGACCGGGATCCTGATGTACGCAAGGGCGAGCTCGGGATCGTCGACGCAGTACCGTACCTCGGCGGCGACGCTGGGCACCGTCACCCAGACCCTCTCCCTCGCCGGCAACCTGGCGCCGCTCGGCGAGACCGACCTCGACTTCGCCGTCAGCGGCCGGGTCACGTCGGTCAACATGGCAGCTGGGCAGACGGCCCACGCCGGCGACGTCCTCGCCGCCCTCGACACCACCACGCTGCAGGCGACCTTGACCCAGGCGCAGGCGACGCTGGCATCCGCCGAGGCCAGGCTCTCACTCGACCAGGCAGGCCCGACGGCGCAGAGCCTCGCCCAGACGCAGGCCTCGGTCAACTCCGCGCAGGTGGCCCTGCAGAACGCCAAGACGAGCCTCAGCGACACCCAACTGGTCAACCAGCAGTCCATCGATCAGGCACAGAACGCGGTCGACGCCGCGGCAAGCACGGTGCAGACCGACAAGTCCAACGTCGCCAGCAGCTGTGCCAACAGCCCGCCCAATCCGCCAAGTCAGCAGTGCACCAGCGACCGCCAGACGCTGGACAAGGACACCGGCGCCTACAACGCCGCGGTCAACGCGCTCAACGGGACCAGGGTCAAGGCGCAGCAGAGCAACGACCAGGCACAGGGACAGGTCAATACCGCACAGGTCAATCTCCAGAACGCCCAGAGCTCGCTGGCCGCGCTGCAGCAGGGCACCACGTCACAGCAGATCCAGATGGACCAGAGCCAGGTCCAGATCGATCAGGTGGCCGTGGACAACGCCTCGCGGTCGCTCGCCGAGGCCACGCTGACCGCCCCGACAAGCGGCGTCGTCGGAACGGTGAACATCACCGTCGGACAGAGCGTCACCGGCAACGGCAGCTCGTCCAGCGCGTCGAGCAGCGCTGCGTCGGCGTCGTCATCGACGTCGCACCAGGTCACTCTGCTCACTCCGGGCGCCTTCCAGGTCAGCGGCACGGTGACCGATGCGCAGGTGAATCAGGTCGCCGTCGGTCAGCGCGCTCGGGTCGTCGCCGCCGGATCGGCCGAGGCGATGAACGGCAAGGTATCGCAGATCTCTCAGGTGGCGACGATCACGTCGGGCGTGGCCACGTTCTCGGTGACGGTCACCATCGACGGCACCTATCCGGCGCTGCGAGCGGGGACGTCTGCGTCGATCAGCGTCATCGTCAACCAGGTGGTCCACGTCGTCACCGTGCCCAGCAGCGCGGTGCAGACATCCGGTGGCAACAGCACCGTGCAGGTGCTGGTCGGCGGTCAGCCGCAGACCCGCACCGTCCAGGTCGGCGCCGCCGACGCGCTTCGCACCGAGATCGTCTCCGGCCTCAGCGTCGGTGACCAGGTGGTGATCGCCACCGTCACCGGAACGGTGCCCACCAACACCGGTGGCGGTGGCCTGTTCGGAGCTGGCGGCGCCGGCGGCCGTGGTGGTGGCGCCGGTCGCGGCATCGGCGGGGGCTGACACCGGCGTGTCCGCCGACATCGTCCGGCTCGAAGCTGTCTCCAAGATCTACGGCAGCGGCGACGCCGCGGTGCGCGCCCTCGACGGCGTGTCCTTCACCGTCGAACAGGGTGATTTCGTCGCCGTCATGGGGCCCTCCGGATCAGGCAAGTCGACGTTGATGAACATGCTCGGCTGCCTCGACGTGCCCACCGGCGGCAGCTACCACTTCTGTGGCGAGGACGTCAGCCGGATGAGCGAGCGCGCTCTGGCCAACGTGCGCAATCGACGGATCGGCTTCGTCTTTCAACAGTTCCACCTGCTCTCCTCGATGAGCGCCTGGCGCAACGTCGAGCTGCCGCTGCTCTATCGCAGCGCGCACAACCGGCGCGGCTCGGCGATCAACACCCTCTCCCAGGTGGGCCTCGGTGATCGCGTCAACCACCGTCCCAATCAGCTCTCCGGTGGACAGGCGCAGCGAGTTGCCATCGCCCGGGCGCTGGTCACCGACCCCGACCTCATCCTCGCCGACGAGCCCACGGGCAACCTCGACTCAGCGTCGAGCCGGGAGATCCTCGCCGTCCTGCGCGAGCTCAACGAGGGCGGGCGCACCGTGGTGTTGATCACCCACGACGCCGGTGTTGCCGCGGTGGCCCATCGGGTGGTGCGCATGGCCGACGGCCGGCTCTTCGAAGAGGTCGCCGCGTGAACCTCCTGCGCACCTTCCAGACCGGACTTCGCGGCATCCTCGGTCACCGAATGCGTTCGATTCTCACCATCCTCGGCATCCTCTTCGGCGTCAGCGCGGTGATCTGCACGGTTGGCATCGGACGCGCGTCGGCCGACTCGGTCAACGCGCGCATCGCCGCGCTGGGCACCAACCTGCTCACCGTCTCACCGGGCAGCACCGTCAGCGGCGGCGTCTTTGGCGGTGGCGGCAGCGCCAACACCCTGACCATGGATGACGTCAACGGATTGGCCAACAGCGACAACGCGCCCGACATCCAGGCGGTGGCGCCGGTGGTGCAGACGAGGCAGTCGCTGGTCAGCACCGCCTCCAACTGGAGCACCACCGTCCAGGGCAGCAACCCCGCCTGGCTGGTGGCGAGCGCGCGCACCGTCGACAGCGGCGAGATGTTCAGCGACGCCGACGTCAAGGCCCACGCGCTGAAGATCGTCCTCGGCGTCACCACGGCGCAGAATCTCGGCGCTGTGATCGGCGACGCCGTCACCGTGGGCAGGGTGCCGTTCACCGTCGTCGGCGTGCTCAACACCACCGGCGGCCAGGGGTTCCAGAACGGTGACGACCTGGCCGTCGTGCCCATCACCGCCGCGCAGGATGTGCTCACCGGCGGCAACCCCAACTCGGTGCAGCGCATCCTGCTCAGCGCGAGCAGCGCCGACGTCGTCGGCTCCGCGTACCAGGAGGCGAACCAGCTCCTGCTCAGCACCCATCACGCCAGCGACGCGTCGGCCGCGGACTTCACCATTCAGACGCAGAGCTCAGCGTTGAGCACGGCGGAGTCGGTGACCAACACCCTGACCATCCTGCTGGCCAGCGTGGCGGCGATCTCGCTGCTCGTTGGCGGCATCGGGGTGATGAACATCATGCTGGTGTCGGTCACGGAGCGCACCAGCGAGATCGGCCTGCGCAAGGCTCTCGGGGCGACACCTCGTGACCTGCTGCGACAGTTCCTCATCGAAGCCTCGACGCTCAGTTTTGTCGGCGGAGTCCTCGGTGTCGGCGGCGGGCTGCTCGCCGGCAGGCTGATTCCCAGGTTCACCACCATCGGCGTCACCATCACCGCCACGCCGGTGATCATCGCCGTCGCCGTGGCCGCCGGTGTCGGCCTCGTCTTCGGCGTGTATCCGGCGGCGCGCGCCGCGCGTCTCGCACCAATCGAGGCTCTGCGCGCGCAGTGAACCCAACGCCACAGTCACCAGGAGACACACCATGAACCGCCTCCTCATCGCCACCGGCGCGGTGACGATGCTCGTCGTCGTCGCGTGTGGCAGCAGCAGCGCCGCGGGCGTTTCCACGTCGACCTCCAGCGGCGCCTCGGGCGGTGGCGCCGCTGGGCGCAACGGCACCGCTGGTGAGCTGGTACAGATCAACGGAAACACGCTCATCCTCAACACCCAGTCCGGCGATGTCACCGTGCAGACGACGTCGGCCACCACCGTGCAGAAGACGAGCACTGGCTCGGTCGCCGACATCGTTGTCGGGACGTGCATCGGCGCCACCGGGTCCAAGGACGCGTCGGGGGCCGTCACCGCCAACTCGGTGCGGCTGAGCGAGAAGGTCGGGGGCACCTGCAATGGCGGCGCATTCGGCGGCGCACCCGGCGGCGGCGGCGGCGGTCGCGGCAACGGCGGTGCCGACACGCGAACTCCACCAGCAGGAGCCGCGCAACCGACGCCGCCGGCCAACTTCGCATCGCTACGCGGCGAGGTGTCGGCGGTGTCGGGGACCTCGGTCAGCGTGCTCAGCAGCACCGGCGTGGCCACGACGATCACCGTGCCGACCACGGTTGCCGTGACCAGGTCTGCGACAGCGTCGCTCAGCGACCTGAGCACGGGTCAGTGCGTGCTGGCGACCGGATCGAAGGACTCGTCCGGTGTCGTGGCAGCGCGCTCGTTGTCGATCGTCCCCGCCGGCCCGTCGGGTTGTTTCACCGGGCGCGGTGGATTCCGCCGCGGCGGCGGCGGCGCCGGGGGCGGAGCCGGTGGTGGCGGCGCTGGCAGCAGCGGGAGCGCGTCTGTGGGCGCCTGAATCGTCGGGCCCCCTGTATGCTCCCGGCCTTCGATGGCCAAGCCGCTGACACTGACGGACGCGACCTTCAAGGACACCCTGCTGGGCAGCGATCAGCCCGTGCTCGTCGACTTCTGGGCGTCCTGGAATGCCACCTGCAAGGCGCTGGCGCCGTCGATAGGGGCGCTCGCCGACGAATACGAGGGGCGGATCGTCGTGGCCAAGCTCGACGTTGACGCCAACCCCGTGACCGCCTCGCTGTTCGGCGTGACCAGCATCCCCCAGCTGCTCATCTTCGTCGACGCTGAGCTGGTCACCCGCATCGTCGGCTATCGCAACCTCGAAGTGCTGCGCGCCGAGCTCGACGGCCTGCTCGCGCCGCGCTGAGGGCCGCCCCGTGTGGAGCGCGTCATTCGCTCCACCGCGGCACTGAAGCGCTCAGTCGAAAGGAGTATTGTCATGATCGGCTGATTGGGCGGGGTTGCAAGGATCGGCGCCCGGACTGGGTGGGGGGCACACGTGGTGGGAGAGACAGCGACGGGAAGGGTACGGTGAGCGTCGGCATTGGCCACCGGCGTGCTGAGCGCACCGTCGATGAGCTCGCCGAACGGCTCTTCGAGGAGCTCGAGCGCCGCGTCGACGAGGTCGCGGTGCGCAGCCGGGACGCGATCGTCGGCGGCGTGCCGGCGTACGCGCGCATCCGCGACCCGGCCTTCGCCGAGAGCATCTACCGGCACTGCACGGAACACGTGCTGACGGTTGCCCGGGTGATGCGCGAGCAGCGCATGCCCACCGATGAGGAGCTCGACTTCGTCCGCCGCCAGGCGGTGCGCCGGGTGGGGACTGTGCCACTGGAGATGCTGCTCCACAGCTATCGCATCGGTCACCGCGTCATGTGGGAGTGGCTGCTCGCCGAAGCCGGCGACGAACCAGGCGCGGCGGAGATGGTGCGCACCCTGGTCAGTCGCACCATCGAATACACCGATGTCAGCAGCGTCGCCGCAACCGAGGCGTACATTCGCGAGCAACAGCGACGGGATACCGACCGCGACCGCGCCCGCCGCGACCTCCTCGACGACCTCCTCGCCGGTCGCTTCCTCGACGGTGGCGACGACGCTCGCGTCCGCGCCACCGCGCTTGGCCTCGAGGTCAGCGGCGAATTCGTCGTCGCGGTCGCGGTGCCCGCCGACGGTCAGCCATCGCCACCGCGCCTGCTGCACCTGGTCGCCGAGGCGGTCGGCGAGCACGGCACGGTGCAGAACCAGGCTGCGTTCGTCGTCGTCCGTCACGACGAGGTCGTCGCCCTGGTCCCGCTGCACAACCGGACCCTGCACGGCGTCCGCGTCCAGCTGAGTGCCGCGCTCGCCGATCTGCCGGGACCAGCGTCGAGCATGGTGGCAGGCATCAGCGCACCGTGCAGCGGGCTCGCCGACTTTCCCCGGGGATACGAGGAGGCGCACCACGCGCTGCGCTTGAGCCGCGCCGACACGCCGGTGGTGATCCTCGGAGACGTCTCGCTTCTCGACTACCTGGTGGCCCACGCCGACGCCACCGCGGCTCGCGTCGTTGCACCGCGGGTGCAGCGTCTGCTCGACGACGACCGGCGCCATGACGGCGTCCTCGTCGATACGCTCGCCGCCTACGTGGACGCAGACCTCAACGTGGTGCGAGCCGCGCAGCGTCTCGGCGTGCATCCCAACACCGTGCACTACCGTTTGGGACGCATCGGTCAGCTCGCGGGCATCAACCCGCGTCGCGTCGCAGACCTCGTCGACGTGCTCACCTCGGTCCGCGTGCTCCGACAAGCCGCGCAGCGCGCCACCGCCCCGTTACACGCGAGCTCAACCTGACGTCAACGAGCCTCGGCGGATGCCCACCCTGCGCACTGCAGCGGGCGGGCGTGGGACGTCATCGCAGCGGGTCATTGGAGCGCCGAGCAGTGCGCAGGCGCGACTGAGCGCAGGGACGCCAGAGGCGTCACAAGCGTGCCCGCAAGGTGATGTCTCGTGGCCGCCCGCGTCCTTGCCA
>DASZGL010000003.1:0-64270 GCA_035938875.1 Candidatus Dormiibacterota bacterium
GGGATGCTCGACGTCGGCGACGGCAACCTCGTCTACTGGGAGGTCAGCGGGAGTCCGGGCGGCAAAGCCGCGGTCGTGGTGCACGGCGGGCCGGGGACCGGATGCGGACCGGGTAGCCGCCGGTATTTCCACCCGGAGAAGTACCGGGTCGTGCAATTCGACCAGCGGGGCTGCGGGCGCAGCACCCCACACGCCAGCGATCCGGCTACGGACATGACCACCAACACGACCCACCATCTGGTCTCCGACATGGAGCGATTGCGCGAGCACCTCGGAATCGAGCGGTGGCTGCTCTACGGCGGCTCGTGGGGATCGACGCTGATCCTGGCCTACGCCGAGCGCCATCCGCAACGCGCGTCGGAGATCGTCATCCTCGGGGTGACCACGACGCGGCGGTCGGAGATCGACTGGCTCTACCGAGGCGTGAGGCGGTTCTTTCCCGAGGAGTGGGACCTGTTTGTAGCCGGGGTCCCCGAGTCCGACCGCGACGGCGATCTGGTCGCCGCCTATGCGCGACTTATGGAGGATCCGTCGACAGAGGTGCGCACCCATGCCGCGGCCAACTGGGTTGCCTGGGAGGACGCCGTGATCTCCCTGGAGCCGCACGGCACGCCCAACGCGTACAGCTCACGCCCGCCGGCCGCGGTTCTCGCCTTCGTGCGGATCTGCACGCATTACTTCTCGCACGGAGCGTGGCTCGAAGAGGGCCAGTTGCTGCGCGACGCCAGGCGGCTGCGGGGCATTCCGGGTGTGCTTATCCACGGCCGCCTGGACATGGGCAGCCCGGTTGGGACCGCGTGGGAGCTCGCCCGGGCGTGGCCGGACGCGCGCCTGATCATCGTCAGCGACTCCGGGCACACCGGGAGCGACACCATGAGGAACGAGATCCTTGACGTGGTCGAGCGCTTCGCGCAGCGCTGACTTGAGCTCAGCGCCCCCGCCCGTCAAGACGGACACCGCGCGACCTCATTGGCTGCTATCGCTGACCGAAACCACGTTGTGGTCGACCAGGCTGGCGTGCGTCGCGCCCATGCCCAGCGCCGTCAACGCCAGCATGGCGACGTAGGCAAGCGCGATGTAGCTGCGCGTGCGTCGCGGGACCGAGGCGAGGTACTGCGGATTCGCTCGCGCGGTCTGGAATCTCTTGTAGGTGGAGTACGCACCGAGGATGAGCAGGATGAACAGGAAGGGTGAGGAGAGGTGCGCTGCCGCCGAGAAGACGAGCAGCGCAGCCATGATCACCAGGCCGACGATGTTGGCGTAGACGCTCAGCGCACTGGCCACGCGGCCGCCGTCGAAGGGCACCACCGGGACGAGGTTGAAGAGATTGATGAAGAAGCCGAAGTAGGCGATGGCGATGAGCACCAGCCGCGTATGACCCTCGGGCATCGACAGAGCGAGGAGGTAGACAGCGAGAGCGCCGAGACTGCCGACGACCGGTCCGCCGATGGCCACGACCGCCTCCTGGCGTGCGTCCTTGGGCGGTGACTTGAGGCCGATCACGGCGCCGAAGAAGCCGAGAAAGATTGGCGCGCTCACCGGCAGCCGCTCGTATTTGGCGAAGAGCATGTGGCCGCTCTCGTGCACCGCAATGAGCAGCAGGACCCCGGCACCGAAGGCCAACCCGTAGATCTGCGCGAGGAGGACAAGGGATATCGCCATGGAGATGAGCGTGGGTCCCAGCTTGCCGACCTTGAAGAGCAGGGCTCCGTACTTGGCGATGCTCAGCCCGATGGCGGCGAGCCCGCCGGCGATCCCCCGGCGGTCGCGCTGAGCGGCTCGCGGGCTGCGCGTCTGCGTCGGCGTATCCGGGAAGCTCGCGGGATAGCTCCCCGCGTATGGGTCACTCACGATGACTCCACCATAGCAACGGTTCGCCGTCGCGCCGGGTCCCGTATACGGCTTGCGACCCCGCCAGGCCGGCTGGCGACCCGCGCCTAGAATCGCGTCCATGACCGAGGCCCTCTCGCTCTTCTCAGCGGCGACGCGCGCCTGGTTCGAGGCGGCCTTCGCCGCTCCCACGGACGTGCAGGAGCGCGGCTGGCAGCAGGTCGCCCGCGGCGGGCACACGCTGATGTGCGCGCCGACGGGCAGCGGCAAGACGCTGGCCGCATTCCTGTGGTCGATCGATCAGCTGATGGCCGAGCCGCTGCCACCCGACAGCGAGCGCTGCCGGGTGCTCTACATCTCGCCGCTGAAGGCGCTGACCGTCGACATCGAACGCAACCTGCGCGCTCCACTTCGCGGCGTCGCCATCGAAGCCAGACGTCGCGGTGTTGCGGTTCCCGAGATCAGTGTGGGCATTCGCACCGGCGATACACCGTCCGCCGACCGGCGCCTCATGGAACGGCATCCACCGGACATCCTCATCACCACGCCGGAGTCGCTGTTCCTGCTGCTGACCAGTGCGGCGCGCCGAATTCTCGCCACGGTGCGATGCGTCATCGTCGACGAGATCCATTCCGTGGCCGCGACCAAGCGCGGCGCCCACCTGGCGCTGAGCCTGGAACGACTGGCGGCTCTCACCCGCGTCGATCCCCAGCGTCTTGGTCTGTCGGCGACGCAGCGTCCTCTTGAGGAGATCGGCCGCTTTCTCGGCGGCACCGGTCGCGACGTCGCCGTTGTCGACGCCGGTCAGTCGAAGCCGTTGGAGATCGACGTCGAGGTTCCCGTCGACGACATGAGCGATCTCGAACGCGGCGACCAGGACGATGGCGCGACGGGACCGCGCAAGAGCATATGGCCGGCCATCCATCCCCGCATCCTCGAGCTGGTGCGCGCGCATCGCTCGACGATCATCTTCGTCAACTCCAGGCGTCTCGCTGAACGCCTGGCGGCACGGCTCAACGAGCTTGCCGGCGAGGAGCTGGTGCGAGCCCATCATGGGTCGATCGCTCGGGAGCAGCGCATCGCCATCGAGGATGCGCTCAAGGCGGGACAGATCCCGGCGCTGGTGGCGACCTCGAGCCTCGAGCTCGGCATCGACATGGGCGCCGTCGACCTCGTCATCCAGGTGGAGTCGCCGCGCAGTGTTGCCAGCGGCATCCAGCGCATCGGTCGCGCCGGTCATTCCGTCGGTGAGCCCTCGCGCGGCACGGTGTTCCCCAAGTACCGCGGGGATCTGCTCGAGTGCGCCACCGTCGTCGCGCGCATGCTCCGCGGCGAGATCGAGACCACGCGCGTACCGCGCAATCCGCTCGACGTGCTCGCCCAGCAGATCGTCGCCATGTGCGCCGTCGAGGAGTGGCGCGTCGACGAGATGCGCGACCTGGTGCGCCGCGCATATCCATTCAGTGACCTCGGAGACAGAGCCTTCGACGCGACCCTCGAGATGCTCGCCGGCGCCTACCCGGCCGACGAGTTCGCCGAGCTGCGTCCGCGCGTCGTCTGGGACCGCATCGTCGGAACGGTGCGCGGGCGTGCCGGCGCGCAGCGCCTCGCCGTGACCAGCGGCGGCACCATCCCCGATCGCGGGCTCTACGCGGTGACCATGTTCGAGGACGGTAAGCGTGTCGGCGAGCTCGACGAGGAGATGGTCTACGAGATGCGCCCCGGCGACGTCTTCGTGCTCGGCGCCAGCGCCTGGCGCATCGCCGACATCACCCACTCGCAGGTGCAGGTGACCCCGGCGCCCGGCGAGCCGGGACGGATCGCCTTCTGGCACGGCGACGCCCTGGGCCGCCCCATCGAGGTCGGCGAAGCCATGGGGCGCACCGTCCGCGAGATCGTCGGTCGCAGCGATGACGACGCCGAGAGAATGCTGCGCGACAGTTCTCGGTTCGACATGCGGGCGGCCGCCAACCTCGTCGCCTTCGTGCGCGACCAGGCGGAGGCGACCGGCGCTGTCCCCGACGATCGCACCGTCGTTGTCGAGCGCTTCCGTGACCAGCTCGGTGACTGGCGTGTCTGCGTCCTCACCTGCTTCGGCGCGCGCGTGCACGCACCCTGGGCGCTCGCGGTCCAGGCGCGGCTGCGCGAGCGCCTCGGCGTCGACGTCCAGTCGATCCACAGCGACGATGGATTCGCGCTCCGCCTTCCCGACGTCGACGTGCCGCCAGATGTCGACGAGCTGCTGTTCGAGCCTGAGGAGGTGGAGGAGGCTGTAACCGAGCAGCTTCACGGGTCGGCGCTGTTCGCCGCGCGCTTCCGCGAGAACGCCGCGCGCGCGCTGCTGCTGCCCAGGCGGCGGCCGGGCGAACGCACCCCACTGTGGAAGCAGCGCCAGCGCAGCCACGATCTGCTCCAGGTGGCAGCGCAGCACCCTGGGTTCCCCATCCTTGTGGAGACCTACCGCGAGTGCCTTTCTGACGTCTTCGACATGAACGCGCTGACGGCGCTGATGAGCAGGCTTCGCTCGCGCGAAGTCCGTCTCGCCGTCGCCGACACCGAGCGCGCCTCGCCCTTCGCCTCCTCGCTGCTCTTCGACTACATCGCCCAGTTCATGTACGAGGGTGACGCGCCGCTCGCCGAACAGCGCGCCCAGGCGCTGACGCTCGACCGCGAGCTGCTCGGTGAGCTGCTCGGCACCGCCGAGCTTCGCGAGCTGCTCGACCCCGAGGCGGTGGCACTGCTCGAGCTGGAGCTGCAGGGGCTGCCCCGGGCACGCTGGCCGCGCGACATCGACGAGGCCCACGACGTGCTCCGCCGGCTCGGCGACCTCTCGTCGGAGGAGGCGACGGCGCGAGGGGTGAGCGTCGGGTGGCTCGACGACCTGCGTGCACAGCGCCGCGCCGTCGCCGTGCGCATCGCCGGTGAGCAGCGCTGGATCGCCGTCGAGGACGCCGGCCAGTACCGCGACGCGGTGGCCGTCGCCCTGCCGCAGGGCCTACCCGAGGCCAGCATGGTTGTCGGCGACGATCCGCTGCGAGCGTTGCTGCTGCGCTACGCGCGCACCCACGTGCCCTTCGGCGGCGCCGACGTCGCCCGCCGCTGGGGACTGCCCACCGCGACTGTCGAGGCGTCCCTGGCACGGATCGCCGCCACCGGTGGAGTCCTCGCGGGGGAGTTCCATCCTGCCGGCATCGGCCGCGAGTGGTGCCATCCCGAGGTGCTTCGCAGCCTGCGGCGGAGGTCCCTCGCCGCGCTTCGCCGCGAGGTGGAGCCGGTGCCTGCGGCGATGCTGGCGCGGTTCCTGCCCACCTGGCAGGGGGTCGGCGCGGCAGCGCGAGGGTCCGAACGTCTCGTCGAGGTTCTCACCCAGCTGCAGGGCACGTTCCTGCCGGTCTCGGTGATCGAACGTGACGTTCTCGCGGCACGTGTCAACAACTACGACTCGCGGATGCTCGATGAGCTGATCGGTCTCGGCGAGGTCGTCTGGGTCGGTCGCGGCGCGCTGGGAAGCGGCGACGGACGCGTCGCCCTTTTTCTCCGCGGTGACGCCGCACGACTGGTGCCCGACGGAGCTGACGCGCCACAGGGAGAGCTGCAAGCGCGGCTGCGTGAGCACCTCGGCATGCGTGGGGCTTCGTTCTTCGCCGACCTGCTCCGCAGCAGTGGGGGCGCGGACGCCGAGAGCGTCGTCGACGCGCTCTGGGACATGGTCTGGGCGGGCGAATTGACCAACGACAGCTTCGCCCCCCTGCGTGCCCTGGGCCCGCGACGCTCCACGCTGCGCACCGGCCGCCGGCCCCTGATGCGGCTGACCCCGCCGCGTGCGGCGGGGCGCTGGTCGCTGGTGTCCGGTGCCACCGAACCACGCCCCGGCACGACGGAGCGCCTGCACGCCCTGTGCACCAGCCTGCTCCAACGACACGGCGTGCTCACCCGCGAGGCGGCCGTTGCCGAGGGTGTCGCTGGGGGTTTCGCCGGTCTCTATCCGATCCTGCGGGCGATGGAGGAGGCCGGCCGCATCCGCCGGGGCTACTTCGTCGACGGCCTCGGCGGGTCGCAGTTCGCCATGCCCGGTGCTGTCGACCGGCTTCGCGCTGAACGCGACACGGCGGCGGGGATCGTCGCTCTCGCGGCCACCGACCCGGCCAACGCCTACGGCGTGACCGTGCCCTGGCCGGAGTCGTCAGGACGCACGGCCAGGTCGGCGGGTGCCTACGTCGTGATCGACGGCGGCGACCTTCGCCTCTTTCTCGAGCGCGGCGGGCGGTCGCTGCTGACCAACGGTGAGGTCAGCGCCGATCACGTCCGTGCGCTGGCCGCGGTTGCGGTGCGCGCCGGGGGCAAGGTGGAGATCCGCACGGTCGACGGCACGTCTGCGCGCGGATCGGCGCATGAGGCGACGCTCCGCGATGCCGGCTTCGGCGCCTCACCGCGCGGCTTCGTGCTATGGGCGGACTCGCGCACCGCGGCGAGGCGATGACCACGACGGCACCGGCGGTGCGGCGAGCCACCGGCGCCGACACGGCTGCAGCGGCGCGATCCCTGGCGCGGGCCTTCGTCGACGACCCGGTGATGTCCTGGTTGTTCCCTGACGAGCCGGGTCGCGTTCATGCGCTCGAGCGGTTCTTCGCCATCGAGCTCGACCGTGTCCACCTGCGCACCGGCGAGGTATGGACCACTGAATCGGCCACCAGCGCTGCGCTCTGGGCACCGCCGGGACGCTGGCGTGTCCCCGTGGGCACCCTGCTGCGTGAAGGGCCGTCGTTGCTCCGGGTGTTCGGCCGCAGGACGCTGCTGGGACTGCGTGGCCTCAGCCGGGTCGAGGCGCGGCATCCGCGCTGGCCGCACTGGTACCTGGCGATCCTGGGAACCGATCCGGACTGGCAGGGGAAGGGATTCGGATCGGCGGTGATGAGCCCGGTGCTGCAGCGCTGCGACGAGGAATCGCTCGGCGCCTACCTCGAGTCGTCGAAGGAGTCGAACATCCCCTACTACCGGCGCCATGGATTCGAGGTCGTCGACGAGGTGGATATGCCCCACGGCCCGCGGGTCTGGTTGATGTGGCGAGAGCCTGAACGGGACTCAGCCTGACGCATCGCGGCGCAGCACCGAGGCGATCCGAGCCGCTCGCGGATCGCTGATCAGTTGCTCGAGCGTCGCCGGAAGTGCCACGCTCCAGTTCGGCCAGCCGCTCACAGTCCCCGGCATGTTGGGTCTCTCGACGACTCCGAGGATGTCCTCCAGGGTCGCCGTGAGAACCATCGACGGCGCCGTCGCGAGGGCTCGGTACGTGGCCACGATGACGTCGTCGACGGGGGCGCCGCTGGGCAGCCCGGTCAGCGAGCGCAGCGTCGTGCGAAGCGCGCGCGCGAACTTCGCATCGGGATCGAGCCCGAGCCGCTTCTGTGCGGCGTGGTCGGCGCCGGTCCACGCTCCGGCGATCGTCGGCAGGTCGTGAGTCGTCGCCGCGGCCATCGATCGGGTGGGATATGCGGCCGGCGGATCCTCCTCGAACCAGAGGACGCGATAGGAGAGGATGTCGCGCGCGGCCAGCGCGTCGCGTGTCGGCTTCTCGAACGTGCCCAGGTCCTCGCCGCAGATGTAGGCGCCGGCGCGGCAGCTCTCCAGGGCGAGGATGTCGAGCAGGTCGCTCGTCGGATAGCGGACGTAGGCGCCGTCCTTGGGGCTCGCGCCCTCGGGAATCCAGTAGAGGCGGAAGAGGCCGAGGATGTGGTCGACGCGCAGCGCACCGGCGTGGCGCAAAGCGGAGCGGATGGTGTCGATGAAGGGCCGGTAGCCGGCAGCGCGAAGCTTCCAGGGGTCGAAAGGGGGAAAGCCCCAGTCCTGACCGAGGCGGTTGAACTTGTCCGGTGGCGCACCGGCGTGAACCTCGGCGGTGATGACCTCCTGCCACAGCCAGCTGTCGGCGCCGTCGGGGTCGACGCCGATTGCCAGATCGTGCATCACCGCCAGCGGTGCCGAAGCGTCGGCGAGTTGCTCGTCGATCAGCTGTTGCATCCAGGCAAAGAAGTCGACCCGATCCTGCCGTTCCTGGCGAAAACTGGCCACCGCTCGACTGCGGGGATCGCGCAGCCGCGCAGGCCAGCGACGCCACGACGAGCCGTGCATCTCGCTGAGCGCGCAATGGGTGGCGAAATCGACGAGATCGCTGGCAGCCGGCGCGCGTTGCTGTTGCAGGTCACGTCCATCCCAGATGCGGTTCAGCGCCGCCAGCTTGAGCCGCAGAACAGCGTCGCGGTCGATGAGGCGCTCGTCGTTGAGAGCCCTGCCGGCGCGGGCCAGGCCGTCGAGCTCGTCGCCGATGAGTGTTGCTCCGGGCACGTCCTCGATGCGCAGGTAGAGCGGGTTGCGAAAGCGTCGGCTACTCGGGTAGTAGGGACTCGCCTGCTGCGGTGAGGTGAGCGTGGTGGCGTGCAGCGGGTTGAGCATGACCATCCCCGCACCGAGGTCGGCCGCCGCCCATCGCGCGAGCTCGCGCAGGTCGGCGAGGTCGCCGATTCCCCAGCTCGACCGCGAGCGCAAGGCGTGGAGCTGAACGGCCCAGCCGAAGGTGCGCAGCGTCTTGGGCAGGTGGCAACGGCCTGGACTGACGATGAGCGGCGCGTCGCCGCGCTCGCTGCGCAGAGTGTGGTAGCCGAGGGGCAGTCGGGCGGGCAGCTCGGCGGCGGCAGGCAGGACCGTGCCGTCTTCGAGGACGACCTCGGCGGGCGCGCCAAGCCGCCGGCGAACCGCGCCTCGGACGACCAGCGGCGCACCGTCCGCGCTGGGCGCGGCGCCGTCGGCGTCGATGGCGGCGAGGAGCGCTGCGACCGTCGCCGGCGAGGCAGAGTGCCACTCGCGATCCGCATCCTCGTACCCGGTCACAACCCCCCACGGCGCGGGGTCGACCGCCCGCCTCACGGGCGCATGCCGTGGGCTGAAGGTCCCAGCTGTGGTGGCAGCGCCGCGTAGGCGTCGTGCACCCAGCGACAGAGCAGCGGCCGCGTGTCGCGCGGGTCGATGATCTCCTCGATGCCGAATGTCTCGGCGGTGCGAAATGGCGAGCGCACGGCTTCCAGCCGCTCGGCGATCTCGGCGCGAAGCGCCTCGGGGTCGTCGGCGGCCTCGAGGTCGGCCCGGTACGCAGCCTCCAGCCCGCCCTCGACGGGCAGCGACCCCCAGTCGGCCGACGGCCACGCGTAGCGCTGCATCAGCCCGCCGGCGTTCCACAGCCCGGCGCCGCCGACTCCGTACACGCGTCGGACGATGACCGAGACCGCGGGAATCGTCGCCTGGTGCACCGCCGCGACCGCGCGTACCCCGTGGCGGATCGTCCCCTTGCGCTCGGCGGCGACACCGAGGACGAAACCGGGCTGATCGACGACGCTGACCAGTGGCAGATGGAAGGTCTGGCAGAGGTCGACGAAGCGGGTCAGCTTGTCCGAACCCTCGGCGGTGAGGCCGCCGCCGTAGACGAGCGGATCGAAGGCGAGCAGTCCCACCGGGTGACCGTCGAGCCGGGCCAGCGCGGTGATCACCGAGGCGCCGTGGCGTCGCCCCATCTCGAAGACGCTGCCATCGTCGGCGACGGCGGCGAGCACGCGGCGCATGTCGTAGGGCTTACGCCTCTCCCGGGGGATGGCGTCGATGAGCCATTCGTCACGGCGCTGAGGGTCGTCTGTTGCTGCCGCTACTGGCGGTAACTCCCAGACGTTCGGGGGCAGGTAGCCCAGGAATTGGCGCAGGGTGCCCAGCGCCTCGAGCTCACTGTCGCAGATGACGTCGACGGCTCCGCTGGCCGCGACGACATCGACGCCCCCCAGCTCCTCGTTGGTCAGGTCCTCGCCGACGCCGCGCCTGACGACCACCGGTCCGGCGATGAACAGCTGTGACGTGCCCCTGACCATCACGGCGAGGTGGGCGGCGGCGACCCTCGCGGCGCCTAGGCCGGCGACCGGGCCGAGGCAGGCGGCGGCGACGGGGACTCGGGCCATGTTGGCGACGGTGACGTCCCACCCGGGGAGCAGCGGGCAGTAGGTGTGGCCCAGCTCCTCGAGGCTCCGCACGCTGCCGCCTCCACCGGTGCCGTCGACGAGGCGCACCAGGGGCACGTGGCGATCGTGGGCCAGCCGCTCGGCGTGCACCATCTTGCCGTGGATCGCGGCGTCGGCTGCGCCGCCGCGCACGGTGAAGTCGTCGCCACCGACGACGACGCGCCTGCCGTCGATCTCGCCGGTGCCGAAGACGAAGTTGGCGGGCCGGAACGAGGTCAGCCGGCCCCCCTCATAGGCGCCCTTGCCGGCCAGCGAGCCGATCTCGCTGAAGGTCCCCTCGTCGAGCAGCGCGGCGATGCGCTCGCGCACGGTGAGGCGGCCCGCGGCATGTTGCTTGGCGACCTTGGCGTCACCGCCCATCGCCTGGGCCAGTTCGGCGCGCCGGTGCAGCTCCTCGACCTCTGGCTCCCAGCTCATCGCTGCGACGATAGCTGCGGGCGCGACCGGTCGGCCGGCGACCAGCGCCTATACTCGATCAGGCTCCGGCGGACAGCGCCGGCAGGGTTGGAGAGTTGACATGGCCATAGCAGCAGAACAGCGGCCGATGGCGCCCACGCTTCCCGAGCTGTCTCCGCGCGCTGAGCTGGCGCTGCTCGGTCGCACCCTGCATCGCGAGGGATACGACGACCACCTCGCCGGTCACATCACCTATGCGCAGGCCGACGGATCCTTGCTGGTCAACCCATTCGGCCTGCCCTGGGACGAGATCAAGGCCTCCGACGTCATGCGCATCGACCGCGGGGGCCGAGTCCTCGACGGACGCTGGACGGTGACACCCGCAATCGAGCTCCACCTCGCCTTGCACCGCGCGCGCGATGACGTGCGCGTCGCCGTCCACAACCATCCCCGATGGGGAACGCTGTGGGCTGACATGCACCGCATCCCGCCGATCTACGACCAGACGTCGGCGCTGATCGACGGCGATCCCGCCCTCTACAACGAGTACCAGGGCGCGGTCAACGACGTCGCCAACGCCGAGGCCGCGGTGCGCGCCATGGGCGGGGCGAAGATGGCCCTGCTCGCCAACCACGGCGTTTTTGTCGTCGGTGACAGTATCCGGCAGGCCCACCTGCGCTCGATCACGCTGGAGTGGCGCTGCCGCCAGGCGTGGCACGTCGAGGCGGCTGGTGGCGGGGTGCCCCTACCCGCCGAGGTGGCCGGTCCCCTGGGCAGCCGGGTCGACGCCAAGGGCTTCATCGGGTTGTGGGAAGCGATGGTCCGCCGCGAGCTCCGCCACGATCCAGGGGTGCTCGATTGACAGCAGCCGGGCGGCCCCTGGTCGTCGACGCCGACGCGCACGTGCGAGACGTCCAGGTCGACCAGCCGCAGGGCGCCTGGCGCAGCCTGAGCGAGCGACACCCGGGATGGATCAGCGCCGGCGAGTCGGCCGGCCGGAGGGTCACCCAGGTCGACGGCAAGCTGTTCCCGCGCCAGGAGGGGAGGGGACGGGGCGTGCCCATCGACAGCGCCACCAACCCGGCCTGTGAAGCGGGGGCTCGTGACCTCAGCGCGCGCATCCGAGACCTCGACGCCGAGGGCATCGACGTCCAGGTGCTCTTCGGTGGCCTGATGCTGGCGACGACGACGTTCGCCGACGCGGGCTTCGCCGCCGACTTCGCCGAGGCGTACAACGACTGGCTGCTCGACGAGGTCTGCGCGAGGCACCCTCAGCGGCTTCGCGCCGCGGCGGCGATCCCCCTGCAGGACGTACGACGCGCTGTCGCCGAGCTCGAGCGTGCGACGCGCAAGGGTGCGGTGGCGGTCACCGTCCCTCCGGTGCTCGGCGAACGGACCCTCGACGACGAGGCGCTGCTGCCGTTCTTCGAGGCGGCGGCCGACCGCGGTGTCGCCGTCGCCGTGCACAGCGCCCCGGGAATGAACATCCCCCTTCCCGCCGCCGGCCTTTTCAGCAACTACGCGCAGGTGCACTGCCTGTCGTTCCCCGTCGACCAGATGGTCGCCTTCGTCGCGCTCGCCATGGGCGGAGTCCTCGATCGGTTTCCCCGACTGCGCGTTGCCTTCCTCGAGTCCGGCGCCGGCTGGGTGCCCTACATCGTCGATCGCGTCCACGAGCACAAGGAGAAGCGGAGCGAGCTGCTGCCGGGAATGCGCTCAGAGCCCCGCGAATACCTCGAGCGCGGCCAGTGCTTCTTCTCTTTCGAGTGCGAGGAGTCGCTGCTCGCCTGCTACATCGAGCACCTCGGCGACGGCAGCCTGGTGTACTCGTCGGACTATCCGCACTGGGACTCCGACTTTCCCGGCACCGTCGACACCGTGCGGCGGCGCAACGCTGCCCTCGGTGACGCGACGCTGGGGCACATCCTCGGCGGCAACGCGCTGCGTCTCTACGCGCTGGAGTCGCCGGTCAGCGCTTAGCGGCCAGCTCCCTGGGCGTCCCGACCTCTTCGCCCGCGGCAGCCGTTGTCGCCGTGCGAGCACCGGCGGCTGCGGACAGCTTGGTGCCGAACTCCTTCTCCCACGCCTGGTGCTTGCGCTTGGCGTCTCTGACGAACGGCGACATGGCCACCGCCCCGATCACCCCACGGTTGATCCATGAGCCTGGGAAGCGGGCGGGACGCAAGAAGTCGACGAAGAGGACGACGCGGGTCTTGTCGGTGTCGTTCCACGCCGAGTGCTCGTAAGCGTCGTCGAAAACCATGCTCTCGCCCTCGTACCAGCGCGCCACCTCCCCGTCCACCTTGATGCCGCAGGCCTGGGGATGGGGAACCAAAAGCCCCAGGTGGTAACGGAGGACGCCGCGCCAGGGTCCGCGGTGCGGGGGGATCTTCTTGCCTGGGGCGAGGATGGAGAAGAACGCCGTGGTCATTCCGGGAATCTCCCGCAGCAGCCGCGCCGTCTCCGGGCAGCGGGCGCAGTTGGCCTCGGACTTGAACCCGTACCCGTAGAAGGCGAAGATCCGCCAGTTCTCGTCAGAGATGTCGGAGACGTCGGCGGTGATCTCGTGAAACGCGGGGAGGTCGTCGCGATGGAGGAGCACGGTGTCGAGCTCGGCGCGGATGGTCCTCCAGTTCGCCTCGAGCGTCCTTGCCCAGGGGAACTCCGTCACCGGCAGAAACGGGGTGGTGGCCACCAGCGACGAACGCACCACGGTGCGCTCCAGTGGACCCATCACCCACATGGCGACGTCGTAGGCGCGGTCGCGCATGGGCTTGGCCGCGATCCACCTGCGGACTGCAGCAGGCATGGCCATGACCGGAAATATATGACGGGACCGTCACCTTGCGCCAGAGGCGGTTCGCAGGGCGGCGAGGATGGCGTCCCCGTTGGGGCTTCCCAACCCGGTGCAGGCGTCCCATCCGGGACGTGCTGAATAGGCGCCGTTGTCCCCCTCGACGATGTCGCGAAAACCGCCGGCACGGCTCACCCGCTCGTAGAGCAGGGGATTGATGAAGCCGACCGGAGTGCCGAGCTTTTCGTTGAGCCGCGCCAACAGCGCCGCCCACAGGGGCGCCACCGCGCTGGTGCCGCCGACGACCGACTGGTCGCCGTCGACGAGAACCCGGTAGCCCGTCTGGGGATCGGCGTTGCCGGCCACGTCGGGAACGCCTCGGCCGCGGCGATGGTCGGGGTTGACCGATGGCGGGACGTCGGCGCCGTGCTGCCAGGGCGGTGGCTTGAAGACGTCGCTGACCCCGCCTCCGGTGGCCGGCCCTCCGGGGCCGTCGTTCCAGGCGACCTCGCGGGCGATCGTCCCGCCCGCGGCCTCCAGCCGGGTGCCGCCGCAGGCGAGGACATGCGGACTGCTCGCCGGGAAGTCGGCGTGGGCCAGGCCGTCGGGCACCGAGTCTCCTGATCCCGTGTCTCCGGAGGCGCAGCACACGGTGACGCCGAGGGCCGCGGCGTCCTCGAACAGCGAGTTGAGCACCGTCGTCGCCTGCTGGGACCAGTGGATCTCCGCCTGGCCCCAGCTGATGGACAGGACGCTGGGCCGGTTCACGTCGTCGTGGATCGCCGTGCCGATGGCGTCGATGAAGCCGCGATCACTGTTGGGGGCGAAGTAGACGGCGAGGTTCGCTCCGGGAGCCACCGCGCCGGCGACCTCGATATCGAGCACCACCTCGCCGTCGTTGGAGTTGGAGTCGCCGATCGGTTGGTTGCGGCCACCATCGACGCCAACGCTGACGATGCTGGGCGGGGTGATGCCCAGGCTGGCGAAGTAGGTGCTGACCTCGGCGCTGTGGTAGCCGCCGCCGAACTCGACCATGGCGATGGTCTGGCCGGCTCCGGTGCTGTCAGCGGGAAAGCTGTAGAGCCGCGCCACCTCGGTGGGGTCGAAGCCCAGACCGGCGCTGTTCGCGGACGCGGGCGCACTGACCAGGCGGCGGAAGTGCGGATTCATCTGGGGCCGGTCGTCGAGCCCGAAGACGCCCTCGACGACGCCTTCGATCGATCGCGGCACCATCAGCGGCCCGGTACGGCCGCGGTAGTCGCCATCCGGGTGCCGGTAGTGGACCAGGTCGACCCCGAACGCGTCGCTGAACTGGGCGACGGTTCCGGAGAGCACCACGGTGCGCCGTTCTGCGTTGGTGTCGCCGACCTGCAGGCCGTGCTCCGCGGCGAAGGCCGCGACCTTGTCGACGTCCCCTGGCTGGGCTCCCAGCGCGGCGGCGAAGTTCTTGCGCTGCAGCGGGCCCACGGTTCGCGGCGAGCTGCTCTGCGGACGGCGCCGGAGAACGACGGTGACGTCGAGCCGCTCCGCAGGGTCGGCGGCGCCGACCTCGGTGGCACCCTCGAGGGGAGCCCGGGAGCTCCCCGGCAGGGGAACGCGGTCGTCTCGTGGCACGGCAGCGGGATCATTCCACACGGCCACCCGGTGCCATGGCACCGTGGGCTGCGTGGACACCTGGCTCAGCGAGCAGCGCGCGCACATCGAGGCGGCCGCGGTGCGCATCGCCGGCCGCGCCCGGCGCACCCCGGTGCTGGTCAGCGAACTCGAGGGTGGCGTGGTGATCAAGCCGGAGCTCCTGCAGCGCACCGGTTCGTTCAAGGTCCGCGGCGCGTTCAACGCCCTGCTGCAGATGTGTGCGCATCGACCCGAAGTGCGCGGCGTGCTGGCTGTGAGCTCGGGCAACCACGCCCAGGCTGTGGCCCTGGCGGCCGCGGAGCTGGGGCTCGAAGCCACCGTGGTGATGTCGGCCGACAGTCAGCCGCTCAAGGTCGCCGCGACCCGTGCCCTGGGCGCGCGCATCATCAGTGACGGCATCACCATGGCCAATCGCGAGGAGCGTGCTCGACAGCTCGCTGAGGACCTCGGCCTCCCGATGGTCCATGCCTTCGACGACTGGGACGTGGTCCACGGCCAGGGCACGGCCACCCTCGAGCTGCTCGGCGACCACCCCGGCATCAGCCTGGTCGTCGTGCCCGTCGGTGGTGGTGGGCTGATCAGTGGCACCGCGCTGGCGGCCGCCTCGAGCTCGCCGCGGGTGCGCGTCATCGGGGTCGAGCCGGAGGTCGCCGCCGACGCGGCGCAGAGTCTGCACGCCGGCCGGGTGGTGGCCCTCGATGCGCCGCCGGCGACCATCGCCGACGGTGTCCGCTCACTTCACATCGGCGACATCGCCGCCGACGTGATCATTGGCCGCGGGCTTGTCGAGGACATCACCACCGTCAGCGAGGGCGCCATCGAGCACGCGATCGCGGTTGCGGCGCAGCAACTCCACCTCGTCGTCGAACCCAGCGGAGCCCTGCCTCTAGCCGCCCTGCTCGACGGCAAGCTGCCGCGTCGCGCCGGCGACGGACCGCCCGCATTGCTGTTGACCGGAGGAAATGTCGACCCGCAGCTGCTCTCCCGCGTCATCGCCGCGGGGTAGCCGAGACCGCTAACCGACTCCCGCGGATGCGCGCACGCCGGTGCGGTCGCTGATGAGCACGCCGGCCTTGATCACCGCACGGACGCGCCCGGGGTCATCGAAGAGGGCGATGTCGGCGAGGGGATCGCCCTGCACGGTCACCACGTCGGCAGTCTTGCCGGGCTCGAGGGTCCCGGTGGTGGTGTCGATGCCGAGGAGCTCGGCGCAGCTGCGAGTGCTGGCCACGATGGCCTGCATCGGGGACATGCCGTTGGCCACCATCAGGGCCAGCTCTCGCAGGTTCTCGCCGTGTGGACCGACGGCGCTGTCGGTGCCCATGGCGACGCGCACACCGGCCTCGACAGCCGCGCGGAAGCCGCGCCGGTGCTGTTCCATCACGCTCCGGGACTTGTCGACCATCGCCTCCGGCAGGCTCCCCGGCTTGCGCTCAGCGCCGGCGATGACGTCCTCGGGGGCTTTCAGCGTCGGCACCAGGAAGACTCCATGACGCTTCATCAGCGCGATCGCCTCCTCGTCGATGAGGCAGCCGTGCTCGATGCTGCGCACGCCGCCGATCACCGCGTTCTTGATGCCCGAGGCAGACATGGCGTGCGACATCACCGAGCGGTGTTGCGCCGCAGCCTCGTAGACGGCGACGGCGATCTCCTCGACGGTGAACTGGGATACGTTGACCGCGTCGTTGGCGGACAGGACTCCGCCGCTGGTGCACAGCTTGATCCAGTCGGCGCCGGCGCGGAGCACCTCGCGTGCCTTGTGCCGCATTGCCTCGACGCCGTCGACCACCCCGGAGGGTATGTCCAGGCCGGCGTCGAACGGCAGATTGCAGCCACACGGCATGGTGGCGTCACCGTGACCCCCGGTCTGGCTGAGGATCGACACCGCCATCTGCATGTGAGGGCCGGGGAAGAAGCCGCGCTCGATGGCAAGGCGGATGCCGACCGGGCTCAGGCCGGCGTCGCGCACCGTGGTGACGCCCGCGTGCAGTGTGCTCGCGCAGTTGGGGATGGCGTGGAGCAGCGCGAAGGACCGCGGCGTCATCAGCATGCGGGTGAAGTCCACTCCCGCCGGCATGCCGACGTGCACGTGCATGTCCATGAGCCCGGGAAGCACCGTCAGGTCGTCGCCTTCGACGATGCGAGCGTCGGCGGGGATGCTCAGTGAGCTGCGCGGTCCGCAGGCGGTGATGCGTCCCCCGCCGATGACCACGGCCGCGGCCGCGACCGGGTCCCGGCCGGTGCCGTCCACCAGCCGGTCGGCGATGACGGCGAGCGGTCTGTCCTCGTCGAGCACGACGCTCACCCTAGCGCGAAAGTGTGGCCGTCGGCGCCGGACGCCTGCCGGTGACGTCGCGCGACAATCTTCCGCAGTCGGCCCGGTGACCCAGGAGGTGTCCAGGTGGAGATCCCGCTGACCCCGCTGGAGTTCGCCCGCCGTACCCGGCGTCTCCACGGCGGCCGTGAGGCTGTCGTCGACGGGGAGCTGCGCTTCACCTACGAGGAATTCCTCAGCCGCTGCGACCGCTGGTCCGCGGCGCTGTCGGCGATGGGTGTCCGCCAGGGTGACAGGGTCGCCTACATCGCCCCCAACACCCACGCGCAGCTGGAGTCGTTCTACGCCGTTCCCCAGCTCGGAGCGGTGCTCGTGCCCATCAACTACCGGCTCACCGCCGACGACTTCGCCTACATCATCGACCACTCGGGTAGCCGTGTCGTCTGCGTTCATCCCGACCACGTCGCCGCCGTCGATTCGGTCCGCGGTCGCCTCGCCGGCGTGGAGCACTGCGTCGTCTTGGCTGACTCCGCGGAGGTCGCGCCAACAGGTTGGATCGACTACGAGACCAGGCTATCGGCCACGTCGCCCGAATTCGTGCGTCCGCGCATCGAAGAGTGCGACCTGATCTCGATCAACTACACGAGCGGCACAACGGCGCAGCCCAAGGGGGTGATGATCACCCACCGCAACGCCTGGGTGAACACCGTCGGCACGCTCCTCCACCTGCGCCTTGGCATCGGTGACCGCTACCTGTGGACGCTGCCGATGTTCAACGCCAACGGCTGGACCTTCACCTGGACGGTGACCGCCGCGGCGGCGACACACGTCTGCCTACCCAAGGTGGAGCCGCTGCGGGTGTTCGAGCTCATAGAGCGTGAGCGAATCGGCTGGTTGTGTGCCGCGCCCACGGTGCTGATCGGCATCGCGGGTGCCCCCGACGAGGTGCGCCGCGCCGCGCCCAAGGGAGTGCGCGTCATCACCGCGGGAGCGCCGCCGGCCGCGGCGACCATCGAAGGCCTCGAGGGTGACCTCGGCTGGGAGATCACCCAGGTCTACGGCCTCACCGAGACCGCGCCGTTCATCACCGTGTGCGAGCCGCTGCCCGAGCACGCCGAGCTCGACCTCGCCGCGCGCGCGGTTATCAAGGCGCGTCAGGGTGTCGAGCTGCTCACCTCCGGTGACCTGCGTGTCATCGACGGCAGCGGCGTCGAGGTCCCCTGGGACGGCGAGACCGTCGGCGAGATCGTGGTTGCCGGCAACGTCGTCATGAAGGGCTACTACAACGACGCCGAGGCGACCGCGCGTGCCATGGCGGGCGGCTGGTTCCACAGCGGTGACGCCGCGGTGGTGCATCCCGACGGCTACGTCGAGATCCGCGACCGCATCAAGGACATCATCATCAGCGGCGGCGAGAACATCTCCACCGTCGAGGTCGAGGGGGCGTTGCTGCACCATCCCGCGGTTCTCGAGGTTGGCGTGGTCGGCGTCGCCGACGAGCGCTGGGGCGAGACGCCTCACGCCTTCGTCGTTCTGCGGCCCGGGGCCGAGGCGGGCGCTGAGGAGCTGCGTGAGTTCTGCCGCGGTAGGCTCGCCCACTTCAAGGTGCCGACGCACTTCAGCATCGTCGACGAGCTGCCCAAGACCGCCACGGGGAAGATCCAGAAGTACGTGCTCCGCCAGGGCGCTCCGGCGATCGCCAGGCAGTGAGCGGGGTTGTGTCGGGTCGCGACGACTGCGCCGACCTCGACAGGCAGGACCCGCTGGCAGGCTTCCGCGAACGCTTCGCCCTGCCCGATGATGTCGTCTACCTTGACGGTAACTCGCTGGGTGCGCTGCCCTTGACCGCGGCGCGGCTGCTCGACGGGGTGGTCGATCGGGAGTGGGGGAGGGGTCTCATCCGCAGCTGGAACGACGCTGACTGGATATCCGCGCCCCGGCGAATCGGCGACAAGCTGGCGCGGCTGTGCGGCGCGGCAGCAGGTGAGGTCATCGTCGCCGACAGCACTTCGGTCAACCTGTTCAAGCTCCTGGTGTCAGCGCTTCGCGCGCGACCCGACCGCGGTGTCATCCTCACCCAGGCCGACAATTTTCCCACCGACCTGTATGTCGCTGAGGGCGTCGCCCAGCTGCTCGGTGTCGGGGTCAGGTCGGTCGCCGCCGCCGAGGTGGAGAGCGCCCTCGATGCCGATGTCGCCGTGCTCTATCTCACCCATGTGCACTTCACCAGCGGTGCGGTTCACGACGTCGAGCGGTTGACCCGCCGCGCTCACGACGTCGGCGCGCTGGCCCTGTGGGATCTGTCGCACAGCACCCCGGTCGTCGCCGTCGAGCTCGACCGGTGGCAGGTCGACCTGGCCGTGGGCTGCGGCTACAAGCACCTCAACGGCGGGCCCGGCGCACCCGCCTACCTATTCGTCGCCGGTGCCGTGCAGGAGGAGATGAGCGCGGCGCTGCCCGGCTGGATGGGTCATGCTGATCCCTTCGCCTTCGCGCCGCGGTACTCGCCGGCGAGCGGCATCGCCCGTCACCTCAGCGGCACGCCCGGGATCCTGGCCATGGCGGCGCTCGAGGGCGGTGTCGATCTCTGGCTCGAGGCAGACCTCGCCGCGGCGCGGGGCAAGGCGAGGGCTCTTGGCGACCTGTTCCTCGACCTCGTCGTCGCACGCTGCGGCGAGCACGGCCTCGAGGTGATCTCGCCACGGCGCGGTCAGCGTGGCGCGCACGTGTCGCTGCGCCACGACGAGGGCTACCGGATCATGCGAGCCCTCATCCAGCGCGGGGTGATCGGCGATGTCCGCCCGCCGGGGCTGATGCGATTCGGCTTCGCCCCGCTGTACACGCGCTACGTCGACGTCCACGACGCCGTGACAGCACTGAGCGACGTGCTCGCGACGCGCGCCTGGGACAGAGAGGAATACGCGACCCGCGCCGTGGTCACCTGACCGCGCGGTGAGGCCGCACTACCCGGACCGGCTGCGCGCGCTGGCGGAGACGGCAACGCCGGCCGCGGTCCACCACGTCTACGGCGACGACGCGCAGCAGTGGGCTGAGCTGCGCCTGCCCGATGGACGCGGGCCGCACCCGGTCGCCGTCCTCGTCCACGGCGGCTACTGGCGGGCACTCTGGCACGCCGATCTCATGAACGCCCTGGCGGTCGACCTGTGCAACCGTGGGCTGGCGACCTGGAACCTCGAGTACCGGCGGCTCGGCAACCCGGGAGGCGGCTGGCCGGGTACTTTCGACGACGCCGGGGCTGGAACCGACGCCCTCGTGGACGTCGCCGCGAGGGCGCGGCTCGACCTGGGGCGGGTGCTCGTCGTGGGCCACTCCGCCGGCGGCCAGCTGGCCCTTTGGCTTGCCGCCCGGCACCGCCTCGCCGCTGGGCTGCCGGGCGCAGGACCGAGGCTGACGCCGCGCGGAGTGGTCTCGCTGGCAGGTGTGTGCGACCTCGCCGAGGCGGCGCGGCAGCGGCTCAGCGACGGCGCCGCTGTCGAGCTCCTCGGCGGCACACCTGAGGAGGTCCCCGAGCGCTACGCGGCCGCCTCGCCCGCCGAGCTGGCGCCTCTCGGCGTTCCCCAGGTCCTCGTACACGGTGAGGACGACGACCTGGTCCCGGTCGCCATGTCGCGGCGGCAGCTGGATGTCGCGACCGCCGCCGGCGATGAGGCCCGGCTGCTGCTCATCCCCGGCGCCGATCACTTCGACTTGATTGATCCCGCGAGCGCGGCGTGGGCGACCACGGTCGACGCGCTGAGCGACCTTTACCTCTGATGCTGCGGAATGTGCCTTCCGTGACCCGAACACTCGAATCTCGTTCGATACTCTTGTGACCTTGCAAGAACCGGTGGCCGGCGAGCCCAGCGGTACCGCCACGCCGGTGAGCGGCTCGGGATCGCGCGCCCTGCGCAACACCCTATTGGTGCTGGTGGCGCGCATCGCATCCCGGCTGGTCGCGCTGTTCACGGTCATCGCCATGGGCAATCACCTGGGTGACGGTGGCTTCGGGCGAATGCAGACCGTGGTCACGCTGAGCGCGCTGGTGTCCACCGTCGCCGACCTCGGCTTCTACACCCTGTACGTGCGCGAGGGGGCGCGTCGCACCGACCAGTTGGAGCGCTACCTCAACAACGTGATGTCGCTGAAGGTCTTTCTGCTCGCCGCTGCGTTTGCGGTCTTGTTCGGCACGCTACACATCACCGGGTTGAGCGACCTCTTGCTGCCCGCTTTCGCGGTGATGTTCCTCGCCGGCTATTCGACGCTGCTACGCGGCACGCTGTACGCCTTGCAGCGCCTGGGGTTCGAGGCCATCGACATCGTCCTGGAGAGCCTGGTGCTGCTCGGCGTGACCCTGGCAGGCGTTGCCACCCACCAGGGTGTGGCCTTCTTCCTCTGGGCCTATGCCGCGTCCTACGGCTTCTCCTGCGTGTACTTCGGCGTCGTTCTCCGCGTTCTCGGCATCGCCCGGCTGCGCTGGCGCTTCGAGCTCGACGTCATCAGGCCGTGGTTCTTCGCTGGGCTGCCCCTCGCGGTCACCTACATGGTCACCACCGTGTACTTCAAGGTCGACGTCCCCATCCTGCAGCACTACCGTCCCTACGCCGAGGTCGGCTGGTACACGCTGGCCTACAAGCCGTTCGAGGCGCTGCTTTTTGTGCCCCTCACCATGCGCACGGTGATCTTTCCACTGATGTCGGTGTACTACCGGTCGGCGCCCGACCGCCTGGCGCTCTCATCGGAGAAGTTCTTCAAGGGGTTGGTCCTCATCGGGCTGCCCTGCGGTGTGGGGCTGTTCGTGCTCGCGGCCCCCATCAACAGCCTGCTTCACCTCTATCCGGAGTCGGAGGCAGCCCTGCGCATCCTCGCCATCGGCATCCCCTTCATGTTCGTCGACAACACCTTCATCGCCGCGCTCAACGCCATGGACCGGCAGGTGCTCTATGCCTGGGTGGCACTCACCGCACTTGTGGTCAATGTCGGCCTCAACCTGGTGCTCATCCCGCGCTACGGCTACCTGGGAGCGAGCTGGTCGACCTCGGCGTGCGAGGCACTCTTGGCGACCATGGGCTGGGTTTTCCTCGCCCGGCTGGCCCGCCCGGTGCCGGTGTGGCGAGCGAGCTGGCGCATCCTCGCCGCGGGGGTGGGGATGGGGCTTGCCCTGGTGCCATTCCGCAACGCTCACGGTTGGGCGACGGTGGCCGCAATCGCCGTGGGTGCCGCGGTGTACGCCGTGCTGCTCATCGCCTTTCGTGCCTTCGACGCCGAGGAGCGAGCACTCGGCCGCCGCGCCTTGTCCGGCGCTGGTTCACCGGCGCGGTAACCGCCGGCGGCGAGCCGCCGTTAGCATTGCCTGACATGTGCGGCATCAACGGGTTCTGGGGCAGGCCGGACCGCGAGCTGCTCGAGGCGATGGCGGTCGCTCAGCGTCACCGTGGTCCTGACGATGACGGATTCTTCGAGTGCGAGCACGCCAGTCTCGGCTTTCGCCGCCTCAGCATCATCGATGTCAGCGGCGGCCATGAGCCGATGTGGACCGACGACGAGCTTCTCCATCTCGTCTACAACGGCGAGGTCTACAACTTCCGCGAGCTCCGCGCCGAGCTCGAGCCGCTCGGGCATCGCTTCAAAACACATTGCGACGCCGAGGTGGTGCTCCACGCCTACGAGGAGTGGGGCGGCGATTGTTTCGCCCGTTTCAACGGCATGTGGGCTGTCGCCATCCTCGACAGACGCACGCCGGACAGGCGTTTGATCCTGTGCCGTGATCACTTTGGAATAAAGCCTCTGTACTACGCGAACAGCGACGGCAGGACACTCTTCGCATCGGAGATCAAGTCGATCCTCCAGGATCCGCGATTCGCGCGGCGCGTGAACGAGTCGCGCATGTACGACTACCTCGCCCACGGCTTCTTCGACCACGACACGGCGACATTCTTCGAGGGCGTGCGCCAGGTGCCGGCGGCCGCATACGTCGTCGTCGACGATGACGGCGTCTCCGAACATCGCTACTGGGAGCCGGTGCTCTCCGAGGACGGTTCTGCTGACCCCGACGAGTTCCGCGCCCTGTTCGAGAAGGCCGTCGAGCGCCGCCTCGTCTCCGACGTTCCCGTGGGGATCTGTCTCAGCGGCGGCCTCGACTCCGGCTCCATTGTCTCCGTCATGGCGCGGCTGCTCGAGCAGCACGTCCCTGACTCGGTGTCGCTGGGCGATCGTCTCAAGACGTTCTCCGCGGTGTTTCCCAACGATCCCATCGACGAGAGCGACTACATCCGCGCCGCGCTCAAGACCACCGGCGCCGACAGTGCATGGTGCGAGCCGACCGCCGACGACTTCATCGAGGAGCTCGAGGCGTGGGTGTGGCACGTCGAGGAGCCGATGGTGAGCAGCGCTCCCTACGCGATGTGGCAGGTCGCCCGTCTCGCCGCCAAGCAGGTGACCGTGGTTCTCGACGGCCAGGGTGGTGACGAGCTCTTGGGCGGCTACGACCACTATCCCTACGTCTACGTCAGAGACCTGTGGCGCCGTCATCGCCGCCGCGACGCCATTCGCGAGGCATGGAAGGCGAGGGACATCGTCGTGCCGCTCATCCGCCGCAGGCTTGGTGAGCGTCGGCGGCGCGTCGACATCCATGCCCTGCTCCGTCCCGACTTCATCAAGGGCAAGCAGCGTCCCCGCGACGAGCGCGTCGTCAACGACCTCAAGGTCCGCCTGCTCCAGGACTTCGCCACCTACAGCCTGCCGCCGCTCTTGCGCTATGAGGATCGCAACTCGATGGCGCACTCCTTGGAGGCGCGGCTGCCCTTTCTCGACCAGGACCTCGTCGAGCACATCCTGCGGCTTCCCGCCGAGGCCATCATCCGCAACGGCGTCACCCGGGCCATCCTCCGCGACGCGCTGGTGGGCATCCTGCCCGAGAAGATCCACCGCCGCCGCAAGAAGATCGGCTTCACCACACCGGAATTCCGCTGGTACCGCCGCCAGCGTGCTGCGCTGCAGAGCCTGATGCGCTCGCCGAGCTTCGCTGCTCGCTCGTTCTGGGACGCGCCAGCGCTCGCCGTGGCGTTTCGCGAGGCGTGCGCGGGCAACACCGAGGAGAACCTCATCTTCTGGCGGGCGATCAACGTCGAGGTCTGGATGCGCGTGTTCTTCGACGACGCCGCACGTCAGCTCGACGCGGGCAGCCTGCACGCCGGTTTCATCCGCCGTGGCGACATTGCTGTCGCTGCTGCGTATGGCGATGTGGCGCAGCGGGTCTTCGCCGTCGGGCGCGCCAATCCAGGCCGCCACCTCTTCATGCGTGCTGCTGACGGCGACGTGTACGCGCGGCTGCCGCTGCGATCGTCGCTGATCGGCCGTGGCGACGATCTCGTCGCCGCCATCGTCGACTGCATCGACGCCCTGGTCACACGCGGCGCGCCGCCACAAGACGGAGATGTGCTACTCGTCAGCGAGAAGTCGCTGGCCATCAGCCAGGGAAGGGCGTTCCCCGTCGATGAGGTGCGCGTCTCCCGGCTCGCCGGGCTTCTCTCGCGCTTTGTGACTCGGACACCGGGAGGTGTGGGAATCGGCCATCCCGTCACCATGCAGCTCGCCGTCAGAGAAGCGGGGCGGCTGCGCGTCCTCGCCGCCGCGCTGGTCGCCGCGCTGGCGCGCCCCCTGGGCAAGCACGGCGTCTTCTACCGGGTCGCCGGCGCGCGGGTCAACGCCATCGATGGGCCGTCGAAATTCAACCTGCCTCCGTACGACACCTGGGCGGTCCTGGCACCATCCGATCCGGAGTCCGCGGCGAGGCACATCGCCGCCGAGCTCTCGCGTCGCTACGCCGTGCGTATCCGCGTGGCGGTGATCGATGCCAGCGATTTCGGCGCCGAGATCTTCGCCACCAGCGGGGCAGTCGACACCGAATTGGTGCGTGAGCTCGTCGCCGACAACCCCCTGGGGCAGAGCGACGAGCAGACGCCGTTCGGTCTAGTGCGGCGCGTGACCCGAACACAGGCGCGCAGCGAGCCGGAGTTCACCGCTGCCGCCGTTTCCTGAAAACCGCGCTGCCGTGAGCAACGACCCCACTGCCTTGCGCGAGTGGGACGCCGCCACCTATCACCGCATCTCCGATCCCCAGGTCGCCTGGGGCATTCCCGTGCTCCGGCGGCTGTCAGTGCGTGGCGACGAGACGGTCATCGACGCCGGCTGCGGCACGGGCCGGCTGACCGCGCACCTGCTCGAGCGGCTGCCCGCAGGCGCGGTGATCTGTGTCGACCGGTCCTCGGCGATGCTTCACGCGGCCCGCGAACACCTTGAGTCGTTCGGTCGCCAGCGCGTGCGCTTCGTCGAGGCGGACCTTGCTGACATCCCTCTCACCGATGCCGCCGACGCCGTCTTCAGCACGGCGACGTTCCACTGGATCAGCGATCACCCGCGACTCTTCACCGGCCTGTTCCGCGCTCTGCGCCGCGGCGGCCGACTCGTCGCCCAGTGCGGCGGCGCTGGCAATCTCCGTGACGTGCGCCGTCGCGCGCTGGAGCTGATGGGCGAGGAGCCCTTTGCGGCGCACGTGAGCGCATGGACGGATCCATGGGAGTACGCCGACGCGGCGACGACGGCACAACGCCTGGACGGTGCGGGGTTCCATGACATCGCCACCGATGTCGTCGATGCACCGGTGTCACTGGAGGGCGCTGAGCTCTACGCGGAGTTCCTGGCCACCGTCGTGCTCCGCGTGCACCTCTCGCGCCTTCCCGACGAGGACATGCGCCGCCGCCTGCTCGAGCGGATGACCGAGCGCGCCGCCGCTGACGATCCCCCGTTCACCCTCGACTACCGCCGGCTCAACCTCGACGCCCGGCGACCCTGATCGGCGCGCCGCCTAGTCAATACCGAGGGGCTCCTCAGCAGCGCCCGCGTCTCGCGCCGCTTCGACAGCAGCCCGCAGCGCCGCCAGCCGTTGCTTCTCGTCACCGCCGGCAGCTGCCCGGCCGGCGAGGTAGGTGGCGAGCGGCGCGAACTGCCTCGCCCCGGTGCTGCGCGCGGCCTGGCCGGCGAGCTCGAGGATGAGGACCGCCTCGTCGCGGCTGAGATGGGGCGGATCCGCCGGGGCGATGGCCCCGGCAAGGCGGTCGAGCCAGGGATTCATCGGTCCTTCCTCATGTTCTACGCCGCTGTGCGGTGCGATTCTGCGCCGACGCGTGCAAGGGAACACACCCGCTACCGTTGTAGTTGGCAATGCTCAGCACAATTCTTGACGTCTTCCGCCTGCGCCAGTACTTCAACGGCATCCTCGCCGCCCGCGACGTCGTCGACGGGCTCCGCGAGGATGCCGGTTTCCTCAACACGGTGCGTCGCACGCTGATCAGCCTGCCGATGGAGCAGGTCGGTCCCAGCGATGTGCATCCATTCCCGCCGCCGGTCGAGCGCCGGCTTCCTGGTATCGAGGGCAAGCGCGTGGCTCTGGTCGCCACCGGCGGCAGCGGCGCCCTGGCCTCGGTCACCGGCGTCTGGCGTGCCTTCGAGGAGAGCGGGATCGCGCCCAGCGTGGTCTCGGTCTGCTCGGGGTCGTCGCTGTTCGGCTTCCCCCTGGCGGCGGGCTTCAGCGCCGACGAGGTCGCCGAGTTCACCCTGGGTATGCGTGGCGAGGACTTCGTCGACATCAACTGGCGTGATCTGCGCCGCGCGGCGCTATCGGCCGGTCGCGGATTCGCCGGCTTCATCAGAGGCGAGAAGCTGGAGGAGACCTATCGCCGGTTGGTCGGCGACATGACCCTCGCGGAGATGCCGATCCCCTGCTATGCGCCGATCTGGAACATCGAGCAGAACCGGCTGGAGTACATCGGCCCCAGAACCCACCCACATCTGCCCGTGGCGCGTGCGATCCACGTCGCCATCGCGCTGCCGCTGTTTCTCGATCCGGTCGAAATCGGCGGAGGCAGCTGGTGCGACGGCGGGATCGTCGACATTTTCCCCGTCCACCCCGTGCTCGACATCGAGCCGCCGAGTGACGTCGCCCTGGCGGTGAACGGGTTCTACCCGCCGGAGTTCGCCGGGGAGAGCGCCGACGGCTGGCGCGAGCGGGCGGGGAGCATCTTCCACGTCGCCAGCCAGGTGCGCACCTGCCAGCAGATCGAGCTGGCTCGCGAGAACCTCGCCCGGCTCCGCGAGGCGATCCCGGTGTTGATGACCGACCCGGTCCCCTACGAGGTGGTCAAGGGGGTCGGCTTCTACAAGCAGTTCATGGACCGCAACGACTGGCCGGAGTTCATGCGCGCCGGGCACCGTGACGCGCTGGCGGCGCTGGCATCGTTCGCCAAGCCAAGGGCGAGGAGCCGGGCTGCTGCCAAGCGGGTTTCGCGACCCCGGCGCTCCGCGGCTCACCACGCCCGCCGGCGCCAGACCGCGGTCTGAATCCTCCCACTCGGCGGCCGCAGGCCCCACAATGCGGCCGGAGATGGGGGCAGAAGCCGCCGACGTCACAGCCGACCTCCGTGGGCACCGCCGGGTGCTGTGCACCGCCCTGGCAGGCGCATTGGCCTTCCTGGCTGCGTGTGGCAATTCCAGCACCTCGAGCACCCCGACAGCGACGCCGACGGCCAAGGCCAAGCCGAGCCTGACGCCCAAAGACACGCCGACGGCGACGGCGGTGCCCCAGACGCCCACGCCCATCCCCCCTGGGCAGTACGCGGCTCCGGTGATCGTCCAGGTGGAGAACTCCGAACCCGCTCGCCCGCAGTCCGGGCTCAACAGCGCGGCACTGGTGTACGAGTACGAGACCGAGGGCGGCATCAGCCGCTTCAGCGCGATGTTCACCAAGCCGCCGGCGACCCAGGTGGGCCCGGTGCGCAGCGCCCGCCTGGTGACCATCCAGCTGCTGGAGATCTACCACGCGGTGCTGATGTACTCGGGGGCCTCCGTGTACGTCGATCAGTCGCTCGGTGTCGCCGGAGTTCCGCACTACAACGAAACCTCTGCCCAGGGCGCCCTGTTCAGGGTCGGCAGCCGGTTCGCACCGCACAACCTGTACACCGACGCGGCGCACATCAACGGTCTCATGGCGCGGGTGGCGCCTGCACCGGCGCCACTTCAGCTGTGGGGCCGCACCGATCCGGTGAACATCACCGGAGGAACGCCGCTGAACTCCTTCACGGTGCCGATCTCGGGGTACGAGCGCCCGGTGTTCACCTACCACCCCGAGGTTGCTGGTTACACCCGGAGCGAGCCGACCACCGGGGCCTTCGGTGACGCCGGATCCGGCACTCCGGTGCTGCCAGGGACGGTCATCGTGCTCACCGTCCCGATCGCCATCGCCCCCGAGGTCGAGGACGTCAGCGGAACGCACGGGCTCGATCACACGGTCAAAGGAACCGGGTACGGACAGGTGATGAGCGGCGGCCGCTACTTCCAGGTGACCTACACCCAGCTGGACAGCGGGGTGCCCCTGTTGCTCACCTCCGATGGCCTGCCCGCACCCATCGCCCCAGGCCTGGTGTGGGTGTGTCTGGTCCACCTAGGGCAGCCGGCATTCGCTTCATGAGGTCCCGGGGGAGCCTGCCGCCGACTTAGAGTAAGCGGCGTGTCCGAGGCTCTGAGCATCGCCGACCTGATGCATAAACCGGCGGTCGTCGTTTCCCCCGACCTGACACTGTCGGAAGCCTCAAAGGTCCTCGACGACCACAAGGTCGGCGCCGCGGCGGTGCTCGACGGCGGTGGCGCGATCGTCGGCATGGTCAGTGAGCGCGACCTGCTGCACTCGGTAGGCCACGGAGTCGACCCGTCCAAGGCGACGGTCGCTGAGGTGATGACCCGTGATCCCGTGACCGTCTCCGCCAATGACCCGGTGGCGACGGCGCTGCAGATCTTCCGCGAGCGGCAGTTCCGCCACCTGCCGGTGCTGGACGGTGACGGCGTCGCCGGCATCCTCTCGATCCGCCACGTGGTTCGCATCGCCCACATCGAGGAGGTGCGTCCTGCCGGTTCGGCTGGGCCGGAGCTGGCGCCTCGAGGACTCGAGGGTGTCGCCGTCGCCGAGACGTCGGTCGGTGACGTGCGCGGCGAGGAGGGCTTCTTTCACTACCGGGGCTACGACGCCGCCGAGCTGGCGCGACGCTGCTCATTCGAGCAGGTGTGGCACCTGCTCATCGACGGCGAGCTGCCCGATGATGCCCAGCTGAAGCGCTTCCGCGCCGAGACCTCCGCCGCCCGTGCGCTTCCCGCCGGTCTCGACCACCTCATCGCCGAGATCGCCGGGCTGCCCGGCTACACGCCGCTGGGCGGCCTGCGCAGTGCCGTGTCGCTCACCGCCTCAGCGCTCGAGGTCGAGTCGACACTGGACATCGCACCGGCCCGGCTCCGCGAGGAGGCGATCCGCATGGCGGCGCTGGTCCCGGTGCTGTTGATGCGCCTCTACCGTGCCCACCAGGGCCAGCCCGCGGTTGACCCCGACCCCGACCTGGACTATGCGTCGAGCTACCTGCAGATGCTCAACGGCGTTCGACCCGAGCCTCGTGCAGCTCGAGCGCTCGAGCAGTACCTCATCCTCACGATGGACCACGGGTTCAACTCGTCGACCTTCACCTCCCGGGTGATCACCTCGACGGGCTCCGACATCGGCTCGGCCCTGACCGGCGCCATCGGAGCCCTCGCCGGCCCGCTCCACGGCGGGGCACCGTCGCGGGCGCTGGCCATGCTCGATGCCATCGGCACACCTGATCGCGCCGAGGAATACCTGCGCAAGGAGATCGCCTCGGGACAGCGGCTGATGGGCTTCGGTCATCGCGTGTACAAGACGGACGATCCCCGCTCCACGCTGCTGCGCGAGGTGGCCACCGAGCTCGGCGGCGAGCAGGTCGACTTCGCACGTCACGTCGAGGCCACCGCGCTGCGCGTGCTCAACGAGCTCAAACCGGGGCGGCGCCTATACACCAACGTCGAGTTCTATGCCGGTGTTGTCATGAACAGCGTGGGCGTACCCCGCGACATGTTCACCCCGACATTCGCGTGCAGCAGGACCGTCGGCTGGACCGCGGCGATCGCCGAGCAGGCGGCCAACAACCGTCTGATCCGTCCCTCGGCCCTGTACGTGGGCCCACCTGCCCCGCGGCCTCTCCCGGAGGGCTACACCCGAGCCTGACGCGGCGTCGCGTCGGTCGCAAGAGTCAGCGGCGGTCGGGTTGGAAGCGATCGAACACCATGCCCACCGTCTGCCGCACGACGGCGCGAGGGAGAAGGCGAACGCCGATCGCCCCGGCGCTGTTGAGCCGACCGGGGATGCAGATCACGTCACCCCGGTCGAACGCCCGCAGCGCGATGCCGACGCAGCGTTCGGGACTCATCGGTCTGGCCATCTGCAGCGCGCGCTGATTTCCGGCAACGTGGCCGAACTCGGTGCTCACCGGTCCCGGGCAGAGCGCCATCACCCGGACTCGGCCGCCGCGCAACTCGACGGACAGGGCCTCGGTGAAGTGCAGGACGAAGGCCTTGCTCGCGGAGTAGGTGGCCATGTAGGGGATGGGCTGAAAGCTCGCCGTGCTGGCGACGTTGATGACACCACCGCCGCCGGCGTCGACGTTGGCAGCGATGACCTCGGTGGTGAGCTGATGGACGGCGACGACGTTGACGCTGACTTCGGCCTGCTCTCGGGCGGGGTCGAGATCGGCGACCTCGCCGGCGGTGCCGAAGCCGGCGTTGTTGACCAGCAGCCACGGAGATCGGTGATGTAGCCGATCAACGACAGCGGCGCGGCCCGCCGGCGTCTCCAGGTCGGCCACCAGAACCGAGACGGTGACGCCGGACGCCTTGCGGATCTCGGCCGCCAATGAGCGAAGACGGTCCGCGCGGCGGGCGACGATGGTCAGTGCGTGACCACGGGCTGCGAGCTGGCGGACGAACTGCTCGCCGATGCCGCTCGAGGCGCCGGTCACGAGGGCGGGAACGGTGGCAGGAATCGGGTCCATGGAGGCTCCTCCAGCGGTGCACACGCAGCCGCCGCAGCATAGTCCGCAGATACCCTGCGGGGGCGCCCGGAGCGAAGTCGAGCGAGATCGACCCTTTGCTACGATGCCCTCCGAAATGCTGTCGGACTACGCGCCGATCCTTCTGTTTATCGGGATCTGCGGCGGCTTCGGCGCCCTGGTCCTACTCCTCAATTCCCTGCTCGGCCCGCGCAAGCCGAGCCCGCAGAAGGAACTTCCCTACGAGTGCGGCATCATGCCCGTCGAATCGGCGCGGCGCCGTTTCTCGGTGAGCTTCTACGTCACCGCGATGCTCTTCATCATCTTCGATGTCGAGTCGATCTTTCTCTTTCCCTGGGCCACCATCGTGCGCCAGCTCCATGTCTTCGGCGTGGTGGAGATGGGCATCTTCATTGCCACGCTCCTCATTGCGCTTCTCTACGTGTGGCGCAAGGGGGCGTTGAAGTGGGACTGAGCGACGCGGCTGCGCTGAGCGGCGTCGCTCTCGACGGTGGACCCGCCGGCCTGCTCCACGCCGAAGCGGACGCGCCGGCGCTGCCGATCCCGCGCACCGGCGCGCGCGAGCGCACCGCGGTGCAGACAGGTGTGATCACCACCACGGTCGGCAAGGTTGTCGCCTGGGGTCGCTACAGCTCGCTGTGGCCTGCGCTCTTCGGACTCGCCTGCTGCGCCATCGAGATGATGGCCACGGGCAACAGCCGCTACGACATGTCGCGTTTCGGAGCCGAGGTATTCCGCGCTTCGCCACGTCAGGCGGACCTGATGATCGTCGCCGGACGGGTCGCCCAGAAGATGGCTCCAGTGCTGCGGCAGATCTACGACCAGATGCCCGAGCCCAAGTGGGTGATAAGCATGGGCACGTGCGCGTCGTGCGGCGGCATGTTCAACAACTACGCGATCGTGCAGGGCGTCGACAAGGTGGTGCCGGTCGACGTCTACATCCCCGGATGCCCACCGCGGCCCGAGTCGCTGCTCGACGCGATCGTGAAGCTGCAGAAGAAGATCGCCGGCGAGCCGGCATCGCTGCGCGGGTAGGACGGCGCTGAGCACCGGCATCACCTCCGCAAGTGCCGCGCACCCGCAGGAGATGTCGGGTGCGCGGGCGGCGCAGCTGCTGTCAGCGAAGCTTCCCGACGCGGTGGTGCGCCGCGAGGAGGCGTACGGCGAGGAGACCGTCATCGTCGAGGCCGAGCATCTCGTCGCCGCCTGCACCCTGCTGCGCGACGATCCCGACGGCCAGTACACCATGCCGCTCTTCGTCACCGCCGTCGACTGGCCGGATCGCGAGCCAGCGGCACCGCGCTACGACGTCGTCTACCAGCTTCGCTCCCTGCGCTTCAACGACGTCTGCCGGCTGGTTGTGCAGGTGAGCGAGGAGCAGCCTGTGGTGCCCACCCTGGAAAGGGTTTTCCCCGGCATGGACTGGCACGAGCGCGAGTGTTACGACCTGCTGGGGATCATCTTCGACGGGCACCACGACCTGCAGCGAATCCTCCTGCCGGATGACTGGGAGGGACACCCGCTGCGCAAGGATTACGTGTCCTTCGGTGAGCCGGTGGCCTTCACGCACAACATCGAGTGGGCGCTTCCCGCCCAGGAGCGCCCCCCGGGGATGCCGGGGTCTTCACGCTGATGGCCGCGGTCATGCCACCGGGCGGACCGCCGGGCACCGATCCATTCGACGCGGGACGCGAGCGGCTCGGAGTCCCGGTGGAGATCGACTCCATCGAGCTGTCCCAGATCGGCGAGGACACCATGGAGCTCAACATGGGCCCGCAGCACCCCAGCACCCATGGTGTGCTGCGCTTGGTCCTCGACCTCGACGGCGAGGTGGTAAAGGACTGCCGGCCGGACATCGGTTTCCTCCACACCGGCTTCGAGAAGTCCTTCGAATCGCATACCTACCAGCAGTGCATCACCTTCACCGATCGCATGGACTACCTGGCACCGCTGATCAACAACCTGGGCTTTTCCCTGGCCGCAGAGAAGCTTCTCGGCGTCGAGGTCCCGCCTCGCGGGCAGTACCTGCGGGTGATCATGTGCGAGCTCACCCGCATCGCCAGCCACCTGGTGTGGTTCGGGACCCACGCGCTCGACCTGGGGGCTACGACACCGTTTCTGTACGCGTGGCGCGAACGCGAGACGCTGCTCGACATCAACGAGATCGTCAGCGGCGTGCGCATGCACACCTCGTTCATCCGCGTCGGCGGCCTGATGGCCGATGTGCCGGACGAGTTCCACGGCATGGTCAACCAGGTGCTCCAGACCTTTCCCAAGGCGATCGACGAGTACGAGCTGCTGATCACCAAGAATCCCATCTGGGTGGAGCGCACCCGCGGGCTGGGCGCCATCACCCCGGACGACGCTCTCGCCTACGGCATGTCAGGACCATCGCTGCGCGGCTGCGGTGTTGCCTACGACCTGCGCAAGGCGCAGCCCTACAGCTCCTACGACCACTTCGAGTTCGACGTCCCCATCGGCACCCACGGCGACGTCTACGACCGCTACCTCATCCGCATGCAGGAGATGCGCGAGTCGCTGCGCATCGTCAGGCAGGCGTTCGACAACCTTCCCGGCGGCCCGGTCAACACCAGCGATCGCAAGGTCGCCCTGCCGCCGCGCAACGAGATCAACACCAGCATGGAGTCTTTGATCCATCACTTCAAGTTGGTCACCGAGGGCTTTCACACACCCAAGGGGCAGGTATACGTCCCCGTCGAATCGCCGCGTGGTGAGCTGGGCTTCTATCTGGTCAGTGATGGCAGCAACCGTCCCTATCGCTGCAAGGTGCGGGCTCCGTCGTTCAGCAACCTGTCGGCGCTACCCCACATGGTGCGGGGC
Source organism: Candidatus Dormiibacterota bacterium (assembly GCA_035938875.1). Taxonomy (GTDB): domain Bacteria; phylum Chloroflexota; class Dormibacteria; order Aeolococcales; family Aeolococcaceae; genus DASZGL01. Next base: position 33,784 of record DASZGL010000003.1, read on the forward strand.
GAGTTGATCGCCGACGTGGTCGCTGTCATCGGCTCCATCGACATCACCCTCGGGGACGTTGACAGATGAACCAGGTGACGCTCAGCGCGGAGACCTTAGCCCAGATCGAGCGCCTCCGCGAGCGCTACCCCCAACCGCGATCAGCGATCCTGCCCTGCCTCTGGGCGGTGCAGGAGCAGTTCGGCTACCTGCCCCCCGAGGGGATGACGGAGGTCGCCGGCATGCTTGGCGTGGCTCCGAGCGAGGTGCAGGCGGTGTCGACGTTCTACTCGATGTACTTCACCCGACCCGAGGGACGGCATCACCTGCTGGTCTGCGTCAACGTCGCCTGTGCCCTGCGTGGCGCCGAGGACACCGTGACCTACCTCGAGCAGCGACTGAGTTGCCCATCGGGCAGCACCACCGCCGACGGCATGTTCACCTGGGAGAGCACCATCGAGTGCCTCGGCGCCTGCGGTGGGGCGCCGATGATGCAGATCGATCACCGCTTCCACGAGAATCTCACCCCCGAGCGCATCGACGCGATCCTCACGCGCATCGCCGGCGAGAGCGGCGATGGGCGGCAGGAGAATGGGCATGCGCCAGTACCCACCCCGTCGCCGTCACGCAAGCGTGCTCGGCGGGCGGGCAAGAACGACGACTCCACCACCTGAATGGCTGAGTACAAGCTCCTCACCCAGCACATCGGCACCGAGGGACTGCAGACCCTGCCCGTCTACGAGCGTGTGGGCGGCTACCAGGGCCTGCGCGAGGCGTTGAAGCGATTCACCCCCGACGCGCTCGTCGAGGAGGTGAAGGCCAGCGGCATCCGCGGCCGTGGCGGTGCGGGATTCCCCACCGGGATGAAATGGTCGTTCCTCCCCAAGGACGTGTTTCCCCGATATCTCTGCGTCAACGCTGACGAGTCCGAACCAGGCTGCTTCAAGGACCGCTACCTCATCGACGAGAACCCGCACCAGCTCATCGAAGGGACGCTCATTGCTGCCTATGCAATGCAGGTCAAGCTGGCGTTCATCTACATCCGCGGCGAGTACCACGACCAGCGGCTGCTGCTGGAGAGATGTGTCGAGGAGGCTCGCGAAGCGGGGTACATCGGCGAGGGCATCCTGGGAAGCGATTTCAGCTGTGACCTCATCGTTCACGGAGGCGCGGGCGCATACATCTGCGGCGAGGAGACGGCGCTGATCGACTCCCTCGAGGGCTTTCGCGGACAGCCACGCCTCAAACCGCCGTTCCCCGCGGTGAAGGGGCTCTACGGCAAGCCGACGGTGGTCAACAACGTCGAGACGCTCTCCAACCTGCCGCACATCGTGCTTCGTGGAGGTGAGTGGTTCAAGGGCATCGGCACCGAGAAGAGCACCGGGACACGGGTGTGGTGCTGCAGTGGTCACATCGAGCGCCCCGGCTGCTACGAGCTGGAGCTCGGCGTGCCCATCCGGACCTTGCTCGACGACCACTGTGGGGGTATATGGAAAGGACGGACGCTGAAGGCGTTCCAGCCCGGTGGCGGCTCGATGCAGGTGCTCACTCCCGATCACCTCGACCTGCCACTGGACATGGACGAGGTGATGAAGGCCGGCTCGTCGCTGGGAGCGGGTGCGTTCGTCTTCATGGACGAGACCGCCTGCCTGGTCGACGTGTCCATGCGCCTTGTCGACTTCTACCACCATGAGTCCTGTGGCAAGTGTGCGCCGTGCCGCGAGGGGACGTACTTCGAGAGCACCCTGATGCACAAGCTGGAGAGGGGAGAGGCGACGCTCGAGGAGCTGGCGACCCTGGCCGACATCTGCGACAACATGAACGGCAAGTGCTTCTGCCCGCTCGGCGACACGGCGACCTGGTTCGTCATGTCGGCGTACAAGTACTTCCGCGACGAGTTCGAGGCGCACTGCGAAGCCGGCGCCTGCCCGGTGCGAGCGGCGCACGCCGCGCCGCTGGTCACCGCGTAGCGACGGCAGGGCAGGGAGATGAGCGAGACCAACGGCGCCGCGCAGGCTGCTCCCGACGACGGACGCGTCGAGGTCACCATCGACGGGCGGATCAGCCGCGTGCCCAAAGGAACACTCGTGCTCGACGCCGCCACCGAGGCGGGGGTGCACATCCCCATCTACTGCGCCCACCCCAAGATGGACCCTGTCGCGGTCTGCCGCATGTGCCTGGTGCAGGTCGAAAAGACGCCCAAGCTGCAGCCGGCGTGTGCCACCTACGTCAGCGACGGCATGGTGGTGCACACGCAGACCGACCAGGTGAGCAAGGCGCGCGAAGGCATGCTCGAGTTCCTGCTCCTCAACCATCCTCTCGACTGCCCGGTGTGCGATCGCGGCGGGGAATGCGACCTCCAGGACTTCGCCTACCGATACGGACCGCCGACGTCGCGCATGCCCATCACCGACAAGGTCCACTTCGACAAGGCTGTGCTGCTGAGCGACAAGATCGAGCTCGATCAGGAGCGCTGCATCCTCTGCTGGCGCTGCGTGCGGTATTACGAGGAGATCACCGGGGAGAGAGAGATCGTCCTGCAACAGCGCGGCGTGCAGACGTCGGTGGCCACCTTCAACGGCCAGCAGCTGCAATCCGACTTTCAGGGCAATCTGCCCGAAATCTGCCCGGTGGGGGCGTTGACCCATCGCCAGTACCGCTTCAAGGCGCGCCCCTGGGACCTGCAGCGCACTCGCAGCGTGTGTCCCGAATGCGCATACGGTTGCAACATCCATGTCGACACCCGGGAGTTCGAGGTCACACGCTTCGCCTCGGTCGACAATCCGCTGGTCGACGACATGTGGCTCTGTGATCGCGGCCGTTACAGCGCGACATCGTGGAACGCTGTCAGCCGGGTACGCCGCCCGGTGGTGCGCGACGCCGCCGGCGAGCGCGAGGTCAGCGCCGCTGTCGCCATACGCGAGGCAGCGCGCCGCCTTCTCACAGTTCGCGACGAACACGGTGCCAACGCCATCGCCGTCATCGGATCACCGCGCTCCACCAACGAGGAGGCGTGGTTGCTGCAGCGCATCGCCCGCGAGGCCATCGGCACCCCGCACATCGACCATCAGCTGAAGGCGTTCCCCGGACTGACACCCGATGAGCACGCCCTCGGCATCGCCGAGATCGAGACGTGCAGCGCCGTGGTGGTCATCGGCGATGCGCCCGAGGAGAATGCCCCGGTGCTCACCCTGCGCCTGTTCAAGGCGCGGCGCAAGGCCGGGGTCGCCATCCACCGCGTTGCCACTGGCGAAGATGCCGGCAAGGTCGCCGAGCGCATCAACGACCAGCGGCTCGTCGGGGTGATCGCCGACGAGGATGACCGCGCCCAGGCGGCGGCCGTCGCCCACGCGCTGGCGCCGGGCAACATCGAGGTGAAGCGTCTGACCATCACCCGCGGGGTGAACGGCCGCGGCGTCAAGGACATGGGGCTGCTGCCCAACCTGGAGCAGGGATACCGCGCCGCGCCGGGTGCCGGGAAGACGGGGCGGGAGATCCTCGAGGCGGCGGCGACCCGCTCGATCCGCGCCCTCCTGCTGATCGATGCCGGCCACGCGCTCGGTGACGCCGGCGACCTGCTCACCAGGGCGCTTGACGGAGCTGAACTGGTGGTCGCCGTCGAAACGCAACCCGGACCCCTCGCAGGCGCCGCGACCGTGCTCATCCCCGGTCACATCTACATGGAGAAGCAGGGCACCGTGACCAACACCGAGGGACGTGTGCAGCGAATCCGCCAGGCGCTGCCAGCGGCGACAGCCGTTCCCACAGAAACACGGTTGCTTGCCATGCTCGCCGCCGACCTGGGCTGCGATGGGTGGCCGGCGGACTTCACCCAGGTGCGTGCCGCGATGCTCGACGCGATCCCCGAGTACCGCGCCGCCGGCAACGGCGGACGAGCCATGTTCAGCGCGCCTGGGGCAGCGCTGGCGTCGGCGGACCCCCGATGACCGCGAACATTCTCGACTTCCGCATCGGACCCGACTACTGGTGGGTGATCGGCGTCAAAGCGGTGATCATTCTCGGCTTCCTGGTCACCGCGTTCGCCTACCTGACGCTCGCCGAGCGCAAGGTCTCGGCACGCATCCAGCTGCGCATCGGACCCAACCGCGTCGGCCCGATGGGTCTGCTCCAGCCCGCGGCTGACGGAGTCAAGCTCCTCTTCAAGGAGAACGTCGCTCCGGCAGGGCGCGACCGGCTCATCTACCTGGTGGCGCCGGGTCTCGCCACCGTTGCCGCCGTTGTCGCCTTCGCCACGATCCCCGTCAGCGGGGTGAGCACCGTCAACGGCTACGAGCTCCACTGGGACATCGCCCACCTCAACGTCGGGCTGCTCTTCATCCTCGCCATCACCTCACTCGGCATCTATTCCATCTTCCTCGGAGGCTGGGCGTCGAACAGCAAGTACTCGTTGCTCGGCGCGCTCCGCTCCTCGGCGCAGCTCATCTCCTACGAGATGGCGGTGGCCTTCGCCCTGCTGGGTGTCGTGATCCTCGCCGGCTCCCTCGACCTCGAGCAGATCGTCACCGCGCAACACCACGCCTGGTTCGTGCTGCTGCAACCGCTGGCATTCGTCCTGTACTTCATGGGCGCGCTCGCCGAGACGAACCGTGCTCCGTTCGACCTTCCTGAGGCGGAGAACGAGCTGGTCGGCGGCTATCACACCGAATACTCGGGCATGCGTTTCGGCCTGTATTTCATGGGCGAGTACATCAACATGGTGACCGTCTCATCCATCGCCACGGCGCTCTTCCTCGGTGGCTGGTTGCCCATCCTGCCGTTCCTCGACTTCATCCCCGGGGTGTTCTGGTTCCTCGGCAAGGTCTTCACCCTGCTGTTCGTCATGATCTGGATCCGCTGGACCTTCCCCCGGCTGCGCTACGACCGGCTGATGAACCTCGGCTGGAAAGTGCTGCTGCCGCTGGGTCTGATCAACGTCGTCATCACCGGTACGGTGGTGGCGCTCACATCCTCGTGAAGCGCCCTGTGGAGGAGTCGCTGACATGTTGAAGGAGCTCGCCAAGGGCCTCGCCTTCACCATGCGCCAGCTGCTGCGCAAGCCCATCACCATGCAGTGGCCCGAGGAGCAGAAGCCCGCCCCGACACGTCATCGCGGCCGGCACATCCTGCATCGCTACGACAACGGATTGGAGAAGTGCATCGGCTGCGAGCTGTGCTCGGGAGCATGCCCGGTGGGCTGCATCTACGTCGAGCCCGCGGAGAACGACCCCAACAACCCGGTGTCACCCGGCGAGCGCTACGCCATCCGCTACGAGATCAACCTGATGCGCTGCATCTTCTGCGGCTACTGCGCCGAGGCGTGTCCCACCGAGGCGATCACCCTCGGCCCGCGATATGACCTCGCCGACTATCGCCGCGAGCGGCTGGTGGCCACCAAGGAGGATCTCCTCGAGGCGTGGCCGGGCTTCTCGCAGTCGCGAGGCGCCAATCCGCTGGGCGCCGGCGCCGACCAGCGAGGCCAGGCCGAGCACGTCCCCGGGGTCAGCCCCCGAGTGGCATGGGAGCAACCCGACGCAGAGTCGCCACCCCTGGGTCAGGCCGGTGTGAAACAGCGCGTGCCCAGCGTGGCCGAACCCGAGCGCAGGGGGCGCGGATGACCGCGCTCACCTATGTGGTGGGAGCGATCGCCCTGCTGACGGCCATCGGGGTGGTTGCCAGCCGCAGAACCATCTACTCCGCGCTGAGCCTTGTGGGCAACATGATCAGCCTGGCGGTGCTCTTCCTGCTGCTCAACGCGCAATTCCTCGCCGCGGTGCAGGTGATCATCTACGCCGGGGCGGTGATGGTGCTCTTCATCTTCATCATCGCGCTGCTCAGTCCTGGCGCTGAGGACGCCATCGTCCAGGACCGGCGATTCTGGGTGGGCATCGTCGTCGTCGGGGTGATCACCCTGCAGATCTTCGCCCTGGCCAACAACGACACAACCCGAGACAAGACCGGGGCAACTCCCGTGCTCCGTGGCCAGAAGCTCGCCCAGGCGGCCAACCCCTCCGATCCCGGCTTCCAGTTCAACGTCGATGATGTCAACAAGGCGGGAAACGTCCAGACCGCCGGCGGGCAGCTGTTCACCACCTTCCTGCTGCCCTTCGAGATCACCTCCCTGCTGCTGCTCGTCGCCGCGATCGGCGCCGTCTACCTGACGCGACGCCCTCCCGCGGATGCTCGGCGACTCTGAGATGCTCGACGACAATTCCTTTCCGGTGCTCCTGGCACTGAGCGCTGCGCTCTTCACCATCGGCGCCATGGGCGTGCTCGTCCGGCGCAACCCGCTGGTGGTCTTCATGAGCATCGAGCTGATGCTCAACGCCGTCAACCTCGCTTTCGTCACCTTCGGCCGCTTCCTCAACAGCGAGGAGGGTCAGATCTTCGCCTTCATGGTCATCGTCGTCGCCGCCGCCGAGGTGGTCGTCGGCCTGGCGCTCATCACTCAGGTTTTTCGCACTGGGCGCGAGCTCGACGTCGACGAGCTCAGTGAGATGAAGGAATGAGCGTCGGGCACACCGCCGCCGGCGGAATGAGCGCCGACTTCGCCGGGACCCTGGCGATCCTGCTGCTGGCGCTGCCTCTGGCCGGGTGCCTGGTCAACGCGCTCTTCGGCCGGCGCCTGGGCCGGCGCTTCGTCAACGTCGTCGGTCCCGGCGTGGTGCTCGCGGCGTTCGTGGTCGCCGTGGTCGTCCTCGTCAACGTCATCGGCGCGTCGGAAGAAGGCAAGTCGACGACGGTGCAGCTCTGGCAATTCATCGACCTGGGCAAGGGCAACCTGCAGACGTCAGTCGCCACCACGTTCGACCCGCTGAGCGCGCTGATGATCATGGTGATCACCGGGGTCGGCTTCCTCATCCACGTCTACTCCGTCGGCTACATGGAGCACGACGAGAGCCCCCACCGGTTCTTCAGCTACATGAACCTGTTCATCTTCAGCATGTTGCTGCTGGTGCTGGCGGCCGACTTCTTCATCCTGGTGATCGGCTGGGGGTTGGTCGCCCTGTCGAGCTACCTGTTGATCGGCTACTGGTATCAACGGCCAAGCGCCGTCGCCGCCGCTCGCAAGGCGTTCATCACCCAGGTGATCGGCGACGTCGCGCTGGTCATCGCCGCGTTCATGATCCTCACCCGGCTGCGCACCTTCTCGCTGAGCCTGCCCCAGATATTCGCCGATGCCGGCGCCTCGTTCGATCACGGTGGGCCGTACATCACCGGGATCTGCGTCCTCCTCGCCATCGCCGCCTTCGCCAAGAGCGCGCAGTTCCCGCTGCACACCTGGTTGCCGGACGCGATGGAGGGTCCCACGCCGGTCTCGGCGCTGATCCACGCCGCGACCATGGTGACGGCTGGTGTCTACCTGATCGCCCGTTTCCACACGCTGTTCGACCTGGCACCATTCGCCCAGGGTGTGGTCGCCTGCGTCGGCATCGGCACCGCCTTCATGGCCGGTGTCATCGCCCTCAGTCAGATCGACATCAAACGAGTCATCGCCTACTCGACGATGTCGCAGATCGGACTGATGATCTTCGCCGTCGGTATCGGCGCCTACAGCGCGGGCATGTTCCACTTCGCCACCCACGCGGTGTTCAAGGCTCTGCTCTTCATGGCCGCCGGCAATGTCATCCATGCGTTGCATGACGAGCAGGACATCAGGCTCATGGGCGGCCTGGCACCGCGGCTGAAAATCACCAACTTCTGCTTCCTCGTCGGTTCCTTCGCGCTCGCCGGCATCCCCATCTTCGCCGGCTTCTTCAGCAAGGAGGAGCTGCTCGGCTTCGGCTCGGTCCATGGGCCGCTGCCGCCGACGCTCTGGGTCGTGGGCGTGGCGATCAACGTGCTCACCGGCGTGTACGCATTCCGTCTTTACTTCACCGTCTTCCACGGCGAGGCACGCACGGCCCGCGTCGACGCCGCGCACGAGGCGCCGCGCTCGATGCTCATCCCCGTCGAGCTGCTCACGCTGGGCAGCATCGTCGTCGGCCTGGTGATGCTCCCGGCGCTTCCCGGCATCGCCGGTGCCAACACCATCGGCGACTTCCTCGACCCGGTGTTCAAGGCCGGCGGCGCTCAGTTGATCGATGAGCCGGGCAGGTCGGTGGCCTGGGCGACACTCCTGGTGGGCACGGCGGCGAGCTTCATCGGGGTCGGCCTGGCCTATCGATGGTGCTACCAGCACCGCCCGGACGCCCAGGTCGTCGCCTCCCGTCTGCCGCGGCCGCTGACACAGCTGTCGCTACACAAGTTCTACTTCGACGAGATCTATGACGCGATGCTGGTGCGACCGACGAGGGCGCTGGCGCGCAGCATGCGCCGGGTGGTCGAGCCCAACGTGATGGACGGCTGGATACGCGGCATCGCCGCGACCTTCCGCGAGCTGAGTCTCGACTTCCGCTTCGTACAGACGGGGATCGTCCGCGACTATGCGGCACTGATGCTCGGCGCCTCGGCGGTGTTCGTCGTGTACATGGTCGTGGTGCTGGCGAAATGAACAGCATCCCCTGGCTGACGCTGGTCCTCGTCGTGCCCCTGGGAACCGTCGTGCTTCTGCAGCTGGTGCCGCACAACGCGCGAACGCTGATCAAGGCGGTGACCATCGTCGGGACACTGGCGACCGCGGCCATCGTCGCCGGGCTGGTGGTCGCCTTCACGCAGAACCCCGCACCGGCGCAAGTGGCCCTGCCGCAAGGTGGCACCCACGTCAGTCCCATCACCTTCCAGTTCGAGGAACAACGCGAATGGATCTCGCAGATCGGCGCGTCGTACCACCTCGGCCTCGACGGCGTCAGCGCGTGGCTCCTGGCCCTCGATGCCGGCGTCTTCCTCCTCGGCGCGCTGGTGGTGTCGGCGCGAAGCACCGACCGCCTGAAGTTCTACTGCGGCCTGCTGCTGCTCAGCGAGACGGCCACCGCGGGCGTTCTGCTCAGTGTCGACCTGCTGCTCTTCTATCTCTTCTGGGAGGCGATGCTCATCCCGCTGTACTTCCTGTTGAGCAACTACGGCGACAGCAATCGCGGCCGGGCGACGCTGAAGTTCGTCATCTACACCGCGGCGGGCAGCCTGCTGATGCTCATCGCCATCATCTACCTGTACTTCCAGTCGCCGCCGCCGCCGGGGTCAAGCCATGCATCCTTCGACCTGACCGCATTGATGCTCAACCCCGGGCCGGCGCAGGGGGTGGTGCATATCCCCGTCCACATTGGTTCGGCGATCAACGCCGATATTCCCCTGTTGACGCCCATTCAGTTCGCCTTCATTGCGTTCTTCCTGGCGTTCGCCATCAAGGTGCCGCTGGTTCCCTTCCATACCTGGCTGCCCGACAGCTACACGTCGTGCCCGCCCGCCGCGCTGGTGTTCTTCGCCGGCATCGTCAGCAAGCTCGGCGCCTTCGGCTTCATCCGCTACGGGTTGACTCTGTTCCCCGGACCGGTGCACGACTACCGCTGGATTCTCGAAGCGCTGGCCATCCTCAGCATCGTCTACGGCGCTCTGATGGCGCTTGCCCAGGTGGATATCAAACGGATCGTCGCCTACGCCAGCGTCAGCCACCTCGGCTTCGTCGTCCTCGGCATCTTCGCGCTCAACGCCAACGGCATCAACGGTGCCGTCATCCAGATGGTCAACCACGGCATCATCATCGCCTCGCTGTTTCTCATCGTCGGCATGATCGAGCAGCGCACCGGCACTCGTGACCGTCACCAGCTCGCCGGGCTGGAGAAGCGAATGCCGTGGCTGTACGCGTTCTTTCTCGTGGTCACGCTCGCCGGGCTTGGCATGCCGGGAATGAACACCTTCGTCGGCGAATTCACCATCATGCTCGGCGCCTTCCAGGCGAGCTGGATCCTGGCCGTCCTCGCCGGAACCGGGGTCATCCTCGCCTGCTGGTACATGCTTCGCCTCCACCAGGGGCTGATGCATGAACCACCCAAGCCGGCCACTGAAGGAGTACGCGACATCGGTACCGGGGAGCGCCTGGTGCTGGTGCCGCTCGTCGGGCTCATGGTGCTGATCGGCGTCTTTCCGCGGCCCATCGGTGACGTCGCCCGCAGCAACGTGAGCCAGTACGTCACTGTCGCCAACGGCGCGCAGCCGGTGGCGCAGGCGCCGCAGCAGTAGGGGAGAAGAGGTGCTCGGCGTAATCGGCATCCCGCCCTATCCCAGCAGCGATGACCTGCTGCGCATCCTCCCCGAGCTGGTTGTCGCCGGCGGATTCCTGCTGCTGATGCTTCTCGACCTCGTGGTACCCGCGTCACGACGCTCGTTCCTCGCCGTGGTCAGCGTGCTGGTGCTCGGAGCGGCGCTGGCATCGGTCGTCGTCGGCTGGTTCGACACCGGTCACCACGGCTACGCCTACTACGGTTCGATCTCCTACGACCGCCTCGCGCTCTTCGTGGACGGCGTCATCCTCTCCAGTGCCATCCTCGTTGTTGCGATCAGTCCCGGGTATCTCAACCGACGCGGCTTGCACTACGGCGAGTACTACGCGCTCATCCTCGGCGCCACCGTGGGCATGATGCTGCTCGCCGGGGCAGCCAGCCTGATGACCATCTTCCTGGCCATCGAGCTGCTGAGCATCGCCCTCTACATCCTCAGCGGGTTCGCCCACACTGAGGAGCGATCACAGGAGGCAGGGCTGAAGTACCTGCTCCTCGGCGCCTTCGCCTCGGGCTTCCTTCTCTATGGAATGGCGCTGATCTACGGAGAGACGGGTCACGTCCAGCTCGCCGCGATCCAGGCTTCGCTCAACGCCGCCAAGGGGACGCAGGTCGACCCCCTCTTCCTCGCCGGCGTGGTGCTGCTCTTCGTCGGCCTCGCATTCAAGATCAGCGCGGCGCCGTTTCACACCTGGACTCCCGACGTCTACCAAGGGGCGCCCACGTCGGTGACGACCTTCATGAGCGTGACCACCAAGGTGGCTGCATTTGCCGCGTTGATCCGCGTCTTCAGCGCCACGCTGTACCTGTCGTATGACAAATGGAGCTTTATCGTCACCTTCGTAGCCATCATCTCGATGGTGGTGGGCAACGTGGCTGCGCTGACGCAGAACAGTCTCAAGCGCATGCTCGCCTACTCGGGAATCGCCCAGGCGGGCTACATCCTCATTGGCGTCGCCGTGCAGGACCCACTGGGCACCGTCGGCGCCCTCTACTACCTGGCGGCATATGCGGCGATGAACATCGGCGCCTTCGCTGTGATCACGGTGATGGCCGGTCGCGGGGAGGATCTCGACAGCTATGACAATATCCGCGGACTGGCGTTCCGGCGGCCCTACGTCGCCGCGGCGATGGGATTGTTCCTCCTCTCGCTTGGAGGATTCCCGCCGACAGCGGGTTTCATCGGCAAGTTTCTGGTCTTCAGCGCCGCGGTTCACTCCGGTCAGATCCAGCTCGCCTTCTGGGGCATCGGCACCAGCGCCATCTCGGTGTTCTACTACCTGCGCGTCGGGCTTCTGATGTACAGCCGTCCCCGCGAGGGCGAGGCGGCGTACGAATGGCCGCGGACGTCGCTGAGCGGCGGCGGGGTTCTGCTGGCGACCACCGCTGGAACGATCTTCCTGGGGATCTTCGTGTTCTTCCTCTACAGCGCCGCGACCCTGGCGCAGGTGGGAACGCTGCCCGCACCGCCGCGAATCGGCACCTAGCGCGAATACATCGACCCGCCCCAGCGCGTAGCATCGGGCTCCCGGCTGGCGCCGAGGGCGTGGACACAACGCGTGGAGGAATCCGCCATGGCAGACACTGTCTACAGGGTCACCGACGTGATCGGTGTGAGCGAGACCTCCTGGGAGGACGCCGCCAAAGCCGCGGTGACGACGGCGTCGAAGACCCTGCGCGACCTGCGAGTCGCCGAGGTTGTCAAGCTCGACCTGACCATCGAGGACGGCAAGCCGGCTCGTTTTCGCACGCGGCTGAACCTCTCCTTCAAGTACGAGGGCGAGTAGCCATCGCGGCCCCGGTCGCCGGTCGGACGGCCGTCGACCGGGGCCACACGCCGGCGCCGTGCAGTGACCGACTCGGCTAGGAAACGCTTCGCCATCGACGTCTCCGACGAGGACGTCGAAGACCTGCGAAGGCGGCTGGCGCAGGTGCGCTGGCCCGACGAGGCCCCCGGACCAACGCCGTGGGCACAGGGCAGCGACCTCGCCTACATGAAGGAGCTGATCGCCTACTGGCGTGACGCGTACGACTGGCGCGCCCAGGAGAGGGCGCTCAACGCCATGTCGCAGTACACCGCGCGCGCCGGAGGAATCGACGTGCACTTCGTCCACGAAGTGGGCGAGGGGCCCGACCCGATTCCCCTGCTGCTCACGCATGGCTGGCCGGGATCCTTCTATGAGTTCTCCAAGGTGATCCCGCTGCTCAGCGACCCAGGGCGCCATGGGGGCGATCCCGGTGACGCCTTCACCGTTGTGGCGCCGTCACTCCCGGGGTACGCCTTCTCCTTCAGTTCCGGGCAGCGCCGCCTGGACATCAGCGACATGGCGGCAGCATTCGTCGAGCTCATGGCCAACGTGCTCGGCCATCCACGCTTCATCGCCGCCGGCAGCGACTGGGGTGCTCGGTTGACGGCGCGTCTCGCCTGTCACCACGCGGACCATGTCATCGGCGCCTACCTGACGACGCTGCCCATCCGCCGCGACACCAAGCTGCCGCCCAACCCGACCGCCGAGCAGCAACGCTACGCCGAGCGGGTCGAGGCGTGGCAGCGAGAGGAGAGGGGATACACCGAGATCCAGGGGACCAAGCCGCAGACGCTCGCGTACGCGCTCACCGACTCCCCGGTGGGCCTCGCCGCGTGGATCGTCGAGAAGTTCCGCAGCTGGAGCGACTGCGGCGGCGACGTCGAGCGACGCTTCACCAAGGACGAGCTGCTCACCGCGGTCTCGATCTACTGGTTCACCGGCGCCATCGGCTCGTCATTCTCGCTGTACTGGGGTCGTCTGCACGGCATGTGGGACCTGTCGCAGCACCTCGACAACGGCGCTCGCATCGAGGTTCCCACGGGGTTCGTCGACTTCCCCGGGGAGATCATCAGAACGCCGCGCGCAATCGTCGAATCCGCAGTGAACCTGCAGCACTGGACCACCATGCCGCGCGGTGGGCACTTCGCTGCGTTCGAGGAACCGGAGCTGTTTGTCGACGACCTCCGGGCCTTCGCCCGAAGGTTCCGCGGTCACGCAGCCGGTGCGTGAACGTATTCCCTGACCACCTCGAGGGGCGGGTATCCGGACCCCAGCAAGCGGTCGTGGAAGCGGCGCAGGTCAAACCCCGGCGACGCCGACAGCTGCTCACGCCAGCGGAGGATCTCGAGCTTCCCGTAGCTGTAGACGAGGTACATCGGGTCGTATGTGGCGCGCAGAGCCTCGCGCTCTGCGGGCAGGCGCGGCAGGTGTGCGTGATCCACGAACAGCTGCGTCGCCTCCTCCAGCGACATCCCCTCGGCGTGCATGCCCACGGTGGCGCGGAATCTGCAGATGCGGAGCAGGGCGTCCTGCACCACGGCGAGCTCGAGCAGCGGTTTGCCCTCGGCGAGGCCGCGCTCGACGGCGAGCTGTTCGGCGTAATGCGCCCAGCCCTCGCCGAAGCCGCTGAACCAGAAGGCGCGCCTCACCACGCTGCGCTGACGTTCACCGCACACCGCGTGCACGAAATGACCCGGGTAGACCTCGTGCACCGAAATGTTCTCCAGCGATGCGAAGTTGAGGTGTCGCAGCCACTGCTCGATCTGCTCATCGGTCCATCCCGGCTGGACGGGGGTGACGTAGTAGAAGTGCGGCAGCCCGGGGGGCCCGAGCGGACCAGGGCTGTCTTGCGCCGCGGTCACCCAGCTCATGAACGCCGGTGACGGGCGCACCACGCATCGCGCGTCCGCGTCGATGCTGACCACGCCGCTGTCGATCCAGAACTGCCGGAGCCGCGACAGCATTTCGCTGGCGGTGCTGATCAGCGCGTCGGCGGCGGGATGTTGCGACTCCATCCGCTCGAATGCCCCGGGGACGTCTCCGCCCAGCTCGCCTGCCACCTCGCCGGCCCACGCGGTTAGTCGTACCAGCTCGGCGTCGGCCTTTAGTCGCAGCGCCGGCGCCGTCTCGCGAACGCCCTCCTGGGCTTCGAGCATGGCGCAGAGCCGCTCGGCGCCGAGCACGAAGTCGTCGCGCCCGTGCAGCTCCTCGACCCTCGCGGCGAAACGCTCGCACGCCGTGGCGGCGGTCTCGATCGCGGCGTCCAGCCGTGCCCGAAGCGCCGGGTCATCGAGCGCGCCGAGCTCGTCGCGGACATCGTCGCGATAGAACGATGCGTGGCCGCGCGCCTCGTCGAGGGCGATCTGTCGCGGTCCCATGGGGATCTCGTCGTCGAGCATGCGGGCTCCGGCGTCGAGGTGATCGGGCAGCTGCTCGAGGTGCGCGCAGAGCTTCTCACTGCGCTCGGCGACCGGCGCGTAGGGACGCTGAACATACGTCGACACGTCGGCGGCGGCCAGGGGGAAGCGCGGGTCGGTCCAGGGATCGCGCAGCTCGCCGAGCCGGAAACGCTCCGATCTCGCCAGCAGCCGGCAGGTGGCGAGGTCTGCTGCCGCCTCATCGCCGAGCGCACCGTCCCGTCCGACTCCGTCGAGCGCGGCGAGCAGTGAGTCCAGCTCGCTCAGACGTCGCCGAACCGCCGACTCGCCGGCGTCCCCGAGGACGCCGTCGTACTCGTGCGCGCCCGCGAAGCGGGCCGAGTGGGGATTGGCCGCGAAGGTCTCTCGGACGCACCGCGCGGCCAGCTCGTCGACTCTGGTGGCAGCGTCAGGCATGGCGACGCCGCAGTGTAGGCAAGGGGTGGTGTCGCCGGCCCGACTGGGTAGACTGCCGCCCCGTGGACGCGAGCTTGAAGTCGCGGCTCGTCGAAGCGCTCGGCAGCGACGCGGTCGACGGCGGCGCCGATCGCGTCCGGCCGGCGTCGGCAGCCGAGGTAGCCCTTGTCTGCCGCGTCTGCGCCGACACCGCCACGCCGCTGTCGGTGAGCAGCAGGGTCGAGGGCACGCCCCCCGCCGGTGGCATCGCCGTCCTGCTCGACCGCCTCGACACGGTCGACCTGCGTAGCGGGGGCTTGACGCTCACCGCCGGCGCCGGCGCGACCATCGAGGCCGTCACCGCGGCCGTGTCCGCCGCCGGGTTGATCACGGCGGCTCCGCTGACCGCCGGCGCCGCCTCCAGGGTTGGTGGCGCCGTGGCCGGCGCGGCGATCCCTCGCCGCGCCCTCTGCGGGATCGAGGCTGTCCTGCCGACGGGGGACATGGTGCGGGCTGGAGGGGCAGTGCTCAAGGATGTTGCCGGATACGACCTGGTGGCCATCCTCCTGGGCAGCCGAGGACGGCTGGGGCTCATCACCTCGGCGACGTTTCGCCTGCTGCCCGCGCGGGTCCCGGAGACCACCGACGGTCCAACTTCGGCGGCCACGGGCGAGCTCAGCGAGGCGATCCGCTCGGCCTTCGACCCAGCGGGGCTGTTGCGCTCCTGAAGCACTCAGCTCCAGCGCCGCCACGGCCGCAGCGCGCGTCGCGAGAGAATGCCCGGCGTCCCATGACCAGCCTCGCGATTCGCGGTCGCGCCCGTCGATTCTGGCGCGGCTACACGCGGATGCGCACGGCGATCATGTTCCTCATCGCCGTGGCGCTGATCGTCGTCATCGGCTCCTTTGTTCCCCAGCAGGACACGTCGGCGCAGACCAAGGTCGACGCCTTTCTTCTCGACCATCAGAACCTCAACGGTCTTGCCTCGCACCTGGGGCTGCCGCTCACCCAGGTGTTCGTCTCACCGCTCTTCCTCGGCCTTCTCGCCAGCCTGTACATCGCCCTCGGCGCCTGCGTGCTGCGCCGCGCTCGAGCCCTGGTGAGCCGATCGCTGCACGGCTACCCGCGCACTCCGCAGTACTGGGGCGAGTGGGGTTCGTGGCTGTTCCATGCGTCGTTCTTCCTGCTGCTCGTCGCCGTCCTCTACGGCAAGGCGACGGGGTTCGAGGGCCTCGTGGCCATCACCGAGGGACAGCGCATCACCGAGGCCAAGGGGAGCTACGACGAGCTGCGCGAGGGAGTGCTCACCAGCGGCCACGCCGGCTACCAGGTCCAGCTCAACAGCTTCAAGGCGACGTATGCAGCCACCGGCGCGCCCAGCGACTTCGTCAGCAACGTCACGGTGTTCGACAACGGCAAGCCGGTCGAGACCAAGGACATCCGCGTCAACGACTTCCTCGGCTACAAGGACGTCGACTTCTATCAGCAGGACTACGGCTGGGCGCCTCACCTGGTGGTGCGCAACCCGCAGGGCCAGGTGGTCTTCGACAGCCCGGTGCAGCTCTTTGGCGAGGACAAGAGCCAGGAGTCGGGTGTCGTCAAGGTGCCGGACTTCGGCTACAACATCGGCTCAGCACGGGAGCAGCTCGGCGCCAACCTCGTCATGTATCCCGACGCCCGCAGCGTCACCAAGCTCAATCCCGACGGATCGGTGTCGTCGGAGCCGCAGGCTGGCCCTGGAGGCCAGGAGGCGCGCAACCCGGTATTGCTGGTCAACCTCTTCGTCGGCGACCTCGGGCTCAACGCCGGTGCAGCGCAGAACGTCAACACCCTCGACACGGCGAAGATGCAGCCCTACTTCGCCGACGGGCGCGCTCTGCCACTGGGTTTGGGTCAGCAGGTGCAATTACCCCTGGTCGGCACGGATTGCAGCGATGCGGTGAAGGCGGGTTGCTTCACCCTGCAGTTCAGTGAGCTAAAACAGTATTCGCTGTTTCACGTCAAGAAGGACAACGGGGTGCCCTTCATCTACATCTCCTTCGGACTGATCATGACCGGGCTGTTGACCAAGCTCTACATGCGGCCACTGCTCGAGGCCCGTGCCCGGCGGCGGCGCACCGCGACCGAGCCTGACTATGCGTGGCTGGCGTCGATCGCCGGCGAGTCCGCCGAGGAGAGGTCAGCCTCCATCGGCGGCCGGTAGGTCTTGGCGACGAGGCGATCCGCCTCGTACTCGAGCTCGAGCATGCCCCCCTTGGCGCATTGCAGGCGGTGCAGAGCGAAAGGAGAACGGCCCTCCGCCTCGACCCAGTACGCCTGGATGGGATCCCCGTGGCTCACGCAGATGCCGCCGGCACCGGGCTGGTCGCGGAGCAGCCGGTCGATGGGCTCGCGCACCCGGGCTGCCATCTCGGGGACCGTCTCGTCGCGGCGTAGCAGTCCCGGCCGGATCATGTGCACCAGCCACAGAGGACGTCGCCAGACAACGTCACGCGGCTTGACGCCCTGCAGGTAGCGGCCGAACTGCGCCTCGACGAGCTCGGGCGTGGTGGTGACGGCAACGCCGTCGAGGTACGAGGCGATGATGTGCGCCGTCTGCTGGGCGCGCTCCAGCGGGCTGGTGTAGATCTGGCGCACCTGGGTGGCGGCGAAGAAGCGACCCAGGGCGTGCGCTTGACGGACCCCTCGGGCGCTCAGCCCGAACCCGGGGAGGTGGCCGTAGAGGACGCCGGCGGGATTCTCGACATCGCAGTGGCGGACCAGGTAGACGGGGGTTCGCACCCTGTCGATGCTACGGGATGGCACGCCGCGGGCCGCTCCTAGCGGTCGAGGCGCACCTCGCGGCTCGTCGAATAGGCGCGCAGCGCGAAGGTCAGCGCGCGGCTCTCCTCACCGCGGCGCTGGAGCAGCGAGCCCATGTGGAAACAGGCGTCGGCGAGGCGGCGACCGATGCCCACCTCGTCGAAGGCGGCGATGGCGTCGGCCAGGTGCTGCTCGGCGCCGACCAAGTCGCCGCGTTCGACGGCCACCAGCCCGCGGAGCTGAGCGACGTCGCCCTGGGTGGTGCGGTCGTCGCAGCGCTCGGCGATGGCCGCGGCGTCGGCGGCGAGTCGCTCCGCCTGATCGAGGTCTCCGCGCTGCAGGGCGATGCCCGCCAGGCTGTGCAGGGCGTATGCCTGGGGACCGAGGGCGTCGACGCTGCGGAAGGCGCCCAGGGCGCGCTCGAAGGCGGCGACGGCCTCGTCGTGGTTCCCCTGACGAACGAGGAGCTCGCCCATGTTGTGGTGGGTCTGGCCGACGCTGCGGCCGTTCTGGAGGACCTCGAAGATCTGAGCGCTCTTGCGCGCGTAGGTGAGCGCTTCGGCGAGGTTGCCGAGCGACTGGTGAGCGATGTTCAGCGCGTCGTAGATGCGCCCGAGCTCGCTCAGATCGGTGAGGTTTCCGCTGGCGTCGAGGGCTGCCTCGTAGTCGGAGATAGCGGCTTGCTCGTTGCCGAGCATGAACTGGCACATGCCTCGGGCGCAGAGGAAGCGCGAGCGCGTCATCGGGTCGATGGCGGCGTCGCCGACTATGCCCTGCGCCTCGCGCAGCGCGTCGAGGGCCTGGTGGTAGCGCTGGCGGCGATAGTGCGCTCGGCAGGCGATCTCGGCCACCCGCACACGTGCCTCCGCCGTGTCGGCGCCGCGCATCTCGCCGGCGGTGCGCAGCGCGGCCATGCCCTTGTCGTACTCACCATTGCGCACCAGGGCGTCGGCACGGATGAGCCCGGCATCCAGCCGGTCGAGGTCGGTGAGCGAGGCCGGCAGTGAGGCCAGGACCTTGAGCGCCCGCGCCGGCTCATCCCTGATGACTGCCGCGCGCGCCTCGGTGAGCCGGAGCTCGGCGATCTCCCTATCCACCTCGCGCGGCGTGGTGCGCAACAGGGTCTCGAGGTCGACCCCGAGGCGTTCGGCGATGTGTCCCAGATTGGCCGGAGACGGCCTGGCCAGGCCTCGCTCGATCTGGCTGAGAAAGGCTGCGCTGAAGCGCCCGTCAGCCACCTGGTTGAGGGTCATGCCGCGCTCGGCGCGCAGGTGGCGGAGCCGCTCACCGAGGGCGTGCGCATCGACATCGGCACCGCGGTCGCGAGCCGGTTCAAGGCGACGGGGTGCTTTCATGCTCATCGATGGATTCGAGACACCATCAAGCAAGTTGTCACCTTTCCCTGACCCGTCCTCTGCTATAGGATGTTCGTGGGCCTGTGCAGCGGCCCATGAACAACGCGTTTCTCTCCCCAGTTGCGGGGGCCGGTGCCTTTCTCAGGTGCCGGCCCCTTACTTTTTCGGGAGCCGATGCTGCAGCGGCCGTGAAGTAAAGACGAAGCCGGCGGGCGGTTTATTTCGCTGAGCCGCCCATCGCCTGCCGCGCGGCCGCGGCCAAGCCCAGGGCAAGACACGCCGGGCAGCACGCCTCGGTCCAAGCCTCCAGGCCGCCTCGGCGTCCGCGCCGAATCAGCCACAGCGCCAGCCCCCCGGCGATGAGCACGGCGAGGGCGGCCAGCACTGGTGTCCGTGCCCGATCGAGGGCGTCACTGGCAGCGGGCCCGAGCACCATGCCGAGGACGAGGTGCCCCTGGAGGAAGACGGTGCTGCCGAGGAGTAGCGCCGGCAGTGCCCTCCGCGCCGAGACCCCCGAGCCACCGGTGGCGACCACGGTCAGGGTGCGCAGGCCAGGAGTGCCGCGGCCGATGGCGATCGCCGGCCCGCCGCGACGCTCGATGGTGCTAGACGCCCTTTGCAGGCGCCGGGGAGTAAGCCCCACACGGCCGCCGAGGCGTCGCACCGCGGCCCGTCCGGGGCCCCGGCAGATCAGGAAGAGCGTCGTGGTCCCAAGGGCGGCCGCCAACTCCAGCGCGACGACCGCCGCCCACAGGGGAAAGTCCCCGTCGGCCACCCGGGCTCCCAGGACGAGGACGACGAGGTCGGCGGGGATGGGAAAGGGAATGCCCGCCTCGATGACGGTCAGGACGCCGAAGACCGCCGGGCCGCCGAGGACCCCGATGGCGCCACCGGCCGCTGCCACGAGAGCCTTGGCCAACACGCTACCTCCGCGAACAGGCCCGGGGGGGTTGTTGAGGGCACACCCGGGTGCGTATGCTTCCTTAGCCCCGGTAGGGGTGGAAAGCCACTGGGTTCAATGTGTGAGGGAATGAGCATGGTAGGTCGACGTTTAGCTGTTGCCTGCACGGCTGGGCTGGGCATGGTCTGCATCACATACGCTGTGGGATCGGGGCTCGGACGCGTTACCGCCGCGGGTCCAAGCGGCGGCGAGTGCCAGCTCCAGGGCCAGGCGAACATCAGTCCGGGCCTCAACAGCTCCTCGCAGGCCTTCAGCTACAACTTCGCGGGCAACCTGACGAGCTGCCAGTCGAACGTGGCGGGGGCTCCAACGGCGGGCACTGTTGGCGCCGGCAACGTCGTCGCCGAGAACGTCACCGTGACCACCTCTGGCGGTCCGGTGGCGGCCACCTTCAACTACCAGCAGCCGACGGCCACCGGGACGGGGAGCTGCGCAAACAGCACCACGGCGGGCGAGGCATTCGTCGTCTGGGGCGACAACACGCAGACCGCGATCAACTACACGACGACCGGAGCTGCGGCCGCGGTGACCCTCCAGGGCACGGCCGACGCCAGCTTCGTGCTCCATCCCGTCCCTGGGCAGAGCATCACCGTGGGCGGTGTCGTCTATCCCGCACCTGACTACACCTTCACAACCACGCGCTTCGCGGGCCAGAGCTCGCTGGCGGCGCTGGCGTTCCAGCCGCCTGATCCCACCGCGTGCAACACCCCGGCGGGTGTGACCAAGGCCGGCATCAGCGGAGTTGTTGGTATCGGCAGCCCGCAGTAGTCGGACATCTCGATCGTCACCAGGGGTGGGGCCATTCGGTCCCACCCCTTCGTTTTTGCGTGCGCGGGAGCACTGGCCGCCGTCCTTTGGGGTCAGAACTCGAAGGCGACCTTGATGGCGGCGTTCTTCTCCTGGTCGCGACACACCGTGAACGCCTCGCGATACGCGGCAAGCGGGAAACGATGGGTGATGATCGGCGTGGCGTCGAAGCCCTCGGCGATGAAGTCCCAGTAGTGCTCCATCGCGTGCTTGCGGGTGCCGCGATCGGGATCGACCTCGACGCTGAAGGCGTTGGAGCCGACCACCGACACCTCCTTGAAGTACAGCGGTGTCCACTCGAAGCGGCGTGGCGGTTCGACGCCGATGATCACGATCTTTCCCCGGCCACGCACCAGGCGGAGGCTGGTCTCGACGGTCTCGGGGAAGGCGACGGTGTCGTAGACGACGCTGACGCCGTCGACGGACCAGGGCAGGCCCCGCCATGGCTTGAGCAGCTCGCCGCCCTGGTCGGTCACGGTGCGGTTGATGACCTCGGCGGGATCGGCGGAATCGAGGACGAGGTCGGCACCCAGCCGTTCTGCCATGACCCGCTGGTGGGCAAAGCGGGCGACGGCGATGACGCGCACCTGCGGGTACCGGTGCTTGAGGATGGCGATGGTGAGAAGGCCTAGGCTGCCGCAGCCGTACACCAGCGCCGAGTCCTGGGGAGGACACATCCAGACGCCATGGAGGCACACGCTGAAGGGATCGGCGAGCACCGCCTCCTCCCACGTCACCGTCTCGGGGATGGTGATCGCCTGTGAGTGATGCGCCGCGATGCGTGGGGCGAATCCACCGTTGGCGCTGGCGCAGTTGCCCAGGTGGATGCTGGGTTCCAGGTCGCCCTTGCGAAAGCTGCGACACAGCTGATACTGCCCCTCGGCGCACGCAGAGCATGGTGGCTCGATGCCTCGCGGCGCGCAGCTGAGCCAAGCGTTGACGGCAACTCTGTCACCAACACTCCGGCCGGATCGCGGGCCGGCGTCGATGACCTCGCCGACAATTTCGTGGCCGAGGACATGAGGAAAGGAGATGACCGCCGTGATGGGGTTGTCGAGCTTGCCGTCGAGGAACACCTCCTTGTAGTCGCTGCCGCAGATCCCGCACAGACGGGTGCGAACAACGACCCAATCGTCGCGGACCAACCGCGGTTCGGGGACCTCCTCGAGACGCAGCGGGGATGTCGGCCCGGTGAAGAGCGCGCCTCGCATCGAACCGAGGATCTTCGTCGCCGCCAGCCGCGGCAGCTGGGAACGGAAGTTCAACGCCAGCACGCCTTCACCTCAGTGAGCCGGAATCGACGCGGCTGCTGGGCGAAGTCTAGTTTGCCGAAGCCTGGGCGCTTCTACGAGCGGATCAGTCCACCACTGGCGTGCACACCGGCGATCACAACGGCGACGATGCCCGCGCCGACCACAGCGGTGAGCACCATGCGCTCGGTGGGGCACAGCCCGCGGCCACCGACGGCGACGCGGGTCGGCAGGAGCAGACCGAGCAGGCCGCCGAAGATCAGACCACCGATGTGGGCGACGTTGTTGACGTTGGTGATCAGCAGTCCGGAGAGAGCGGTGGCCAGGACCACCGGTGTGGCCTGAATGACCACGCGCCGTCGCAGCTGTGCCGGCATCCCCGTGCGCCGCCCGACGCCGACGGCGAGGACGAGGCCGCCGACCCCGCAGATCCCTCCTGAGGCGCCGACGGCGAACTCGGGGATGCTGGTGACGCCGAGCCCCGCCGACGCGACCCAGAAGAGGCTCGCCGCCGCGGCAGTGATCAACATGCTGGCAGCGAACACCAGGGGGCCGTGGAGCTTCTCGACCAACGAGCCGACGGTGGCGAGAGTCGCCACGTTCCACAGCAGCTGCCAGGGATGGCCACTGTCGTGAAGGAAGGTCGAGGCCACGTAGCGCCACCAGTCGCCGGGTCCAGCCGAGGATCCCACCCGGGCGTTGGGCAGGGCGCCGAAGGCGATCAGCTCACTAGGGCCGCTGCGGTGCATGGGACCGAGGGCGACGACCTCGACGACCCATACCAGGATGAGCCACAGCACCAGGGCGGTCGTCGCCGGAGTGGAGGCGAGGCCACCCATGCCATGACTGAGGACACGCCGGCCCGCGCGAAGAAGCGTGCCGGTCAGGCCATCGCGGAGGAGCGCATCCCTCTCGCCGGCCCAGGCGGAGATCACCGAAGCCTGAGAAACCACCACCGTGTCCAACCTGGCGTCAATCTCCGAGCAGTGAACCCCGGTGAGCTCAGCCGCGCCACGCTGACCGCGCCTTCACCCCGCCCTCGATCAGGGCACGGCCATCGTCTCCGGCGTGTCCTGCGACGGTCCATCGCCCGATGTAAAGAGCCGCAAAGAGATCACACCCCCCGGCTCAGTCAGAGGCCACGCAGACGACGTGGGTCCCGGTTCCGACGAGGATGAACCCGGATGCCGCCGACGGTGTCGTGAAGGTGCGCGTGGCCCCGACCCGCACAGTGGCGAGCTCGTGCCCCGTCGCGGGGTCGAGGGCGTGCAGCAGTTCGCCACCCAGCAGGTCCACTGCCCAGACGGCACCGTAAGCGAGGATCGGCGGCCGGAGCACCGGCCCGGTCCAGGCGACGGTGCTGGTTCCGGTGACGGCGACGTCGACTGCTCGCAAGCCGTCATCGCATGGCGCGAACACGCGGCGGCCGGATGCGGCCATGCCGCCGTACACGCCGCCGCCGACACCGCAGATGCGGCTCGCGCCCAGCTCGCCACCGATCCCGCCGAGGTGGTCGCCGGTCGAGACGTGGAGCCCGGCGTCCTTCGCACCCACCGCGACGAGGCCTCCCTCGAGAAGCACAGGGCCGGTCGATCCGAGGTCACGGTCGTGAGCGTTGTCGGAGGCCCAGTCGAGGGGTGCGGTGAACCCGCTCTCGTGGAGCTGCAGATCCAGCCGGATGAGCGCGTTGCCGTGGTCATAGTCGGTGCGCGACAACCCGTTGCCGGTGGCGACATAGAGCGAACCGTCGACGCCCACGGCGATGCCCGACGGCGCCCAGATCGACGCCTTGTTCCCACTCGGCACCTGGTAGATGAGAAGCGGGCCGGCGCCGTCGAGGGCCACGCCGACGACCCATCCGTGGTACACCGCGCAGTCGCCGTAGAGCCCCCCGAAGGCAACGTAGACGTGGCCGTTGGCCACGACCAGGGCGGCGCGCTGCTGCTGATTCACGGGGATCATGCCAGGAGGGTCCACAACTCGCTGCCACAGGATGGCGCCGGTGCGGTCGTCCACTGCGGACAGAAGGTGCGATGCGTCCGTCGTCTCGGCGACCGCGTACACGACGTGGGTCGACGGATCGATCGCGGGAGTGCCGGTGATGCCGAGGGGGTCGATGCTGCCGCAGGGCATGATCGCGGTCGCCGGATCGGCGAGGTGCCGGTTCCAGAGCTGGTGCCCGGTGCCGAGGTCCAGGGCGTAGAGCGTGCCGTGCTCGGTGGCGACGATTACCCGCCCGCTGTCGACGAGTGGCTGCGCGTAGATGTCGCCGTCCAGCTCCGCTCCCGTCCACGCGATGTGGACGGCTGAGGGCGACAGGGCCGGCTGCGCGGGGCCGATCGCCGTGCGTGCCCCGGTGCGTGCGTACATCAGCCAATCGCCAGGGCCTCCCGTTGCGGGAGGCGCGCCGCCCGCGGGAGGGATTGCCGCGGAGAGGGGCGATGTCTTCGCCGCTGTGCTCTGGGTCCCAGACGAGGAAGCGGTCGACGTCGGCGTTCCTTGTGAACAGGTGCACAAACCGAGTGCGGCGACAAGGATGAGGGCCGGTAGTGGCCGGCCGATTGGCCGGCACTGGATGGCGGCGCCCCGCTCGTCCATCCCGTTCATGTCGGCGACTATTGCGCTGCCGTTGGCAGGAGGACATCACCCCCACGGGTGAAATTTCGCTGATCGCGCACAAACGGGTCCCGTGTGGCATCGTTCGCGACCGGGGACCACCAGCGCCGCGTCCAAGGAAGCTCATGCCCACTCTTTCGCGTCTGCGCGCCGCCGTCGGTGTCGTGGCCTCTGTTGCAGTGTTCGTCAGCGTCAATTCGCTGTCGGCTCAAGCGCGCGCCAGCGATCGGGGAACTACGGCACCACCCGCTACGGGATATGACATCTCCTATCCCCAATGCTCAGGTGGCTATCCGCAACACGCTGGGTTCGGAGTGGTCGGTGTGAATGATGGGATTGCCTGGTCGGTCAATCCCTGTCTGGCGTCGGAGTACGCGTGGGCTGCCGGGCTGCGCGGCGCGCCGCAGTTCTACATGAACACGGCCAACCCCGCGCCGCACAGCAGCCACTACTGGCCGGCGTCGGGCTCTTCCGACCCCGCTCTGTGCCGAGACGCGTCGAGCGTTGCTGACCCCGGTTGCTCATATGACTACGGCTGGCACACGGCCGCCGACGCCCTGACCACGGCATCGAATGCCACGTCGCGGATCGCAGCGACGACCCACGTATGGTGGCTCGACGTCGAGACCGGCAACACCTGGAACGGCACTCACTACGCCAACGCGGCAGATGTGCAGGGAAGCATCGACTACCTCCGAGCGCAGGGCATCCAGGCCGTCGGCGTCTATTCGACGTCCTACCAGTGGGGACAGATCACCGGCGGGTACACAACGAACAACTCGGCGGCCTACGCAAGCGCGTGGTCGAGCGAGTTCACCTCGCCCAACGGTATCGCGGGATCACCTGACTGGGTGGCCGGAGCCGGCAGCGTCAGTCAGGCCGCGCGCTATTGCAGCCGCTCATTCACGGGCGTCCGGGTTCGCCTCTCGCAGTACCCCTCCCAGGGATTCGACGCCGACTACCCCTGCCCCTGAGTCTCGGGTCCGCACGTTGCGCTCCGGTGCCCAGCGCAGTGCGAGCAGGCGGTCCGCTCGGGTGAGATCGATGTCGGCTGCGACGACGCCCCTCGAGCCGTAGTCGAGGCTTGCCACGAGCGCGCCGTCGGGGGCGACGATGCAGGTCGCTGAGCCCTGGTCATGTCCGGCCACGTTGGACGCGGCGACGTAGACGGTGTTTTCCAGCGCCCGGCAGAGCAGTGCTTTCTCGTGGTACGGGTTCGACGCATCGCACCAGCGCGCCGGCAGCGAGCCGTCGTCGGTGGTCACGAAATGCGGGACAAAGATGATCTGCGCGCCTCCGAGGACGAGCGAGCGGGAGATCTCCGGGTAGCGGAATGCCTCGTGACAAATGGCGATGCCGAAGCGCACGCCCGCGGCGTTGAACACTCAGCAGCCGGTTCCCGCGACGTAGTGCGGCTCCTCGGACGGGTCGATCTGCGTCTTTACCTGCTCGCCGAGCCTTGTTCCGTCCGCGCCGAAAACGGCTGAGAGGATTTCGCGCCCAGCAGGCGTCGGGCGTTCACTTCCGACAATGGTCGCGACCTGCGCTCTTCGGGCCGCTTTCGCGACTTCGCGCATGGCGTCATCGAGCGCGTCGTTGGTCACGTCCGGGACGGGCCTGGCCTGGCAGCGGTGTCCGGGAATGCCGGTCTCGGGCAGGCAGACGATCTCGGCTCCGAGCCGCCCGGCTTCCTCCACCGCCGCAACAGCTGCGGGTACAGCCTCTTCGAGCGTGGCCGTCAGCGGCGTCGAGGCAACCGCGATGCGGATCGTCGCCACGGGCCCGACTCTAACCTCCATGGAGCCGCGCACTCGAGACACTCGACAGTCGCGCGTCAGACCTCCATAGCGGCAACGGGTGTCAGTTCAACCTGCGCCAGCCGCTCCAGCCAGGGACGAGCCTTGAGCCGCTCGAAGATCTCGCGCGCCTCCGCAAGCGCCGGCGCTGCCTCCTCGTACCGGCCTTGCTCGGCGAGCCACTCGCCCAGCTCCAGCAGCGTGACCCCGGCCTCGAACGGCATCCCGATGCTGCGGAACACCACGAGCGCAACCTGCAATCCGGCTTCGACGGCATCATGACCGCCGCGCAAGGCTTCGATGCGAGCCGTCAGCTGCGCGACATGCGCCCGCAGCATCGGCGTCACCAAGCCGGGTAGAGCCCGCCGTGGAATGCCAAGGAACTCGTCCGCCTTGTCCAGATCACCCATGTCGATGGCTGCTTCGATGCTCTGCACAAGGGAATGCTTGATGGCTTGGGAGGGAAGGCCGAGAACGGGCAAGGACGTGACCAGGTCTGCACCGAGCAACACCGCCTCGTCAGCTCTCCCCGACGCGCGCAGGTATTCAGCCGCTGCTGACGCGATGATCATGCGCACTTCGATGTTGTCCTCGCCTGCTCGGCCCGTGAAGGCGTTGACGAGCTCGCCGGCCGCGTCCATGTCACCACGACGGACATGGATGCGAATGAGGTCAACCAATCCGACGGCGGCGAACGGGATCGACTCCAGCTCCTCGGCAGCGCGCGCCTCGTCTGCCAGCGCCAGTGCTTCGTCCCACCGACCCGTTTGCACCATCGAGAAGATGAAGCCGGTGAGCGCGACGAGCTCGTTGGCGCGGTCGCCCTTGCGGCGTGCCAGCTCGAGGGTGGGGGGCATCAACTCGAGGGTCTCGCGGAAGCGGTCCTGTGACTCCAGCGCCACGGAGAGGTTGTTCCAGGCGCGGAGGGCGGCCGCGGGGTAATCCTTGTCGAGGGCCACCTCCAGCGCACGCCGCAACAAAGTGACGGCTTCGTCGAACCGTGCCTGGCGCTGCAGCCCGACTGCCCGGCTGCTCAGGGCATGGGAGTACACCTCCCACAGCTGGTGTTGCTCGGCGAGTCGCAGCGCCTCCTCAAGGATGGGGGTCGCTTCGCTGTCGCGGCCGGCGATGGCGAGGAACCGGCCGAGCTGGCCGGCAACGATGGCGAAATCGGGGTCGCGATCGTCCCCGGCCATGGTGGCGTAGGCGCCACGAGTGCCCTCGATCGCCTCCTCGATGTGGTTCTTCATCCTGGCGGTATCGGCGAGGTGAGCTTGGGCCCGGGCCGCCGGATGCCGCATGGCAGCCGCCTCGAAGAGTCGCTTCGCCTCCGCGAAGTGCGCAGCCGCATCGTCGATGCGCCCGAGCAACTGAGCCATCTCGCCCGAGCGCTCATTGAGACGAGCTCGCTCCTCCAGCGAGTCGGCGAGCTCCGCTGCGCGCACGAAGTACGCATCAGCCTCGGTGGCGGCGGCCAGGGACGCCGCCCGCTCACCGGCGCGCACCAACATGCGGCGTGCCTTGTCGCGGATGGGGCCTGCATCGTCCGCATCCGGTGCCAGACGGTACGCCTCGGCGAAATGGGAGGCCACGACCTCGACGATCTCCTCCTCGTCCGACCCCCAAGCACGCTCTAGATAGGCGGCCACTTCCAGGTGCTTCGCCTTGCGATCCTTCTTGGAGAGGGTCTCGTACGCGACCGTCCGGACGAGGTCCTGCAGGAAGCCGTACTGGCCCCTCTCCGGCGACCGCGGATCGGCCTGCACGAAGAGCACCTCCTTGGACAGGAGTGCCGCAAGCAGAGGCTCTAGGTCGCGCTCGGAGAATCCTGACACCGCCGCGAGCGCCGCCCGGCTGCACGTCTTGCCGAGCACTGAGGCATCCTGAACGAGCCGGCGCTCGGCGGCAGTAAGACCGTCGAGGCGCGCCGCGATGAGCGCATGCAGGGTCTCGGGCACTTCGAGATCCTCGATGCGCCCAGTGGGCTGGTACACCGAGCCCTCCTGCGCCAGCAACCCGCGATCGAGGAGCATCCGCACCGTCTCCACTGCGTACAGGGGCACTCCCTCGGCGCGATCGAGGATCTTCGTCGTGAGTTCGGTGGGCAATCCCGGGACCAAGCCGGTGAGCAACTCCTCCATGGCCTGCCTGGAGAGTGGCTCGAGGTAGATCGACGTGGCGTTCCGCCTCGGTCGCGCTCCCACCGCATCGCCGCCGGGGCGCGCCAGCGTCAGGACGAAAATGGGGAATGAGCGCGACCACTCGAGCAGGTGGTCGATGAACTCGAGCAGCGACGGGTCCGCCCACTGAAGATCCTCGAACACCATCACCACGGGGTCGACGGCCGCCAACCGTTCGAAGAAGAGCCGCCATCCGGCGAACAGGTCGCCTTTGTCTGGCGCGGTGCGTTCTTCGAGCCCGAGCAGATGGGCGAGCCGCGGCTCGACGAAGCGGCGGTCAGCCGGATCGGGGACATAGCGCTCGACCGCATCGTGGAGCTTGGTGACCGCGGAGGTGCGCTCTTCGCCCTCGGTGATTTCGGCCCGGCCGCGCACCATCTCGGCAAGAGCCCAGTAGGTGACGCCTTCGCCGTAGGACAGGCAGCGACCGCGGTGCCACCGGAACAACCGCCGCAGGCCGTCCATGTACTTGAAGAACTCCCACCCCAGTCGCGACTTCCCGATGCCGGCGATGCCGGTGACCTGGACGACGTGAGCCTTGCCCTCATCGACGCAGGCATGGAAGAGGTCCTTGACCAGCTTGAGCTCGCGGTCACGGCCGACGAAGGGGGCTTCCAACCCCTCGGACTTCATCAATCCTCCGACGCCGGCGACCACGCGGTGAGCGCGCCAGAGCCGCATCGGCTCCGCCTTCCCCTTGAGCGTCTGCATGCCGACGTCCGTGTAGGTGACGGCCGCATCCGTCGCCCGTTTGGTCACGTCGCCGACGACCACGGCTCCAGGCTCGGCGGTCGCCTGGAGACGGGACGCGGTGTTGACGAGGTCACCCGCAACCATGCCCTGGCCGTTGGCTCCGAGATTGACGGTGGCCTCCCCGGTGAGGACGCCGGCGCGCGCCCGAAGCTCGGGCACACCGATCTCAGCGCCCAGCTCAGTGACGGCGTCGACGAGTTGGAGCGCGGCGCGGACAGCCCGTTCGGCATCGTCCTCGTTGGCCACCGGCGCGCCCCACACCGCCATGACAGCGTCGCCGATGAACTTCTCTACCACGCCGCCATATCTGACGACGACGGTTTGGCAGGACTCGAAGTAGCGCGACAGGAGTTCGCGGACTTCCTCCGAGTCGCGCGCCTCGGAGAGGGTGGTGAACCCAACGAGGTCGGCGAAGAGCACCGACACCAGGCGGCGCTCGGTGACCGGCTCCCGCAAAACGTCGGCGCCGGCGATCGCGGCGGCCCCGTTCCCGGAGGCGATCGCCTGTGGCGGCGCTGTGGCCGCGCTCGAGGCCACGCTGGCGAGCGCCACTCCGCAGTCGCCGCAGAACCGCGCTCGCGGCGGGTTGGCCGCACCGCACGCGGGGCACGCCAGGGCCAGCGGCGCCCCACAGTCGCCACAGAACCTGCGGCCGGCCTCGTTCTGGCTCCCGCAGCTGGAGCAGTTCAACCCCGCTTCTCATCTCGATGGGCCCTGGGCGTAGCCTACATTCCGCTCGGTTCCAATGGGTCGCGGGGTAAGGGCGCGGAGGCGTTCCATGCGGACGCGGCTAGTGACCCACTCAGCCTCCGGCCGAGAGTCATCATGTGGCGATGGCGACGATCACGGTCTCTCTTGATGATGGCCTCATGTTGGAACTCGCCCAGCTCGCGCGCGATGAGGACACGACAGAGGGCGAGCTCGTCCGTGAGGGGATCGAGCGCCTCCTGCACTCTCGGCTAAAGGGGCCAGGAATCCCTCGATTCGCCAGACGGCTCGGCCCGCTCGCGCTCCCGGCGGACGACCGACTGACTGACGACGTCGCCAACAAGCCCTGACGCAGCGCGCGCTGACTGACCACTGGCTCCCGTCGGCACCGGCGCGATGAATCGGCGCGCTCCGACGCGCGGACGCGCCGCACCGTGCCGGCACCGATGCGCCGCGCTCTGGCGCTGCGCGACAGGGGTTCCGTCGGGCTGCTGGGACCCGATAA
>DASZGL010000004.1:0-12597 GCA_035938875.1 Candidatus Dormiibacterota bacterium
CGCGGGCGCTGGGTGCCGCGCTGGCCCGTCAGCGCATCGAGGGCGGCAGGCTGGGCGAAATCCTGATCGCCTATGGGTATGCGCGAGAGACCGACGTCTGGAAGACCCTGGCCAAACAGTGGGACGTGCGCCTCACCCAATCGGTGCCCCATTGGATCGACCCCGAAGTGGCCCATGCGGTGTCCCCGGCGACTGCGCTGGTCTACCGCATTCTTCCCATGCGTGTTCGCGGCGGCGTCGCCGTGGTCGCCATGGCCAACCCCAACGATGTCGCTGCCCGCCGGGCGGCAGAGGAGGCCTTCAAGGGCAGGGTCCTCGCGGTATTCGTGACACCGGCCGCGCTGCGCCGCCGTCAGGAAGAGATCTACAGACCGGCATTGATCGCCGAGAGCACAACTGGCCTGCAAGACCGTCGTCCCGAGGCGTCGGCGTTCAACACCCTGTCGCGTGAGCAGCGCGTTGCGCTCGGCGCGGTCGGCGTGCTCTCGCTTGTGGGCCTGATCCTCCTTGGCGGAGCCTTCTTCATTCTCCTGGCGTCAGGCGTGGTTCTGCTGTATGCCGCTGTGGTCGGCTTCCGCTGCTGGGTCACGTACCGGGGTGGGCGCTATGAGGCAGCGGAGATCGTCACCCATGGACAGGCCCAGTCGCTCACCGAGCTGCCCGTCATCACCATCCTCTGTCCCCTGTACCGCGAGGCGGGCGTGCTGCCGCAACTGCTTCGGGCCTGTGCCAGGCTCGACTATCCGAAGACGCGGCTCGACGTGAAGCTTCTACTCGAAGCCGACGATGCCGAGACCCTCGACGTGGTGCACGCCTATCGGCTCCCCGGGTATGTCGATGTCATCGTCGTCCCCGCGGAGGGACAGCGGACCAAGCCCAAGGCGTGCAACTACGGACTCCAATTTGCCCGAGGCGACTACACGGTCATCTTCGACGCCGAGGACATCCCCGAGCCCGATCAGCTGCGCAAGGCGGTGACCGTGTTCCGCCGCGGCTCGTCCGACGTCGGCTGCGTGCAGGCAAAGCTCAACTACTACAACTCTGGCCAGAATGTGCTCACCGGGTGGTTCGCGCTCGAGTACACGGCGTGGTTCGACTTCTTCTTGCCCGGCCTCGTCGAGCGGCGCTTCCCCGTACCTCTCGGGGGCAGCTCGAACTACTTTCCCACGCGTCTGCTCAATCAAATCGGTGCCTGGGACCCCAACAACGTCACCGAGGACGCCGACCTGGGGATGCGCATTCATCGCGCCGGATGTCGCGTCGTGATGATGGACTCGACGACGTGGGAGGAGGCGAACAGCGACTTCGTCAACTGGATGAAGCAGCGTTCGCGGTGGGGCAAGGGGTACCTCGTGACCTGGCTTGTCCAGATGCGCCACCCCGTCCGACTGCTGAAAGAGCTGGGGTGGCGGTCCTTCTGTGCGGTGCAGCTCACCCTTGGAGGGACATACGCGATCTCGCTGCTCAACCTTCTCGTCTGGACATTGACGGCGTTGTGGATACTCGCGAGATTCAATTTCATCGCCTATCTGTTCCCGTCGGCCATCTACTACATCGGCATGATCGAGCTCATCTTCGGCAACTTCCTGTTCGTCTACCTGGGACTGTGGTCGGCTGTGCACCGACGTTCATACAACCTCGGAAGGGTTGCATTGTTGGTGCCCTTCTACTGGCTGATGATCAGCCTTGCCATGGTCAAGGCGACCCTGCAGCTCTTCACCGCGCCGACCTTCTGGGAGAAGACCGTGCACGGCCTCTACACGGCCCCGGCGCGACGGGAGCTGACGCTGAGGGAAACACCGGCTGGGCCCTGACCGGTGTATCACTGGCGACGAAGGTATCCACCTTGCGCCGCTAGTCGTATTGCGGGAAACGTTGACCTTAGGGCGCGCGTGTCAGCTGGTCACGGACTGGAGGGTTCGCGCATCGACCCAGGTCGACCATCCGTTGGAGCAGACGATTCGTGCCCAGTCACCCCGGTGCTCGACGACCTGTACTGTCAGCCTGGCATCGAGGCGTGGCCCTTGCGGAGAGGACGGATCGGGCGCTGGCCAGGTCGGCATTCCCTCAGCGGGCACGCGATGTGTCGGAAGCCACGCGGGTGCAGAAGGGACGGGTGGCGCAGCCAGCGCCGCCGGCGGCATGAGATCCGCGATGGCGGCGCGCTGGGCGCGGTCGTCTGCGATGAGACGATCGAGCACACGGCGGGTCTTCGCCACCTCGTGCAACGCGGCGCGGAGCGAGGCCCGAGTCATGACCTCCGTGTCGAGCAGGCACTCGAGGACCACGTCGTGCCCGCTCTCCGCGCGACGCACCTCGGCGGACAGCGGGCCCCATCGCGACTCGACGACGCGTGCCACGACGTCCTCCGCCGTGGGCATCGGCATCGACGGGCTGCCGGGGATCGCCCAGCCGAAGACGTCGTCGGGGATGTGCATCGCGTGACGCACGACGGCGCCCATGGGGTCGAGGGTGATCGTCAAGTCGACGCCCTCGTCCTGCGCCCGCAGCGAGCGGCCATCGTCGCCGCGAGCGACGCCGATCCCCGCTGTCGTGCAAGCCGCCGTGATGCGGTCGAGAAGCTGCGGATCGGCGTCCATCTCCTGCGTCCTTTCGTCGTTCAGCCTTTGATGGGATTCCCCGGCGGATCGGGCATGCCGGGCATCGGGGTGCGCGGGTCCTCGATGTCGTCGGGCCCGATGTTCGGGCAGCCGCGCAGCGTGGCGAGAGTGTCGCCGATCTGGCGATCGAGTTCGGCGAGGTCATGTGTGAGGTTCTTGCACGCGTTGACGAGCTGCTGCGTCATCGACGCCTGCTGTGCCACCGCCGCGTCGTAGCTCGCCATCCCGGAGGACATGAGCTGCTGGATGACGCCCGTGTTCGCGGCCGCCCCCGCTGTGACGCCCGCTCCCACGCGCGCCAGGCTCGCGGCCCGTGCCATGGACTGTGCGGTGCTCGAGAAGGCCGCACGAACAGCGACCATACCCGTCTCGAAGGTCGTCTCGCTGACGCCGGCCCACGCGGCCATCCCCTCGCTTATCGCCATCGTAGAGGCCGTCGCGCTGATCGACGCCGCGGCGACGAGGAGCGGGACGGCGGCCACGGCGCCCGCTGCGGCGAGCGTGGCGACGGCCGAGATGTAGTCGTCGTGCAGCTCCGCGCGTGCGCCGACTGCCTGTTCCTGCGCCCAGTAGGCACGGCTCAGCGCCGATGTCCCTTGCCGCAGGCGCTGCACCATGTCGACCCGTCGCGGCACCATGAGGGCCCAGCGCGCGATCGCTTCGTCGCACACATCCTGCCTCGAGCGCTGCTGCGGTGACGACGCGCGCCGCACCGCCACCGCCCCGAGCCCGAGGGCTCCGACCCCTCCGAGCGCGATGAGGCCGATGACCGGCGCGCCGATCCCGCCGCCCGACCCGGTCAGCGACGGTGCCGCGGTCCCCGCCCCTCCGATGCGCGTCCCGCGAATGTCGACCTGGAAGCACTCGATGCTCGAACCGTAGTTCACGCGCGGCTGGATGATGGCGAAGGTCGTTCCGCCACCGAGGTTCTCGAACTTGGCCTCGGGCCCGAAGCTCGAGTTGACGACATACATCGAGCCTGGCTGACCCTTGGTGCCGCTGACGCCCGTGAACGAGGCGTCCTTTGTCGACAGTGTGGCCTCGAGAAGTGTCTGGCCGCCTTGACGGCCGAAGGTCACCTTGCTGCCTGCGGTCGTGACCGTGACGACACCGTCGTCACGATCGGGGGCCTTGGTCGGTGGGTCGAGGCTCCACGGCGTCGCGCACCCTGGGCTCGTCGCACCGTTGAAAGTCTCGTCGTGCTCCGTGACCTGGTACCTACCGTCGAGATCGACGGCTTGGGCGTGTGCGAAGGGCGGAGCGAGGAAGCACGAGAGGATGGCGGCCGACACCGCCCCCACAACCCCGGTCCTCGCCCAGAGCAAACGTCGCGCCATCCGACAACCCCCCGACGGCTGATTCTAGAGGTCCGCGGTGGACGTGGGACCTGTACGGGCCGCTAGCGCGGCCGCAGCCCGCGAGCCTGTCGAGCCGTCACGCTCGTGGCCGCGTTGCCATTTGTAGCACCCTCCGCTGCAGCACCAGACGTAGATGGTCATCGACCCGGGGGCGTGGAGCGGAGGGGATTCGAACCCCTGACCTCTGCCGTGCGAGGGCAGCGCTCTCCCAGCTGAGCTACCGCCCCGCGGGTGACGTCTCGACCGGGCTCGCAGTATAGGCGCAGGCTTCTCCGGCATCGGCATGGCCCGCGGCGTACCATGCGAAACGGCAGATCGCGCGCTGGGGGGAGGAGGACTGGGGCGATGTCGAACCTTGTGCTCGCTCGGGAGATCTACTGCCCGATCGACGAGGTGTGGGCGTACCACACCGACCTCACCCGAGCGCCGGAGTGGTGGCCCAACGTCTCGGAGTGCCTGCGTATCGACGGAGAGCACGCACCGCCGAGCCCGGGGACCAGCTACATCTGGCGGTACAACATGCTCGGTCGCACCTTCAAGGGAGCGATCACGGTCCAGGAGGTCAAAGCACCGACGCGTTTCACCTTCACCGTCGCGGGGCAGATCAACGGAACCTTCCGCCACGAATACCGAGCGACGGCGAAGACGCGGACCAGGATCACCCTGATGGTCGACTACGAGGTCCCCGGTATTCTCGGCAAGGCGGTCAACGTTCTCTTCGTCGAGAAGCGCAACGCCGCCGACGCCGAGCACGCCCTCGACCAGCTCAAGGAGCACCTCGAGGCCGAGGTCATCGCCAGGATCGACGCCGGGGTGGTCTGACCCTCACCGAAGGGCTGCCCACAGGCTGAGGAAAAGCACCCAATAAGCCTAGGGTGAACTGCCCAGGAAGGCGGCGCCGAGGCAGGGCTATACTCCGACGCCATGGCTGACACGCCGCTGTCGCTGGCGCTGTTCTGGATCGCGGTCGTCGCCTACCTGGTCGCCCTGGTCCTCTTCGTCGCCTACCTGCCTCTGCGCCGCCGGTGGGTCGCCGACCTGGCCGTCGTCGCGGTGATGACCGGCTGGCCGTTTCACGCCGCGTCGATCGTCACCCGCGCGCTCGAGGCCAACCACTGGCCGCTGGGCAACATGTACGAGTACTCCACGGCGATCGCCTTCGTGGTGATGACGACGTTCATCGTCCTGGCGCTGCGCGCGCGCATGCGACTCGTCGGTCTGCCATGCACGGTTCTCGCCGTGTCGCTGCTCGGTGTCGCCTACATGCTCTACGTGCCGCCCGGCCAGCTGGTGCCGGCGCTGCACAGCTACTGGTTGACCATCCACGTCACCGCGATGGCCACATCCAGCGGTCTGCTCACCTTCTCATTCCTCTTCGCGATGTTCTATCTGGTGCGTCATTGGGCGGATCAGCGACTCGCGGCGTTCGCCGCGTCGCGCGGCGATGATGGGCGCCGGGCGTTGACACCCGGCGGAACGCCCGTGTCCGTCGGCGGTGGGGCCGGCGGTGGCTCGCAGACACTGGCTGCGGCGCGCACGGTTGCCCGCGTGCTGCCATCGGCCAAGAGCCTCGACGAATGGAGCTACCGCTTCGTCATGCTCGGCTTTCCCATATGGTCGTTCGGCGTCATCTGCGGGGCCATCTGGGGCGAGCATGCGTGGGGTCGTTACTGGGGCTGGGACCCCAAGGAGACATTTGCCTTCATCACCTGGGTGATCTTCGCCATCTACCTTCACGCGCGGGTTACATACGGCTGGCGCGAGAAGCGCGCTGCGATGATCACCGGAGTCGGCTTCGTCGCCATCCTCTTCACGCTGTACGCGGTCAATCTCTGGATCGCGGGTCTGCACAGCTACGCGCGCGCGTAGTTTCGCGGGGCTGCGCATCTGCGCGGCGATGGTGCTCGGCGGTCTGATGCTCGCCGGATGCTCACTGGAGCAGGACGTCACCAGCAATCCCGAGAGTGGCCCCAAGGTGGGCACGTCCGCACCCGCGCTGGATGCGACCACGCTCGACGGCAGCCACTTCGATCTGAGTGCGCAGCGCGGTCACGTGGTCATCGTCGACTTCTTCGCGTCGTGGTGCGGCCCCTGCCGCGCGCAGCAGCCCGAGCTCAACCTACTGGCGTCGAGATATACGCCCCACGGCGTGGTCGCCGTCGGCGTCGATTTCCGCGAGGGTGAGGCGGAAACGCGCAGCTACCTGCGCGCCAACGGCGTGTCCTATCCGGGCGTGCGCGACCCCGACGGCTCGGTCGCGGCCGCATTCGCGGTGGCAGCGCCGCCGACGACGGTGATCATCGACCGCGGCGGCAAGGTCGCGGCGAGCTACTTCGGTGGCGTGCGGGCGGCCGACCTCGGCCCGGTGATCGACCACCTGCTCGGCAGCGTCACCACCCCGTAGAACGCGAAGAGGCGCCGGCGGGCGCCCCTTCGTTGCAGCTGATGAGCCGCGGCGCGATCAGCCGCGCCGCTGCCACCGCGTCTTCTTCAGCATCTTCTTGTGCTTGTGCTTGCGCATCTTCTTGCGCCGCTTCTTGATGACCGAGCCCACTGGGGCCTCCATTGACGCCCACCGGCGGGCGATGACTGTGTGCCGCGTGCTCGCGTCGCCACCTCGGCATCCGCCCCGACGGCGGCGGCGACTATAGCGACTCGGTGCTCAATGCCGCATCGCGGTCATTTGGCCGGCGACTCACCGACGTCGGCAAACGCGGCGCGAAGCCGCTCCGCGGTGCGATCCATGTGCTCGGGAATCACCTTGGCGTCGGCGAGCACGGGCATGAAATTGGTGTCCCCGTTCCAGCGGGGCACGACGTGGAGATGGAAGTGGTCGTCGATCCCCGCCCCCGCCGCCCGCCCCTGATTGGCGCCCAGGTTGAAGCCCTGCGGGGACATCGCCGCGTCCAGCGCGTGCACGGCGCGCTGCGTCGCCGCGAACACGGCACCACCCTCCTCGACGGTCAGATCGCTGATCGCCGGGACGTGACGGATGGGCACGACCATGAGGTGGCCGCTGCTGTAGGGATAGAGGTTGAGGACGGTGAAGACGAGCTCATCGCGGTCCACGACGAGTCGCGACTCGGCGTCGTCGCCGGCGGCGATGGCACAGAGGACGCATCCCTGGTCGCTTTGCCCCGCGGCGACGTATTCCATGCGCCACGGCGCCCACAGCTGTCGCATGGCCGCCGAGCATACGCGACCGCCTCGCCGTGGCCGCACCGATTGGCGCCGAGCGCGCCGGCTGGGGCGCGGCTGTCCGACAGATCGGCCCGCGTAACCGCCGGCTGTAGACACATGTGCAACCAGTGCGAGGGCACTCGGGTTGCGCGATTGACAGTGCATTGGAGAAAACGCCTTGCTTCGACGCGCCTTTTTGCCCACTGCCGTGGCGGGGATCGTCTTGACGATCAGTGCCTGCGCAGGATCGGGTGGCGGCGCCAGCACCCCCACGGGGCCCGCCATGGTGGGAACGACCAACAGCGGTGCTCTCGGGACGTTGCTCGTCGGCCCTGACGGGAAGTCGCTCTATCTGTTCGAAGCTGACACCGGCCCGCAGTCGACGTGCACTGATCAATGTGCCAACGACTGGCCGCCGCTGCTGACGGCGGGTTCGCCGACGGCCGGAGCGGGCGCGACGCAGGCGCTCCTGGGCACGACAGCTCGCAGCGACGGCACCACCCAGGTGACCTACCACGGACACCCGCTCTACTACTACGGCGGTGACAGCAAGGCGGGCGACACAAATGGCCAGGGCCTCAACCAGTATGGGGCGGGCTGGGACGTCGTCTCGCCGGCGGGCGACAAGATCGAGAAGTAGGGCCGCTGCCGGGCCGGGCGCGCTGGCCTGCGTGGTGACGTCGTGAGATGATCTTCCTATACATCTGCATATACATACAGATATACTTGTTCGCATGCCCACCGCGGAGCGCCATCAGCCGGCGCACAGCCACCTCGACGATGGCGAGGCCGAGGATCTCGCCCACGCCATGGCTGCCTTCACGACGCCCAGCCGGCTGAAGCTGCTCTACGGCCTCGTCGGCGTCGAGAAGACCGTCGAGGAGCTCGCGGCGGCGACCGGGCTTGGCGCCAATCTCGTCTCCCAGCAGCTCCGTGTCCTCCGCCTCCTCCGGCTGGCTGTCGGCCGGCGGGACGGGCGGCATATCCGTTACCGCCTGTTCGATGCGCACGTGGCCGACCTCCTCGAGGCCATCCGCCACCACGGCGAGCACGCGTCGACACTCGACACGCCCAGATTGGCGCCGACCCGGAGCGGCCGGCGATGACCGAGGCCCCTGGCGCCGTCCACAGCGACCAGCACGCCGACCACGAGCACGACGACCACCACGGCGCCGGCAGCCGGCCGAGGCTGTGGCGCCGGCTCGCACACCTCGGGCACGCTCACGCCGACATTCCCCGGGACGCGGTCCTGAGCAGCAGCGCCCAGGGAATCTGGGCGCTCAAGATCTCGCTCGCGGTCCTGGGGGCGACCTCGGCGGCGCAGCTGGTGGTCGTCGCCTTCTCGGGCAGCGTCGGCCTGCTCTCCGACGCGATCCACAACGTCGCCGACGCCATGACCGCCCTCCCCCTGGCCGTCGCCTTCAGCTTGCAGCGGCGGCCGGCGACGCGGCGCTACACGTACGGGTACGGCCGCGCCGAGGATCTCGCCGGCGTCGCCATCGTCCTGGTCATCCTCGGCAGCGCGCTGCTGGCCGCGTACGAGAGCTACCACCGCCTCCTCAATCCTCAGCCGCTGACCAACACCGGCTGGGTGATGGCGGCAGCGCTGCTCGGCTTCGCCGGCAACGAGGGTGTGGCCGTCTTCCGCATCCGCGTCGGCAGGCGCATCGGCTCAGCGGCGCTGGTGGCCGACGGACAGCACGCGCGCATCGACGGACTGACATCGCTGGCCGTGTTCGTCGCCGCCGTTCTGGTCCTCGCCGGTGTTCACCTCGCCGATCCCATCGTCGGCCTGGTCATCGCCGTGGCCATCCTCGGCGTGGTGCGCAGCTCGGCGCTGAGCATGTGGCACCGCCTGATGGACGCTGTGGATCCCGGGCTGAGTGACGCGCTGCTCAGCGCCGCCGCAGCGACTCCGGCGGTCGAGAGAGTCGGTGACTTCCGCGTCCGCTGGGTGGGTCATCGCCTCTACGCTGAGCTGGATGTCGTCGTCGACGAGGACCTGTCCACCGGCGTCAGTCATGCCATCGCCGAGGACGTGCGTCTGCGCATGACAGCTGTCGAACCCCGACTCGTCGGAGTGCAGGTGCACATCGATCCGTGCGGACACGGCGAGGAGCGCCGGGGTTAATCCCATCACGTGCGCACCGTCACGCCCCCGTCATGCATCGGTGGGTACGGGCCGCTTAGGGTGGGCGCTGGCCGGGAAGGAACGCATGGAGGGGCTGCGACATGGCCACCCCGATGGATCTCATCGACACTGCCACCGAGGTGATGACCTACGGAGGCATCGCCGACGCCGACACCGCGTCGGGGTACGAAGACAGACCGATGGAATGGTGCGGTGCTCTCACGGTGTTCACCAGCCGGGCTGTCGATGATGTGCGTCGAACGCGTCGTCACGACGCCGCGCTCCTCGGCCGCGGGGCGAGGGCCCTGTGGCGACTAGCCAGGTGACCGCCGTCTTCGTTCGCCTGGCACCGTGCCCGCGCTGCTCGAGCCGGACACGCCTGCTTTTCGACAGCGCAGGTACCGCGACAGGTGGCCGCTGCACCGACTGCGGCGAGTCACTGGAGAATCCGCTGGCCACGGAGGAGGTTCGCGAGGACGAGCTACTGCTCCGCGGGCGTGCTTCCCGGTGGCGAGCCAGGGTGCCCAACTACCAGGACGACTGATCGCGGCTTACTCGGAGTGTCGCAGGGCGATGCTGATGCGCGGCCCTGTGGCAGCTGTCTTGGGCACCGCGTGCTCCCATGTCCGCTGACTGGTGCCGCCCATGACGACCAGGTCGCCCGCTCCCAAGTCGAGGCGGAGGCCAACAGCGCCGCCTTTGGGGCGCATCAGAAAGCGCCGGGCGCTTCCCAGCGACACGGTGGCGACCACCGGGTCGACAACCGACTCGGGGATGCGATCGCCGTGCCATGCCACGCTGTCACGGCCGTCGCGATAGAGGTTGGCGGCGATGGAGTTGAAGGGGCGCCGATAGCCGACACATAGCGCGCTGCGGATCTCCTCCAGCATCGGTGGTGGAGCCGGCCCGTCACCGTCGATGGCCCATCGCGCAACCAGTCGCGGCTGGCTGACGACACGCCCGTACATGAGCACGTCGACGGCCTGCCAGTCGGCATGCTCGAGAAGCGCCACGAAGAGTCGTTCGCTGCCGCGCAGCCAGCCGGAGACGTGGTCGACCCACGCATCGCCGTCGAGGCTGTGCCGGACGAGACCGGCGAAACCCGCATCGACCGCGGGGTCACCGCCGTCGAGCAGCGATGGCTGCCAGGTGAGCAGCGGAGCGGTCGCCGCGCGCGCCGCGATGACCGGCGCGCCGCGTCGCCGGTGCGCATGGTCGGGTGCGGATGCGGGGTGACTGGTCATGTGGCCGGGGCATGGCTCCAGCTGAATTGTGGCGTTACCTCGATGGAGGCCACGCCGACACGCTCAAGCACCTGCCCCACAACGCCGGCTGCGAGACCGATCCCGCTGATTATCGGCGGGTGAACGTGAGATGGGTGACGCCGCTGGGCGAGCTGACTGCCTCGACGTTGAAGCGCTCCTCCAGTTCCTGGAGCCCGTCCCACAGGCGTTCCCCGCGTGCGAGAACGATGGGCACGATCGCGATGTGCATGTGGTCGATCAGGTCGGCCGCGAGGAACTGGCGGATTGTCGATGGTCCTCCGCCAATTCGGACGTCTAGGCCGCCCGCCGCCTCCCGGGCGGCCGCCAAGGCCTCGGCGGGGCTGGCGTCGATGAAGTGGAACACTGTCCCGCCCTTCATCTCGATCGTGGGCCTGGGATGGTGGGTGAGGATGAACACGGGGGTATGGAAGGGCGGGTCGTCGCCCCACCAGCCCTTCCACTCCTCGTCGGTCCATGGGCCGCGCTGGGGCCCGAACTTGTTGCGCCCCATGATCTCGACCCCGATGCCCGGACCCCAGTTGCTGGCGAAGGCGTCGTCCACGCCGGTGCTCCCTCCCGGCTCGCCCTGCATCTCGCGGAAGCTGTGCGTGGGGAAGAACCATTCATGGAGCCTGGTACCGGCATGTCCGAAGGGTGCTTCGAGACCTTGGCCCTCGCCGGTGCCGAAACCGTCGAGCGAAACCGAGAAGTTGTGGACACGAACCTTTGACATGTGGTCTCCTCTGACGTGGGTGCCGGCCATATGTTGGTGCGGCCGGGTTCGCGCAAACGAGGCCATCACAGAGGTAGGACGACCTGGCCGCCGTCAAATCATCGCTCTCTGGGCGAAACCGTCACGATCGGAGTCTTGCGTGACATGAAAACGCTGCTCCTCAACTCGCCGGGCGAGGCGTGGTGGAGCCAGGGGGGCTCGAACCCCCGACCTCTTGCATGCCATGCAAGCGCTCGGATTCTTAGGCGATCACCTAGGTATCGCTGAATTCAGTAGCAGCACTTGCCTTCCAACCCGACGGGTCTTGGAGCGCTTGCTTCGCACGCATGTAACGTGGCTGAAGGTGCATTTCAAGCCCGGTGTGAAATCCCCCAGTTTTCATTGGTTTCAGATTCCCCGCTTTGATCCGTGTCTATACCGATCCCCGGTTTCAAACCATCCCGGGTGGCGCTCAATACCTATTTCGACGCACGATCACCGGATGAGGTACACAGAGCGTCCCACGACCGTGGCCGGCGCCGTCCTCTGGCAGCGTACGGTTGGGCCGGCGCCCGAGGTGACACGGATCCTGCCCGATGGCTGCCTGGACCTGGTGTGGGACGGCCATCGCCTGTTCGTCGCCGGGCCAGACTCAACGGCCCGACTGCACCGGAGTCGCGCGGATCTCTGGTATGTCGCGCTCCGCTTCTCGGGAGGGGCCGGACCTGCGTTGCTGGGGGTGCCGGCCGACGAGGTGCGCGACCAGACCCCAGACCTCGGGGAATTATGGCCATCTCTCGAAGCGCGGCTGCTCGCCGAGCGGGTAGCGGAGGACCCGGTGGCGACATTGGAGGCGTGGGCGGTCGACCGGGCCGCATCCAGTGAGGTGGACCCGCTTGGACCGCGGGTCCTCAGGATGGCAGCAGCCGGGACGTCGGTAACAGTGATAGCCGAACGACTGGGCCTCAGCACTCGACACCTGCATCGGCGGTGCCTGCCCATCTTTGGCTATGGGCCGCTGCGGCTGGCGCGGGTTTTGCGGCTGCGCCGAGCTGTCAACGAGTCGCGAACCGGCGTGCCGCTCGCGCAAGTTGCGGCCGGGTGCGGGTATGCCGACCAGGCGCACCTATCGCGAGAGACGCGTGCTCTCGCCGGGACTACGCCGACGGGACTATTGCTGGAGTTCGGCAGTCGGTAACAGGGCGAACAAATCGACGGGCGTGCCGTCGGGGTCGTGGACGACGGCGTAGCGCATGCCCCAGAACGCATCCCACGGCGGGAGGTGGCCCACGTAGCCGGCGCCGGTGAGCTCGGCCCAGGCAGCGTCGAC
>DASZGL010000005.1:0-1907 GCA_035938875.1 Candidatus Dormiibacterota bacterium
GCGGCGCAGGCAAATTCCGATCGCGCCCCGAATCCCGCAGCGGCGCGCAGCGCCTTCAGCGATGCCGCGACCACGGCAACCGGCAGGGATTTCATCGGTGCATTGGAGCGCTCACTGATCTACCAGATCGCGGTGTTCGGCGCGACCTTCTTCCTCGTGTTCCTGCTGCCCCGGGCACGTCGCCAGACGGGGCCACCAGGCGCATCAGGCGCGCACTGACACGGTCTCCACGCGGCGTTCGAAGCTCTTCCGCGCAACCACGAACACCAATCCTGCTCCGTCAACGCCCCGGTCGTCATCCCCGGGGCGTTGTCGCGTCACCCCCTGGCGGCGGCACCGAGGCGATCGCCGACGAGAGTGACGACGTCCTCGATGGTGTCGGCGATGGCCGCACCGGCGGCGGTCAGCGCGTCGATCTTGCTCTGCGCACTGCCCTTGTTGCCGCTGATGATGGCGCCGGCGTGGCCCATGCGCTTGCCCGGGGGCGCGGTCCTGCCGCTGATGAAAGCGATGACGGGCTTGGCGAATCCGGTGCGGATGAAATCCGCGGCGTCCTCCTCGTCGGAGCCTCCGATCTCGCCGACCAACACCACCGCCTCGGTCGCCGCGTCATCACGAAACAGCGGCAACACGTCGACGAAGGTCATGCCCAGCACCGGGTCGCCACCGATGCCGACGGCTGTGCTCTGTCCCAGTCCCGCCTCGCTCAACGCCTGGATCACCTCGTAGGTCAGCGTTCCGCTGCGGGCGACGATGCCGACGCTGCCGCTGCGGCCCACATGGTTGGGAATGAAGCCGATCTTGCATTCCTGCGGAGTGAGTAGCCCCGGGCAGTTGGGACCCACAAGGCGCGTCGCGGTAGCGTCGACGAAGGCCTTGGCGCGAACCATGTCCTGCACCGGGATCCCCTCGGTGACGCACACGGCGATGGCGACGCCGGCGGCGGCCGACTCCATGATGGCGTCGGCGGCGAAGGGTGGGGGCACGATGATGAAGCTCGCGTCGGCGCCGGTCTGGCGCACCGCGTCGGCGACGGTGTCGAAGACGGGGACGCCGAGCGCGCTGCCACCTCCCTTGCCGGGGACCACGCCGCCGACCACCTGCGTCCCATACTGCTGCATCTGCTCGGTGTGGAAGCTACCCTCGCGGCCGGTGATGCCCTGGACGATGACGCGAGTCGACTTGTCGACAAGGATGGACATATCTACCTGGTCAGCTCGACGATCTTCTTGGCGGCCTCGGGAGCGCTGATCGCCGGCGTGATGCCCGCCTCGCTCAGCAGCCGCCGGCCCTCCTGCTCGTTGGTGCCGGTCATGCGCACCACCAGCGGCTTGGTCAGGCCCAGCTCGTCGCGCGCCTGGATGATGCCGCGGGCGACCTCGTCGCCTCGGGTGATGCCACCGAAGATGTTGATGAAGATCCCACGCACGTCGGGATCCTGAAGGATCATGTCGAGCGAGTTGCGCACCTTCTCGGCACTCGCCCCACCGCCGATGTCGAGGAAGTTGTTGGGGTTGCCGCCCATCTGCTTGACCAGGTCGAGGGTGTTCATCGCCAGCCCGGCGCCGTTGGCGATGCAGCCGATGGTGCCGCCAGGTAGGTGGACGTAGGTGAGCCCGCGACGCTTGGCC
The DNA here is from genome assembly GCA_035938875.1 of Candidatus Dormiibacterota bacterium. Taxonomy (GTDB): domain Bacteria; phylum Chloroflexota; class Dormibacteria; order Aeolococcales; family Aeolococcaceae; genus DASZGL01. Next base: position 1,632 of record DASZGL010000005.1, read on the forward strand.
TCGGCCTCGTACGGATCCTCACCGGTGGCCCCGTCGGCGCCGCTCATGTCGCGGGCCAGCTCCTCGGCAAGCTCGCGGTGACGGTACTCGGCGTTCTCGTCGACCTCGAGTTTGCCGTCGGCGGCGACAAGCTCGCCCTCCGGCGTGATGACGAGAGGATTGATCTCACACGTCGTGGCGTCGAGCTGCGTGGCCACGTCGTAGAGCTTTCTCGCCAGGGTGGTGATCTGTGCCGCCAGCCTGCCCGACTGCGACGCCAGCGCCGGCGCGTGCTGC
>DASZGL010000006.1:0-93813 GCA_035938875.1 Candidatus Dormiibacterota bacterium
GCGCCACAGCGGCGAAGTGCGCGGGCGAGGAGTCTCTCGTTGTGTCCGAGATCCGCGGCGTCGCGCCCGTACGCGTGCGCTGTGTCGAACACGGTCACACCCGCCTCGGCGGCAGCCGCGATGGTCTCCAGAGCGAGCTCCTCGTCGCGGCTGTGGTCCGTCGACATGCGCATGCAGCCGAGACCGATGCGGAGCTCCGAGGCGTCAAGCCATCCAGTGCGACTCAGGACGCGGAGAGTACGCCACCCGAAGTGGCGCCGTGGCCTGTGAGCCAGGCGCTTGGGGTTGCTGTCACCTCACGTCAGGAACAGCCGCTGGTCGCTCCGCAGTTGAGGCACTTGTAGCAGGCGCCGCTGCGCACCATCAGGCTGCCGCAGTCGCTGCAGCTGGGGGCGTCCTCCTGGTTGAGGAACGCCGCCGGCGCGGAACGGGTGACCACCGGCAGTTGCTGCTTCACCGATTCTGCGACCCCGGCGGCAACCGTGGCAGCGCTCGCCGGTACGACGCGGGTGTCGACCAGCGGCTGATCGCCGGGCTCGGTGCCGTCGCGGCGGACGATGCCCAGGGCGTCGCGATCCTCCCAGGGGAGGAAGCGCGATGCCAGCCAGCGGAAGATGTAGTCCATGATCGACTTGGCGATGGGGATCTCGGGATTCCCGGTGAAGCCGCTGGGCTCGAAACGCGCGTGCGAGAACTTGTCGGTCAGCGCCTTGAGCGGCACGCCGTACTGCAGCGCCATGGAGATCGCCGTGGCGAAGGAGTCCATGAGGCCGCTTATGGTTGAGCCTTCCTTGGCCATCTTGAGGAAGATCTCGCCGGGGCTGCCGTCCTCGTAGAGGCCGACGGTGATGTAGCCCTCGTGTCCGCTGATGTCGAACTTGTGAGTGATCGCCTGGCGCTCTGCGGGCAGCCGGCGGCGCAGAGGACGGTCGGCAACCGGCGGAGCCGAGCGTTCCCCGGTGGTCTTGGCGATGGTCGTCGCCATCGGCTGGCTGCGCTTCGATCCGTCGCGATAGATGGCCAGCGCCTTGAGGCCCATCTTCCAGCCGTCGATGTACGCCTGCTCGATGTCCTCGACGGTGGCCTCGGACGGCATGTTGACCGTCTTCGAGATCGCTCCCGAGAGGAAGGGCTGCACCGCACCCATCATGCGCACGTGTCCCTGCCAGGCGATGGAGCGAGACCCGTTGGCGGGCTGGAAGGCGCAGTCGAAGACGGCGAGGTCCTCCTCACGCAGGTGGGGCGCGCCCTCGATGGTGTCGTGGCCGTCGATGTAGGCGACGATGTCGTTGACCGCGGCCTCGCCGTAGCCGAGTCGCCGCAGGGCTGCGGGCACCGTCTGATTGACGATCTTCAACATGCCGCCGCCGACCAGCTTCTTGTACTTCACCAGGGCGATGTCGGGTTCGACGCCGGTGGTATCGCAATCCATCATGAAACCGATGGTCCCCGTCGGCGCCAGCACCGTCGCCTGGCCGTTGCGATATCCGTGCACCGCGCCGAGCTCATGGGCCTCGTCCCAGGCGCGACGCGCCGCTTGCAGCAGCTGCACCTCGACGTGCTCGTCGGCGATGCGGTAGGCCGCCTCACGATGCTTGCCGATGACGCGGAGCATTGGCTGGCGGTTGACCGCGTAGCCGTTGAACGGTCCGACCTCGCGGGCGATGCGCGCCGACTGCGCGTAGGCCTCGCCGGTCATGATCGCGGTGACGCACGCGGCCACCTCGCGACCCTGCGGCGAGTCGTAGGGCACGCCGCGAGCCATGAGCAGGGCACCGAGGTTGGCGTAGCCGAGGCCCAGTGGCCGGTAGTTCTCGCTGTTCTCGGCGATCTTCGGCGTCGGATAGCTGGCGTTGCTGACCAGGATCTCCTGGGCGGTGATGGTGACGTGGATGGCGTGCCGGTAGGCGTCGACGTCGAACGTGCCGTCGTCACGGACGAACTTCATCAGGTTGAGCGACGCCAGGTTGCACGCCGAGTCGTCGAGGTACATGTACTCGCTGCAGGGATTGCTGGCGTTGATCCGTCCCGTGTTCGCCGAGGTGTGCCAGTCGTTGATGGTGGTGTCGTACTGGATCCCCGGGTCGCCGCACTGATGCGCCGACTCCGCCATGAGGCGCATCAACTCGCGAGCCTGTACCGTCTTGAGGATGCGGTCGGCGTCGGTGACGGCACGCAGGTGCCACTCCTTGTCGTCGAGAACGGCGCGCATGAAGTCGTCGGTGACGCGCACCGAGTTGTTGCTGTTCTGGAAGAAGATCGAGCCGTAGGCCTCACCGGTGAAGGAGCTCTCGTAGCCGGCCTCGATGAGCGCCCAGGCCTTGCGCTCCTCACTCACCTTGCAGGTGATGAATTCCTCGACATCGGGATGGTCGGAGTTGAGGATCACCATCTTGGCCGCGCGCCGCGTCGTGCCGCCGCTCTTGATCACCCCGGCGAAGGCGTCGAAGCCCTTCATGAAGGAGACGGGTCCGCTTGCCGTGCCACCGCCGGCCAGCGACTCGGTCGAGGACCGAATGGGCGAGAGGTTGGTGCCCGTGCCGCTGCCGTACTTGAAAAGCATGCCCTCGGTGTGCGCCAGACGCAGGATCGAGTCCATGGTGTCGTCGACGCTGTTGATGAAGCAGGCGCTCGCCTGCGGCTTGGTGCCGGGGACGCCGACGTTGAACCACACCGGGCTGTTGAACGACATCAGCTGGTGGAGCACCAGGTAGCTGAGCTCGTCCTGAAAGGCCTGGGCGTCGTCCTCGGAGGCCACGTAGCCGCCTTCACGGGCCCAGACGCCGATGGTGTCGCAGACGCGGGAGATCACCTGCTTGACGCTGGTCTCACGCCGCGGCGACCCCAACGGTCCGCGGAAGTACTTGCTCACCACCACGTTGGCGGCCATCTGCGACCAGGACGAGGGGATCTCCACGTCCTTCTGCTCGAAGACGATCTCGCCCTTCTCGTTGGTGATGGCGGCGACCCGCCTCTCCCACTGCACCTCGTCGAAGGGATGGACGCCGGCGGTGGTGAATCGCCGCTGGAAGGTCAGGCCCTGGCGGGCGAGCTGCAGCTCACCGACGTCCTGCCGCCGCCGCGCACGCCGCGACCCACGAACCCCCGTTCCGGTATCCGCCTGGGTGTGGGTCGCGGTGGTGTCGTCGTTGGCGGCGGGGTCGGGCACAGGCTTGTCCACGATGCGTCCTCTCGTTGATGCGACCGATGCGCTGCTGGTGAGACGTTGGCAAGACGGGGGCGCTCGGTGTGCCGGCTACCCCCAAAGGATCCACAGGTTTCTCCCCGCTTTTCCCACATCTTGGGGAGAGCCGGCGCAGGAGCCCCTACATGTTGCGTCCACGGGTAGCCGCCGTCAAGGGGTCTGAGGCACCTCCTCGGCTCTTCCTCCACCGCTTGAGCCGCGGCCGTGGGAGCCGCCAGCCGAAGCCGCTGTACGCCGGCGTTGCCCACGTTGGATGATGCCCCGATGACCGACACCATCGAGGCCCTGCTCGAGGAGAATCGCACCTTCGCCCCGTCGGAGGAATTCCGCGCCCGCGCCCGGGTGAGCGATGACAGCCTCCATCGTGAGGCTGAGGCTGACCCCGAAGCCTTCTGGGCCAGGCAGGCCGAGCACTACCTCACCTGGTACCGGCGCTGGGACCGGGTCCTCGACTGGCAGATGCCCTTCGCCCGGTGGTTCGACGGCGGGGCCCTCAACGCCAGCGTCAACTGCGTCGATCGCCACGTCGCCGCGGGCCGCGGCGACCGCGTCGCCTACCACTGGGAGGGGGAGCCGGGCGACACCCGCACCATCACCTACGCGGAACTGCTCGGCGATGTCTGCCGCTTCGCCAACGCGCTGCGTGCGCTGGGGGTGCGGCGCGGCGACCGCGTCGGCATCTACCTGCCGATGGTTCCCGAGCTGCCCCTGGCCATGCTCGCCTGCGCCCGCATCGGCGCCGCGCATTCCGTGGTGTTCGGTGGCTTCTCCGCCGACGCCGTCGCCGATCGCATGAACGACGCCCAGGCCAAGGTGCTGATCACCGCCGACGAGGGCTGGCGGCGCGGCAGGACGGTGCCGCTCAAGGAGAACGCCGACAACGCGCTGCGCAACTGCGCGACCGTCAGCGACCTCGTCGTGGTGCGCCGCACGGGCAACCCGGTCGCCTGGACGGAGGGACGCGACCACTGGTGGCACGACCTCGTCGCTGCGCAGCCCGCCACTTGCGAGCCCGAGCGGATGGAGTCCGAGGATCTGCTCTTCACCCTCTACACGTCGGGGACGACGGCGAAGCCCAAGGGCATCAAGCACACCACCGCGGGTTACCTGCTCTACGCCATGTTCACCCACGACATGGTCTTCGACATCCAGCCCGAGACGGTGTACTGGTGCACCGCCGATATCGGCTGGGTCACCGGCCACTCCTACATCGTCTACGCGCCGCTCGGCAACGGCTGCACGTCGGTGATGTACGAGGGCACGCCCGACTATCCCGACAAGGACCGCTTCTGGTCGATCGTCGAGAAGTACTCGGTCACCGTCCTCTACACGGCGCCGACGGCGATCCGCACCTTCATGAAGTGGGGGCCCGAGTTTCCCGCGCGGCACGACCTGTCCTCGCTGCGCCTGCTCGGCACCGTCGGTGAGCCGATCAATCCCGAAGCCTGGGTGTGGTATCGCCAGCACATCGGCGGCGATCGCACCCCGGTGGTCGACACCTGGTGGCAGACCGAGACCGGCGGCATCCTCATCTCCCCGCTGCCCGGGTACACGGTGTGCAAGCCCGGTTCGGCGACGCGGCCGCTGCCGGGAATCAGCGCTCTCGTCGTCGACGAGGCCGGTGACGCGGTTCCCCTGGGTGGCGGCGGCTACGTCGTCCTCGCGCGGCCCTGGCCGGGCATGCTCCGCGGCATCTGGGGCGACGACGAGCGCTACCTGCAGACGTACTGGTCGAAGTACCCCGGTCGCTACTACTTCGCCGGTGACGGCGCGCGCATCGACAAGGACGGCTACTTCTGGTTCATGGGAAGGGTCGACGATGTCATGAACGTCGCCGGTCATCGCATCTCCACGACCGAGGTGGAATCGGCGCTCGTCGACCACCCCGCCGTCGCCGAGGCGGCCGTGGTGGGGCGCAGCGACGCCGACAGCGGCCAGGCGATCAGCGCCTTCGTCACCCTGGTGGGCGGCGCCGAGGAGTCGACGGAGCTGATCGGCGAGCTGCGCGACCACGTCGCCAAGCTGATCGGACCCATCGCCAGGCCGAAATGGATCGCCTTCACCCCGGACCTGCCCAAGACGAGGAGCGGCAAGATCATGCGCAGGCTGCTGCGCGACATCGCCGAGAACCGCAAGCTCGGCGACACCACCACCCTGGCCGACGCCTCAGTCGTCGAGGAGCTGCAGAGGCGGGCGCAGAGCGACGAGGCCAAGGAGGACTAAGCGCAGCGTTTGACCGATTTCCACTGGGTTTTCCACAGAGTCCACACAGCGCCGCTGTCATAAAACCATGACCGAGGGGCAGTAAACCCCACCCTGGTGTGGATTGTCGATCGATCGCCGATCCCGCTCCGGCGTCCTGTCGCAGGACACCTGGTGCCATCATCCATATCGACATGAAGGCCCCGGTGCTCTGCCTCGACTGCCACGAGGAGTACATGGACCTCGACCTCGCCATGGACCACCAACACCTGGTGTGCCCCGGCTGCGAGCGTGTCTGGTGCGCCGTGTGCATCGCTCGCATCGAGGTGCCGATCTCGGCGGAGTGGCGGCGCCGTCAGCGGGTGGCCCACCTCAACTAACCGGGTGTTCAGCGCCCTGCTCAACGCGCCGGGACCGCCGTCTGGACGCGCAGGCGTGAGCGGTGGTGCGACCATAGATGCGTGCCAGATTCCGTTCAGATCACCCTGCCCGCGATGGGGGAGTCCGTCACCGAGGGTACCGTCGTCGAATGGCGCAAGCGGGAGGGCGACCCGGTCACTGAGGGTGAGGTGGTCGCCGACGTCACCACCGACAAGGTCGATGTTGAGGTGCCGGCGCCGGCTGGCGGTGTGCTGCGGCGCATCATCGTCGGCGCCGGTGAGTCCGCCGCCGTGGGCGCGGCGATCGCCGAGATCGAGGTCGGTGCGAAAGCGACAGCCGCACCAACGTCGGCGCCGGCCACGCGGGTCAGCGCCGAGGGCGACGGTGCGGCCGCGGCGGAGCCCGCCGCCGCGCCGTCGGCGCCGGCGTCGACCGGCACAGCCGGGCAACCGGCGGTCGCCGAGCGACCAGCGGCGGCCGAGCAACCAGCGGCCGTGGTGCAACCGGCTGTGGCGCCGCCGGTCGTCGATCATCCCGAGGTGGCGGCATCGCCCCTGGCCCGCCGCGCGGCTGCCCTGGCGGGCGTCGATCTGAGCACCGTGCACGGCAGCGGACCGGGCGGGCTGATCCGCGGTGGCGACGTCGGCGCCGCGGCCAACGGCCCGGCTCCGTCCGCGGTCACGCCGGTGGCGAAGTCGGCAGGAGCTCCGTCGCCGCCCAGCGGACCCCCGCCCGAGGGCGCAACCCAGCTTCGCGGACCCGCGGCGGCGCTGGCCGCGTACATGGAGCAGTCGCGGGAGATCCCCACGGCGACGTCGTTCCGCAGCCTCGAGGTCGACGCGCTGGAGGCGCGCCGTCGCGAGCTCAACGCGGCGATCACCGCCGCCGGCCGCCCCGAGAAGGTCAGCTTCACCCATCTCATCGGTTACGCCATCGTCCGCGCGACCCTCGACGTGCCCAGCATGACCGCGCACTTCGAGCGTCACGGGGAAAAGCCGCTGCGGGTGCAACCGGGCACGCACCTCGGTCTCGCCGTGGACGTGACCCGCAAGGACGGCAGCCGGTCCCTGGTCGTGCCCGTCATCCGCGACGCCACCGATCGCGACTTCGCCTCCTTCCGCGACGAGTACGAGCGAGTTGTGGCCAAAGCGCGCACCAACACCCTCACCGTCGATGAGCTGCGTGGCGCGAGCATCACCCTGACCAACCCCGGCGGCATCGGCACCGTGGCGTCGGTACCGCGGCTGATGCCTCTGCAGGGGACCATCATCGCCACCGGCTCCATCGATTTCCCCGCGGGTGTGCGCAACGTGGGCGAGGCGCGCCTACGCGACCTTGGGGTCACCAAGGTGATGACCATGACCAGCACCTACGACCACCGCGTCATCCAGGGCGCGGAGTCGGGGGAGTTCCTGCGCCGCATCGAGGAGCTGCTCAACGGCGCCGACGGCTTCTACACGGCGGTGTTCCGCAGCCTGGGGTTGCCGGCGCCGGCCAGCCAGCCGCCGATGCCCGAGCTCAGCGCCGAAGCCGCTGCGCGGGTGCAGCAGGTGGGCGGTGACGGCCGGCTGAGCAACGAGATCCTCAGCGCTGTGAGTGCGGGGATGTCGCTGGTCAAGGCGCATCGCACCCACGGTCACCTCGGCGCCCGGCTCGACCCCTTGGGCACCGATCCGTTGGGCGATCCCTCGATGGACCCGGCCACCGTCGGTCTCACTCCGGCGCTGATGGCCGCCGTACCCGCAGCGGTGCTGCGCACCTATGTGCGCGGTGCCACGCTCGCCGACATCCTGCCAAAGTTGCGCGAAACGTACTGCGGCACCATCGCCTACGAGATCGAGCACATCAGCAGTCACGAGCAACGCGTCTGGCTGCGTGAGCACATCGAGTCGGGAGCGCATCGCATGCCCCTGTCGCCGGAGCGCAAGCTGCAGCTGCTCCAGCGGCTTACCAAAGTCGACGCCATGGAGCGCTATCTGCGCCGCACGTTCATCGGCCAGAAGACGTTCAGCATCGAGGGTCTCGACGCTATGGTGCCCATGCTCGAGGAGCTGCTCACCATGGTCGCCGACGACGGCATCGGGCAGGTGGTCATGGGCATGGCCCACCGGGGCCGGCTGGCCACCATCGCTCACGTCGTCAACCGCCCCTACGAATCGATCCTCGTCGCCTTCGAGCAGGGAGAGCAGCGCCGTCGCGTCGGCGAGAGCCCCACCGATCCGACGGGCGACGTCAAGTACCACCTCGGCGCCATCGGCACGTATCTCACCGAGTCGGGCAGGGCCATCACCGTGCGACTGCTGCCCAATCCCTCCCACCTCGAAGCCGTCGACCCGGTCGTCGAGGGCTGGACGCGGGCCGAGCAGACGCGACGCAGCGCCTCCACGCTGCACGTCGATCCCACCGCAGCGCTGCCCCTGCTGATCCACGGCGACGCCGCTTTCCCGGCGCAGGGTGTGGTCGCCGAGGTGCTCAACCTGCAGTCCTTGCAGGGGTATGGCACCGGCGGCACGGTGCACGTCATCGCCAACAACCAGGTGGGCTTCACCACCGATCCCAGTGAGGCGCGCTCCACTCGCTACGCCTCGGACCTGGCCAAGGGCTTCGACATCCCCATCATCCACATCAACGCCGACGATCTCGAGGCGAGCATCCAGGGGATGCGGCTGGCCTACGAGTTTCGCCGCACCTTCCACCGCGACGTGGTGCTCGACCTCATCGGCTACCGCCGTTTTGGTCACAACGAGACCGACGAGCCGGCGTACACGCAGCCGAAGATGTACGACCGCATCCGCTCACACGCGACGGTGCGCGAGATCTTCGCCCAGCAGCTCATCGACGAGGGCCTGATCACCAAGGACGACGCCGAGGCGCGGGCCCAGGCGGCCTATGACCGCGTCCAGCAGGCGCACCACAAGGTGAAGGCGACGACCGCCACGGTGGTCAGTGACGACGGCGCCGAGCCGCAGCAGAGCAACGGCAGCCAGGAGCGCGACATCCACACCGGCGTGCCCGTCGCCGAGCTGCTCGGACTCAACGAGCAGCTGCTCAGCTTCCCCGAGCGGTTCACCGTGAATCCCAAGCTGGTCAAGCAGATCGAGCGCCGCCGCGCCGAGGTTCGCGACGAGCACATCGTCGACTGGCCGACAGCGGAGTCGCTGGCGTTTGCCTCGCTGCTGCTGCAGGGCCGCCCCATCAGGCTCACCGGGCAGGACACCGAGCGCGGCACCTTCAGCCAGCGTCACCTCGTGTTCCACGACGTCCGTACCGGCGGCGAATGGACACCGATGCAGCAACTCGTCGGCGCCACGTCGACCTTCGAGCTGCACAACAGTCCACTGAGCGAGGAGGGCGCGCTGGGCTTCGAGTACGGCTACAGCGCATCGGCGCCGGACACGCTGGTGCTCTGGGAGGCTCAGTTCGGCGACTTCGTCAACGGCGCCCAGGTGATCGTCGACCAGTTCATCTCGTCGGGATACGCCAAGTGGGGGCAGCAGTCCCGGCTGACGCTGCTCCTGCCGCACGGCTACGAGGGCCAGGGACCTGACCACTCCAGTGCGCGACTGGAGCGTTTCCTTCAGCTCGCCGTCAACGGCAACATCGGCGTTGCCAACTGCTCGACCGCGGCCCAGTACTTCCACCTGCTGCGGCTGCAGTCGCTCTCTCCGCGGCCGCGTCCGCTGGTGGTGATGACCCCCAAGTCGCTGCTGCGCAGCCGTGAGGCGGCGTCCGCGCTCGACCAACTGGCACGGGGTCGCTTCATGCCGGTCATCGACGATCCGCTCATGGCCGAGCGTCATGCCGAGGTGCGCACCCTGCTGCTCTGCAGCGGGAAGATCTACTGGGACATGACGCTCAGTCCGCTGCGCGCCAACGCCCAGCGCACCGCGATCGCGCGCGTCGAGATGCTCGATCCCTTGCCTGTGGCAGAGATCCTCGCGCTGATCGGCAGCTATCCGAAGCTCGAGCAGCTGATGTGGGTGCAGGAGGAGCCACGCAACAAGGGCGCCTGGCTGCACATCGCCCGGCCCATCGGGCGCAACCGGCCGTACGACATCCGCTGGGACTACATCGGCAGGCCACCGCGGGCCAGCGCGAGCGAGGGATACCACGGCGCCCACCTGCTCGAACAGGAGCGGATCATCACCGAGGCGCTGACCGTCGAGCAGACGCCGTCGGAGCAGGCCCTGGCACTGGCGCGAAGCGGATCCTCGTCGTGACCGAATCCGGAGCGGGGGCGGGGTTGCCGCGCGCCAAGGTGGTCGTCCTCGGCGGCGGACCGGCCGGCGACGTCGCCGCGCTGCGCGGCGCCCAGCTTGGTGCCGAGGTCACGCTCATCGAGCGCGCTGAGCTCGGCGGCACCTGTCTCAACTGGGGATGCATCCCCACCAAAGCGCTGCTGGCCTCAGCCGACCTGCTGCGCAAGATCCGGCGTGCCGCCGACTTCGGCATCGAGGTCGGTGACGTCCGCGTCGACTTCTCACGCATGATGGAGCGCAAGGAGGAGGTGGTCCTGCGCATGCGCGGCGGCGTCGAAGCGGCGTGCAAGCGCAAGAAGGTGCGCGTGGTCAAGGAGCATGGCGTGATCGATGACTCCGCGGTCATTGCCGCCGGCGAGCGCATCGAGTACGACCAGCTCATCGTCTGCGTCGGCACCGAACCGTACGGACTGCCCGGCGTCGACATGGAGCATCCGTCGGTGGTCACCTCCAACGGCGTGCTTCGCCTCGAGCGCATCCCCGAGCGACTACTGATCGTCGGCGGCGGCGTCATCGGTTGCGAGTTCGCCAGCTTCTTCGCGCCTCTGGGCACAGAGATCACCGTGGTCGAGATGCTGCCCCAGATCCTCGCCGGCGTCGAGGCACGCATCGTCACCCAGTTCCGCAAGCTCATGGAACAGCAGGGAGTCACGTTCCTCACCGGGCGCAAGCTCGACAAGGTCGTCGAGTACCGCGCCGACGAGCTCACCGTGCAGCTCGACGACGGATCGAAGCTTGACTGCGACGTCATGCTCATCGGTATCGGCCGGCGTCCGGAGACGCGGGACATCGGCCTCGAGAAGGCCGGCGTCAGGCTCACCGACCAGGGACACATCGAGGTCGACGAGCGCCTGCAAACCGCCAACCCCAGGATCTGGGCAGCAGGAGACTGCATCGGCGGCTTGCAGCTGGCGCACCTCGCCAGCAAGGAGGCGGAGCGCGCCGTGGAGAACGCGCTCGGTCACCACCCCAGGGCGATCGATCGCACGGTGGTGCCCTCGTGCATCTACACCCATCCCGAAATTGCCACGGTCGGCCTCAACTCGGAGGCCGCGAAGGCCGCCGGTCATGAGGTGAAGCTTGGCCAGGCGCGCTTTCTCGGCAACGGCAAGGCGCTCGGCGAGGGCGAGCCCGACGGAGTGGCGATCGTGGTCTGTGACGCCGGCACCGACCTGCTCCTGGGCGCCACGGTCATGGGGGTGCACAGCGTGGAGATCATCAGCGAGGTCGGCGTGGCCATGAGCGACGGCCTGAGCCTCAGCGAGCTCGCCGACATCATCCACGCCCATCCCACGGTGAGCGAGGTGGTGATGGATTCGGCGCAGCAGGCCGAGGGAGTCGCGCCCTACCTGTCCTAGCGGGCGCCGATCCTTACGGTCCTGCCCTCTCCGCTCTGACCGTCGTCAGGCGCCGATGCGGCGAAGGTCCTCGGCGTGACGGCGCCGGCGCTGGGCGACACGCAGGTGCCACACCGTGCGCAGCTCGCGCAGCGCCACGAGCAAGGCGATTCCCGCCAGGACCAGCAGGCTGACGCCGAGCCAGCGGGGCCCGAGCGAGGTCGCGGTCGTCCCCGCGGTGGTCAGCACCGCGGCGGCGCTGAGGAGGATGGCCAGGGTCAGCGCATGGGCGGCGATTCGTGCGGTCTCGACGAGGGTCCGGCGCAGCTGCAGGGCGCGGGCGCGTACCCCGGCGGCGGCGTCGACGGGATCGCGAGGAGGTGCCCCGGTCCCTGGAGTTCGCCAGGGGGGCGGTGTCGCCCGGCCGCCCGCGGTTGCCGTTCGCCGGCGAACGGCGCCCAGCAGCCACAGAGTCAGCAGTCGGGTGAGAAACCTGGCGAGAACCGGCACGCTTCCATCATCCCCCTTTGCCGCGTCCGCCACACCGGGGAATTCACCCGCTGACAAGCTGGCAATGAGCCTGTCTGCCGCGTACACTGCGGGAACGGAGGTCGCCCGGTGACGGGTGTACGATACGCGGGCAGCCCAGGCGCCAATTTCTTGAGCACTTCACCCCTTCCTGGCGGGCGGGCCGGAAACGGACCGCCCGCTTTTAGTTGAGGGGGGATGCTCCCCCTATGACGCTGCCGACCGGGCTACCTGGGGATCGACAGGGGTCGGTGATACAGTCGGGTGCTGTCGGCGGGTTGCAGCGGTGGCGAGGAGGAAAGGCGATGGTGCGGGCCTACGTGATGATCAGCGCGTCGCCGGGCAAGGCGATCGACGTCGCCACCCGCCTCGTGGGGCAGGAGGGCATCATTCAGGCTGACGCGATCACCGGGGAGTACGACGTCATCGCCCAGGTGCAGGCCGACGATGTCGCCGGTGTGGGCAGCCTCATCGTCGAGAAGATCCAGCGAGTCGACGGCGTCTTCAAGACGGTCACCTGTCTGGCTGTCCAGTAGACGGCGCGGTGGGGGAGACCCGGTCCGGCGGGGACACGGGAGGCCCCGCCCTCGTCGAGGGTCGCGCCGGACTTCGCGGTCTTCTCCAGCTCTACGCCGAGTCCCTCGTCCGGCTCCGCGGCGGCCGCCACCTGCGGTGCTCCCTGGTGTTCTGGACCGGCCTCGGTCTGGTGCTCATCGAGGCCTTCGCCGTGGGTGTCGCGCAGATGGACTCGAGGCGCAGCGCGGTCGTCGCCGCGGGGATCGCCGCGTTGTGGTGGCTGCTCATCAGCAGCGTTCTCGTCGGCGGCATCTCGCTGCTGCGCACCCCCGACGGAGCCCGCATCGACTACATCGGCGTGCCCAACGGCCTCACCGCGCTGCGCGCCTGGTCCTGCTATCCCCTGCTGCTCTGCGCAACGCTGACGCTTCCCGGGCAGGTGGGTCTCATCCTCTGGTGCTCGATCGGCGCGCCCGCAGGACTTCTCGACATGGTTGACGGATACATCGCTCGCCGCGTGGGACCTCTGACCGAGCTGGGGCGTGCCCTCGACCCCGCCGGCGACGCCCTGTTCTTCTCCATGGCCGCGCTGGGCAACTTCGCCCTGGGGATCGTGCCCGGCTGGCTCGGCGGGCTCATGTTGGTGCGCTACGTGGGACCGTTGGTGGCCACACCGGTTGTCTTTCTGGCGCGCCGCCGGCCCGAGCTCGTCTACACGGAATGGGGTCGGAGGAACACCCTGGCCACCGGTGTGGTCCTCTTCGTGTGCATGTGGGTGCGCATCTTCAGCGGCCCGGTGTCGCTCGTCGCCCTGCTCGTCGGCGCACCCCTGCTGGGGACGACGACGATCCTCCACTTCGCCGCCCTGGCACGGCGCGCCTACCTGGCTCCCGTGGTGCGCGAAGGGCGGCGCGAGCGTCGCGCGACTTGACCGCGCTCAGCGGCGCTGCTGCTGTTGCTGTTGTTGCCAGCCCAGCGCGGACCCTCGTGCGGCGACCTCGGCGATGCGCGGCTCGATGATGTTCACCCGCACCGTCACCTCCGGTTGGTCGGCAACAGCGGCTCCGAAGAACAGCCCGCGATGCGGCGCGACGTCGCTGTAGTCGCGACCGACGGCCAGCCGCAGGTGCTCCACCGAGATGAGCCCCCCGTGTGTCGGGTCGATGCCGGTCCAGCGACCGTCGGCGCCGCAGACCTCCGCCCAGGCGTGTGACACGCCCTCGACCGACGTCTCCTCACCGGCAGGTCCCAGGTAGCCGCTGACGTAGCGCGTCGGCCAGCCAGCCCTGCGCGCCATGGCGATGAAGAGGTGGGTGAAGTCCTGACACACGCCGGCGCCACCGCTGAGCAGCTCGTCTATCCCGCTGTCGACGGTGGTCGCCCCAGTCACGTATCGGAACTCGCGCTGGATCGCGGCGGCGACCTCGAGGAGCGCGTCCATGGAGCGGTCGTCGCCGCACCAGCGCTGCCACAGCGCCGCGGCCGCCGAGATCGCGGGTACCCTCGGGCTGGGGAGCGCGTACTCCAGACGGGGGTCTCGCTCCAGCACGCCGGGGTCCCAGGGCAGCGCCCTGCGACGGCGCACCATGCCGTTCTCGACGACCGCCTCGACGGCGAAGACCAGCGTTGTGTGCGGCGTGCCGACATCGATGCGGTGCACGTAGTTGGCGAAGTAGTCGACCCTTGTCCGGGGCACCGCCGGCGGCGAGGTCATCAGCGCGAAGGCGAGGGTACGCTGCGTTCCCCGGTCACGGGGGCGCATGCGCACCTCGTTGTACGAGGGCGCGACCGGCTCGGAGTAGCGCAGTGTGGTGCGATGGGAGACGGCGTAGGTTACGAGGTCAGCACCCACGTGTCCTTGCTCCCTCCACCCTGCGACGAGTTGACGACAAGTGTGTCGGAATCAGCGGCGACCCGGGTGAGCCCTCCGGGCACCGTCCAAGGCGTCTCGTCCAGGAGCACGAAGGGGCGCAGGTCGACGCAGCGTGCTTCGAGACTGCCGTCGGACGCAACGCAAACGGCCCGCGACAACGCCACCTCCTCCTGCGCCAGCCAGGCGCGAGGCTGCTCCTCGACTTGCGCCGCCAGCTCCGACCGTTCGGCGGCGGACAACAGCTTGCCGAAACGTATGCCGTAGCCGCCGCTGGCGTCGACGGGCTTGAGCACCATGCGGTCCAGGTTGGCGATCACGTAGCTCCGTTGCACCGGCTCACCGACGTCGAACGTGGGCACGTTGTCGAGCAGCGCGTCCTGGTCCAGGTAGTAGCGCACCATTGCCGGGACGTAGGGGTACACGGCCTTGTCGTCGGCCACGCCGGTGCCCGGCGCGTTGGCGATGGCGACGTTGCCGCGCCGCCAGGCCTCGATGATGCCCGGCGCACCCAGCATCGAGTCGGGACGGAACACCAGTGGGTCGATCCACTCCGCGTTGACGCGCGAGTAGATGACATCGACGCGTTCCAGCCCCGCGTCGGTGCGGCGGAAGACCTCCTCCTCGTGGACCACGAGGTCGTTGCCGTGCACCAGTGCGCCTCCGATCGCCTCGGCGAGCAACCGGTGCTCGTAAAAGGCGGCGTTGTAGGAGCCCGGGGTGAGCACAGCGATCGACGCTTCCCAGGGGCGCGGGGCGATGCGCTGCAGGCTGCGCCGCAAACGCCCCGCGTACCCGTCGATGGAACGCACGCCGCTGGAATGGAGCCAGTCGGGAGCGATCTCGCGCATCGCCTGCCGGCTCATCAATGCGTAGGCGATTCCCGAGGGAACACGGACGTTGTCCTCGAGAACCATGAAGGTGCCGCCGATCCGCACCACGTCGATGCCGGCGACGTGGCAGTAGCACGACCGCGGAGCACGCACGCCGACCAGGTCGCGGAGGTAGCCCGCGCTGCTGTAGACGAGGCGAGCCGGCACGACGCCGTCGCGCAGCGCCCGTTGGGCGCCGTAGCAGTCGGCGACGAAGGCGTCGAGCGCCATGGCCCGCTGCGCCAGGGCACGGTCGAGGTCTCGCCACTCGTGGGCGTCGAGCACCCGCGGGATGGGATCGAAAGGAAAGATCGGCGCGCTTCCATCATCCGGGGCTCCGAAGGTGATGCCGTGGGCGTCGAACCACTCCGATGCGTTGTGTTTGACCTCGGCGAGACGCCCCGGCTGCTCGGTGATCATGGGGAGGATGCGCTGATAGGGCGCTCGCGGCGCGCCTGAGCCGTCGACGCACTCGTCGGCGCGTGTCGGGAATGCCGCCGCTGCGACCGGCATCTCGACCATCGATGCAGCGTACCTCCACCCCAGTGGCGTCGGCTTGGGCGCGGCGCACTGCTCGGCAGGGCGCGCAATTGGGCCCGCCGACGCAACGGTTCGGGCTCCCTGTCGGGGCGGCGCGCATAATCGCCGCCGTGCGAGCCGTCCTCAAGTCCGTCGCCGGTGCCGGCTTCACCATCGCCGACGTTCCCGAGCCGGAGCCGGGGCCGCAGGAGGTGATCGTCAAGGTGGAGGCGGCATCGGTGTGCGGCACCGACGTCCATCTCTACGACTGGAACGCGTGGGCGGCGTCACGGGTCCACCCGCCGAGGATCATGGGACACGAGGTTGGCGGCGAGGTGGTAGCCGTCGGCTCGGCCGTCGAGGGGGTGCGCACCGGCAGCCGCTACGCCGTCGAGACCCACATCGTCTGCGGACACTGTCCCGAGTGCCTGCGCGGCGACTTCCACGTCTGCGCCAACACGCGCATCCTCGGCGTCGACGTCGACGGCGTCTTTGCGGCATACGTCGCCGTGCCGGCGCACAACCTCTGGCCCGCGGTGCCCGGCCAGCCGCCCGAGGTAGCGGCGCTGATGGAGCCGTTCGGCAACGCGGTGCACGCCTGCTCGTACGGACGGCTGCGCGGACAGGTGGTCGCGGTCTTCGGCTGCGGCCCCATCGGCTGCGCCTGTGTTGCCATCGCCCGTGCTGAGAACGCGGCGCGGATCGTCGCCGTCGACCGCAACCTCTACCGCCTCGACCTCGCCGAGCGGATGGGCGCCGACGCCGTGGTCAACGCCGACACGGGCGATCTCGAGGTGTCGATCACCAACGCCGCCGAGGGCCCCGTCGACTGCGCCCTGGAGATGAGCGGGGCGCCGAGTGCGGTGGTCGCGGCGACGCATGTCGTCCGTCCCGGTGGCTGGATCAGCCTACTGGGCATCGGCGACAGCCCGACAACGCTCGACCTCAGCCGCGACGTGGTGATGAAGGGTCTGGCCCTCTACGGTGTAACCGGGCGGCGGATGTTCAGCACCTGGGAGCAGACGACCGCCTACATCAGCGGGGGACTGATCGACGCCCGCGGGCTGCTCACCCACCACATGGCCATGGAGGACATCGACGCGGCCATAGGCTTGATGAAGTCGGGACAGTGCGGCAAGGTGGTGCTGACACCATAGTGGCCACTAGATGATGATCGGCGAGCTACCCCGGGCATCCTCCGCCGTGCGGGCGCTCGACACGTCGCTGCGCGCCGATCTCGACGAACTGCGCCGCGAGGGACTGTTCCGTCCTCTGAAGGTGCTCGAGACGGCGCAGGGGGCTGAGGTGACCATCGCCGGTCGGCGCTTGATCAACCTTTCGTCGAACAACTACCTGGGGCTCAACACCCATCCCCGCCTCGTCGCCGCCGCGGTCGCCGCCGCGCAGCGATGGGGCGCCGGCAGCGGCGCGGTGCGCACCATCGCCGGCACCCAGTCACCCCATGAGGAGCTGGAGCAGCGACTCGCCGCATTCAAACGAACCGAGGCGGCGCTCACCTTCTCGAGCGGGTACACGGTCAACGTCGGCGTCATCGGCTCGATGCTCGGTGAGGGCGACTGCGTGGTCAGCGACAAGCTCAACCATGCCAGCATCATCGACGGCATCCGCCTCACCAAGGCCGATCGGATCCTCTATGAACATCGCGACGTCGACGACGCCGACCGCGCATTGAAGGAGGCGCGGGAGAAGAACCACCGGCGCATCCTCCTCGTCACCGACGGCGTCTTCAGCATGGACGGCGACATCGCGCCGCTGGCCCAGCTCGTCGAACGCGCCGAGGCGTACGAGGCGGCGGTCATGGTCGACGACGCCCACGCGTCGGGTGTGCTGGGCCGCAATGGCCGCGGCACCACCGACCACTTCCAGCTGCATGGGCGCGTCGCGCTCAACATCGGCACCCTGAGCAAGGCGATCGGTGTCGTCGGTGGCTACGTCGCCGCGTCGCAGACGGTGCGTGATCATCTCATCCACTCGGCTCGCCCCTTCCTGTTCTCATCGTCGCATCCCCCGGCGGTCGCCGCATCGTGCATCGCCGCCATCGACGTCCTCGAGCAGCATCCGGAGCTGATCGAGCAGCTGTGGACGAATACCCGGCGCTTCAAGAGCGGATTGCAGGGGCTCGGCTTCGACACCGGTCCCAGCGAGACGCCGATCACACCGGTGATGTGCGGTGAGGCCCCGGCGGCGATGGCGCTGAGCGACGCCCTGCTGGAGCGGGGCGTCTTCGCTCAGGGCATCGGGTTCCCCACGGTCCCTCGCGGGCGCGCCCGGGTGCGCACCATCGTCACCGCGGCGCATACATCGGAGCAGCTCGACGCCGCGCTGCAGGCGTTCGAGGCTGCGGGGCGCGCCGTCGGGTTGCTCTAACAGCGCACCTCATCCACGGCTGAGGTACAGCACGCGGCCGTCGCCGAAGTCGTGCACGTCGGGAAAGCGCGTCGCCGCCCATTCACGCAGACCGGCGAGATGCTGCAACCGTCCGGTGGCGAAGAAGACGCCACGTGCGTGAGCGGCGATCGCAGCGTCCTCGACCGCCTGGGTGGTCAGCGGTTCCGAGACGATGCGCACCACCGAGGTGTCGACGAGCGGGGGCGGAACGTCGCGATCGGCTGATGCCAGCGCGTACTGGTCATCGGTGACCAGAACGTCTCCCGCTGCCGTCGCCGACGCCAGGACAGCGACGACGGCGTCGGGTGCGGTCTGTTGCGGGGGCATGCGCAGCAGGCGGGCCTCGACGCCGAGGGCGACGAGGACTCCGGCAACGGCCAGCGCTCCGCCGGCGGCCGCCACGCGCCGCGGTGCGCCGGCGACGGCGTCAAGGGCGGCGCCACCGGCGATGACCAGCGGTGGCACCGCGGCGCTGAGGTGATGGGGCCACAGCGGGTGCACCAGGGCCAGCGTCGCCAGCGCCACCACGAGCCAGGCTGCCAGCGCGGCGGTCACCAGCGGAGCGCGTCGCAGCAGAACGGCGGCACCGGCGACGGCGAGCAGCGCCAGCGGCGTCTCGCGGGCTGCGGTCTGGAACATGTCGACGGTCCAGCCGCCCTCGTCGAGGGCGTGCGACGCAAGGTGGAGGCCCACGCTCTGGTCCAGCACGGCGCGCCACCGGTCGGCGAGGGGGAGAAGCACCGCGGCGCTGGCGAGCAGAGCTCCGATGGCGGCGACTGCGCAGCGCCGCAGCGGCGCCGACCGGACCGCCGGGGCCGGCGCGACGAGCAGCACCGCCACCGGCGCCGCGACGGCGACGTCGAGAATCTTGGTCAGCACCCCCAGCGCCAGGGCCACCCCGGCCACCAGCACATACGCGTCACCCTCACGCCCGCCCCGGATGCGCGCTTTGGCCGCGCATCCCACGGCGATGAGCCCGAGGGTGATCGCCGGCCCCTCCGCCTGGATCACCACCGACTGCCGCAGCACGATGGGATCGACGGCGAGCAGCACCGCGGCGAACAGCCCGGTGCGCGTGCCCGACAGCGCCCGCCCGGCGAAGAAGGCGGCGACGATCGCCAGCGTGCTCCACAGCAGCATGACCATGCGGACCGCCAGGAATGAGTGCCCGAGCAGCGAGTACCCGGCGAAGAGGCCGGCGAGAAACGCCGGCGGCTGGGAGCTGTAGACCTCGGTGTAGAGCCCGTGGCCCGCCGACATCGCCCGCAGCGATTGCCAGTAGACCCCCTCGTCGTAGTCGATGAGCCCACCGAGGACGAACGGCAGGCGAATCGCGACGGCGGCGACGATGATGGCGGCCAGCCAGTTGAGTGGCGACAATCTCGGCCATGAGCGGCCCGGTCGCCACCCCGTGCGCGGTACGTAACCCGACATCAGGGACGGGATTCTGGCGGTTGGAACGCGCCCGGGCCGTGGCCGGCTGATGGCCCACAGGACCGAGGCCGAACTCGAGGCCGAGCGCGAGCTGATCCTGGCCGCGCAACGCGACCGGGCGGCGTTCGCGCCGCTCTATGAGCGCTACGTCGACCAGATCTTCGCCTACGCGCTCAGCCTGACCGGCAACCGGGAGCTCGCCGAGGACGTGACCGCCGCCACCTTCGCCAGGGCGATGGAAGAGCTGCCTCGCTTCGAATGGAGAGGGGTGCCCTACTCGGCGTGGCTGTATCGCGTCGCCGCCAACCTGGTGGCGCGGAACAAGCGCCGGCCAGGCTGGATAGAGCTCCAGCCGCACCTGCCCAGCGAGATGCGCGGCCCCGACGAGGAGGCGGAGCGCAGCGACCGCGCCGCCGAGGTCCGCGCTGCCGTCGCCGCGCTGCCCGCCGACCAGCGTCAGGCGGTGATGCTGCGATTCGGCGGCGAGCTGCGCAACCGGGAGATCGCCGAGATCATGGGTCGGAGTGAGGGCGCGGTGAAGCTGCTCACCTTCAGGGCTCTGACCACGATGCGGCACCGGCTCGGCGCGCCGCTGCCCGCCCAGAGAGCGGCCAGGCCGGCGCCATCGCCACTTCGCACGGCATCCGGGGGAGGCGAGGTGTGAACGAGCACGACGTCGACGCGCTCGATCGGGCCCTCGACCTGGCTGCCGACGGTGGCCACGCCCACCTGGTCCCGTCGCGAATCGTCGAGCTGGTGACCCTGGCCACCGAGGTCGCCGAGGCGATCACCGCACCGAGCCTCTCGGCCTCGGACCGCGCCCGCCTTCTCGCCCGCGTCGAGCGGCTCGCCCCGTCGAGGGGCGCTCGACCGTCCCGGCCATTGGGCGTGCTCGTGGAGCTCCGCCGTCACCCGGTGGTCGCCGGCGCGGGCGGTGCCGTCCTCACACTGGCGGCGGCCGTGGCCGTCAGCCTGCTCCGTGAGCGCGGTGAACGCAAGTCCGACGGGACGGCCGCCCAGGCAGCTTGACGTCGCCGGCTCGTTGTTTAGTGAGCGACGAGCGCGACAGCAGGGAGAAAACCGCTCCGAACACGATTACACTATTGGGAGCCATGGCAGCTCCTGACAACGGCGATTCGCTGGAGCGTCTCTCCGCTCGCGAGGCCGCGCGGGTTCGCGCCCGTGATCGCAAGCGGCGGACGCCGATGGTGGTGGACAACGCCGGGGTCCGCCGCCTGCTGCTTCAGCGCGCCGCCAAGAGTTCACCCGCGCGAACCACGGAGGCGGAGAAGGCGTGAGCCGCCGATCCGTGACGGTGGCCACCGCCGAGGCGCCGCCGGCTCAGGCAATCGTGCTCGAGCCGCAGACCGGCGCCGCTATTCCCCAGGTCGGCGAGCGCATCCGGCGCCTGCGCCTGCAAAGGGGCATGTCACAGAGCGAGCTGGCCGGTGGCCGGCTCACCAAGGGCTTCATCTCCCAGGTCGAGTCGGGTCGCAGTCATCCCTCGGCCGACTCGCTGCGCTTCATCGCCTCGCGGCTGGCCGTGCCCCTGACGGCGCTGATGCCCGGCGTGGAGTTGAGCCAGCAGCAGGCGTTCCTGCTTCGCGCCGCCGAGTCAGAGCTCGGTCTGGGCAACGCCTCCGCCGCGCAGACGCACCTCGACGAGGTTGAGCCCCTGCTCACCTCACCGCGCGAACGCTCCTGGCACCTGCGCATGCGCGGCGAGGCACGCCTGCTCCAGAGCCGCGCCGACGAAGCCGTCGAAGACGGCCTGCTCGCCTTCGACCTCGTCGCCACTGCTGACGCGCCCGAGGAGGCCACGCGAGCCTGCAACCTCCTGGGCAAGGCGCACCACGTCGCCGGACGCCTGCCCGCGGCCCTGCTCTACTTCGACCGCGCCGCGGCGTTTGCCGAGCACCGCTCGGTCGGCCCCGTGCTGCGGGCGATGATCCACAGCAACCGGGGCACCACGCACATGCGCCTTGGCGACCTGGCCCACGCGCTCGAGGCGTACGACGCCGCCCGGGCCAGCGCCGAGGACGCTGAGGACCTCAAGCAGCTGGCCATCGCCCACATGGGTCTGGGTGAGGCCGCGCGCCAGCGCGGCGACCTGCCCTCGGCGATCGCCTCCGCGGAGCGTGCCGTCACCCTGCTCGAGCGCATCGAGCTTCGCCAGCTGCAGACGCAGATCCTCCACAACATCGGCGACGCCTACGCCGACCTTGGCGACCGCGAGCAGGCGCGCGCCCACCAAGAGCGTGCTCTGCGTGCCGGGCGGGCGATGAAGGACCCGTACACGGTGGCCCACATCCTCGACCGCCTGGCTGTTCTCGACATCTCTGACGGTAACCTCGAGGCGGCGAGGAGCGAGGTGACCGAGTCGATTGCGCTGGCCCGCGAGCTGCACATCGCCGATCTTCTCTGCCGTGCCCTGACCACAGCGGCCGAGGCGGCCGAGGCGTCCGGCGACCGCAGGGACGCGGACCGGCTGTTCGCTGAGGCGCACACCGCCGGCGACAGCGCCGGCCCCAACGAGCGCCGTCAGATGATGCTTCGCGAAGGCACCGTGCGACGTGCTCGAGGTGAGCTGGCCGAGGCGCTTGCCTGCTTCGAGGCTGCTGCCCGCCTCGCCATCTAGTTCGGCGGCGTCAGCGCCCGGCTCGCCGCGACTGCGCGCTCAGGCGTGCGGCTGGGAGCGGTGCAGCTTGTGGAGGAAGACCTCGTGGCGCAGGTCGAGGGCTTCCCGACGCCGCCGGATCGGGGGCATGGCGTGGAGGTAGGGTTCCTGGCGGTCCCATACCTCCTGGATGAGCTGCGACGGCGCGCTGGTCGCGGTGCAGGCGATGCCCTCGGCGCGCAGCGCCGCGACAAGGGTGTCGGGCAGCTCGTCGAGGCCGCGCTCATTGACCCATTCGAGACGGTCGAGCAGGCCGTCGAGCTTGCGCAGCCGCTGACGGCGCTCGGCGTCGTTGGTATCGGGGGTGGGACTGAGGAGACTCATTGCGCCCAACGTAAGACTGCTCAGCAGCCGGGAGTGTGGCGGTCATCGGCCGCGGACCCGAACCGGACCCGGCCGCGACTGCTCGTGACCGGTTGGTCTCAGCCGTTACCTCGCCGAGTAGCGCCGTCTACGCTGAAGCGGTCAGGCTGCCGTGGCGGATGCCGCCGTGGGTGAAGGTCGGCGCGGTGCCGGGATTGAGGCGATTCGCGGTCAGCTCGCTCGACGGCATGTACTGGAGGAAGCGCGTGTCGCGGGCGCTGCGGTCGACGATCGCCTTCTCCTTGACCAGCGAGTTGTACTGCTGCGCCGTGGCCTCGATAGTGTTGGCGTTGAGCACCACCTCCTGGCCCCACGTCTCGCTGAACCGGCGAAGGCCCGGGATGCGGCTGTGCTCCGGCGTCAGGCACTCGGCGGCCACGGCGTTCTCGCTGCTCGCCCATATGCCGCTCTGTGTGTTCAGCACAAGCGAGTGATTGCCGATGGTGTGCCCCGGAGTTGCCAGCAGCGCCACACCGGGACCGAGCTGGATGTCGCCGTCGATCGCCATGATGGCGTCGCTGCGCAGGTCGGTGTAGGTGTCGGGCTGGTACCAGGGACGCTGCAGCGGGTGCAGGTCCTTGAGCGCCTCCAGCTCTGACCGTTGGACGATCAGCTTGGCCTTGGCGAAGACCGGGTCGAGCGGCCGCGCTGGCGATATGTCCGCCGCCGGACTGTTGGTGCCGATCCAGCGACGCACGTCCTGGGTGTGGAGGTGGTCGAAGGTCAGGTAGTCGACGTCCTCGGGCCCAATGCCGAGCATGCGCAGGTGATCGCCCACGGTGCCCGCGTAACGGACCAGCATCCCCTGGATGCGCTGAGGAAGTCGCTCCGTGTTCTTCGCCATGCGCGCGAAGTACGGGGTGTTGGCGCCGAGCTCGACGTCGCTCGGCTCGAAGAGCAGGGTGCGTGGCTTGCCGTCTGGATCACGCCAGCGGATGACGACGAGTCGGTTGGTGATGGTGATGTACGGCGCCGGCGAGAGATGCGCGCGGAAGAGTCCGAAACGCGTCGGATAGGGAAGGCTGACCAGGTCGAATGTGCCGACGTAGTCAGGGGTTCCCGTGCTCGCGAACCATTCACGAAAACGCGGCGCCGCCTCGTTGATCAGCCGCAGCTGAGTGCCCGGTTGGCGCTCCGCGTCCGCGTTGGCGAAATGGTCGATGCGTCGAAATCCGTCAGCTAGAGCGCCACCCGAATGACGGGGCGCATCGGTCAGAGTGGTCATGCGGATCTCCTGGGGGGACTGCGCCGGGATGCGCGAGTGCACAATGTAGCGCTGTATGCAGACCGGGGATATGCCGCCCCCGCAGCCACCTGACAGCGCGGGCGGTGAGGCCTCGGATCGTGCCGACGGCGGTGGCGGGGCACCCCAGCCCGGCGCCACTCCCGCGCCCCCGCAACAGGGCTACCCACCGCCGCCCGCCGGCTACCCACCGCCGCCCGCCGGCTATCCGCCACCGCCGCCCGGATACCCACCACCGCCCCCCGGATACCCGCCGCCGCCGCCCGGATACCCGCCGCCCGGTGGATGGAACCCCTACCCGCCACCACCGGGCGGATGGAACCCCTGGCATCCCTACCCGCCACCGCCGGGCGGATGGAACCCCTACCCGCCGCCGCCGGGCTGGGCGCCCTACGGTCCCCATCCCGGCTGGGCCGCAGGCGGTCAGGGCGCCGTCGGGCACGGTCGCTACCGGGCGCGCGGCGTCGCCGAGCTGATCGATGCCGCCTTCAGTCTCTACCGGCGCAACTTTTTGCTCGTCGCCTCCATCGTTGCCGTCGCCCAGGTTCCCTATGCCGTGCTCCATTTCATCGGCGCCCGCGTCGCCGGGATCCCCACGCTGCTGACCTCGTTCTCGGCGCTGTTCAACAGCTCGCAGCACGCAGCGACCGTCGACAATCGCACTGAGGTTCAGCTCGCTTCGGCGTTGCTCTCCGCGGTCAACACGGTGATCGTCGGCCCCATCGTCCTCGCTGCCGTCGCCGTCGCGGTGAGCAACATCTACCGCGACCGCACCTCCGATCTCTCGGGCAGTTACCGCAGCATCGTGCCCCGGCTCCTCGCCCTGCTCACCGTCGGGATCGCCCTCGGTGTGATCGCGGCTCCCGAGCTGATCGCCTCGGTGACCCTGGATCCGACGACGCCGGCCAATCCGACGCCGGAACAGACCGCCTCGGCCGGTTCGGCCGCGCTGATCATCGGCCTCTTCCTGCTTCTCTCCGGTGTTGGTCAGGTGTGTCTCGCCCTGGCTGTTCCGGCGATCGTCTATGAAGGTGCATCCGGCATTCGCGGTATCGCCCGAAGCTGGCAGCTGATCAAAGGCGCCTTCTGGCGCACCGTCGGCGTCGTCGTGCTCCTCGCCATCCTCGTCGCCATCGTCACCCTGGTCAGCTATCTCGTCCTCGACCTGCCGAGCAACGCGTTGCGCGGTGACGTCGCGCTTGCCTATGACGTCGTCGCGCAGGCGGTCTCGACGATCATCGCCACACCGATCTCGTTGATCACCATCACGCTGCTCTACTTCGATCGCCGTATCCGCCGCGAGGCATTCGACCTCGAGATGCTCACCGCCACGCTGTGACAGAGCGTCGTCCCGGACGCCTCCGCACAGCAGTGGTCGCGGTCATCGCCCTGGGGTTCAGCGGCGCGGCGACAACCGCGGTGGTTGCGTCGGAGCTCACTTCGTCACCACCCGCCGTCCAGAGCCAGACCGCGGCTGACGACAGCCGTGCTCGCCAGCTCCTCCACGACGTCTACCAGCGGCCTGAATTCCGCGATCTTGACCAGAACGGTGACAACGTCATCGCCTCGTCGCTGCGCCGGTTCGCCGGCTGGCTGGTGGACAACACCGTCAACCGACTTGGCCGGACGCTCAGCCTGCTGCTGGGATCGGTGGTGCTGCTGCTGGTCCTGCTGCTGGCCATGCGACGGCTCGCCGCTTCGTCGGCGAGACGCGAGGTGCACGCCATCGACGGTGGCGGCGCGGGCGGCGACGACCCCGACGCCGAGTGGTCGCTGGCCGAGGCCGCCGCGGCCCGCGGCGATCACCGTGAGGCGGTGCGCCGGGCCTTTCGCAGCGCGCTGCTCACCGTGGCGTTGCGTGGAAGGATGACGGTCAACCCCGCCTGGACCACACGCGAGCTGCTCGCCCGCGCCGCTGGTGACGCCGATCTCGTCGCCGCGCTCGCTCCGGCGGCGGCGCTGTTCGACCGCGCCTGGTACTCGAAGCATGAACCCGGCGAAGCGGAGTGGGTGACGATGCGCGAGCGCTGCCAGACCATCAGGCGGCTCGCCGGCCGAGGCGTCGAGGCTGCGGCATGAGACGCGTGTCCGCGCCGGTCCTGGCGTTGACGGTGTCGCTGCTGGTCCTCGCCGTCCTCGCCGTGCTCGGCGGCGCTCCGGGATCCAACCGCGATGATCCCTCGTCGCGCAACGCCGGACGCGGAGGAACTCTGGCGATGTACCTCTGGCTGGGCGGTGACACCGGCCTTGGCTTCGACGTCCATCGCGTCAGCGGATCCTTCGACCTGAACGGCAGCGACGTGCTGATCATCGACCAGCCCACCGTCGACCTCAGTGACGCCGACGTTGACGCCGTGCTCGCCTTCGTCCGCGACGGCGGTGAGCTCATCATCGCCGGCGATGCCACGAGCAGCAATCGCACGTTCGATCTGTTCACGCGTCTGGGTGCCATCCCCGAGGTGGCCATCGCCGGGGGAACTGCGCACCCCGTTCAGCAGATCGATCCTGCCGGTCGCGTGCACGACATCCCGCTGGCCGACAACACCATCGCCTTTCGTCCCTCGACGGAGTCCACCGCGCTGCTCGCCTCCAACGGCTCGACGGTGATGACGTCGACGCAGATGGGCAGCGGCAGCGCCTACGTCCTGGGCAGCCCGTATCCATTCAGCAACCTCGGGCTCCGCGCCGACTCAGCGGTGCGCAGCGACGCCTACGCGCTGGTGTTGACGCTTCTCGAACGCGCCCGCGGTGGTCGCATCGCCTTCGACGAGTTCCATCACGGCGAGGGCAGTTCGAGCACCGGGG
This sequence comes from Candidatus Dormiibacterota bacterium, assembly GCA_035938875.1. Classification (GTDB taxonomy): domain Bacteria; phylum Chloroflexota; class Dormibacteria; order Aeolococcales; family Aeolococcaceae; genus DASZGL01. Next base: position 26,621 of record DASZGL010000006.1, read on the forward strand.
CCGCGGCGATCTTCTACGGATCGGTGGGCCTCGCCTGCTTGCTGGCGGCGCTGGTCGTCTTCGTCTACATCGCGCTCAGCGGCAGGCGGCTCGGCCGGTCTGTGCCCGCGGGCGATGCCACCCGAGTGCCCAGCGCCGGCGAGTTCGTCGAGGCGATGGCGCATCTCTATGAGCGCTCGCGATTGCGCGGACCTGTCGCCGAGCGCTACGCGGCAGAGCTCAAAGAACGCGTCGCTGCGGTCAGTGGCGTCGATCATCACCTCGACGATGCGGCCTTCGTCGCCGCCCTCGCCGGATACGGAGACGAACGCGTCGTCGCGGTCCGCGACGCGCTGGCGTATGCGCGCGCCATGGCCCAATCACAACCGCGTGACGCCGATCTGCTCAGCCTGGCGCGGCACGTCGACGCCGTCGAGCAGCAGTGGACCGCCGGCGCTGCACGGTGACGGAGCCGAGCCCACCCGGCCTACCATCGCCCGCAATGACCAGGGCCGAGGACCTTCGCGCCGCGCTGCACGGCTCGGTGAGCCGGGCGATCGTCGGCCAGAGCCAGGTCCTCGATGGGCTGATGCTGGCTCAGCTGGTGGGCGGCCACGTTCTCCTCGAGGGTGTGCCCGGCACCGCCAAGACGCTGATGGCGCGCTGCATCGCGGCGGCGACCGAGGCCCGTTTCAAGCGGGTGCAGTTCACCCCCGACCTGCTGCCGTCGGACATCATCGGCACCAGCGTCTATCGCGCCGACTCGGCGACCTTCGAGTTCCGTCAGGGACCGATCTTCACCGACATCCTGCTGGCGGACGAGATCAACCGGGCGCCGGCGAAGACCCAGGCCGCCCTGCTGGAGGCGATGGAGGAGCGGCAGGTGACCGCCGACGGCGTGCGCATGCCCCTGGGTGACCGCTTCATGGTGATCGCCACGCAGAACCCGGTGGAATTCGAGGGAACCTATCCCCTTCCCGAGGCGCAGCTCGACCGCTTCTTCGTCAAGCTCGAGGTCGCCGTCCCCGATGGCGAGGCCGAGGCTGAGCTGCTGCGTCGCGTCGATCAAGGCTTCGATCCCCTCGATCTTCCCGGCGCCGGGGTTTCCGTCGTGGTTGACGAGAACAGCCTGGTCGCGGCGCGAGCCGAGATCGATGCGGTGACCGTCAGTGACAGCATGATCGGGTACGTGTCGGCGCTCTGCCAGGCGACGCGGACATCGCCGGACCTGAGCCTTGGTGCCAGCCCCCGAGGCGCCATCTTCCTGCTGCTCGGCGCCAAGGCGCTGGCCGCGTGCAGCGGCCGCGACTATGTCGTCCCCGAGGACGTCAAGGACCTGAGCATCCCCGTGCTCCGCCATCGCCTGGTGCGACGCCACGAGGCCGAGATGCAGGGGGTCAGCGAGGTCGCCGCGGTGGAACGCGCCGTCAACCGGGTCGCGGTGCCGCGATGACTCGCCGCGGTGCGGGGCTGTTGCTCGCACCGCTGGTGCTGGTGCTGCTTGGCGCCTCGCGCAGCGAGTTGCTCGGCGTCGGGCTGGCTTTGTTCGCGCTGGCCGCGGTGGCGGTGATCGTCGACGGCAGGCGGGCGCCCGGCCGCGACCGGCTGCGCGTCACCCGTGAGCACGACGCCATCTTCTCTGTGGGACGGCCCAACGTGGTCCGCCTGCACATCGAGGTCAGCGGCGTCAGCGCACCGGCCATCGTCCGTGACGAGCATCCGCCACAGATGCCGGCGTCGGTCGAGACGATCCACACCAAAGTACCCGCCGAGGTGGAATACGTGATCACCCCGCCGGCGCGCGGAATTCGCGAGTTCGGCCACACCGTCGTTCGCGTCACCGGCCCGTGGGGCCTTGGTCAGCGTCAGCTTCGCCTCGGCGAGCCCGGTCCGGCGCGGGTCGACCCCGACCTCAGCGCGGTGCAGGAGTACGAGGCGCTGGCGCGGCGGGGACAGCTCGCCGAAATGGGAGTCCGCCACGTTCGACGGCCCGGTGAGGGCACAGAGTTCGAACGTGTCCGTGACGCGAACCCCGACGACCCGCTGCGCGCCATCAACTGGAAGGCCACGGCGCGGACCGGCAGGCTCATGGTCTCGGAGCTGATCCCCGAGCGATCCCAGCCGGTGATCATCGCGCTCGACCACGGCCGCCTGATGGGGGTGGGCGCCGGTGCGCTGACCAAGCTCGACCACTCGATCAACGCCGCGCTGCTCCTGGTCAACGTCGCGCTCCGATTCGGCGATCGAGCGGGATTGCTCAGCTTCGACGACCACGTCACGGCGACGCTCGTGCCTCGCGCCGGGCGCAGTCAGCTGCGCGCCTTCCTCGATGTGGTGCAGCCGCTTCGTGCCGGCTCGACGGAAGCGGACTACGACGAGGCCTTTGCGTTTCTCAGTGGTTGGCAGCAACGCCGCGCCCTCGTGGCGATCTTCACCGACGTTCTCGACCCCGACCAGGGAGCGGCTCTGCTGCGTCAGTGCGCCCGTCTGCGCCGGCGCCACCTGCCGCTGGTGATCACAGTTCGTGACCCCGCGCTCGATGACGCCGTCCGCCAGCGGCCGGCAGACGCCACCGGCGTGTACGCGCGCGCTGTCGCCGGCTCAGTGCTCGACGACCGCGCCGCGACGCTGCGCATGTTGCAGCTCAGCGGTATCGACACCCTCGACGCCGACGCCCGCAGCCTGTCACCGCGACTGGTCAATCGCTACCTGGAGCTGAAGGCCCGCGCGCGCTTGTGACGCCCGCCGGCGCCGGGGCGGTCAGTTCTTGAGCTGGAACGGCGGGTACTGGTCGGTGAGGCCGAACATCCAGGCGAGCAAGCGCGTGTTCCAGCGGATGTAGCCACCGACGAACGCATAGCCCCACTTCGGGTAGTGACCGGTGAGCAGCACGATCAGCCACAGGAACAGCTGGGTCAGGAGCACCAGGATCTGGAGCACGTAGACCACGATGATGTGGGGGATGATCATGATCAGCCGAGCAAGGATGCCCAGCAGCGGGATGGCGAACAATCGCTTGTTGTGCACCGGTCGCAGGAAGAGCACGCTCACCGGGTAGGTGGGTGCGCCGCCCATCCACTCGGGAGCAGCCGTTGGCGCGGGTGGCGGTGCTGGCGGAGGCGCTGCGTAGGTCTGCGGCGGTGGTGGTGCACTCGGGGTCGGCGGAGGCGGCGAGGCCCCCTCAGGCGGCTCTGGCGGCATCGACGACACCATCGTCCTCCCATGGCACGCAAAGGCGGTGCGGCGCGAGTGTACGGCCGCCGGACGGTGCGCGGGCGGGTTTGCCCGTTGCTTAGTTCGCGGCCGCCGGAGCTTGATCCGGCATCGCCTCCAGGGCGGCGATCACTGCGCGCGTCAACTGTGTCGGCGTCGACGCTCCGGCGGTGACGCCGACGCGACGCATCCCGGCGAACCACGCGGGATCGAGCTCCGAGGCGTTGTCGACGAGGTGGGCTGGTCGCCCGGCCCGCTCCTCGACGACCTGAACGAGTCGCCGGCTGTTGCTGCTTCGCCGGCTGCCGACGACGACGACGCAGTCGACATCGCGGGCCGCCGCCACCGCAGCCTCCTGGCGCTCCTGCGTCGCCAGGCAGATCTCGTTGTGGACGTCGATGTCGGGGAAGCGTTCGGCGAGGCGGTCGATGATCGCCTTGGTGTCCCACACCGACAGCGTGGTCTGGCAGGTCACCGCGAGCTTCGTCCCCGCCGGGTAATCCAGCTCGTCGACCTCCTCGATCCTCTCGATGAGGCGCGTGTGCGCAGGAGCGACGCCGAGCACGCCCTCCGGCTCGGGATGGCCGCGTTTGCCGATGTAGATCACCTCGTTGCCTTCGTCAACGAGGCGTCGCACCAGGGCGTGTGTCCTGGTGACGTCACTGCAGGTCGCGTCGACGGTGTGAAAACCGCGCCGCTTGGCTTCGTCGACGACCGCAGGCGAGACACCGTGCGCGGTGAAGATCACGGTGCCGCCATCGGCGACGCGTTGCAGTCCCTCGAGTCGGTCGGGAGCGTCGATGAGACGGACGCCGTGCTCCTCGAGCTCGCGGGTGACATGCTCGTTGTGCACCAGCAGTCCGATCATGGTGATCGGCTCTCCAGCGCGCTCGGCGCCGGCGCGTTTGGCCATGCGAATCGCCTCGACGACACCGTGGCAGTAGCCGCGCGGCGAGATGCGGATGACCTCCATGTCACCCAGTGTACGTCAGGCGGGCGTGACCCTCTCCAGCGACATTTGTGGCCTGCTGCGCTGTGGCCTGCCAGCGAGCAGCAGCCAGGAGTACAGCAGGATGGCGCTGGCAACGCCGATGAAGTACTTGGCAGCCTCAGGCAGTCCGCTCGGCGAGATGTACCCCTCGATGATGCCGGCTATGACCAGCAGGGACGCGGCGCCGACAGCGAGTCCGACCGCGCGCCCCGAGACTCGCGACAGCGAGTCGGCTCGGCTGAGCAGTCCCGGGCGGAGCACGGCATCACCGAGCATCAGTCCGGTGGCCCCGGCGAAGATGATGACGCTGAGCTCGATGACGCCGTGGGGCACGATGAAAGACCAGAAGGGAAGGTCGAATCCGTCGCGATGCACCGCCGCGGCCAGCGTGCCCAGCGTCCAGCCGTTGAGCAGCAGGACGTACACCGTCGGCAGTCCCAGGAGCGCGCCGCCGGCGAAGCACAGCAGCGCGACCCGTATGTTGTTCTGGATGATGAATCCCGCGGTGAAGCCGGCGTTGTCGAGCCCGCCGGTGGGGACCTCGCCCCGGGCCATCTGGTCGAACAGCGAATGGGGGATCAGCGTCGCCGCCAGGTCAGGACGTAGTGCGACCGCCAACCAGCCCGCCAGCACGCCCGCCAAGCTGAGGACAAGGCTGGCAACAACGTATATCTTGGCGGCGCGAAAGGCGCGCGGCAGACCGGTGGCGTAGAAGGACGGCAGCGAGCCCAGGCGCAACGGCGACCCGCGGTAGAGCAGGGGATGGGCGCGGGCGCACAGCCCGTTGAGGTACTCGGTGATGTCCTCGTCGGGAAAGTCACGACGAGCGATGGCGAGGTCGCTGACCGACCGCCGGTAGAGGATGCCGAAACGCTCGAGGTCTTTCGCCGAGACGTCGCGGAGGGCGCCGCCGCGGGCGGTGGCGATGCAGCGCTCCAGCTCCTGCCATCCCTGCTGACGCCGCAGCACGAAGGTGTCGATGGTCATGGCGCAGCCTGCAGGCGGCCGGCGAGCTGGAGGTAGAGACGTTCGAGAAACAGCTCCGCCGGCCACTGGCGCTCCGGCGCCGAGGCGGGCAGCTGGAGGCGTTCATGCAGCCGTTTGGCCATCTCGACAGCGAGATGCTGGCGCTGCTGAGGTGTCAGGCCGTAGCGGCTGAGGAAGGTGCGCAGCGCCGAGTACTCCGTCAACCCCAACCGTTCCACGCCCTCGATCTGCGGGCCGGCGTCGGGGGTGCGCAGCAGCACGGGCGGCATTGCCGGCGGTGCGCTGTAGGCGGTCTTCTCACGGACCACCAGGGTCCCCGCGGCGAGGTCACCAAGCCGCCGCGACTGGCTGTTGATGAACATGGCGACGACACCGAGCGGCATGTCCAGGGTGCGGATGATGTTGCGCACCAGCGCCTCGGTCAGCTGCGGCGCGCTGCCATCGACGCGGATCACGCGGATGCCCACAGCACGCTTTCCCGGTGTCCGCCCCGAGGTGGCGGTCTCGAGGACCACGAAGTATCCCGTCGAGACGATGAAGGGCACCAGGATGAAGAGCAGCAGCGCGACCGTCGTGCTGCTGGCGTCCGGTGCCGCGGCCTGGACGACGATGAAGACGAAGAAGATGATCGCCGCCTGGATGACGTAGTCGAGCATCACTGCGAGAAAGCGGCTGGCGATTCCCGCAGGCTCGTAGCCGATGCCGACATTGTCCGCGGTGCGGATCTGCAGTGTGTCGCGCTGCATCGCGCTCAGCTGCGCGGTCGGCGCCTTCGCAGTGTCACCCGAAGAGAGTACCCAGAACCGCGGCTCGACGCGTCACCGATCGATGACGGCTCTGGACGCCGCTGCGGGCGCCGCCTACTCGACCACCGCCACGATCTGGCCTTCCTGGACCACCTCCCCCTCGGTGACCAGGATCTCCTTGATCGTCCCGGCGACAGGCGTGGTGATGGGGATCTCCATCTTCATCGACTCGAGGATCATCAGCGTGTCGTCCTCCTCGACGCGCTGGCCGACCTCGGTGACGATCTTCCAGAGGTTGCCGACCAGCTCCGCCCTGACCTCGGTCATCGCCGTCCTCCCACTCTGTCGACCGGCTCGGATCCGCTCACACCGGGGGCACGCCGTGCTTGCGCCATGGGCGCTCCAGCTTCTTGGTCGCCGCGGCGTCGAAGGCGTCGACGATCACCTTGCGGGTGTCAGCCGGGTCGATGACGTCGTCGATCATCGCCCATGAGGCGGCGACATAGGGGTCGATCGTCTGGCGGACCATCTCCACGTACTGCGCCCGGGCTGCCACGGGATCTGTGGCAGCGGCGATCTGCTTGTTGAAGATGATGTTGACCGCGCCCTCGGGCCCCATGACCGAGATCTCGGCGGTGGGCCAGGCCACCAGACGGTCGGGCTGGTAGCCGCGCCCGCACATCACGTAGTAGCCGGCGCCGTATGCCTTGCGCAGCACCACGGTCACCTTGGGGACCGTCGCCTCGCTCACCGCGTAGAGCATCTTGGCGCCGTGGCGGATGATGCCCTGCTTCTCCACCTCGGTGCCAACGATGAAACCAGGGACGTCCTGGAGGAAGAGCAGGGGGATGTTGAAAGCGTCGCAGAAGGTGATGAAGCGCGCCGCCTTGTCGGCGGAGTCGACGTCGAGGGCACCGCCCTTGACCATCGGCTGGCTGGCGACGATGCCGACGCTGCGCCCGCCGAAGCGGCCGAAGCCGGTGATCAGGTTCTTCGCCCAGGTCGGCTTGATCTCCATCCAGTGGCCGCCGTCGACGATGCGCTTGATGACCTTGCGCATGTCATATGCCGCGCGGGGGTTGGCGGGGACGATCTTGCCGATGTCCTCGATGCGACGGTCCTTGGGGTCGTCGCTGGGGTGGTACGGAGCCTCCTCGCCGTTGTTGAGCGGGATGTAGGAGAGGAACTCCTTGACCGCGGCGATGCAGGCGTCGTCGTCGTCCACCTCGACGTCGCCGACCCCGCTCTGGTAACAGTGGATGTGGCTGCCGCCCATCTCGTGGTCGGTGGTCTTCTCTCCGGTGGCTGCCTCGACGAGCCGCGCGCCGCCCAGCGACATGCTGCTGGTGCCCTTGACCATGGGCACGAAGTCGGCCAGGCCGGGGATGTACGCGGTTCCTGCCGCACATGGCCCCAACATCGCGGCGATCTGGGGGACCACGCCGCTCATCAACACCTGCTCGTAGAACAGGGCGCCGCTACCGGCGAACGTGCTCCCGGCGGCCTCCTGGATACGCGCTCCCGCGGAGTCGAGCAACCAGATCATGGGCAGCCGGTTGAGCAGCGCTCGGTGGCGCAGGCGGGCGACCTTCTGCTCGCCGATCATGCCCATCGATCCCGCCATCACGGTGAAGTCGTAGGCCGCGCAGTAGACCCGGCGCCCGTCGACGAGGCCCTCTCCGGTGACCACGCCGTCCGCGGGCGTGCGGTCGGGCTGCGTCTCGGCGACGTGCATCGAGTGCTGGTGGGCAAGCAGGCCGACCTCCTCGAAGGTCCCGGGATCGAATAGCCGCGCGATGCGTTCGCGAGCGCTGAGCTTGCCCCGTGAGTGCTGCTTGGCGATCTGCTCCTCGCCGCCCATGCCCAGGTACTTGTCGCGGCGCCGCACAAGCTCGGCGGTGAGCTCCTCCAGACTGGTGGTCGTCGACGCCGGTGGCGGCCCCGCCGCCTGGGTCCCCGCTGAGTACGTCGGCGCCGGCGTCGCCGCGGGATCGGTGGTGCCGTCGTCAGGCATGTCTCAGCGTCCCTTGAAGTCCGGCTCGCGCTTCTGCAGAAAGGCGACGACACCCTCCTTGGCGTCGTCGCTGAGAGTCACCACGGTGAGCTGCGACTGCAGGTAGCGCAGTGACTCCTCGTAGTCGAGCCCGTCGATGGCGTAGAGGGCGTCACGTCCGAGGCCCATGATCAGCGGGCTCTTCTTGGTCAGCTGCACCGCCAGTGTGTGCGCCGCCTGCCGCACCTCGGCAGCGGGCGCGATGCGATTGACCAGGCCCCACTGCAAAGCCCGCTGCGCGTCGATGCGCTCGCCGGTCATGTACAGCTCGGTGGCTCGCTTGCGCGGCAGGTTGCGGTTGATGATGGCCATGATCATCATCGGCCAGAGACCCACGTTGATCTCCGGTGTGCCGAACGTGGCGGTGTCGGCGGCGACCACCAGGTCGCAGCTCATGGCAAGTCCGAATCCGCCAGCCAGGGCATGGCCGTTGATGCAGCCGATGAGCGGTTTGCCGAGGCGTTCGATGGTCAGGAACATCTCGACGAAGCCGGTGCGCTCAAGGTGCTTCTCCACCTCGGTGGCGTCGGCGCTGAGGCCACCGAGATCGGCGCCGGCGCAGAATGCCTTGTCCCCGGCGCCGGTCAGAACCACGGCACGGACCTCGGTGTCGTTCTTGGCGTTGCCCAGCGCGGCGACGATGTCGCGCATCATCTGGGTGCTCAGGGGATTGCGCTGCTCCGGCCGGTTGAGCATGATCGTGGCAACGCGGTCGGCGACCTCGTAGGTGACGTGGGTCAGCTGCACGTGTCCCATCCCTAGAGCGGCGTCATCGCGGTTGCGATTGGCAGCGGGCCGAGCAGGTCGAGGATTCCCGTGGTGTAGTCGCCGCTGCGAAATACCGGCGAGGTGAGCACGTGGCGATGCACCGCGAGGTTGGTCTTGACGCCCTCGATGACGAAGGCGTCGACAGCCGCCAGGGCGCGGTCGATGGCGGCGTCGCGGTCGGCCGCATGGACAACCAACTTGGCGAGCAGGGGATCGTAGAGGTGGGTGACGACGGTGCCGGCGCGTACCCCGCTGTCGACGCGCACGCCGTCGCCGCTGGGCTCCTGGTATGCGGTGATCGTGCCCGGGCTGGGCAGCATGCGCTGTGGATCCTCCGCGTACACCCGCATCTCGATGGCATGGCCGGTGGCATGGACGTCGCCCTGAGCGGCACGCAGCGGTTCGCCCGCGGCAATGCGCAGCTGTTCGCGGACGATGTCGATGCCGGTACACATCTCGGTGATGGGATGCTCCACCTGCAGGCGCGTGTTCATCTCCAGGAAGTAGAAGTTGCGCTGGGCGTCGACGAGGAATTCGACGGTTCCCGCGTTGATGTAGCCGATCGATCGCGAGGCGAGCACGGCGGCTGCGGTGATTCGTCTGCGCAGGGCGTCGGTGAGCGCGCACGATGGCGTCTCCTCGATCACCTTCTGGTGGCGGCGCTGCACGCTGCACTCGCGCTCGCCGAGATGGATGGTCGCGCCCGCACCGTCGGCAAGCACCTGGACCTCGACGTGTCTGGGGCCCTCGACGAAGCGCTCGAGGTACACGTCGCCGTCGGCGAATGCCGCCGCGGCGCGCTGCCTGGCGGTGGCCACAGCGGCGTCCAGCGCCGCCGGTGAGTCGACCCGCTGCATGCCGATACCACCACCGCCGGCGCTTGCCTTGACCATCACCGGGTAGCCGATGGCCGCCGCGGTGGTGGCGGCATCGCCGTCGTCGCCGAGCGCGGCGTCGCTGCCCGGGGCCACCGGAAGGCCGGCCTCGCTCATGATCCGGCGCGCGGCGAGCTTGTTGCCCATCGCCGCCACGACGTCAGCGGGTGGGCCGATCCAGGTCAGGCCGGCGTCCTCGACCGCGCGGGCGAATGCCGCGTTCTCGGAGAGGAATCCGTAGCCGGGGTGGACCGCGTCCGCTCCGCTGGAGCGCGCCGCCCCGAGCACCGCCTCGACGTTGAGGTACGACTGCGCCGCCGGCCCGGGACCGATGAGAACCGCGCTGTCGGCCTCGGCGACAAAGGGGGCATCGGCGTCGACGTCGGAGTGCACGGCAACCGCCTCGATGCCCTCCTCGTGGCAGGCGCGGATCACGCGCCTGGCAATCTCGCCACGGTTGGCCACCAGGACGCGGCGCAGCCCCACTGAAACCCTCCATTTCCGCCCGGGACACGCTGCCGTGCCCTGGTCGCAGGGCAGGCGGCGGCGGCCGCACCTTGCTCGGCGTCCCAAGTCTAGCCACCGGTCACCAGCCTCCCGATGCGCTGACGCGGCGTGCGGCGACCGTGCGCGATCGCCTCATCTGAGGCCTCACTTCTGCGGCGCTGTTCCAGCCACCGCGAGCTCGGGCTCGGCTTCGGCGGTGTCCGCCTCGGCGTCGTCGGCTGCATCGGTCGACGACGGCTCGCGCCGGTCGAGCCAGCGGACCGACTCGGCGACGATCTCCGTGGTATGGCGCCGTAGCCCGTCGCTGCCGTCGTAGTCGCGCGTGCGCAGGCGCCCCTCGATGTAGACGCGGCGGCCGCGCACGCCGTACTCGGCGCAGACCTCGGCAGTCCGCCCGAAGGCGACTACGGAGTGATACTCGGCCGTCTCCTGGCGATTGCCCTCGGCGTCACGCCACACGGTGTTGGTGGCCAGGCGCAGGCGGGTGAAGGCGGTGCGAGCGCCGGCGACTGACTCGGCGTCACGGGTGAGGTTGCCGATGAGGATGACGCGGTTGATCACGGCGGTGCTCCTTGTTGGGGGTTGAGACGTTGCGGTCAGGGAAGCGCGACATAGTCCTGGGGATCGACGGCGACGCCATCGCGACGAACCTCGAAGTGCAGGTGCGGACCCGTTGAGTTGCCCGACGAGCCGACGGTCCCGAGCTGCTGACCGAGAGCGACGGCGGCGCCGTCGTCGACCACCACCGACGAGAGGTGCGCATAGATGGTGGTGATCCCGTCGCCGCAGTCGACGATGACGTGGAGTCCGTACCCGGTCAGCGAGCGGACCACGTGCACCGTGCCGTCGAGCGCGGCGATGACGGGGGTCCCCGAGACGGCGCCGAGGTCGATGCCGTTGTGACGAAAGCCGCCGGGACACGTCGGGTCGGGCATCTCCAGCGCCAGCGTGGTGCAGCCGAAGGGCAGCGACACCGTGGCCCCGACGACGGGACGGGTCATCGCCGGGGCGGTGTCGAGGCCCCCGCCAGCCTGGGTGGCGATGACCACGGTCGCGCCGGCGGCGACGACTAGAAATGTGAACACGCAGCCGAAGGGGAGCACCACCACCGCGCCGAGAGCGAGGATGATCCGCTTCACGCCGAGGAGCTCGAGTGCGACGTGTGCGTGGTGTGGTGCCCGTGATGCACGGCGCGGCGAAGCGAACGCTCCACGTGATGACCCAGCGTCTCCGCCTTGGTCTCCAGGTGTGATGCGGTGTTCATCGCGCCAGGAACCTTGAGCAGCAGGAACAGCGTCGCCAGCGCGTAGAGCGTCTGCACCAGCCCGCTCTCCGCGTCGAAGGCAAGGGCCGTGGCCACCCGCAGCACGATCAGCTGCACCGGCTGCATGAACACCGCCACCAGGAAGATGCGCATCCACGTCCGGGCGTAGCCGCGCGTCTCCGGCAGTGTCGTGCAGAGACCGGCGAGCGGCGCGATGACGATGAGGACGCCGAGCAGTGCGTGACGGACAACGTAGGCGAGCACCAGGATGATCACCGCCACCACCAGGATCACGGCGAAGACCGCGTGGAACAGATCCTGGGTGACCGCGAGGTGGTGCACGGTCTCATGGCTCAGCGGCGGCGACCAGGGCAGTTGGTCGACATTGATGTTGTCGCCGAGTGACAGCGCCATCTGCGACATGGCGTTGTCGAGGTCGACAGCCATCTGCATCAGCGGTAGCGAGAACTGCACCAGGACGATGGCGAGCATGAGGCGGGGAAGCATCACCTTGAGGCTGTACCTCGCCCTGAAGGAGCGCTCGAAGAGGCTGCGCAGGCAGGCGAAGGTGAGCACCAGGGCCATCAACGCGTCGGCGGCCACGGCGACGCCAAGGTTGAGGCGGCTCAGCGAGGGATTGGCGGTGATCGGCCGGTTGCCCGGGACCGATGTGTCGATCGTGCTGAACAGGTGGCGCTGAAGCACCCGATCGATGTCGCTGCGCGCGCCGTCCACGAAGGTCAGCAACGCCCCCGTGAGCATGTCGATGAAGGAGCTGACCGGGTGTCGTAGCTCGCTGAGCAGTGCGGGGACCAACGCGTGTACCGACATCGCCGCGCGGGAGTCAGTGGAGGTTGCTGGGGATGGTGGAGATCAGCGCATGGGTCAAGGTGCCGGCAACCTCGACACCGATGGTGCCGAAGACGATCCGGCCGATCCAGCGCTTCGCCTCCATGACGCTGCGCGGCTCGACGGCGATGATCTTGTACATGAAGGCGATGAGGAAGGCGAGCGCGCCGATGCTGCCGATCAAGCCCTGCGCCAGGAGGATCCAGTTGTCGATCAGCTGCTTCAGCGATTCCACGTCAGCGGCCCCTGCTGGAGCTGGCGAGGATCTGCATGATCTGGTCAGCGATGACCGATTCGAGGCGGAGTAACAGGGCGTACTCACCGGTCGCCGTGCTCGCCGTGTCGCGGTTGAACCGGCGCAGCAGGTCGGGCGAGAATACGGCGCCGGCGGCGCCCGGGGGTTGGGCTGTCGCGGTGCGAGCCGGGACCGGAATCGCCGGCCATGACGGCGGTGGTGGCGGGCTGGAGTGCGCCCAGTGCATCACCGCCGCGGCGGTCTCGCGGACACCCCCGCTGACCATGCGCACGGCGACGAAGCCGAGGGCCACCGCGGCGGCGAGCTGGAGCGCGACGAGCAGGCGGAACCAGCGTGGGACCATGGGGCGGCCTCCAGTGGTGGTCGACGGCCGCCCCTCCGGCCTGCAGCACGGTCAGGCTGCGGCGCGGAGCATACACATGTTTGTAGTAGGCGTCAACGCCCGCCAGCCCGGGTCCACGTCAGTTGGGGGAGATGCGCCCCATGGGTACGTCGCGCCGACTGAGCATCTGCCCGAGGAGCACCGACTCGCGGCGCAGCAGCGAGAGGCAACGCCGCAGCCGCGACGCCGCCGAGTTCAGCTCCAGCAGCTCCTGCTTGCGGGGGATCTCGATCTGCAGCGTCGCTGACACCAGGTAGCTGAGCAGCTCGGGATCGTCCGGCAGGTCCAGTTCTGCGTGGCGGCGATCGCTGAGCTCGGCGATGTGATCGGCGTACTGGCGAAACGCCGTGGTCACCTGTCCCGCCAGCCGCTGCACCGCGGCGGGGTCACCTACCTCATCCTCGAGATACTCGACTTCGCCGACAAGGTAGGGACGCTTGGTCGACGTGCTCGCGATGCGAAATCGCGAGGCGCCGACACAGAGCAGGTTGTAGCGGCCGTCCTCCAGCTTTTCGACTTCGCGGAGCTGGGCGAGCGTGCCCACCGGGTGCGGCGTCGCTGCGCCGTGGGCCTCGACTCCCGCGCGAATGGCGACGACGCCGAAGGTCACGCCCTCCTCTTCGCAGTCACGCATCATCACGCGGTAGCGGTCCTCGAAGATGTGCAGCGGCAGAGGCATGTGCGGAAAGAGCACGGTCGAGAGCGGAAACAGTGGGATCTCCACGCCCATGTCCCGCAGTGTATCGCTCGCCTCGATCAGGGACCGAGACGGGTGGCACGCTTCAGGAGGCGAAGACCTTCTCGCCGCGCATCCAGTGCGGAATCGCCCCGGCCAGAGCCTCGGGGCGGGTCTGCGCCTTGACCATGTACTCCACCGCCCCAAGCGCCATCGCCCGCTCGACGAGGCGCGGCTCCTTGAAGTTGGAGAGGATCACCACGGGGACATCGTGGATCTCGGCGATCTCGCGAATCGCCTGCAGGAACATGATGCCGTTCATGCGCGGCATCATCACGTCGAGGAGGATGAGGTCCGGGCGCTTGCGACGCGCCTCGTCGATACCGACGACCCCGTCGGGAGCGTGGCGCACCGTGTAGCCACGACTCTCCAGCAGCATGCGGTAGAGCTTGACGACGTTTTCGTCATCTTCGACCAGAAGCACTTCGCTGCCGGTTGACTGTGGCGTGGGCACCGGTGCCGGTTCGGCTTCCTTGACAGCATCGGCGCTGCCATTGCTGGATGGTTCGTCGGCGCCGTCCTGGGTGCTGATCCATGCGACTGTCGCCGCCGTCGCCGCGTCGTCGGCCATCACCGGTGCGCCGGCGTCACTCCCCAGCGGCTCCACTGCGGCCTCGGCGACCCACGCTCCCCACCCCTGGTCCATTGCGGTCGCGGTGTCCGCGGTTGCCTCACCGTCGGTGGACGTCGGGGTTGCTTCGGCCGGCACGCCCAACCTCGCCCAGGCTGCGGCGGCCATGGCACGCGGGTCGCGGATGGTGTCGTCTGCGGCCGCCGCGGCCACCATCGGCGCAATGGGCGGCGGCGCCGGCGCCGGTGGGCTGGCGAAACCCCGCGCTGCGCCGGCCTCCGCGGGCTGCGTCGTTGCGTCAGGCGCAACGTCTGCCGGCGACGCATCGTTGGTCGGCGCAGCCGCGACGGTCGACGCGGCTTGCCTGGTGGCGCCTGGAGCCGTGTAGATCTCGCGCGGCTCTGCCTGGTCGCTGAGCGGCGGCGCCGGCTCTGCGCGCCGTGGCGCCTCAGGGGCGCGCGGTGCGTTGTCCTGGTGCAGCAGAAAATCGCTTGCCAGGGCGAGGGCCGCCGCGTCCTTGGCGACCTGTGCGTCAGCGGTGGCGGAGGTCAGGTCGCGATGCATGGCGCCGGCTCGGCGTGCCCAGAGAAGCATGATCGCCGCCTGGAAGAGCACCACCACGGCGAGAAAAGCGACCACCCAGTCCTCGTGGGCGCGCAAGGCGGACAAGAGGCTGTCGATGTCTGGATTCTCCTCGCTCCTGCGCCAGCGCGGCCGGGACGCGGCCGAGAACGCGACCCTACCACCGCGCCTGAAGCGCCCCACGTCTCGTCGTCGCCGCGTTACGACGGTGTTGCCGCCCCTACCGCGGACGGCTTCGGGGCTGGCGTCCTGTCTCAGAACAGGACGCTAGGCAGCCTTGCCGCAGTTCTTGGCGTGCTTGATGATCCGCTCGCGCTTCGGCTCGCCCGGCTTTCGCGTGTGTCGGAAGGCGATCTCCACGCTGATCTCGTTCTGGCGCATCAGCTGGTTGCAGATCGGGCAGCGCACGCCGGTGATGATGTCCTTCTGGGAGGTGATCCCCTTGGATTCCTTGATTGTGTTGGCCATTGCGGCTCCTGAGGTGAGTGCCTGAAAGGTGGCGCCACCGCGCGGCGCCACACGATTGTACGGTGGCTGCGGGCGACCGACGGCGGCAGGCCGGACGGTCGCGGTTAGACTGGCTGCGTGGCTCAGCAGGTGCCATCGGTGCGGCCGGTGCGCCGTGAGCGCAGTGACGCCCGGGCAAACCGCAAGCGGCTGCTCGACGCCGCCCGGGCGGCGTTCGCCGAGCACGGCGACCGCATCTCCGTGAACGAGGTCGCCCGCGCGGCGGGCGTGGGCGTCGGCACCCTGTACCGCCGCTACCCCACCAAGGCGGACCTGCTCGTCGCCCTGCTGATGGAGCTGCACGAGGAGCTGACCGGCGAGATCAAGGCGCACACGGCGGGGACCGACGGTGATCCCGAGGCAGAGCTGCTCGGCCTCGTCGAGGCCCACCTGGTGGTCCTGGGCAGGGTGGGTCCGCTGGAGGCCTTGCTCCGTCGCGAGGCACCGGCCGCTGTGCAGCGCGTCGGGCAGGGGCAGCTCGCCGACCGCTTCGTCAGACCGCTGCGAGCCGTCCTGGAGCGGGGCGTGTCGCAAGGCGTCTTCCGCCGTGACCTCGACCTCGACCTCGTCGGCCGCGCCTTCTTCGGCATGCTCGACTCCAGCATCCTGGTGCCGCGCGTCGAGCGGGACGGGGTCGAGTCTGTCGCCCGCCAGTGCACCGCCGTGCTGCTCTCGGGCATCGCCGCTGTATGAGGGCGCTGCCTGCTGCCGCCGGGGTGTACCATCGCGCGGGTTGGAGCATCCGCGAGCAGGTGACCTCCCGGCGTCTCCTGCGCGCTGATCGCATGCATGTCCGGGTCGTATCGCGCCCGTGGGGGGAGCGGCGAACCCACTATCTGGGAGTCCGCAGATGACAAGAACCGCGATGTGGGCTGGACTGGCGGGGCTGGCCGCGTTGCTCGCCGCCTGCGGCAGCAGCACCACCAGCTCGAGCTCGTCGTCGACAACGAGCTCGACGACCAGCACCACGACATCGGCCGCGGCGTCGACGGCGCACACACCCGTTGTCGTGCTGACGCCGAACCACGGCAAGGTCGGCGACACCATTCACGCCGTTGGCTCCGGCTACTCGCCGAACGTCCAGGTTACGGGCACCATCTGCGCGCTCGACGCGACCGGCCCGACGGTGACCAATCCGCTCACCCAGTGCGATGTCGTCAACACCCTCGCCGTGACAACGGATGCCAACGGCGCGTTCGTCGCCGACTTCGTCATCAAGAAGTTCCCACCGCTGCCCGCAGGCAGTCTCGGCTTGACGCTGGGCTTCGGTGTCCAGGGTGATGCGAGTAACTCCGGCGGCGGCGCGCTGACCATGGACAAGTAGCCGAGAACAACGTGGTGGCGCGAGGAGCGGCCACCGCCGGATACCATCCGGCGCCGATGCCGACTCCTCGCGCCGCAGTCCTTGCCCGGTTGCCGCAGGGCGCGATCGCGCTCGCAGCCTTCGGCTTGCTCGGCGCAGCGATGGTCGCCTGCGGGGACAGCACCAACACCAGCAGCGACACGTCGTCGGCCGGCACACACGCTCCGGCGGCGGCCTGCGCCTTGCAACCTCAACCGGCGACGACCGACAGCCTCGCCACCCCGGTGACGCTGATCACCGCGTCAGACGGGCTGAAATCAGGTGACATCAAGGTCGGC
Organism: Candidatus Dormiibacterota bacterium; assembly: GCA_035938875.1. GTDB lineage: Bacteria > Chloroflexota > Dormibacteria > Aeolococcales > Aeolococcaceae > DASZGL01. The sequence goes on from DASZGL010000006.1 coordinate 43,528, forward strand.
ACCGGGGCGGTGGCCGGCACCGGCAGCTCGGTCACGGTGCAGTACACCGGGTGGACCGCCGACGGCTGCATCTTCGACACGTCGCGCAAGGCCGGCACGCCACCCTTTGTCTTTGCGCTGGGTGCGGGCAGGGTGATCGTCGGATGGGAGGAGGGGGTGCGCGGCATGCACGCCGGCGGCATCCGCCGCCTCGTGATCCCCCCGGCGCTGGCCTATGGCGACGCCGGGTTCGCCCCGGTGATCCCCGCCAACGCCACCCTCACCTTCGACATCGAGCTGCTCGCCGTCAGCTGACCGCGGCGCGGAGAAAGCGTGACGCCAGGCGCGGATGAGCGACGGCGAGCCTGGCGAAGTGGCGCGGTCGGAAGTCGGTGCGCAACGCTGCGACGACAAACCATCGCGGCGCTGATGCCAGCGCGCCCACGCTGCGGTCCCAGCGGGCGTCGTCAAACGAGGCCAGGGCGCGGTTGATCCGGAAGGCGACGCGGAAATCGCGGTGATGCCGGTCGCGCCAGCTTCGCTCGAAGTGGCGCAGCGGAGCGTCGTCGCCGGTGCGCACCGCCTCGCCGAGCGCAGCGCCGCAGGCCTCGCCGGCGGCGATGGCATAACGGATTCCCTCGCCGACGAGAGTCGAGGCGTGGGATGCGGCATCACCGATGATCACCACCCGGTCGCGCACGATGCTGGTGCGCAAGGGCTCGACGGGGATGAGACCGGCGTGGACCTCGAGAGGCTGAGCACCCTCGAGCGCCTCACCCAGCGCGGGAAGCCGGCGGACGCGGTCGAGCAGCTCGCGCGGATCGGCGTCGCTGTCGGGGCGCATGACACCGACGCCGAGACGGACGCGTCCCTGGCGATAGGGAAACGCCCACGCGTACCCCGCCGGGGCGATCTGCTCACCGACGATGAGCCAGCACGTGGACGTCGGGAACGCCGGCGCCGACATGTCGACCTCGGCGCCAACCGCGCGGCGGGCGAACGGCGGATGCATGCCCATCGCGGTGGCGACGACTGCCGCAGTACCGGTGGCGTCGACCGCGTAGCGGCCCGCCGTACGCCACTCGCCGCCGGGGCCGCGGACGCCGACGGCCACGCCGTCGCCAGCCGACGCGGCGCGCATCACCGTCGCCCTGAGGTGGAGGTCGACGCCGGCGCTCGCCGCCCGCTCGGCGAGCCACTGGTAGAGGGCGCGGACGTCGAGGATGCAGACCTCGGGATGGCTGAAGGGAATCACCGCCTCGCGCTCGGGTCCAAGGAAGCGCACCTCGGTGATCGGGTTGTAGAGGTGCTCGGGGATCCCCAGCCTGCGAAGGTCGGCGATGAAGCTCCCGCCACTGGTGCGGGTGGGGATGCCGAAGGCGCTGTCCCGCTCCAGCAGCACAACCCTGGCGCCTGCTTCCGCCGCGGCCCTCGCCGCGCTCAGTCCGGCCGGTCCACCACCGGCGACGACGACGTCGTACATCGCGACCATGATGGCGTCAGCAACCGGGTTACGGTTTGGCCGGGGCGTTTGGCTACTCTCCTGGCGTGGCCGGCTACCCCGCACCCGTCGACGAGAAGCACCGACGCCTGGTCTACAAGCTCGAGGACAACATCCTCCAGGGCTATGCCTACGAGGACCAGCAATGCGACGGCTGCAAGTTCTACATCGGCATCGGCGACATCGCCTACTGCAATCACATGATGGTGCGCATGCCCGTCGGCGCCACGTGGTGGTGCCAGTGGTGGGAGAGCCCCGACGAGGAGCCGCTGACATGAGGGAGGCAAAGGTCTCGCGCGAGGAGCAGATGGAGCGCGAGAACGAGGCGTTCCTTGCCATTCAGCGCGAGGCCAAGCTGCGCGGGACTCCGTCAGGCGAGCAGCGATGCGACAACTGCAAGTACTACGTCGGCGAGTGGAAGAAGATCGCCTACTGCAATCACCCCAAGCTGCAGCTGCTGGTCGGAGCCCAGTGGTGGTGCCAGTGGTGGGAGGCCAAGGAGGGCTGACACAACATCGCCGCCGAGGATTCAGGTGAAGTCCTTGACGTGCCGCCGCATGTCGACCTGGGGACGGTAACCGGCGGCGATCCAGAATGCCGTCGCCCGGGGATCGGCGGCGACGACCACCGCGCCGATACGCCTCGCCCCCCTGTCGCGGAGGCGCTGCTCACCCTCACGCACGAGGGCGAGCGCGATGCCCTGGCGGCGGTGGGCGGGATGCACCGCCATCCGGTACATGTGCCCGCGCCAACCGTCCCAGCCGATGATCAGCGAGCCCACGACATCGCCGGATTCGTCGACGGCAACAAGCACCGGCTGGTCGTCGCGTCCCACAAGCCCGGACAGAGTGGGGAGATCTTCGCCGATGGTCGCCACCGTGCCGGCGTCGCGCCACAGCCGCACCAGAGCGGAGACCTCTCCGGGTGTGCAGGGGCGGATCAACATGGCGTCGCCGATGATCGCCTCTTTCGGTCCGGTCATGCCTCCAGCAGGTCGGCGACGAGTCGGGCGATGGCCAGCGACGCCGTCGCCGCCGGTGACGGGGCGTTGCGAACGCAGATCACCGCGCCGTCGCGCCAGGTGGCGAAGTCGTCGAGCAACCGACCTCGAGCATCGACGGCCTGGGCGCGAATGCCGCAGGGGCCCGGCGTCAGGTCGTCGCTGCGCAGCTCGGGGATGTAGCGCTGCGCTGCGCGAACGAGGAGTCGCCGGCTGCGATCGCGGACCAGCTCGGTCACGCCACTCCGCCAGTGGCGGGCAAGCATTCGCCATACCGCGGCATCGCCGGCCAGGTCGGCGATATCCGAGCGGCTGCGCGCACCGCGACGGTATCCCTCGCGGCTCAGCGCGAGCACGGCGCTCGGACCCAGCCACACGGTGCCGTCGATCCGCCTGGTGGCGTGGACGCCAAGGAAAGGCACGCGAGGATCGGGAACGGGATAGACCAAACCGCGCACCAGCTCGGTGCGTTGTGGACGAAGTTGCCAGAAATCGCCGCGGAAGGGGACGATGCGAGGATGCCGCGGCGCACCTGCTGAGACCGCGAGTCGATCAGACCAGAGCCCGGCACAGACGATCACCGCCGTCGCCGTGAACGCCTCTGCGGCGGTGATGACCTCGGCGCCGCCTTCGCGATTGTGGATTGCGTCCACGGCGACGCCACAGCGCACATCGCCACCGCGCTGTTGCACGTCGGCGGCGAGCGCGTCGGTCACCTGCGAGTAGTCGACGACGGCGGCGCCGGGGATGCGCAGGGCGCGCAGCCCGCGCACGTGCGGCTCGACCTGCGTGATGGCGTCGCCGTCGATCAGCTCGAGCCCTCGTACTCCGTTGGCGACACCGCGGGCGTGCAGGTCGTCGAGCCGGCCCAGCTCGCCGCGCTCGACGGCGACGATCAGCTTGCCGCGGTGCTCGAGGGCGACGCCGTGCGTGTCGCAGAAGTCCTCCATCAGGCGGGCACCCTCGACACAGGTGCGCGCGCGAAGGCCGCCCGGCGTGTAATACACACCGGAGTGCAGCACCCCGCTGTTGTGGCTGCTCTGATGCGCGCCGACACGCCCTTCCTTCTCGAGCACCGTCACCGGTGCGGAGGGGCGGCGCAGCAGCAGCTCGCGCGCAGTTGCCAGGCCGACGATCCCGCCCCCGACGACGACGGTGGGCGTGCTGGTCAGGTGCGGAAGATGCGCCCCAGCGCCTTGAACAGGACGACCGAGATCACCCCCGAGACGGCCATGCAGATCACCGGCACGCCGAACGCATAAAACAGGTTGGGTGGCGAAACCAAGTCGACGAGCATGGGCGCGATCTCCCAAGGGCGGGCTGTGCGCTACCGCATATGTAGCAGGTCGTCAGCCCCCCTGGACACCACCGCGCGCGCTGGTACCCCGTATCGGATTCGAACCGATGATCTCCGCCTTGAGAGGGCGGTGTCCTGGGCCACTAGACGAACGGGGCACGCACGCGGTCCATCGCCCGCCGCGCCACAACGGAGCGGAGCCGAATTATACGATCCGGCCTTCAGAGCTTCTCGAAGGCGCGGGCGGCAAGCGAATCGACGATGTCGTTGAGCCGCTGGACGGAGGCGAGCAGCTCACGGGCCATCTCTGCACGAGTGTGGGCGTCGAACTCCTCGCCCGCCTCGGCGAGAAGCTCGGCGTGACTCATCGCCACCGTCAGCGGCGTGCGCAGGTCGTGGACGATCATCCGGGCGAAGCCGCGCGCGTCGCTGAAGTCCCTGGCACTCTCGGTCACGCAGCCAAGTGTCGCATCAGGCCCGGCACTGCGCGCGCCGGGCATCCACCACCGGCGCCCGATCGGGGCGGCTGCGCTCCAACGGCACCAGCGGCGACAATGCGCCGCCGATGGACCTGCGCCACTGCGTCATCCCTGCCGCGGGTTTGGGGACGCGCTTCCTGCCGGCCACCAAGGCGCTGCCCAAGGAGCTCCTTCCCATTCTCGACCGTCCCATCCTGCAGTGGGGGGTGGAGGAAGCGGTGGCTGCCGGGTGCGACACCATGGTGGTGGTGACCAGCCGGGGCAAGGAGCTGATCGCGGCGCACTTCGACAGTTCCCCCGACCTCGAGCGTGTCCTGGAGGCTCGGGGCCGGCACACCGACCTCGCCATGCTGCGCTCTCTGGCCCGGCTGGCCAGCTTTGCCTACGTCTATCAGCCCGAGCCGCTTGGGCTGGGCCACGCGGTGCTCTGCGCCAGCCCCCTCGTCGGCGACCGTCCCTTCGCCTGCCTGCTCCCTGACGACCTCTCCTACGGCGGGCCCCCGGTGCTCGCTCAGCTTGTTGCCGCCTATCGCGAGCTGGCCACACCGGTCCTCGCGCTGCGGCGCGTCCCGCGTGAGGGCATCTCGCGCTACGGCGTCGCCACCGTCGCCGAGTCGCGGGGACGGCTCCACCGGATCACTTCGGTGGTTGAGAAGCCATCCGCCGAGGAGGCGGCGAGCGATCTGGCCATCATGGGCAGATACGTGCTGACACCGGCGGTCGTCGCCGCGCTCGCCAGGACGCAGCCCGGCGCCGGTGGAGAGATCCAGCTGACCGACGGCATCGCCGGCGTGCTGAGCGACGGCGAGGTCTGGGGTCTTGAATTCGAGGGTGAGCTGCTCGACGCGGGCACACCCGAGGGCTGGTTGCAGACCCTGATCCGCACCGCGCGCGACCATCCGGTCTTCGGCCCCGCGATCCGTGACGCCCTGGCCGCGGTGTCGGCGTGAGCCGCATCCTGCGCCACGAGTGGGGGGCGATCACCTTCGTGGTCACCGTCATCGTGGGTGCCATCGCGGTGGCGGTCTCGCTGCTGATCAACGGTGCCGGCGCGACGACACCGCCACCCCTGCCACCATGCCCGTCGTTTGCGGCGGTGACCACGCCGACATCCGCGGCCACGCCGACGGCGAGCGGGTCGCCGGGTGCCTCGCCGGCCGCCAGCGCAGCGCCGACTCCGACCCCGACCCCGACGCCAACACCCACGCCCACGCCGTCGCCAACTCCTTCGGGATCGCCGACGCCGTCGCTGCCCTTCAATCCCGCCCTGATCGGCTGTCCCACCGCGCCGGCGACGCCACCACCGGCGACGCCGACCCCGTCGCCGTCGGCCACGGGAAGTCCCAACCCGTCGAGCAGCGCCTCATCCACGACGTCGCCGGCGCCGTCGCCGACCCCGGCGGGCACACCGACGCCATTCCCCACCCCGTGCCCGACGCCTCCAGGACCCTGTTCCTCGGGACCGACGCCGTCACCTTCACCATCAGCCTCGCCGACGCCCGCGCATTGACAGTCCGGCGAGCGCGGGCGCTGCGGTTCAGGAGATCAGCAGCAGAGTCCCGTTCTCCGGCGTGATGGCGTCGCGAGCCAGCTCGAGGTCGATGGTCGGCGGCCGGCCGGCGTCGAGGACGACGGCGATGCGATCGCTGAGACGCAGCTCGCCGATGCGGACGCAGTCGCGCAGGAAGGTGAAGGCGAGAGGTCGGACGAGGTTCCACAGGTAGCCGCGCAGCACCGCGGCGTCCGTTGACGGTGCCGCATCGCTGCGGTCGCGGAACGCCATGACGCAGACCTCGTCGGTGAGCTGGATGGGCGTGGTCCAGGTGTACGCCTCCTGCTCGGGCTCACCGTCGATGAAGTGCTCCTTCTCGGCGAAGAGCACAAGTCGCTCGACCAACCGTCGCATCGGCCGTGCCGGTCCTTCGACGAAGACGGGGATGTCGCGCAGCGGCTCTCCCGCCTCCTGGGCCGGATAGCGCGCGCTGAAGCCGACGTCGTCCACACCGCTGAAGGGCGCCGGCACCTTGATGGTCAGCTCGCTGATCACGCCGTGGCCTCCACCGGCTCGGCGGCGGCGATCCGCGCCGCGTCGATCTCGCCGCGGTCCTCGCGCTCATCAGGGGCGATCCAGCGCAACCCGAGCACGCCGTAGACCTCCTCCTCGGTGGCGCCGGCGATGCGCTCCCCGTCATCGACGCGGAAAACGCCGTACTCGTTGAGCGTCAGTCCCTTGCGCAGGGCGATGCCGCGCAGGCGGATGTTGTGCGCCTGCGACCCGGTGAAGTACTGCCAGGCGGCGCCGAACTCATCGGGGGCGACAGCGCGGCAGTCGACCTGGAGCCCGCCGGTGGTGATGGAACACTTGGTCTGTCCACGGAGCAGGACGCTCTCCACCTGGGGCAGCGCCGCGAACGCGGTGAGCACCGCCACCGGCTCGGCGGTCGCGGCGAGGAGGTCGAGGTCGCCGATGGTCGGCCGCCCGCGTCGGTACGAGCCGGCGATCTCGGCGCGATCCACCGACGGCACGGTGCGCAGTGTTGCGGCGAGCGTCTCGGCCAGCTCGGCGATCTCGTCGCGCGGCCTTCTGCGCTTCTCGCCCTCGGCGCGCCGCTTCTCGACGGCGGCGAGGACGTTGGCGACGGTCTTCGCGCCCATGCGGGGCAGGCGGCCGAGTCCGCCGCCACGAGCCGCGGCTTCGAGCTCGTCCAGGGTCGTGATCCCCGCCTCCTGCCACAGCGTGGCGGCCGTCCGCGGGCCGATGCCGGCGATCGTGCAGATCTCCAGGAGCGAGGGCGGGATCTCCGCCTCCAGTGCCTCGAGGTAGGCGAGCCGGCCGCCGCTCACCAGCTCACCGACCTTCTGGGCGATCGCCGGACCGAACCCGGTGATCTCCCGGAGGTCGTCACCCGAGGCAACGATCTCGGCAAGCTGGCGCGAGAGGTTCTCGACCTGCACCGCCGCCTGCCGGTAGGCCCGTGCCTTGAAGGCGTTGTCGCCCCCCTTGATCTCGAGCAGACCCGCGATCCGCTCCAGGGTTCGAACGACATCCTCGTTGCTGACCATGGTGACGGTCGGTCCATCGTAGCTCAGCACTCCCCGCGGCGAGCACTTGTTCTGTCAACAGGGTCGTGACGGGGCCGGGCCGGCCGCCTCTTTGGGCGACGCTACACTCCGGCGGGTCATGCCACTCTCGGGACTGCGTGTGCTCGACCTCAGCCGCCTGCTCCCGGGTCCCTTCTGCACCATGCTCCTCGCCGACCTCGGCGCCGACGTCATCAAGGTGGAGGACCTCGTCGGCGGGGACTACATCCGCTGGACCCCGCCGCTGCACGGCGAATACTCGGCGGCGTACTACGGGCTGAATCGCAACAAGCGATCGATGAAGCTGAACCTCAAGAGTGCGGGCGGTCGCCAGGCCTTCCTCCGCCTCGTCGACACCGCCGACGTGGTCGTCGAGTCCTTTCGCCCCGGGGTCATGGACCGTCTCGGCGTCGGCTACGCTGCGCTTCACTCGCGCAACCCGCGGTTGATCTTCTGCAGCATCAGCGGTTATGGCCAGGACGGGCCATATCGCGACCGCGCCGGCCATGACATCAACTACATCTCCATCGGTGGCATCGCCGGCTTCACCGGCACCGCCGACGGCACTCTGGCCATCCCCGGAGTGCAGATCGGCGACATCGGCGGCGGGGGCATGAGCGCCGCCATCGCCATCCTCGCCGCGCTGCAGGCGCGGCAGCGCACCAACGAGGGTCAGCACTGCGACGTCTCCATGCTCGACGGCGTCGTCTCCTGGCTGTCGGTGCATGCCGGCCGGTACTTCAGCGAGGGAGTCAATCCGCGCCCGGCGACGGTGCATCTCAACGGCCGCCACCCCTGCTACAACCTCTACCGCTGCGCCGACGGGGTGATGAGCGTCGGCGCCCTGGAGCCGAAGTTCTGGAAGGAGCTGGTCGAGGCGCTCGGCGCTCCCCATCTCGCCGACGAGGCCTTCGCCGAGGGCGAGGCCGGCGGCCGAGTCCACGCCCAGCTCGAGGCCATATTCCTCACCCGGACCAGGGCCGAGTGGGCCACCCATCTCGCCGGCCGGGACGTCTGCTGTGAGCCGGTGCTGAGCTTCGACGAGGTGTTCGCCAACGAGCAGGTGCGGCACCGCCGTTTGCGCATCGCCGAGGGCGTCGGCGGGCCCACCGCGCAGCTGGGATTCCCCTTCACCCTGAGCGCCACGCCGCCGTCGGTGCGCCACCCCGCCCCCGGGTACGGCGAGCACACCCGCGAGCTGCTCGGTGAGCTCGGCTACGACTCCGCAGCGGTGGATGCACTCATCGCCGAAGGAGCCACCGCGTGAGCACCGCCGGAGCGGCGCACGCGGGCGACGGCCCGGCCCGCCGGACGCGGCGCAGCGAGGAAACCCGCGAGCGCATCCTCGCCGCGGCCATCGAGGTCTTTGCCCGGCGCGGCCTCCACGGGGCCAGGGTCGCCGACATCGCCGAGGCCGCCGGCATCGCCTACGGCCTCGTCTACCACCACTTCCGCAACAAGGAGGAGATCCTCGCCGCGATTTACAGCGAACGCTGGGCGATGTACGTCGACTACCTCCACGAGCTCGGCGCCACGCCCTCGCCGTTCCGCGACCGCCTGGCCAAGCTGGTCCACTTCTGGGTGGAGACCTTCCGCAACGATCCGCAGCTGATCACGGTGATGATCAACGAGATCTCGCGCTCCTACGAATTCCTCGAGTCGCACGATCTCGCCACAGTTCTGGTCGCCTTTGACGCTATCGAGAGGCTCTTGGTCGATGCCCGTGCTGCCGGCGAGGTACGCTCCGACCTCGACCCGCGCCTGGTCACCTATGCGATCGTCGGCATTGCCGAGATGGTGTTGACTGGCTATGTCATCGGCAGCCTGTCGCGCGGCTCACGCGACGAGTACGCGCGCGACGAGCGCGAGCTGGTCTCTTTGTTGCTCGACGGTGTGAGCATCGCGTAGGGCGGCCGGCCGGCACTGTCAGCCACCCACCGGTGCCACGTTGTCGCTCCACCATTCGTCGACTTGGCGGCGGGTGTCATCGACGCTGGCACCGTTGTCGATCACCCAGGTCGCCATGCGGCGCTTCTCGTCGACCGCCATCTGCGCGGCGATGCGGCGGCGTGCCTCCTCCTCGGAGAAGCCGTCACGCTCCCGCATTCGTCGCACCTGGGTCGAGGTGTCCGCGTAGACGAGCATGACGCCCTCCATCCAGCTGTCGCGACGGTTCTCGAAGAGCAGGGGGATGTCGACGACCACCAGCGGCGCGTAGCTCTGCAGGGCGGCGGCGATGCGTTGCTGCATCAGCGCGATGATGCGAGGGTGGGTGATCGCCTCGAGGCGCCGGCGACGCTGGGGATCGGCGAAGACGACTTCGCCGAGCGCGGCGCGGTCGAGGCGACCGCCGGAATCGAGCACGCCACGGCCGAACTCGGCGGCGATCTCCTCCAGCGCGGGCTCGCCGGGCTCGACCACCTCCCTGGCGAGCAGGTCGGCATCGATGACGACCGCGCCTCGGTCGACGAGCATCCGGGCAACGGTGCTCTTGCCGGTGGCGATCCCGCCGGTCAGTCCGATCAGGCGCATCGAAGCCGAACAGTACACGGCCCGTATACAGCGAGCTTGCTACAGTCCTGCACCCGTGACCGGAGCTCGATATCGTCGTCTGCTCGCCATGGCGACCCTGCTGGCGGGCAGCCTGGTCTCCTGCAGCAGCGGCGACAACGTCACCGACAACGACACCTGCTCGTACAGCAACAGCAACACCGGGCCCTACTCGCCCGACCCGCCCGACACCAACGGTGCTGTGGTGGGCCAGGTGATCTCCGAGATGCCCCACGACCATGTGGCCGAGGGAACCAAGGTCACCTACGAGCACAATCCGCCGACCAGCGGGTGTCATTACAACCTGGGGGTCGGAAAAGCGCCGCTGAGCCACGGTGCCTACAGCTCTGAGATCGCGCCCGAATACTGGGTGCACAACCTTGAGCACGGCTACATCGTGGTGCTCTACAACTGTCCGTCCGGGTGCGACAGCGATTTTCAAAAGCTGCGCACCTGGTTGCAGACGGTGCCGCCCGACCAGGCGCTGCTCAACGCGGCACGGGCGCAACCGGGTGCGACCCAGGCGTTCATCAACCAGTACACGTATCCCAAGGTGGTGATCGTGCCCGACACCAAGATGGACAAGAAATTCGCCGCCGTCTCGTGGGATTACTACGATCCCATGGACACGCTCGACATCAACGAGGTTCAGCGCTTCTACGACAACCACGTCGGTCACTCACCGGAGTCTCCGTCGGCGCCGTAGCGCTGCTGGCGGCCGCCACGGCGTCGCCGCCTATACTCGGGCTCGATGTCTCGGGCCAACCGCCGTCGCGCCGCCACCAGCACCGCATCGGCATCGGGCGGAGCGACGGTCGCAACCGTTGCGCCTGAGCACAGCGTCAAGCCGGCGCGCCCAACGCCACGCCCGACAAGCGGTGCTCCGGGCGCCGCCGACGCCGGCGGTCACATCTCCTGGCGGCACTGCCTCATCGGCTGGGTCGTGGGCGAGGCACTGTTGCTGCTCATCGCCAACGTCGGCCTCGACCTCGCCAACGCCGCGTTCGGCGGCACCGATCGCGCCGACGGCGGCATCGTCGGCGTGGCGTCGTTCGTCGCGGTCATCGTCGGCGGCTTTGTCGCCGCGCGGCTCGCTGGTCAGTGGGGCATGTACCAGGGGGTGGTCGTGGCCATCGGCTTCATCGCCACCGGTGCGCTGTACCAGTTCGCCGTCGAGGCCTCGTTGGTGCACACGGCACTGACCACGGGATCGCACAACCTCGTCGACCTGGGACCGATGCGCATCGACAACGTGGTCAGCGGCGACCTGCTCGCCCTCTTCGGCGGCAGCGTGGGGGGATTGCTCGCCCGCCGTCGCTGATCCGGCGGCGCGTCTACGACAAAACGCGTCAACCTGTGACGCGGTGGTCAGCGGACGGTCATCTCGACGGCGCGGTGGCGCCCCGACAATCCTGGGGTGCAGTCCATGGTCGCGCCTCGCCGGCAACCGTTCAGCGTCGCCGTGGCGCTCCAGGACGGGGCTCTACGGCTGCCCATCACCTACTTCATCTGCGCCCAGCTGCTCGACGGTCTGACGACGATCGTCGGACTGGTCAGCGGGCTGAGCGAGGTCAACCCGCTCACCGCAGGCGTGATCCATGCCTTCGGCGACTGGGGACTGCTCCTGGCCAAGATCCCAGTCATCGTCGTGGTGCTGCTCAGCGCAGCGCTGCTACCCCGCCGGCTCGCGGCGGCGGCGGTGTGGACCTGCGCCGGGGTCATGGCCCTCGTGGTCGCCTCCAACGCCGCCCTGGTGCTCTCGCTCCACCCCTAGGGGAACGCAGGGCGGCCCGGCGACGGCCTCAGAGCCGGGCGAGCGACCGTGCCTCGAGGGCTCCGGCAGGCGCTTCCGCCGGGTCCTCGGCTTGGTCAGCGCCATCGTCGGCGTAGGGACGGCCGACGAGGTCGACGCGACCCAGGGCTCGGGCGAAGTCCATGCACGCGCCCCTGGTGAAGCGGAGGTGCTTGCCCGGGGTGTGCCAGGCGACGAGCTGGCCGTGGGCCACGGCTCGCCGCAGGGTCGATCGGGACACCCCGCAGAGGGCGGCTGCCTCGCCGGTGGTCAGGATCTCCTGTGGCCTGTCCTGCATATCTGAATTCCCTTCCGTCGCAACTCTCCCCAGGACCTCCGCAGACACGATGGCGACCGTCGCGTGGCCTGCAAATATCTGTATACACCGTCGTACGCCCTCCGTGTACCCCTTGCTCCCTTTGGTTCGCTACGGGCGTCGCGCCGAAGCGGGCATATACTCAGATCCCGGATGCGCGGGCCCAGGCATCCGCATGGACTCGGTGGAGGACTGGCAGCGTTGTCGGCCGTGGTTCGCGGGACGGTGCGCCGGCTCGTGGAGAGCGTGGGCACGGTGATCGTCGGCAAGGACGCCGAGATCGAGCTCTGTGTCATCGCTCTGCTCTGCCGCGGCCACGTGCTCATCGAGGACGTCCCCGGGGTGGGCAAGACGATGCTCGCCAAGGCGCTGGCCCGGTCGCTCGGCTGCCAGTTCGACCGGGTCCAGTTCACCCCAGACCTGCTTCCCGGTGACGTCACCGGGGTCAACGTCTTCAATCCCAAGACGACGTCGTTCGAGTTCCGCCCGGGGCCGATCTTCGCCCAGGTGCTGCTCGCCGACGAGATCAACCGGGCGACGCCCAAGACCCAGTCAGCGCTCCTCGAGGCGATGGAGGAGCATCAGGTGACCGTCGACGGGACCACTCACCCCCTCCCCGATCCCTTCATCGTCCTGGCGACGGAGAACCCCATCGAGCTGGGCGGCACCTACCCGCTGCCCGAGGCCCAGGTCGACCGCTTCCTCCTCAAGGTGCACCTCGGCTACCTCCCCCTCGACCAGGAGGTGGCGATGCTCGACCGCTTCCAGACGGCGACGCCGCTGGAGGCCGTCATCCCGGTGACCACACCCGCTGAGCTCATCGCCTGCCAGGCGGCGATCTCCGCGACCTGGTGCGACCCGGCGCTCAAGGACTACGCGGTGCGCGTCGTCCAGCGCACCCGCAGTCACGCCGACGTGGCCCTCGGGGCCTCGCCGCGGGGCAGCCTCGGCCTGCTCCGCGCGGCCCAGGCGCGGGCCGCGGCCGGCGGCCGGGACTACGTGCTCGCCGACGACATGAAGGAGCTTGCCCCAGCGGTGCTGGCCCATCGCATCGTCGTCAAGCCCAACGCCGAGCTGCGCGGTGTCACCCCTGACAGCGTCCTCGCCGAGGTGCTCGACACCGAGTCCGTGCCTGTCGCGGGACGCCGGTTCGCGTGAGCACCCGCGCGCCGCTGATCGCGTGCATCGCGGTGCTCAGCTTCTTCGCCGGCATCACCGGGGTGCGCCTCGCCTACACCCTTGCCTACGTGCTCGTCTTCCTGCTGGCGCTGGCCTTCGTGTGGTCGCGGGCCATCGCCCGGCGCCTCGAGGTGAGCCGGGAGTCACCGGAGGGCTCGTTCATGGTCGGCGAGCCGTTCACCGAGCGATTCACCGTGGTCAACCGCGGGATCCTGCCCGTGGCCTACTGCGAGCTGCACGACGGCACGCGGATTCCCGGCTATGTTCCCGGCCGGGCCTTCTCGCTCGCCGGAGGCGGCAGCGTCACCTGGGCGACCCGTGGCGTTTTCCTTCGCCGTGGCCTGTACAGCTTCGGCCCCATCGAGGCGCGCCTCGGCGATCCCTTCGGACTGTTTCCCCGCGGCGTCCGAGTGGCTCCTCGCACCACCGTGCTCGTCTACCCGGCGGTGCACGCTGTCGGTGAGCTGGGAGTGCTGACCTCGGGCAGCTCCGTCGGCGACGCGCCCCGAGGACGCCCTCTCGACGTGCCCCCCGACGTCGCCACGGTGCGCGAGTACGACCCGTCCGACGGCATGGGCAGGATCCACTGGGCGACGACGGCGCGAACCGGGCGGCTGATGAGCCGGGTGCACGACACTCGCCAGAGCGCCGACGTGCTCGTCTTCCTCGACCTGCGCCGGGGGCTGAGCGCCGGTGATGCCCCGGAGTCGGTGCTCGAGTACGCGGTGACCCTGGCGGCGTCGGTGTGCCACGCGGGGTTGCGCCGCGGCCAGGCCGTCGGCCTGGTGACCAACGATTCCAGGCACACGGCCATCGGCGCCGGCCGCGGCGAGGCGCAGCGCCTGCGCATCCTCGAGTACCTGGCGACCGCTGAGGACGACGGGAGCACGACGCTCGCCGAGACGATCACCCGCTATGGCGAGGGCTGGCGGGGACGCGGGGGGATCATCCTGATCACCGCCGACCGAAACCCGGGGTGGATCGAGGCCGTGCTCGACGTCGGGGTGCGCGGCCAGCGCCACCTGACGATCTTCGTCGAGCCGACGTCGTTCGGCGCCACCGGCCCGCCGATGCGAGTCCTCGCCGCCTGGCGTCTGGCCCTCGACTGGTGGCTGGTCCGCCGCGGCGACGACCTGAGCGTCGGTCGCCGGCGTCGCGCCGTCGGCCAGTAGGGCGGCTGCGGTGGTCGCCGCGCGGGTTCGCGCTGGTGGCGCGGTCGACACCCCCGACCGTTTCATCGTCCTGCTGCTGACGGTGGCCATGGTGGCCACCACCACCTGGGCGGTCATGGCCGCTGACTGGGCCGACAGCACCGGGAGCGTCCTGCTCACCTCCGTCGTCGCCGTCGTCGAGGCGGCGCTGCTGGCGCGCTCCTGGGCGGGGCGTCTGGCCGCGGCCGCCGCCGCGCCGCTGCTCGGCATCCTGGTCATCGTGCCGCTGACGCTGGCGGCGATGCCCGCCGACGGCGGCGAGGGGCTGCGCAACGTCATTGCCCGCTACGCCGTGGCTCTGACCACGGGCCTCTACGACACCGGCAACTGGGGATTCCTCGTCGGCCTCTGCGCCGCCATGTGGCTGGTGGGTTTCGCCACCGGCTGGCTGGCCCTGCGTGAACGGCGTGGCGTCCTGGCGCTGCTCCCGTGCTACGTCGTTCTTGCCATCAATGTCCTCAACGCGCCGTCGCCGAGCGATGTCGCGGTGCCCCAGACACTGGCGATCGGCGTCTCGCTCCTGCTGCTCGCGCGCGTCCACCTTGGTGCCCTGGAGCAGACCTGGCGGCGGCGCCGTCTCATCGCCCTACCGGGCACTGACCGGCGCTACAGCCGCGCCGCATCGGGAGCGGCTGTGGTCCTGGTGCTGCTGGCGATCGTCGTGCCTCCGGCGACCAGCCGGGACGTGTCCGGTTTTCTCTCCCACATCTTCGGCGCCAACGGCTCGTCGGGGGCGCGCGCCGGCAACCTGGGAAGCAAATCGCCCAGCGCCAACGCCATCGGCTTCTCGTCGGTCACCCGTCCCGGCGGGGCGCTGGTCAACGACCCCCGACCGGTGCTCAGCTACACCCTGGCGAGCTCCGACACCGTCTACCTGCGCCAGGTCAACGACACCATATTCGACCAGGGCAACTGGTACCCCGCCGACGTCGGGGGAATACCGAACGCGGTGAACGCCGCCCCCGGCTCCATCCCCCGCGATCGCGATCCCAGCCACGGAGGGGTGGCGGCGACCTCGCTGGCGCGCCAGGTCCAGGCGCGCATCAACTTCAGCGCGTCACCCGGCGACGGCCCGCGACAAGCGGTCTTCCCCGGCGAGCCCGACCAGAGCTCAATCGCGTCGCGGGTGTTCGGGCTCGACGGCGGCGCTCTCGGCGGCGACACCGGCCCGCTGCTCACCGTCGACCACGTCGACCTGCGCAGTTTCAGCAACAACCTGGTCACCGTCGGCCTTGTCTCCACGGCAACCGAGGACCAGCTGCGCCAGGCGGGCGCCACCGCCTATCCCGACTGGGTGACGCCGCGCTATGTCGCGCTGCCCGCCGGGGGCACGGCGATCGGCTCGCGAGAGATCGCGCTGATCAACGACCTCGCCCGCCAGTGGACCTCCGGCGCCACCAACAACTACGACCGGGCGAAGATGATCGAGGGCCACCTGCGCTCCAGCGAGTTCACCTACACGCTCACCCCACCGCAGGTGCCCGGCGGCCAGTGGCCGATCGCCTACTTCCTGCAGACGTCGCATACCGGCTACTGCCAGTACTTCGCCTCGTCGATGGGGGCCCTGCTTCGAGCGCTGCAGATCCCCACTCGGCTGGTGTCGGGCTACGGGCCGGGGACGCAGGACGACAGCTCGAGCGGGGTCAAGTCTTTCCTCCACACGGTCACCAGCAGCGACGCCCACGTCTGGGTCGAGGCCTACTTCCCCGGCTACGGCTGGATCCCCTTCGAGCCCACCCCGTCGAGCCCCTACGGCGTCTACGACCCCATCGCGCGGGGCGGCCAGACCGCGGTGCCGTCGACTCCCGCAGCCACCCCGCAACCGTCGAGCAGCCCGTCGCCGTCACACACACCGACCCCCGACCAGCAGAACGGCGGTGGCGGCTTCGCGGGCCAGGGACCGCCCCGGATCCTCGTCGGCTCCGTCGGTGGGTTGGTGCTGTTGTTCGTGCTCACCACGGCCGCCACACTCTGGCTCTTCCGCCCTCGCGGAGTCCGAGCCGTGTGGCGACGGGTCAACCTGCTCGGCCGTCTCTTCGGCGCGCGCCAGCGTCCCGCAGAGACCTTCGCCGCCTACGCGAAACGGCTCGCCAACGCCCTGCCGCCCGACACCACGACGGTGTTCCACCGCGACGGCTCGGCTCCGCCGGTCACCCGCCGGGTGCGCGGCCGCGCCAGCGACGCGCTGGCGCTGATCGCCGAGTACGAGGGCAAGGCCGGCTTCTCTCGCGACGGGCTCACCGACCAGGAGACGGTTCGCTGGCGGCGCGCCTGGCGGCGGATCTGCCGCGCCGTGCCGCTGCTGCTCTGGCGCCGGCTGCTCAGCCGGACGGCGCGCCCGACGTAGCCCTGGCCATCGCCTCCGGCGGCTGGGGTGGGGCCGTGCCCGGAGGGTTGACGTCGAGGCTCAGCAGGTCGTGGGCTATCAGCGCGCCGTCGAGGCTGCGACGTTCGCTGAGGTGGCTGAGCAGGAACGTGGTGCTCGGGTGCTCGTCGATCAGCGTCTCGATTTCGCCCCGCCACAGGTGGGAACCCACCGGTGCGTCGAAGTCGGTGCATTCGCAGACCATCAGCTGCGACGCCGCCGCGGTGCGGCGGAGTCCGGCGCACAGGGTGCTGTCACCGCTGAAGCCGACGGTGGCGCCGTCAGGTCCGGTGATCGCATAGCTCAAAGATGGCCCGGTGCTGTGCACCACGGCGTTGGCGCGAACTCGGTGGTCGCCGATGCTGACATCGCTGCCGTCCTGGAGGATGGTGGTCTGAAGCCCGAGGTTGTGGATCACGAGATCGTGCAAGAGCTGGCCGTAACCTGTGCGCAGCACGCGCAGGACGTATTCGCGAGTCCCTGGCGGCCCGGCCAGCTGCAGCGGTCGCGGCGTCCTGTCACCCAGTCCGCGACCGCCGAGGAACAACGGCAGCATGAAGGTGTGGTCGGCGTGAAAGTGCGTGAGCAGCACCACGTCGATGTCTTGGACGTTGATCCCCGCCCTGGGCAGCAGCAGGTGGGCAGGCGATCCGCAGTCGATGAGGATGCGGCCGTCGAGGCAGTAACAGGCGTTGCCGCCCACGGTGCTCCACGCAGATCCGCTGCCAAGCACGGTAAGCCTCACAGTGACCCAGGGTAGCCGCGAACACGGTGCCGCGTCAGCGCCGTGTACGCTGCGGCGATGATCGATGAGCGGGTGCGCCTCACCGCGTACGCCACCGGCGGCGGCTGTGCCACCAAGATCCCGCAGGCGGAGCTCGCCGGCATTCTCAGCGGGCTGCCACTCAACGTCGATGACCCTGCGCTGCTCGTCGGTGCGGCGAGCGCCGACGATGCCGCCGTCTATCGCCTCAGCGACGACCTCGCCCTGGTGGTCACCACCGACTTCTTCGCTCCCGTCGTCGACGACCCTGACGACTACGGCGCCATCGCCGCCGCCAACGCACTCAGCGACGTCTACGCCATGGGCGGCACGCCGCTGCTGGCGCTGAACATCGTCGCCTGGCCGGGAGAGGACGTGCTCCCCGCGGCGGTGCTCGCCCAGGTTCTCGCCGCCGGTGAGGCGAAGGTCCGCGAGGCGGGAGCGGTGCTCGCCGGCGGGCACTCGGTGCGCGACGCCGAACCGAAGTACGGCCTCGCGGTGGTCGGCACGGTCCATCCTCAGCGGGTCACCAGCAACGCTGCTGGGTGCGCCGACGACGTGCTGGTGCTGACCAAGCGTCTGGGCACGGGAGTGGTGAGCAACGCCACCAAGCTCGGTGAGGCGCCGGACGAGGTCAGTCGCGCCGCGGTGGCGAGCATGCGCCTGCTCAACCGCGACGCCGCGGCGGCTGCAGCTGCTGTCGGAGTGCGCTGCGTCACCGACGTCACCGGCTTTGGCCTGCTCGGCCATGCCCGCAACATCGCGGTGGGCAGCGGCTGTGGCGTCGAGGTCGATGCCTCCGCACTCCCCGCCCTGCCCGGGGTGGCCGAGCTGGTCGCTGCCGGGCTGGTCCCGGGCGGCAGCCGGCGCAACCTTGCCCATGCCGAGACCTGGACGCTGTGGGACGCGGCGGCGACGCCGCTGCAGCGCACCCTGGCCACCGACGCTCAGACGTCCGGCGGGCTGCTCATCGCCGTGTCCGCAGATCGCGCCGACCAGCTCTGTGCTCTGATCGAAGCGGGCGGGGGTCTCGCCGCGCGTGTCGGCCGGCTGTTCGCCGCGCCCGCGGGCACGGTTCGGGTGCGCGCCTAGCCGGGCGAGGCGCGGCTCCGCCTAGGCGGCATCGCTGATCGCCAGGTCGACGATGCCCTGACCGCCGCGGCCGACCAGTCTCGGCTCGCTGACCTCCACGGTGGCCAGCGGCGCCGAGAACTCATCGCCGCAGCCAAGACAGCGGGCGATGAGGAGGCCGCCGTGTTCGCTGAGGGCGCGACCCTGGCCCGAGCAGCGCGGGCATCCAACGAGGCGAAGGAAGCCGGTGGTCGCGTGGGCGCGCCCACCGACCTCGACCGTTGGAGCCTTCTGTGGCACAAACACTCGCATCGCAGGCATGGCGTGGTCCTCGGCAGTTCGGGAGTGGGGGATGCTGTCACTCTGCCGCAGAGTCGCCGCGCCGGCCAGGGACGCGATGAACCATATCCGTGGCGGGCAGTTTGTGCGGCGCGCCGCAGAGCGCGGTTACGGCGCGGCTGGGGAGCGGGGGAACCGCGAGGCGTCGAATGCCTCCCAGCCCCGAGGTACAGCGTCGTCGAGCGCCATCGAGGCGACGCCGGCCGCGGTGGCTGGGGCGAGCAGCACCCCGTTGCGGTAATGGCCTGTGGCGACCAGAACTCGCGGTCCGGAGCCCACGTCGAGGCTGCCGAGCAGGGGCAGTCCGTCGGGCGTCGCCGGTCGCAGCCCGGTCCACACCGTGGGGGTGGCGACGGCGCCCGGGTCACGCAGGAGACGGCGCGCCACCCCGGTCAGCGACTCGGTCACCGCGTCCCTGACCGCGGTGTCGAAGCCGGTGTCGTCCTCAGAGGCACCGACGATGACCTCGCCGTCACGTCGGGTCAGCGCGTAGCCGCACGCGCCCGCGTAGAGCACGTGCTCCGGTGGATGAGCCACACCGCGGATGCCGATGAGCTGGCCGAGCACGGGGCGAATCGCCGCAGGTGAGATGCCCAATGCGGCGAGCACCCCACCCGTCCATGGCCCGGCGCACAGCGCCACGGTCGCGGCGCTGACCACGGCCCCGTCGCCCAGCCGGACACCGGCGCCGTCCACGGCGACGACGGCTGCGCCGCAGCGCAGCGCGACGCCGTGTTGCGCTGCCGCAGCCACGATGGCCGCGACGGCGCGGGCGCTGTTGACCTGCCCCTCGCTCGCGTACCAGGCGGCGCCTGCGGTTGTCGACAGCGCCGGCTCGAACGACGTCAGCGCATCGGCGTCGACCCACTGCACGGCGACTCCGGCGTCTCGCTGCCAGGCGATTCGCTGCTGTACCACCGCGGCGTCGGCCTCGTCGAGAGCGACGCGGAGCACGCCGTCGATGACCAGCTCGCAGTCGACACCGCTCTCCTCGGTGACGCGCGCGGCGAAACCCGGCCACCGTGCCAGGCTGTCAAGCCCGAGAGTAAGGAACGGCCCCGGCTCGGCCGTCTCGCTGCACGGTGCGAGCATGCCGGCGGCCATCCCCGAGGCGCCCGAGCCCGGTGTTTGTCGCTCGAGCAGGACCACGCGCGCGCCACGCACGGCGCACTCGAAGGCGACCGACGACCCGATGATCCCCGCGCCGACGACGGCGACGTCGAACGATTCCATGCCGGCCAGCCTAGTTGCACTGGCCGGGGCGGGATCAGGCCTCGGTGGGGATGGTGAGGTTGAAGGTGTTGCCCCGTGCGCGCCTGTTGTCGATCCAGATGCGACCGCCCATGCGCTCGACCAGCTGTCGCGCCAGGTAAAGGCCAACTCCGGCGCCGCCGCGCTGCCGGGTCAGCGGCGACTCCAGCTGATAGAAGGAGGCGAAGACGCGCTCCACTTTGTCGTCGGGGATGCGCCGGCCATTGTCCTGCACCTCGATGCGCACGTCGCAGTCGTGACGCGTCGCGGTGATGCGCACCAGCTCGGTCTCGGGAGAGAACTTCAGCGCGTTGTCGACGAGGCAGGCGAGTACCAGGCAGAGCCGCTCGTGGTCGGCGAGCACCACCTGGGCATCGGCGGCGACGGCGAACTCGAAGCGATGACGGTCGGCGCTCTCGACGAAGCGCGACACCACCTGCTCGAGCACGGAGCGCAGGTCGACGGGACCGGTCTTGAGGCGGATCTCGCCGGCCTCGAGCTGGGCGATGCAGAGAAGGTTGTCGGTGAGCCGGGCCAGGTGCTCGGACTCGCTGCGCAGCACCTCGATGCCCTCCCTCTGGGCGCTGGGTGGCAGACGGTCGCCGGCGTCCTGCATCAGCGCGAGCCAGCCCTTGATCTTGGCCAGCGGGGTGCGCAGCTCGTGCGAGGCCAGCATGATGAACTCCGCCTTGAGCCGGTCGACCTCGCGAAGCTCGAAGAAGGCGGCGTGCTCGAGCTGGAAGGTGTGGGTCAGCTGCCGGGCGCGGGTGTTGATCAGCTCCCGGCTCAGCAGGCCGCTGGTCAGCGCGATGAGCAGGTAGAGGAAGAGGCGCGAAACGTAGAGGTTGAGCGCCGCGTGGTCGAGGTTGCCATTGACCGCGTAGCCGACGAGCAGGTCGAGGACGCCGACGGCGCCGGCGCACAGCAGGCTGCCGCGCAGCCCGTAGCGCAGGCTGCTGGCGACCACGATGGCGTAGAAGGTCAGCCCGAAGGCCGAGTGGAGTCCGCCGGTCAGATAGACCAGTGCGGTGGCCACGGAGATGTCGAGGGCGGTCATCGCCCAGCGGGTTTGGCGTCCCGGCACATGGCGAGCGATGAGGCTCAGGGTGACGGCGAGGTTGAAGAAGGCCCAGCCGCTGAGCAGGACGTTGACGCTCTGCACATTGGCCGTCGGCGTCGGGAAGTTGGCGGCGACCGCGGCGAAGATGAGGATCAGCCAGCGGCCGAGCTCGATGATCCTCTCGGTCCCAGCGCGGCGATCGCGCTCGACGGCGTTGGGCAGATCAGGAACCGCGGCTCGCAGCGAGCCTTCGATGCGGACTGGTGCCTCGGGCACACGGACAGCCGCGAGCAAACGCGCAACCTCCCAGAGATGGGCTTGCCGCAGTTATACGTCCGTGCGCCGCGGCGCCCGACGACGCGCCTGCAACGGAGGGGTGACTTCGTGGTTCAGCGTGCGACGGGATGGTGCGCTTCGGGGCGGTGACCGCCGGGGCCATCCCTATACTCGGGCCAATGCCACGTGCCCTGACCCTCGGCAACGGCAGACTGCTCGTCAACCTCGATGACGCCTGGCGGCTGCGCGACATCTACTACCCGTCAGTGGGCGCCGAGCACCACGCCGGTGGGCCCTGCCGATTGGGATTCTGGGTGGATGGCGCGTTTGCCTGGAGCGACGACCTGCAGCGCACCGTCGCCTACGAGGGCGACACGCTGGTGACCAGTCTGCGCGGCGAATCGCCGTCGCTGGCGCTCGCCGTGCACGTGCGCGATGCCGTCGACTTCGAGTGCGACATCTTCGTCCGCGAGATCGAGCTGCAGGACCTCAGCGGGCGCGATCGCGAGGTGCGCGTCTTCCTCCACCACGACCTCAACATCAGCGGCACCGACGTCGGTGACACCGCGTTCTACGAACCTGAGTTGCGCGCCGTGCTGCACTACAAGGGCAGCCGCTACTTCCTGGTCAACGGCCGCGTCGGCAGTGACGCGGGGGTGCACATGTTCACTGCGGGCCGGGCGTCGTTCCAGGGATTCGCTGGGTCGTGGGCGGACGCCGAGGACGGCGAGCTGAGCGGACACGCCATCGAACAGGGCGCTGTCGACTCCTGTGTCGGTTTCGTCGTTCCCGTACCTGCGCACGGGATCGCAACCATGCACGCCTGGCTCTGCGTCGCCACCGCATATCGCCAGGTGGTGGAGCTCGATCGCGTGGTTCGGAATGCCGGCGCGCAGAAGCTCATCGACCGCACCCGCCGCTACTGGCGGTCGTGGGTGGCCCCCGCCGCAGCCCTCGTCGAGGAGTTGCCGGAGGAGCTGCAGCACCTGTACGCGCGGAGCCTGCTCATCGCCCGCAGCCTGTGCGACGACGGCGGCGGAGTCATCGCCTCCACCGACCGGGACATCCTCGAGCACGCGCGCGACACCTACTGCTATGTCTGGCCGCGCGACGGCGCCCTGGTCACCGACGCCCTGGACAGGGCCGGGTTCTCCCGGCCGATGCGTGGTTTCCTGCACTTCTGTGCCAACCGGTTCGGTGGCGGTCGCGGATACCTGCTGCACAAGTTCCTTCCCGACGGGGCCCTGGGCTCGTCGTGGCACCCCTGGTTCGGCGAGGGCGGTCTCCAGATTCCCATCCAGCAGGACGAGACCGCGCTCGTCGTCTGGGCGCTCGGCGAGCACCATCTCCGCTCTCAGGACCGGGAGTTCGTCAAGCCGCTCTACCGGCGGGTCGTCGAGGTCGCCGGCGACTTCATGGCCACCTGGCGCGACCCAGGGACCGGGCTGCCGCACCCCAGCTGGGACCTGTGGGAGGAGCGCCGCGGGGTCCACGCCTTCACCATCGGCGCGGTGCACGGCGGGCTGGCAGCGGCGGCCAGGCTCGCCGAGGAGTTCGGCGAGACGGACAAGGCGACCCACTACCTCGCCGCGGCCGACGGCATCCGCCGCGGCGCCGACGAGCACCTGTGGGACGAAGGGGCCGGCCGCTTCGCCCGGCAGCTGGTGCCGTGCGGGCACGAGTCCGGCTACCAGCGCGACCTGACCGTCGACGCCAGCCTCTACGGACTCTTTGCCTTCGGCATGTATGCGCCCGACGATCCCCGCGTGGCCGCCACTATGCAGGCGGTCCGTGACCACCTCTGGGTACGCGGCGGTGTCGGTGGCGTCGCCCGCTATCAGCACGACTACTACCAGTGCGTCGAGCTGTCCGACGAGATCCCCGGCAATCCGTGGATCATCTGCACGCTCTGGGTGGCCGACTGGCTGGCGCAGACAGCGCGCAGCCCCGCCGAGCTGGACAGCAGCGTCCTGCCGCTGCTCGAGTGGGTGGCGCGCCACGCATCGGCCGCGGGCGTGCTTCCCGAGCAGGTGCATCCCTTCCACGGAACTCCGCTCTCGGTGGCGCCGCTCAGCTGGAGCCACGCCGCCTTCGTCTCCTCGTGCCTGAACTACACGCAAGCGCGTGCGGCACTGCAGCGAGGCGATCGCGTGCCGGCACGATCGGCCTGATGGTCGAGCCGCACGGCGGCGTGCTCGTCGATCGCGTGCTCGATGCAGACAGCGCTCGGCGCCGGCTCGCCGCGGCGGGTGATGAAGCGCGCATCCGTCTCGACGCGCGCCAGACGAGCGACGCGCACTGCATCGCCATCGGCGCGTTCAGCCCGCTGCGCGGCTTCATGGGCAGCGATGACCACGCATCGGTGTGTCGCGACATGCGGCTCGGCGACGGCACCGTCTGGTCGCTGCCGGTGCTGCTCGCTCTCGATGAGCGGCGGGCCTCAGAACGCCGGCCAGGCGAGACCGTGGTGCTCGACGATCCTGACGGTGAGCCGCTGGCGCTGCTCGCCGTCTCAGAGGTGTACGAGGTCGACGTCGAAGCCGAGGTCGAGGCCTGCTTCGGCACCGGCGATCCGGCTCACCCGGGCGTCGCTGCGCGCCGCGAGCAGGGCAGTCACTGCATCGCCGGCGAGATCGAGGCCCTGCGGGTACCCCGCAGCCCGTTTCCCGAGCACGACCTCACCCCGGCGCAGAGCCGGGCGCGCTTCGACGAGCTCGGCTGGCGCACCGTCGTCGCCTTCCAGACGCGCAACCCGGTGCACCGCGCTCACGAGTACCTGCAGAAGGTCGCGCTGGAGATCGTCGACGGGCTCTTCCTGCAACCGCTGGTCGGCGAGACCAAGGGCGACGACATCCCCGCCGCGGTCCGCATGCGCTGCTACGAGACGCTGCTGGCCGGGTACTACCCGGTGGAGCGCGTCGTCCTCGGCACCTTCCCCGCGGCGATGCGTTATGCCGGTCCGCGGGAGGCCATCTTCCACGCCCTGGTGCGCAAGAACTACGGCTGCACCCACCTCATCGTCGGCCGAGATCATGCTGGAGTCGGCAATTACTACGGAAGTTACGACGCGCAGCGCATCTTCGACCAATTCAACGGCGACGAGCTTGGCATCGTTCCTCTCAAGTTCGAGCACACCTTCTGGTGTCACGCCTGCGAGGGCATGGCCTCGCCGCGAACCTGTCCCCACGGCGACGACCAGCACCTGGTGCTCAGCGGGACCCGGGTCAGGGAGATGCTCGCCAGGGGCGAGATGCCGCCCCAGGAGTTCACCCGTCCCGAGATCGCCCGCATCCTCATCGACGCGGCGCGCGCCTCCGGCTGACAGGCGCTACCGCGTCTCGCTCGCCAGCTTGAGCCACGTCGCCGCCACCGGCAGGGCCAGGGCAAGGCTGCCCACCGCGGCGCGGGGGATCCCCTGCCGGCCCAGCAGCGCGGCGGCGAACACCAGCCCGTCGGCGCCGTCGGCGGCGGCGTTGGCGAGGTAGATCCTCCGTTCTGCGGGGTTGCGGCGAACCGCGTCGAGGGTGAGCACACCGAGGACGATCTCGCGGATGCCGAAGAGCCGTCCCATGGCCCGCGACGAGCCGTTGAGATGACCGCGGGGAAAGCCGATGATGCGTCCCGAGAGGTCGGGGGCCAGCAGCGAGGCGGCGCCGACGGCGATGCGCACCGCGCTCAGCACCGTCGCCGTCGACGCTTTGTTGCCGGACGCTACGTCCATGTCAGCCATGTCACAAACTCCTGTGCGTGTTCAGGCGACGCCCGCGGTGCGCAGACGCTCCGCCGAGACATCGATGCCGGCGATCACCGTGGCCAGGTCGAGGCCGCGCGTGGGCACGACGACGCGGCTGACACCGAGGGCCTGCAGTGCCGCGAGGTTGGCGGCGTCGAGCCGGGCGGGAGCGGTGACTTCGATGCCATCCGGGTCGCGGCCGGCCTGCTCAGCGGCGCGGCGCATTTCCTCGAGGAGTGGACCCAGGTCGTCGATGCTGGCCCGGCCGGGGAAGAATCCGTCGCCGATGCGTCCCGCGCGGCGGGCCGCGGCGGGACTGTGGCCGCCGATGACGATGGGGACGGCACGGCGAACCGGCTTCGGCCAGGAACGGGCGTCGGCGAAGCTGACCGTCGTGCCGGCGAACGACGGTTGGTCCTGCGCCCACAGCGCGCGCATCGCCGCGATGTATTCGTCGGTGCGCGCTCCGCGGCCCATGAAGGGCACGCCGATGGCCTCGAACTCCTCGCGCAGCCAGCCGACCCCGACGCCGAGGATCACCCGGCCGCGTGACAGGACGTCGAGCGTGGCCACCTGCTTGGCGGTGACCAGCGGAGAGCGCTGGGGAAGGATGAGCACCCCCGTCGCCAGGCGGATGCGCTCGGTGTGCGCGGCGACGAATGCCAGCCAGATCAAGGGATCGGGAATCGGCGCGTCCTCGCCGCCGGGCAGACGGCCGGTCTCGCTGTACGGGTAGCTCGACGCATATGCGCCGGGCACCACGACGTGCTCGACGGTCCAGATCGACTCGAAGCCGGCTGCCTCGGCGTGCCGGGCGATCGCCAGCGCGCCGCCGGGATCGACCCCGGCACCGACGTTGGCGTAGAGCAGGCCGAGGTTCATCGACTGCGGCTCCTGTGACCTGAAGGGGCGGCCGGGGAGTCTCGCAGGTTGCCATCGGTCTGTTCGCCGCCGGTGTCGGCTTCGCCGGCGCGTATATCAAGCCGCCTGCGGGTCGCTCCCTGGTAGGATCCACGCAGGTTGGAGCGACCGCTCCGGTAGAGAGCGGTATCGAGGATTGGCCGGATGCTGACCGAAGAACTGGCTGCGCTTGCAGCCGACGATGGCTTCGACGCCTTCGAGGAATTCGACGCGATCATCCGCGCCGATGGCAGGAATCCCTACGAGGAGTTCACCCGCTGCCGGCGCGAGTCGCCGGTGCGCCTGGTCGACGCCAAGGAGGAGACCAACGGCGCGATGGGCGGGCTCGACAACTTCTATCGCGTCTACCGCTGGGCCGACGTCACCCGCGTGCTTCGCGACACCAACTACTTCTCGTCGGCGTTCTACGCCGAGTCGATCGAGCTGGTCTTCGGTCGCACCATCCTGGGCATGGACCCACCGGTGCATTCCCAGTACCGTGCCCTCGTCGCCACGGCGTTCCGCCAGTCGGTGCTGCATCGCTGGGAGACGACGCTCATCGGCGCCGTCGTCGACGAGCTGATCGACGGGTTCGCCGCCAAGGGCCACGCCGACCTGGTGCGCGAGCTGACCTTCGCCTTTCCCGCGAATGTCATCGCCGAGATCCTCGGGCTGCCCAAAGACCACTACGAGCAGTTCCAGCGGTGGACGGCGATGATGAACCTCATCGGCTTCAACCCGCCGCGCGGCTACGCCGCCTCGCTGCAGCTGCGCGAGTACTTCATCGGGTTCATCACTGAACGCCGGGCCGACCCGCGCGACGACCTGATCAGCGACCTGGTGCGCGCCGAGATCGACGGTCAGCGGTTGGACGACGAGGAGATCGTTTCCTATCTGCGCCTGCTGCTCAGCGCCGGCGTGGAGACGACATCGCGGTACTCGGCGACGCTGCTCTACGCGCTGCTGACCAACCGCGAGCAGCTCGAGGCCGTCGACGCCAACCGCGACCTGCTCCCCCAGGCCATCGAGGAGGGGCTGCGCTGGGAGCCGCCGATCCCGGCGATCCCGCGCAAGTGCATCCAGGACGTCGAGCTCGGCGGTCAGCAGATCCCTGCCGGCAGCGTGGTCTTCGCCTGCCTGGCTTCGGCCAACCGCGACGAGGAGCGCTATCCGGATGCGGACAGGTTTGACATATTCCGCGAGCCACACCAGTTCATGAGCTTCGGCTGGGGTCCACACATGTGCCTGGGTATGCACCTGGCACGGCTGGAGACCAAGGTCGCGGTCAATCGGGTACTCGACCGGCTCCCCAACATCCGCCTCGACCCCGACAAGCCCGACGAGGGTATCACCGGCACCGGGTTCCGCTCACCCCGCGCCGTCCCCGTGCTCTTCGATCCGGCGTAACGGCGCCCGGCTCGATCCCCCTGGTCGAGCGACGGCCCAGCGGCGGTCGCGGGCCGCGATTCATCAGCTGCGCCGCGGGGTACCTTGGATGAAGAATCCACCAGGGAGGTATCCGCAACAGTGCGGCTGGACCGTTTCACCGAGCGCTCTCAGGAGGCGTTGCAGGCTGCCCAGCAGGCGGCGCAGTCACTGCAGCACGCCACCGTCGAACCCGAACATCTTCTCCTCGCCCTGCTGGAGCAGCCCGAGGGGCTGGTGCCCACGCTGCTCCGCCGTCTCGAAGCACAGCCGGAGCCACTGTCGGCGCGGCTGCAGTCGTCCCTCGAGGCGCGTGCCAAGCAGGTGGGCGGAGGCGAACCCACGGTGGGTCCCCAGCTGCGCACCGTGCTCATGGACGCCTTCGACGAGATGTCGCGCCTGCGGGACGAGTACGTCTCGACCGAGCACCTGCTGCTCGCCCTCGCCGCACAGGAGCAGGGCGAGGCGGCGCGGCTTCTCCAATCAGTTGGCGTCACTCGTGACCGCATCTACTCGACCCTCGAGGCGGTGCGCGGTTCGCAGCGCGTCACCGACCCCAACCCCGAGGACAAGTACGAGGCCCTGGCCAAGTACTCGCGCGACCTGACCGAGGCGGCGCGCAGCGGCAAACTCGACCCGGTGATCGGTCGCGACGACGAGATTCGGCGCGTCATCCAGGTCCTGTCGCGGCGCACCAAGAACAACCCGGTGCTCATCGGCGAACCCGGCGTCGGCAAGACGGCCATCGCCGAAGGCCTGGCGCAGCGCATTGCCAGTGGCGACGTTCCCGAGGGGCTGAAGGACAAGCGCGTGGTCGCCCTCGACCTGGGCGCCATGGTCGCGGGCAGCAAGTACCGCGGCGAGTTCGAAGACCGGCTCAAGGCGGTGCTGCGCGAGGTCATCTCCAGCGACGGCCAGGTGATCCTCTTCATCGACGAGCTGCACACCCTGGTGGGCGCAGGCGCGGCCGAGGGCGCGTTGGACGCCGGCAACATGCTCAAGCCCGCGCTGGCGCGGGGTGAGCTGCGCTGCATCGGCGCGACCACCCTCGACGAGTACCGCAAGCGCATCGAGAAGGATGCGGCGCTGGAGCGGCGCTTCCAGCCGGTGTTCGTCGACCAGCCGTCCGTGGACGACACCATCAGCATCCTGCGCGGCCTCAAGGAGCGCTACGAGGTGCACCACGGGGTGCGCATCACCGACCCGGCGATCATCGCCGCCGCGGTGCTGAGCAACCGCTACATCACCGATCGCTTCCTCCCCGACAAGGCCATCGACCTCATCGACGAGGCGGCGTCGCGCCTGCGCATCGAGATCGACTCGCTGCCCACCGAGCTCGACGTCGTCGAACGCGAGATCCGCCAGCTGGAGATAGAGCGAGAGGCGCTGCGCAAGGAGTCGGATGCGCCGTCGCGAGAGCGGCTCGAAGCACTGGAACGCGAGCTGGCCGACCTCCAGGAACGGGCCACCGGCCTGCGTGAGCGGTGGCAACAGGAGAAGGGCTCGCTGACCGCGATCGGCGACATCAAGGAGCGCATCGAGCAGGTCAAGCACGAGGCGGAGCGCGCCGAGCGAATGGCCGATTTCGGCCGTGCCGCCGAGCTGAAGTACGGACAGCTCACCGAGCTGCAGCGCGGCCTGGAAGCCGAGCAGGCACGGCTCAAGGAGATCGGCGGCGGCAAGCCGCTGCTCAAGGAGGAGGTCGACGAGGAGGACATCGCCGAGGTGGTGTCCAAGTGGACCGGCGTGCCGGTGTCACGGATGCTCGAGGGCGAGATGCACAAGCTGCTGCGCATGGAGGAGGGGTTGCATCGACGTGTCGTCGGCCAGGACGACGCCATCGTCGCCGTCGCCAACGCCGTGCGCCGCGGCCGTGCCGGGCTCTCCGATCCCAACCGCCCGATCGGCTCGTTCATGTTCCTCGGACCCACCGGCGTGGGCAAGACGGAGCTGGCAAGAGCGCTTGCCGAGTACCTCTTCGACGACGAGCGCGCCATGGTCCGCCTCGACATGAGTGAGTTCATGGAGAAGCACTCGGTGGCTCGGCTCATCGGTGCTCCCCCCGGTTACGTCGGCTACGACGAGGGCGGCTACCTCACGGAGGCGGTGCGCCGCCGGCCCTACGCGGTGCTGCTCCTCGACGAGATCGAGAAGGCGCACTCCGACGTCTTCAACGTCCTCCTCCAGGTACTCGAGGACGGACGCCTCACCGACGGGCAGGGGCGCACGGTCGACTTCAAGAACTCCGTGATCATCATGACCAGCAACGTCGGCTCGCAGTTCATCGCCGAGGTGCCCCACGACGCGTCGGAGGCGAACCTGCAGCAGATGCGCGCTCGAGTTTTAGACGCTGTTCGCCAGAACTTCCGTCCTGAGTTTCTCAACCGCGTCGACGAGATCATCCTCTTCAGCCGGCTCGACCAGGCACAGCTTCGCCAGATCGTCGAGATCCAGCTACGCGGACTGCGCGAGCGGTTGGCCGCGCGCAAGCTCACCTTGCGCATCGCCGACGAGGCGCTCGACCTGCTCGCCAGGGACGGCTACGACCCGACCTACGGGGCCAGGCCGCTCAAGCGGCTCATCCAGCGGCGCCTGCAGGACCCCATCGCCATGGCCATCCTCGAGGGTCGCTTCCGCGAGGGCGACGAGGTCGAGGTCGGCGTCGAGAACGGCCAGTTGGTCATCCGCGGCGAACGCGCCCCGGTCGAATCCGAGGTGGTCGACGCCGAGGTGGTGCAGGCCTGACCCTGGCGCTGGTGGTCTAGGCGCGACCCAGCAGCGCCAGCAGCGGGTCGACGAAGTCGCCGTTGCGGTGGACCTCGAAGTGCAGGTGCGGACCGGTCGACCATCCCGTCGATCCCTCGCGGCCGATCACCTGGCCGGCGCTCACCTGCTGACCCCGTGACACGTCGAGCTGGGCGAGGTGGGCGTAGACGGTGATCACACCGTCGGCGTGCTGGATCACCACGTATCTGCCATAGCCGACAAAATTTCCGGCGCCGTCGACGCTGGAGGCGGCCAGCAGCACGATTCCGTTGGCCGCCGCCTGTACCGGTGTGCCCATCGGGGCGGCGATGTCGATGCCGGTGTGGAAGTGCGGGTAGAAGCGACCGTGGTAGGTCATCGGCGACTCCATGCCGAAGGAGGTGGGGCCGAATCCCTGGGCGACGCTTCCCCACATGGGGGTGCTGAACTTGCCCGCCGACCCCTGGACAACCAGCGTCTGCAGGGACGTCGCTGCCGGGGCGGCTGCGGCCGCCGCCACCTGCTGGATGGCGGACTCCTGGGTCAGCTGGGTCTCGATGACTCGCAGGTTGTAGACGACGGCGTCGCGCGTGTCCGTCGGCGAGACCTGAGCGGCGCTGATGAGCTGGTCGCGGCGTGCCGGGTCGGCCGCGGCGGAGCGGAAGAACGCGTACTCGTCCTGCAGCGCGGCGTGGTAGGAGGACTCCAGGCTGATGTGGGTGGCGATGGTGTTGTGCAGCTGCTGCTGCAGCGTCGCCGCCGTGGTCGGACCGAGCGGTGCCGAGCTGTCGCGGCTGTTCGGCGCCGCGGCGGCGCGCGACAGAGCCGACACCGACGCTTCCAGCGTGTTGAGCTGCTGGCGATCAGCGGCGATGCGCTTTTCAATGGTGAGCAGACCCGTCCACGCCGGGGTGGCGGTCGACGACGTCTGCAGCGATGCCTTGGGGGCGGCGCTCTGGAAGTTGCCTGAGCGGATGGCCAGCATCGCCGGGTCGACGCGCACCGGGGTCGTGATCGCGGTTGCCGACGCCCGGGCATCGAGGATGGCCAGTGGAGCGGCCAGCGAGGCAGTCGCTGCGGGGATGAGCAGCACGGCGAGGGGGATCGGTCCCAGCCGCGTCGAGATCCGGCGACCAAGCACACTGCGCGACAGCCGGCGGCGAAGCGCGGCCAGCCACGCGGGACCCCAGCCGCGGTTCATGGCGATTCCCGCGGCGATGGCGGCGACGACCGCTGCCACCAGCGCGGCGACGATGCTCGGGTTGCGAACGGCCTCGCGGATCCGTGCGCCGATGCCACCCCCACCCGGCTGGGTGGCAGCGGCGGGCTCGAAGTGGCGCAGGCCGGGTTGCTCGGCGGTCACCGGGTGGCTGGAGATGTCCGCCACCCAGCCGGCCAGCGTCGGATCGACGCTGTTGAGGGCGACGATCGCCGCCGCGGGGACGGGCGCAGGGGGCGGCCCGAGGTTGCCGGAGCTGGGCGGGGTGCTACCGGACGGATTGATGCCGCCGGACGAGCTCCCGCCGCCGTTGTTGTTCGAAGGGGGAGTGACGGTAACGCCAGGGCCGTTGTTGGTGCCGCCGGGAGACGGCGAGGGGCTGAGGCCGGGCGGCAGGATGGGGGGCAGCGTCGGGAGGTCGATCGGCGATGGCGTCGGCAGGGGCGTCGGCGAGCCACCGGGGAGCGTCGGTAGTGGCGTCGGCAGGCCAACGGGGAGCGTGGGCAGCGGCGTCGGCAGGACACCGGGGAGCGTGGGCAAGGGCGTTGGCAGGGGCGGCAGGCACGGCAGCGGCGTCGGCAGTGGCGTCGGCAGGACAACGGGGAGCGTGGGCAGCGGCGTGGGGAGAGGCGGCAGCGTGGGGGGTGGCGGCGGAAGCGTCGGCAGTGGCGGCGGCGTCGGCGGCGGCGGAAGCGTCGGCAGGGGAAGCGTCGGCAGGGGCAACGTCGGCGGCGGAGGCGGGGGCGGCAGCGACGGAGTCGGCAACGGCAGCACCGCGCTGCATGTGGCGGCGGAGACATCGGCGACGCGGGTGCTGACGGCCAGCGTCGTGGCGACTGCAAGCAGGGCGCACTGGCTGGCGACAACCCCCGCGATGACCTTCCGCTTGGGCCACATTCGAGCAGGCATCAGGGCACTCCTGAGTTCCGCGTAGGAAACCGGGGCTGCACGCCGGTCTCCGTCCTATCTAGAGAACGCGGGGGTCGCCGGGATCCTTGCGCTGTTCGCCGCGTTTTGCCTCGCGAACCCGGTGTCGCCACCCCCCATGGACGCTCCCAAGGGCGCCGGGCAGGTTCTTAGTGATTCCTCATCGACCCGTGGTTCACTGGGTGCATGGCCGACAAGCCGCTGGTGCTCGTCGTCGACGATGACCCGCACATCGCCGGCGCGGTGCGGCGCGCGCTCATCTACGAGGGCTACGCCGTCGAGGTGGCGGCCGACGGGCGGGCGGCGCTCGACCGAGCAAGCGAGCGACCCCCGGATCTCGTCGTCCTCGACCTCATGCTGCCCGAGATCGACGGCATTGAGGTCTGCCGCCGGCTGCGCGCCGCCGGTGACGTGCCCGTGCTCATGCTCACCGCCCGTGACGCCACCGCCGACAGGGTTCGCGGGCTCGACAGCGGGGCCGACGACTATCTGGTCAAGCCGTTCGCCTACGAGGAGCTCCTCGCCCGGGTGCGCGCGCTGCTCCGCCGTCACGTGCCCACGCCGCGGCGCACGTTGCGCTACGCGGACCTGGTCCTCGACCTCACCGAGCACCGCGTCACCCGCGACGGCGGCCGCGTCGAGCTCACCCCGCGGGAGTTCGACCTTCTCCATCACCTCATGCTCCATCCCCGCCAGGTGCTGAGCCGCGACCAGCTTCTCGACGCCGTATGGGGGTTGGGCATCGGCACGGCGAGCAACGTCGTCGACGTCTATGTCGGCTATCTGCGTGACAAGCTCGACGCCGGCGGGCGCCCCCAGCTGATCCAGACGGTGCGCGGTGTGGGCTACGTGCTCCGCGAGCAGTAACAGGGTGTTGAGCTAGGCGTCGCCATGTCGATCCGCATGCGCATCGCGCTCTTCGGCGCGGCGATCGTCGCCGGCTCACTTCTGGTCTTCGGCATCCTCATCTCCGCCGCGGCGCGCAACAGCACGTCGACACACCAGGACAGCGACCTGGCGCACCTGGCCGACGCGCTGACGGCTCAGCTCGACACGGCGTCGCCTGCGTCGCCGTCAGCACCGCCGATCGTGCCGCCCGTCGATGTTCGGGCCAACTCCGACGCGTTCGTCGCGGTCGTCGACAGCCGGGGAGCGGTGACCACCACAACCGCGTCGCTCGACGGACGTCCCCTGGCGATACCGGCGACCGTGGTGGCTCGCACCGCGCCGCAGACGCTCACCGTGGCCCCGGGCGTCGACGTGCGGCTGGTGGCGCGGCCGCTGCGAAATGGCGGTCACGTCATCGTGGGTCGCTCCGAGCAGGCGTTGACCGGTCTGCTCCGCGGCTTTTCGACCTTCATCGTCGTCTCCGCGATCATCAGCCTGGTGGTAGCGCTGGTCGCCACCTGGTACGCCGCGGGGCGCGCGCTGCGGCCGCTCGACATCATGGTGCAGACCACCGACGAGGTCGGTCGCACCGCGGACCTGGGACGGCGCCTGCCGCCGTTGCCCCACCACGACCAGCTGAGCCGCCTGGGTGACAGCGTCAACGTCATGCTCGGTCGCATCCAGGACTCGCAGCTGCGTCTGGCCGCCTCACTGGAGGCGCAGCGCCGTTTCGTCGCCGACGCCTCGCACGAGCTGCGCAGTCCGCTGACCACCCTGCGCGGCAACGCCGGTTTCCTGGTCAAGCATCCCAACGCCGCTGTCTCCGATCGCGACGCCGCGGCGCGTGACATCGCCACCGAGACGGAGCGCATGAGCCGGCTCGTCGACGACCTGCTCCTGCTGGCGCGCGCCGACGCTGGGCACCATCTCGAGCTTCGACCAGTCGACCTGGGCAAGTTGGTCGAGGACGTCGCCGGCCAGGTGCAACGACGCGAGGGCGCCCGGAAGCTGGTCGGCAGCAGAGTCGACGTGTCGGTCAGGGGCAACGACGACGCCCTGCGCCAGCTCGTCTGGATCCTCGTCGACAACGCTGTCCGGCACACCCGCGACGGCGGCACGCTCGAGCTGCGGTTGAGCGCGGCCGATGGCGTCGCCCGACTCACTGTTGGGGACAATGGTGACGGTATCTCACCAGCTGACATCGAGCGTGTCTTTGCTCGTTTCTACCAGTCGGACGCGAGCCGTTGTCGCGGTGGCGCCGGGCTGGGCCTGGCCATCGCCCGCTGGATCGTGGACGAGCACGGCGGCCGGATCTGGGCGTACAGCCCCGGGCTGGGACGGGGCTCGGTGTTCATGGTGGAGCTCCCGGTCGCGTCGGCAACACCGAGCGCGGTGACGGTATGAACGACGAAGACAGCGGCGCGGGACCGCTGGTCGACGAGGACCGTCTGGCCGCCTGGATGGACGGGCGTGGCCTGGCGCCGGGTGCGCCGCTGCGGGTCGAGCGCGTCACCACCGGTCACTCCAACGAGGTGTTCGCCGTGCGCCGCGGCGCGCTGCACCTCGCCCTGCGCCGTCCCCCGCGCACGCCGCTCTCGCCGACGGCACACGACATGGCCCGCGAGCACCGGGTGATCAGCGCGCTGGCCCGGGCGGGTACGGCGGTGCCCGTCGCTCAGGCGGTGGCGTTGTGCGACGACGCAGGGGTGATCGGCGCGCCCTTCTACCTCATGGAACTGCTCGACGGCGTCGTCGTCCGCGACTCGCTGCCGGCCCCATTCGACGGTGTCCCTGGCGCTCCGCGAGCGATCGCCGAGCTGCTCATCGACATCCTGGTGGCGATCCACGCCGTCGACTGGAGGTCGGTCGGGCTCGGTGACTTCGGCCGGCCCGACGGCTACCTCGAGCGCCAGGTGGACAGGTGGCTGGGGCAGCTGCGGCGCTATCGAGTGCGGCCCCTCCCCGACGTCGACGAGGCCGGCCGGTGGCTCGCGGCGCACGTGCCCCCGGCGCAGCCGCCTGCCCTCATCCACGGCGACTACAAGCTGGACAACCTCATGCTGGCGCGGTCACTGCCGCCGTCCGCACTTGCCGTGCTCGACTGGGAACAGTCGACGATCGGGGACCCGTTGGTCGACGTCGGGTGGGTGCTGGGGTTGTGGCACGACCCCGGTGAGGAGGTGGCGGCTTCCTTCAACTGGTCGGTGTCAGGGATGCCCGGTGCCCCCGGAGTGCCGCGCCGCAGCGACCTGGCCGCACGCTACGCCGAGCGAACGGGCCGCGACCTGGGCCGGCTCGCTTTCTACTGCACACTGGGGCTGTTCAAGCTGGCGTGCGTCCTGGAGGGATCCTTCGCCCGACACGTCGCCGGGACCAGCGACGACCCCTACTTCGCCACCCTGGAGGCGGGCGTCCCCGCCCTGGCGCGGCGGGCGCTGAGCTTCAGCGGCTGACCGGCGGCGCCAGCAGCCGCTCGACCATGACGGCCAGCTCGACCGCGGCGGAGTCGGTGGGGTCGAGCTTGAGCAGAACCGAGTTGTCGTACCCCTGGACGGTGATCAGCAGAGCGGCGGCGATGGCGGCGTGGTCAGCATCGCGGATGCGCCCGGCGGCCGCGCCGAGCTCGACGAACCGCCGCAGAACCGCGAGCAATTCCCGCTCCCGGGCGCGGAAGACGTCGCGGAGCTCGCCGTCCTCGGCGAGCCGGGCCCGAGCCAGCCGGAGAGTGGGAGCGTTCTCGCGCAAGGTGGCGGCGACGCTGGCGAGCAGCTCGCGGCTCAGCGCCGCGAGCCCGCCGTCGAGGAGACGCTCGACGGTGAGCAGGCCGGCGATGGTGGCATTGAGCTCCTCGAGGACCTGGTCGGCCGCGGCGACGAGAGCACCGTGCTTCGACGCGAAGTAGCCGTAGAAGCTCGCCGTCGACATGCCGGCGCGGCGGGCGACGGCCTCGGCGTGAAGGCGGGTCCCCGCGGCGATGACCTGCCTCGTGGCGGTGATCAGCTCCTGGCGCGTCTGCTGGGCGTGGCCGCGCTGTGGCGTGTCGAGGGGGAGTCGAGACGCTGTGACCGGGCTCATCGGTAGATCAACTGTATATCAATGAGCAGTGAAAGTAGATAAATATTCCAACAACTGAGGAGGGTGAACTCTTATCGACTTCAGGCCTGCCACACGGGCGGCTACGCCCAGCAGGCCGGCTAGCTCAGCAACTACCTGATGGCCGCCGACGTCTCCGAGTACATCCCCGGCACGGGGTCGAGCATCCCGTCGACGCTGCCCGCACCTGCCGCGCCGTCAGGCGCCTGATCGGCGCATATGCGCGTCGGGGGCTACTCCGACGAGTCTTTCCAGCCCAGGTGCTTCCAGCGGAACACGCCTCGCAGTCCCAGACGCGACACGTGCAGCTGGTGGAATTCCTCGTACTCGCCGGCCTTCGCGCTGTCCACTGCAAGATGGACGGCGCGGTTGGTGATGCGAGCGATGTCTGAGGCCGGCGCCATGTAGGTGCGACCGCGCCTGCTGTGCTGGAAGACGATCCCGTGGAAGATGTCCTCCTCTGGGAGTGCAGCCACCTCGAGTACGTGCCCGATCTCTTCCCCGTCACTCGCGATCACCGGCGCGTGCGCGGGCACCGCCATCCACGAGACCTGCTCCTCGGGTCCTTCTGCCATCGTGGGCCGGACGATATCACCGACGGGCGAACCTGTCGGCGTGCACACCTGTTTGCGCGCCGCCGGCATGAGCCGGGGCGCATTGCGGCATCGACGGCCAATGCCGGACTAGAGTTGAACCGAGTGAGGAGCGCGCTCGTCCAGCCGGCGCTCCGCGGGGTTTGGAGTCGATGAACTGCCCAGGCTGTCGCGCCGAGATCCCCAACGGGGCGAAGTTCTGCCCCAGCTGCGGCCTGCGCGTCTCCCGCACGTGCCCCAACTGCGGCGCCGTCCCTGCAGCGGAGCACCGCTTCTGTCTCGAATGTGGAGCGTCGCTCGACGACGCCGAGCCGGCACTGGTGCAGGCCACCGGTTCGGCTGCCCACGCCCGCTCCGCGACCTCGGCTGCCCATCCGGGCACCGTCGTGGCCGAGCGACGCCTCGTATCGGTCCTGTTCGCCGACCTCGTTGGCTTTACGCCGCTGTCGGAGCGGCGCGATCCCGAGGAGGTGCGGGAACTGCTCACGCGATATTTCGACACATGCCATAGGGTGATCACGCGATACGGCGGCACCGTCGAGAAGTTCATCGGCGACGCGGTGATGGCGGTGTGGGGCACGCCGACGGCGCGTGAGGACGACGCAGAGCGGGCGGTCCGCGCGGCGCTGGAGCTCACCGACGCTGTCAGTGAACTGGGGATCAGAGAGGGCATCGCCGCGTTGCGGCTACGCGCCGGCGTGGTCACCGGCGAGGCGGCGACAACCACCGGCGGCGAACGTCAGGGCATGGTCGCCGGCGACATCGTCAACACCGCATCGCGCGTCCAATCGGTCGCACCTGCAGGCGGTGTGCTCGTCGACGAGCCCACGCGGCGGATCACCGAGCGAGCGCTCGCGTACGAGGACGCTGGAGCGCACGTGCTCAAGGGGAAGTCGGAACCGGTGCAGATGTGGCGCGCGACCCGCGTGATCGCGATGATCGGCGGGGCTCGTGGCGGCAGCGGGCTCGAGGCACCATTCGTCGGGCGTGACCGGGAGCTGCGTCTGGTCAAGGAGCTGTTCCATTCCAGCGTCGACGAGGGACGGGCACGGCTTGTCTCCGTCACCGGTCACGCCGGCATCGGCAAGTCGCGACTGGCGTGGGAGTTCGAGAAGTACATCGACGGCATCGCCGACACTGTTCTTTGGCACCGGGGCCGGTGTCTCGCGTATGGCGACGGCGTCACCTACTGGGCACTCGCCGAGATGGTGCGGCGGCGTATCGGCGTCACCGAAGGTGAGGACCCGCGGATCGCAGCCGTCAAGCTTGCCGAGACGGTTGCTCGGTACGTCACCGACGTCGACGAGCAACGCTGGCTGGAGCCTCGCCTCAGCCATCTCCTCGGGATCGACGAGCTCAACGCGCCTGAGCACGCCGACCTCTTCGCCGCCTGGCGACTCTTCTTCGAGCGCCTCGCCGAGCAGTCCCCGGTGGTGCTCCTCTTCGAGGAGATGCAGTGGGCCGACGCCGGCCTCGTCGACTTCATCGAGTACCTGCTCGAGTGGTCGCGACGGCACCCCCTGTACGTCCTCACCCTGGCGCGACCGGAGTTCACCGAGCGCCACCCGACGTGGGGAGCTGGCAGGCGCAGCTTCACCTCGCTCTACCTCGATCCGCTCTCCACGGAGGCGATGGATGCGCTGCTCGGCGGCCTTGTCCCCGGGCTGCCGGCCGCAGCGCGCGATCGAATCCGTGAGCAAGCGGAGGGCGTGCCGCTCTACGCGGTGGAAACAGTGCGCATGCTCCTCGACCGTGGCCGTCTGCGCCGCGAGGCAAACGCCTATGTCCTCACCGACGCCGGTGCTGATTTCGAGGTGCCGGATACCCTGCACGCGCTGGTCGCGGCCCGGCTCGACGGTCTGAGCAATCGCGAGCGGGCGCTGCTCCAGGACGCTGCGGTCCTCGGCCACAGCTTCCTCAAGGAGCGCGTCGGTTCGCTCAGCGGAGTCGACGAGCCCGAGCTGTCGACACTGCTCGACACACTGGTGCGCAAGGAAATGCTCACCATCCAATCCGACCCGCGTTCGCCGGAGCGCGGTCAGTACGCGTTCGTCCAGACGCTGGTGCAGCGGGTGGCGTACGAGACGCTGAGCCGGCGAGATCGCAAGGCGCGGCACCTCGACGCCGCAAGGCAGCTCGAGGCGACGTGGGTGCGCGACGCCGACGAGGTCGTCGAGGTGCTTGCAGCGCACTACATCGAGGCGTACGAAGCCGCGCCGAATGATTCCGACGCGACGGACATCCGCGACAGCGCGCGAGCGATGCTGGTGCGCGCCGGCAACCGAGCCGCGTCATTGGCGGCGTCGCTCGAGGCGGAGCGGTACTTTCTTCGCGCCGCGGCCTTCGCCAACGTCGCCGCCGAGACCGCGGAGCTGCTCGAGCGCGCCGGCGAAATGGCGGCGCTCGGCGGGCGACACGACGTAGCGACCGCTCACTTCAATAAGGCTCACGCCTTGTTCATCGCAGAGGGGCTTACGCATCCCGCCGCCCGGGTCTCGGCGCGACTCGGGGAGCTCGAGTGGCTCGAGGGCGACGCCGATGGCGCCGTGGCCCGGCTCGAAAAGGCCTTCGAAGTGCTCAGCTCGGACGAGCCCGACGGTGACGTAGGTTCCCTTGCCGCCCAGCTGGCGCGCTTCCAGTTCTTCCGCGGCGACAACGCTCGCGCGGCAGCTGCAATCGAAGTGGCGCTCGACATCGCCGAGACGCTGTCCCTGCCGGAGCTGGTTGCGCAGAGCTTGATCACCAAGGCACTCGTCGTCAACCGGCGAGGGCACACAGAAGAATCGATGGCCCTGCTGACCCATGCCCTGGCGGTGGCCCTCGACAGGGATGTCCCTCGAGCTGCGATGCGAGCACACACGAATATCGCCAGCGTTTTGTATGGGATTAACGACTTCGCTGGTGCGATCGCTCACAGCCGGTCATGTGTTGCGCTTGCTCGCAAGCGCGGCGACCGCGCGAGCGAGATTTTTGCGCTGAGCAACGTCGCCGGCAACCTGTACTGTGTGGGCGAATGGGACGAAGCACTGGAACTTGGTAATGAGGTCCTCAACGTCGAGGAGGCGAGAACCCCAACAGCGCTCGGCCTCGCCGCCCTCACGGTGCAGTTCATCCACATCAACCGAGGCGACGTCACGGAGGGTCGCCGAATCATGGAACTGTGCCTACCGCTGGAGGCATCCAGCGACAGGCAGGTCCACACGCTCGCACTCAGCGTACGAGCGCAGAGGCAGGCCTTCGACGGCCAGCTGAGTGAAGCTCTCGCCACGGCGGGGGATCTGCTTGAGGAAATGTTTCATCTGGGTAGCGCTGACGACGCCTGGCAGATCTTCAAGATCGGCATCGA
Source organism: Candidatus Dormiibacterota bacterium (assembly GCA_035938875.1). GTDB lineage: Bacteria > Chloroflexota > Dormibacteria > Aeolococcales > Aeolococcaceae > DASZGL01. The sequence goes on from DASZGL010000006.1 coordinate 83,907, forward strand.
CGCCGCGCTCGCCCTCGGCGACCTCGACAGGGCTGACGCGCTGGTGCGGCGGGTCGACCAAGCGCGCGGCAGGGAATGCTCGACGTGGCTTCGCGGTCTTGCACAGCATGCGCGGGGGCGCATCGCCGCGGCGCGTGGACAGCACGACCGCGTCGTCCCCTCGTTCGCGGCCGCGCTGCAGGCACTCCGCAGTATCGACGTACCGTTCGACCTCGCCGTCACCCTGCTGGAGCAGGGCGAATGGCTTGCCGGCCAGGGACGCCGAGACGACGCCGGGCCGCTGCTGATGGAGGCGCAGGGGATCTTCGAGAGCCTCAAAGCCGCACCGTGGCTGGAGCGTGTCGGCCGCGCGTTGAATGGTGAGCTTGCCCTGGAGCAGGCATCGGGCTCTCGCGCGCGCGCCTGATCCATCAAGCTATGCCTGCGCGAGCATGGGGCTCGGCGGCGCGAGTGGAGCGCACCGCCGCGAGCCGTTCGAGCCACGGACGCGCGCGCAGGCGCGTCAGTTCGGCCTCGGCGGCGTCGAGCAGCGGTTCGGCCTCAGCGTCGCGACCTGCGCTCTTCAATGCCGCGGCGTGTGCCAGCCGGCATGTGGCCAGCGGGAAAGGCGTGTTGATGTCGACGTACACCCTTTCGGCGGCAGCGAAGGCGGTGTCGGCGGCCTGGTTGTCACCTTCCTGCGCTGTCAGCCGGGCCCGCAGCGCCAGCATGTGCGCGCGCGCACGCTCGGGCACCTTCGCCGCACCGAGAAGCGCGACCCTCTCGATCAGGGCATGCGCAGCCGCAACATCGCCGAGGGCGAGTGCGGCGTCGCCAGCGTTAGCGATCGACTCAGCGAGCGAGGTCGGCTCCGACACGTAGGTCTCGATGGAGGAGCTCGCTTCCCGGAGTGCGTCCGCATACTGCCGCCGCGCGTGGAGCAGCGCCGCGGACGTGGACGAGTAAGACGCTCGCTCCTGCACGTCCGCGGAGTCCTTCAACCCCTCGGCGGCGGCCATCACCTCCGCCGCGGGCGCAAAGTCGCCACGAGCGGCATGAATGTAGACCGTCGACAGCAGATTGCCGAGCACGATCTGGTTGTTACGTAACTCAGCGGCGGGCGGAAGCTCGGCCGCGCGGGCGAGCGCTTGATCCCACTGACCGAGCGAGAAGAGAACGTCGATGCCGGTCGAAAGGAGCATCCATTCCATGTCGCGGTCGCCGCGCCGCCGTGCCAGGGTGAGGCCTTCGTCGGCGATGCGCAGTGCTTCATCGAAGCGGTCAAGCGACCCCTGCACGTGCACCAGGTTGAAGGAGGCACGCAATACCTGCGGAGACAGCTCTCGCTCGAGGGCTACCGTCCGCGCATACTCGAGCAGCGCGATCGCCTCGTTGTGATGTCCCCGGTGGCTCGCCAGGAGGGCCTTGGTGATCAGGCTCTCGCACAGCAGTTCAGGAAGTCGCTGTGCTTCGGCGATGTCGAGCGCCGCCTCGATCGGCTCGGAGGCGTCCGCGGGCTCACCGAGGAAAAAGTGCAGCCGGGCGATCTGATGCGCAACGCTGCCCAGGTCGCCGTCTGGCTCCTCGTGGCGCAGGACCTCGTAGGAGGCGGTGAGGCGCTCGAGTGCTTCGCGTGGCTGGCCGCGGCGGAACATGACCCCTCCGAGGCGCGCGGTGATCCGTGCAGCCGCGTGGCTTTCGCCGGCGGCTCCGAGAAGGGCGATCGCCTCCTCATACATCGGGATCGACTGGTCGACGTCTCCCGTCCGGCTGGCCATGAGACCGGCGCTCTCGAGGAGGCCCGCGCGCTGCACGCCGTCCTCGGCGAGATCAGCAGCCCGCATGAAATCGCGGAGTGCCTCCTCTGAGGCGCCCAGGGACGCGGCACGCTGACCCGCGCGCACCAGCATCCGTCGGGCGCTCTCGCGGATCTCGCCGGCGTCGTCGTCGGACGGGCTCGCGTTGTACGCCTCGAGGTAGTGGGCTGCGATGACCTCGACGATCTCATCGGTCTCGCCTTGCCACGCCTCCTCCAACTGCCGTGCGGCAGCGAGGTGGCGGGTCTTGCGCTCGCGACGCGAGAGCGTGTCGTAGGCCACCTTCTGCACCAGCGCCTGGAGAAAGCCGTACTGCCCCCGCTCCGGGGAGCGCGGGTCGGCCTGGACGCTGAGCAGCTCCTTACGCACCAGGCTGTCGAGCAGCGGGCGAACCGATTCCTCATCTCCTTCCATCAGGGCTGCGAGGCGCGCAACGGTGAAGCTCTGCCCGAGCACCGCACCCGCCTGCATCACATCGCGCTCCGGACCGGGGAGCGCGTCGAGGCGGGCGGCGATCAGTGCGTGCAACGTCTCGGGGACGGCGAGGTCGGTTACGGGACCACTGAGCGTGTAGCGGTTGCCGTCGCGCTTCAGGGTGCCGCGGTCGAGCAGCATGCGGACGGTCTCAACCGCGTATAGCGGCACCCCCTCCGACCGCTCGCGGATGCGTATGCGCAGCTCGTCAGGGAGGCCAGGCACGAGGCCCGTCAGGAGCTCGTCCATCGACGCAGGCGACAGCGGCTCGAGGTAGAGCGCATGAAAGCTGCGTTTGCCGGCGCCCCACGAGGGGAAGCGGTCGGTGAACTCCGGACGCGACAGCGTCAGGACGTAGAGCGGATGGTGGCGCGACCACTCCAGCAGGTACTCGACGAACTCGACCAACCCGGAGTCAGCCCATTGCATCTCTTCGAAGACCAGCACCGTCGGTTGGCGCTCCGCCAGCCGCTCGAAGAAGACTCGCCAGGCTGCGAACAGGTCGATACGGTCGACGTTGGCATGATCCTCGAGGCCGAGCAGGTTGGCCAGCCGCGGCTCCAACCAGGAGCGCTCCTCGGGGTCGCTAACGCGCTCGTCGAGGCAGGCTCGCAGCTTGGCCGCCACCGTGGCGGCGGGCTCGGCCTCGAGGATGCCGGCGCGGCTGCGAACCATCTCGGCGAGCGCCCAGTAGGTGACCCCCTCTCCGTAGGCCAGGCACCGGCCGCGGTGCCAGAAGACGAGGTCAGCGACCCCGTCGATGTACTTCTCGAACTCCCAGGCGAGGCGGGACTTGCCGATTCCTGCCATCCCGGTGATCGAGACCAACCGGGCTCGGCCCTCCTCGACGGTTGCGTGGAACAGCTCCTTGACCAGGCGCAGCTCATGGTCCCTCCCGACAAATGGCGCCTCGAGACCGGGACCACGCTGTCCGCCGCGCACCATCGCCACGACCCGCGCGGCGCGCCACAGCTGCACGTCCTCCGCCTTGCCCTTGAGCGGTCGGCGGCCGGCGTCCTCGTACGCGATGGCCAGCTCGGTCGAGCGTCGCGTGGCGTCGTCGACGAGCACGCTGCCCGGTGCGGCGGCGGCCTGAACCCGGGAGGCGGTGTTGACCGCATCGCCGGCGACCATGCCCTGCCCGACGGCGCCGACGGTCACCGCCACCTCGCCGGTGACCACTCCGGCACGGGCGCGGAGCGTCTCGTGTCCGATGTCGCTGCCCAGCGCCGCGACCGCGGCCACCAGGTCAAGAGCGGCACGAACCGTGCGCTCAGCATCGTCCTCCTGGGCGGTCGGCGCTCCCCACACGGCCATGACCGCATCGCCGATGAACTTCTCGACGGTGCCGCCGTAGCGGCCGATCACTTGCCGCGCAATGTCGAAGTAGCGGGTGAGCAGCTCGCGAACCTCCTCGGCGTCACGCTGCTCGGCGAGGCTGGTGAAGCCGACGAGGTCGACGAAAAGGACCGACACGAGCCGACGCTCCGCGACTGACCCGACCGGCGGTGCGGTCGCGTCACCCACCGGCGCACCAGCAACGGCACGCGGCTCCGATGCCGGGCTGTCAAGGGGTGTACCGCATCGTGGGCAAAAGACATGTCCCTGCTCGGCGGCAGCGCCACACGCTGGACACATCCGGCCTTGGCGCATCCCGCAGTGCGGGCAGAAGAGGGCCCCGAAGGGGACGTCGCGGTGACAGCCGATGCAGGTCATGGCCGGGGCCAACTCCCAACTATTGTTTAGCAAGGCCTACGGCGCTCGCTGTGCGCCGTCGCTTGTACCGCTGACGATTCTTGTCTCTTCTCGAGCTCGCCCGCTACCCCCGGCAGGAATCGAACCTGCGCGCAAGGTTTAGGAAACCTCTGCTCTATCCACTGAGCTACGGGGGCGAGGCGGCGAAACTACACCCGCGCCGTCAGATACTGCCATGCACAGATGTCGGATGACTTCCCGCTCGTGTCGGAACGCGACCATATGTCCCGATTCATGCCAGATGGTCAGGTTCGCATGATGGAGTCGATCGACAAGGCGGTGTACAGCGCTGATTGGCGCGTTGACGTCGTGAGCACCGTGGTACCAGAACACCGGACATCGAATCAGATCGACATCGATATCCCAGGGCCCGACGATGGCCAACGTCTCGTCGACCCAGCCGTCGATGCCCGGCCGAAGAGCTTCATGTAGCGCCTCGGCGAAGCCCTGTTGCCAGGCCGGGTCGTCGATGATCCGACGGTCGGCCTCGGGCGCGTCGGCCATCGCCGCGCGAAATCCGCGTAGCGGATCGCTCAACATCGCCGTCCGGTGCGGCTCCAGGTATCTGGCGACGGCGTCGCGCCCGCGCTGCGCCGCTTCCCAGCCTTCTCGATTCACCGCGAGGAGATTCCTGGCTTCATCGGCGGTCAGCGGTGCCGCCCCGACTGCTACGGCAATCGCACTCACGCGAGCGGGATGGCGCGCAGCCAAAGCCAGCGCATGGGGCCCACCGCCACTTTGCCCGTAGACGTGAACCCTGGCGATGCCGAGCTCATCGAGAAGTTCAGCGAGGTCATCTGCCACGGCGGCGAGCCCGCGGCCGGGGAGGGCGGTCGAGCGGCCGAATCCGGGACGGTCGATGGTTATGACCCGTAGCTCCAGCTCCGACCATATGGCCGGATCGGGGTTTCGGCTGAGCCGAGAGCCAGGTGTTCCCTGAAGGCGGAGCAGCGGGATCCCGCCGTCCCGCCCCCACTCAGACCAGCCAAGGTGCCGTCCATCTCGGAGGACAAAGACGGAATCGACGCGGGGCTGCGTCTCGGGATGGGTGGTCACGGTGCGCATTCTCGCGCCCACCGACCTGGGGTGTGACGCAATCGAAGCACTCAGCGACCGCTGCCAGGGGCGGCGCTACGCGCCACCGTTCGAGGTCATCTGGCCGTGCCTTCCCTCGCCTGCCCTAAACCGCTTCGCTCCTTCGAGCGTTTCGCCGGAGGCGAGGACTTCCAGGCCGTGCCGCGTCTCGTTGCGCAGCGCGGCGTCGATGTCCAGCGCCCACTGCTCGTACGACGACAGCCGGTCGGAGCGCATGCAGAACTGAGGCAGCTTGCAGAGGTCCTCGGCCAGCGCGATGGCCGCGTCAAGCGACTGGCCCTTGGCGACGATGCGGTTGGCCAAGCCCATCATCCTTGCCTCGTCGCCGCTGACGCCGCGGCCGGTGAGGATCATGTCGAGTGCATGGCTGTGGCCGACGAGTCGTGGGAGGCGGATGGTGCCGCCGTCCATCAGCGGGACGCCCCAGCGTCTGCAGAAGACACCGAAGACCGCGTCCACCGCGGCGACGCGGAGATCGCACCACAATGCCAGCTCGAGTCCCCCGGCGACCGCGTAGCCCTCGACCGCGGCGATGACCGGCTTGCTCAGCTGCAGGCGCGACACCCCGAGCGGTGCATCACCGTCCTCGGCGACGCGCAGCGCGCGCGATCCATCGCGTCCCTCGGCGACGGTTGACAGGTCGGCACCGGCGCAGAACACGCCGCCGGCGCCGCACAGCACGGCGACGTCGTGGACGTCGTCGCTGTCGAAGCCCCGAAATGCGTCGGCGAGCGCCGCGGCCGTTGGTCCGTCGACGGCGTTGCGCACCTCGGGACGATCGATGGTCACCACCAGCACGCGACCGAGCGTCTCGGTGAGCACCCCCGCCATCGCGGCGTCCGCCTAGGCTTCGACGGGGACGGGCAGGTAGAACACCCCCGGCCGCAGCATGCCGTCGCTGCCGCTGATGCGCTGCAGCAGGCGGTCGGCTGCGGCGAAGCTCGCCTCCCGCAGCTCGGCGAAATCGCTGAATCCGAGCGCGCGCAACGGGTTGGCCAGGCGCGGGCAGATCAGCGTCACCGGGATGCGCGCGCTGAACCGCTCGAAGTCGGCGGCGACCTTGGCATGGAGCGCGACCTGCATCATGCGCTCGATCACCTCCGACCACTTGCGCAGCATGGCAACCGGCGCCGCTGCGCTGAGGTCGACGGCTATCACCCGTGATGGCATCAGCGTCGCCGCTGTGGCCAGGCCGCAGTTCTCGGTGACGCCGCCGTCGACGTAGAGACGCTCGCCGACGCGCACCGGCGGAAAGATCCCAGGGATCGACGCGCTCGCGCACAGCGCGCTCTCCAGCGGCCCCGACTGGGCGACCACCGGATGGCCGGCGGCGAGGTCGGTCATGATGATGCGCAGCGGGATGCGCAGGGCTTCGAACGTGGTGATGCCGCTGAGGCGCGAGGCGTAGCGCACCAGCTCGCGCAACGACCCTCCGCTGCGCAGATATGGTCGCCGGCGCACGCGGTTGAGCACCATGCGCATGCGGTCACTGCGAAAGACGTCCCGAGTCTGAGTGCTCGCCCAGATCACCTCGAGCAGGGCGACAGCCTCGTCGAGCGGTTTGGCGGCGACGATCGCGGCGTTCAACGCGCCAACGCTGGTGCCGACGCAGCCGTCGGGCTGGATGCCGTGCTCAGCGAGGGCGCGGAGGACGCCGAGCTGCGCGGCACCGCGGCCGCCGCCGCCGCCGAGGACGAGGACGGTCCCACCGCTGGAAGGGGCTGCGGTCTGCTCCATGCGCATAGCCTGCCATGTCGCGCCCCTTGTGGGTAGCCTGCGATCGCGCCGATACCGGGTGCGTACCAACCGGTGGCAGGGGTCGCGCTTGCACCGACGGTGAGTGCGGGTGGGTGCACCTGACCGGACGGCGCGTTACAGTCGACATCGATGCCCTGCAGGCGCTGGCCGGACAGGCTAGCCCGGATGCTGCTGCCGCGCGCCGCCGTCGTGCGGATCGGTGCGATGTTGGCCGAACGGAAGCGACGCTCGGATCTCAAGAGGCTACCGGCCGCGCGAGAGAACTTCGATCGCGCCTACGCGGCGTACTGGCGGACGGGTGTCGTGACCCCCGACGCACGCGAGCTGCTCTTCCTTGCCACGTGGAGCTCGGGCGGCACATATGCGCTTTCTCGAGCGCGCGAGCTGGGTAGGCCGATGAGCGCCGCCCGTTATGACCAGTTTCCCGACGATCTCTTGGGGCGCCTGGACGCCCCGGTTGTCGCCCGCGCTGTTGAAGCGGACGGCTTCTACGTTGCTCCCTTCCGCCTCCCCGGCGACATCGTCGACGACATTCTCGAGGTGCTTGACGCTGGCCCTGCCGAGCCACGCGGTGACGGACTCGGCGATCTCCCTGCCGGCCGGCCCCGGCCCAGCGCGCCAACGTGGTGGATGTATCCGGCGGAGTCGCTGCGGTCCGCGGCTGTACGCCGCCTGCTCTCCGAGCGCCGGCTTGCTGAGACTGCAGGGGCCTATCTCGGTGTCGACCCGCTGATCATGTCGGTTGTGCTGTGGAAGTCGTTCGCCTGGAAGTCGCCCGACAAGCGCTCGGCACAGCATTTCCACTACGACAACGATCGCTCAGGCTTCGTCAAGATGTTCGTGCACCTGACCGACGTCGATGAAACCAACGGTCCGCACACGTACGTGCCGCATTCACATCGCGCCAAACCGACGGAGCTGATGCACGGGCAGCGACTCACCGACGCGGAGGTCGATCGCTTCTTCCCATCGCAAACATGGCGGATCATCACTGGGCCGAGAGGCACCGTCTTCTTCGCCGACACCCAGGGGTTCCACAAGGGCGGTCACGTGGCAACAGGCGAGCGCGCCATCTTCCAGATCAACCTGGCGACCGATCGCTTCGGCATCGACGAGCCACCGATTGGGAGTGCGGCTGACGCACCGCCTGACATGAAGCCGCTGGTCGCCGCGGCACCCCGATTCTTCAGCCAGCTGTTCACGCCAGAGCGTCTCATCCCCTGAGCGCGAGCCGGGTCCTGATGGTCTTACCATGCATAGCATGTGCGGTTACACGGACGGCCCGTTCGGCCTTCACCACAGGTGAACGCAATGGATGTGCGCGATAAGCTGTGGCACACCTTGGCCTCTGTGCGGGCACGGCTGATGCCCGGGGGTGAGGCGCGGCGGGCGACGTCGTACTGGGCAGGGTTGGCCGAATACCACCTCACCAATGACGCGGACGACACTGCCCTGGCGCGCAGTCGGTGGCTCGCTGACGTCGTGATCCCGCCGCTGGACATCGAATCACTTCTCGAGATAGGGACTAACAGCGGCAGGAACCTTCAGATCATCCGCCAGTCGCATCCCACGATGCGGTTGTGCGGCATCGACGTGAACGACCGTGCCATAGCCTATGCCCGGTCGAAGGGACTGGATGTGGAATTCCGCGTCACCGACGCAAACCGGTGGGAGCAGCAGCCGCTGTCGTTTGATGCGATCCTGACCATGTCTGTCTTGGACCACATCCCCGATCGGGCTGTGGCCATCCTCGCTGCGAACATGGTCGCCACTGCGCGCAGGCACATCATCGCGGTAGAGCTCTGGGATGGCGGCCAAGGCGTTCGCGGCCCGTACAAGTACAGTCGCAATACCGAGCAGTTGTTTGCCAGTCTTGGTGTTCGCACGTTGCATTGGGACGAGTCGCCCGGTCAATACGACCTGGCGAAGAGCAAGCTGTGGGCCTTTGTTGGTGACTGTAGTGCGGTCACAATCGAAAAGGTGGGCTACGACGTCGGCGCAGGCCGTCCGGTCCTGCGCGGCGCAGAGAACGAGCGGGCGGCGCCATAACGCCCCCGGCGCACGCTGGGGGTCTTGGTGTGCCGCGCCGCCCTTGTCGCAGCCGGTGGGAGGCGCTGGTCGGGAAGGCGAGATTCGAACTCGCGACCTCACGGTCCCGAACCGTGCACTCTAACCTGGCTGAGCTACTTCCCGAGGCTGGCGATGATAGCCGGTGGCGGGGCTCAGGACAGGCGAGGGTGATGGCCCGCTAGGCTGATGCGCCCCGGGCGGCGCCAGAGCGCGGCGGCGGCCGGAGGGAGGAGTCCGTCGATGGCCGCCACCGCCACCCCCAGCAGCACCATGCCCTTCGGCCTAGGTCCAGACCAGGTCGCCATCCGCGATTGGGTTCACGATTTCGCAGCCAACGTGGTCCGGCCCGCTGCCGCCGAGTGGGACGAGCGCGAGGAGACACCGTGGCCGATCCTCCAAGAGGCGGCGAAGATCGGCCTGTACGGCTTCGAGTTCCTGCGCACAGCGCACACGGACGAGAGCGGTCTGCTGATGCCGGCGGTCAACGAGGAGCTGTTCTGGGGTGACGCCGGCATCGGGCTCAGCGTCTTCGGCTCGCATCTCGCCAGTGCGGCGATCTTCGCCGCAGGGACACCGGATCAGCTGGTGGAGTGGATCCCTCGCTGCTACGGGACTCCCGATGACATCAAGCTGGGCGCCTTCGCCATCACCGAGCCCGACAGCGGCAGCGACGTCGGCAGCCTGCGCACGCGCGCCCGCCGCGACGGTGATGATTGGGTCATAAATGGCACGAAGTGCTTCATCACCAACGGTGGCATCGCCGACGTGCACGTCATCGTGGCCACCGTTGACCCGCAGCTGGGGCACGGCGGTCACGCCAGCTTCATCGTCGAGAAGGGAACCAAGGGACTGTCCCAGGGCGCCAAGCATCGCAAGCTGGGCATCCGCGCATCGCACACCGCCGAGGTGGTTCTCGACAACGTGCGCGTGCCGGCGGCGAACCTGCTCGGCGGCGAGGA
>DASZGL010000007.1:0-16057 GCA_035938875.1 Candidatus Dormiibacterota bacterium
GGGATCGGGCAGTACACCGCCAGGGCTCTGCTGCTCTTCGCGCTCGACGACGAGGGGGCGGCTCTGCCCCGTGACGTCAACCTCGGTCGCGTCGCAGCCCGCGCGGCGTTGGGACAAGAGACCCACCAGGCCACCGCGTCGCAGCTCGACACCGCGCTGGTCGACGCGCGTCCGGGCTCGATGACCAAGCGCGACTACGCCTACGCGCTCTTCGACATCGGCGCCACTGTCTGCCTGGCGCGACGGCCGCGCTGCTCGGAGTGCCCGGCGGCATCGTGGTGTGCGTCACGCGAGCGCCTTCGCGCGGTGCACCCCGAGTCGCCACCACGCCGGCAATCGGCGTACGCGGGCAGCCTGCGCCAGCTCCGCGGCGCCGTGCTTCGGGCGATGCTCGGCGACGACCCGCCGGCAGACGTCGAAGCGTTGCGCCGGCGCGTCAGCGACGTCCCTGCCGCGGCCAGACCCGACGCGCTGGAGTCGGCGCTCGCCGGGTTGCGCCGCGACGGGCTCATCGGTGGTGATCAGCCGGCCACGCCGTCCCCTAGCATCGGCTGATGGCAATCACCTCTGCGTTTCTCGACGAGGTGGCGCAGCGGCTGTGGCAGCAGTCGAGCCTCAGCTTCGTCCCCGACCGTCAGCTGCCCCCACCGCAGGGCACGGCCGCGCGCACCGGCGATGGCCCGCGCGTGCTCTTCGCCGGCTTCCCGTCCGACTACAGCCTCGCCTTCCTCTACGCGCTGCTCGGACTCGACGTCGACGTGGCCGGCATCATCACCAGCCCTGGCGCACATCCGGCCATCCTTGGCGACAACGCACTGAGCCGCGTCGCCGACCACGTGGGTATCCCGCTGCTCCGCCTGTGGCGGGTCAACGACGAGCACTCTCGCCAGGACATCGCTGCGCTGCGTCCCGATGCCGTGGTCATGGCCAGCTTCGACCAGATCATCGGAGCCCGGTCGCTGGCGATCCCCGTGCATGGCTGGCTGAACATCCATCCCAGCGCGTTGCCCGAGTATCGGGGACCCGAGCCGGTGTACTGGGCCATCGCCGACGGCGCCACCGAGTCGGGGATCACGCTGCACCGCGCCGTCCCCCGGTTCGACGCCGGTCCGGTGCTGGCGCAGCGCCGCGTGGCGATCGCCGCCGACGACACCAGCGGCACGCTCACCCGACGGCTCTGCGCGACCGGCGTCGAGCTGCTCGACGAGGCGGTGCGACGCCTGCTCGCCGACGACCCGGGCGTCGCGCTCGACCTCGACAAGGCGACGTATCGACCGTCGGTCGGCCATCGCCGCCTCGACCACGCGGCCTCGGCGGCGGAGGCCGAGCGGATGGTGCGCGCCGGCCTGCCCAACATGCCCGCCTGGGTGATCCGGGACGGACGGCCCGCCTACGTCCTGGCGGCTCACCTTGTCGAGCGCTGCGACGCGGGCACCGGGCTGCAGTTCGAGGACGGTTGCCTGGCGCTCGACGAGACGGTGCCGGCGTGCGGCTGCCACCACAACGATCCCGAGTGTCCCCACCGCGAGGGGATCGACTAGCTGCCGCTAGCTCTCCGGCCTCGGCGGGGCGCCGCGCTCAGTCAGCCGGCCGACGAGGTAGCCGCGGCACTCGCCGCAGCCGTGATCGATGTGCCCGTGGAGCTGCTGCAACTGACCGCTGTCGACCCGCCTCAGGGCGACCAGGTCGGCGACGATGCGGAACTGCAGACAGGTGAGCAACACCTCGGGTAACCGCCCGTCGCCGAAGACCACCACGGCAAAAGGCGGCAGCTGGGGGACGCTGCTCCGGCGCATGATTTGGGGATAACGAGTCACGCCCGCGGGAACCTGCGGTCGCCGGCTACATCTCCAGCATGGTGCGCAGCTGCTCGCCTCGACGCATCTGGTCGAGGGCGTCGTTGACGCCGTCGAGCGGCAGCGTCTGGGTGATCAGCGAGTCGAGGTCGAGCTTGCCCTCGCGGTAGAGGTCGAGGATCCAGGGAAAGTCGCGCGCCGGGTCGGCAGAACCGTAGAGGCTGCCCTTGATGGTGCGCTCACCGATCACCAGCATCAGGCTGGGGAACGACGTCTCCTCCATCATCCCGGGGACGCCGACGAAGATGGTGCGACCGCCGCGCCTGGTCATCTCCCAGGCGAGCCGTTGCAGCTCGGGGCGGCCGACGACCTCGAAGACGACATCTGCACTGATCCCATCGGTGAGGTCGCGCACCTCGCCTGACGCGTTGTCGCCCGCAGCGACCGCGTGCGTCGCACCGAGTCGCAGAGCCGCCTGGAGCCGCGACTGCACCGGGTCGATGGCGATGATCCGCCCGGCGCCGGCCAGCTTGCAGCCGAGGATGACGCTCAGCCCGACGCCGCCGCAGCCGATCACCGCGACTCGCTCACCCGGCTGGACCGCGGCGGTGCGGATGGCGGCGCCGACGCCGGTGGTGACCGCGCAGCCGACGAGCGCGGCAGCGCGCAGCGGAATCGACGGGTCGATGGCGATGACCGCGGTCTCGCGGAGGACGGTTGCCTCGGCGAAGGTCGCGCAGTTGAGTCCGTGATAGAGGGGTGCGCCGTCGTGGTGCAAGCGCGTGGTGCCGTCGTCCATGACACCGTTCTTGGCGACCGCGGACAGACACAGCTGCGGCTGGCCGTGCACGCAGTGGAAGCAGCTGCGACATGAGGCGATCCATGAGGCGACGACGTGGTCGCCCTCGCGCACCCGGGTCACCCCGGGACCGACCGCCTCGATGACCCCCGCGCCCTCATGGCCGAGAACCGTCGGCGTCAGCGACATCAGCTTGCCGTCGATGATCGACAGGTCGGAGTGACACACACCCGACGCGTGCACACGCATCAGCACCTCGCCGGGACCAGGTGGATCGAGCTCGACGTTGGTGATCTCCAGCGGCTGATTGGTCGCCGTCATCACCGCCGCGCGGACGGTGCTCACGAGTGGTGCAGCCCGTAGACGACCGCGGCGATGAAGATCACCGCGCAGACCACGACGACCATCACCAACGTGGGGAACTTCCACGCTTCGGGGATCGTCGGGATCCCATGGTCGACGGGATCCCCCAGGCCCCCCCTCACCTCGCGACGCAGGAAGCCCATGTTCTTCTCCAACCGATATGCCCTCGGCGGCGGCGTTAGAGCCGTGGCAAGCATGGTCGCAGCAACGGCATAGGGGACTGTAGCGGAGCAGACGATCCGCTTTGTCCACTGCCCGCCTCGCACTCTGCCGGATCGTACGGCGAATCGCAATGAACTGGGGCGCCGCGGCGTCTACCCAGACGAGTGGTGTTGGAGGGACGCCGTCCGTGGACCTATTCGTCACCACCCTGATCGCCGGCTTCGTTCAGGGGACGATCAACGCTCTCCTCGGCGCCGGGCTGGTGGCGGTCTACCGCGGCACGAGGATCATTAACTTCGCCCACGGCGCGATGGCCATGATGGCGACGTACATCTTCGTCACCCTCGTCGACCACAAGGCCCCCCAGGTGATCGGCTTTCCCCTGGCGGCGATGGTCACGGCCGTGCTCTTCGCCATCGTGCTCGGGGTGGCCATCGACCTGATGGTGATGCGACCGCTCGCCCGGCAGTCCTACCTGGTTCGGATCATCGCCACCCTCGGCGTCCTCTACACCCTGCAGAGCGTCGCCCTGCTTCTCTGGGGAGGCGCCACCCGCTCGGTGAAACCGCTCTTCCCCCGGGGCGGCCACCAGGTGGGCCAGATCACCGTCAGCAACAGCGACCTGGGCGTGGCCGTGTTCGCCTTCGGCATCGCCATCGGCCTGACGCTCTTCTACCGCTACAGCCGGTTCGGCACCGCCATCCGGGCCGTCTCCAACAGCCGTGAGGCGGCGACACTGGTGGGCATCAGGGTCAACTGGGTCACCGCCGCGTCCTGGGCGATCGGCGGTGCCACGGGCGGCATCGCCGGCATCCTGCTGGCGCCGTCGCTGGCCCTCGACAGCTACATCCTCACCCTGCTGGTGATCTCCGGACTGGCCGCGGCGCTGACCGGACGCCTGGAAAGCCTCGGTCTGGCTCTCGCCGGCGGCATCGGCCTCGGTGTGACCACCAGCCTGGTGGTCACCTACGTCGGCGAGTGGACTCTCGACCACCCGCAGACCTGGATCAACCTCTCGCACCTCGACTACGCGGTGGCGCTCGCCTGGATCCTCGGCCTGCTCCTCATCTGGAAGAAGCCGGCGACGACGCAGCAGCAGGCGGGAGGGCTGCTGCTGTGAGCAAGAGTCCGTTCAACGGGTTCGCAGCCGAGTTCGCACCCCGTGACGCCGTTGACCGCGGCGTCCGTGCTGTGCTCATCGGCCTCTTCCTGATGGTGGCGATCACCATCCCGGCGCACCTGTCAGCTCAATACCTCGACCTGGTCACCAAGGGCATGGCCTACTCCGTCGGCGCGCTCAGCCTGGTGGTCCTGGTCGGCCTGGTGGGGCAGTTCTCGCTCGCCCAGGCGGGCTTCATGGGCGTGGGGGCGTTCACCGCGGCGCACCTCGTCTCGGGCGGCAACGTCCCCTTCGTGATCGCCCTGCCACTGGGTGGCCTCGCCGCAGTCCCGGTGGGCATGCTCGCCGCGATCCCGGCGCTTCGTGTCAGCGGCGTCTATCTCGCTGTCGTGACCCTGAGTTTCGGCGAGGTTCTGCAGAAACTCTTCTTCGACTCGGAGTACAACGGGGGAACCCTGGGTCATGTCGCCCTGCCCCGCCCGGGAGCGCTGCAGGACGGCATCCACTACTTCTGGTTCGAGCTCTTCGTGCTCATGGCGCTGATCGCCTTCGTGTGCATGTTTCGAACCCGACGCACGGGGCGCAACCTCGCCGCGGTCCGCGAATCCGAGGCCGCGGCACTGTCGGTCGGCATCAACACCACGCGCGCCAAGATCACCGCCTTTGGCGTCAGCGCCTTCATCGCCGGCATCGGTGGCGTGCTCTACTCGGCGGGATCCGGCGTTGCCTCGCCGGACAGCTTCACCCCGTTCGACTCCATCGCCCTACTGTCGGTGGCGGTCATCGGCGGCCTGGGCAGTGCCGCCGGCGCCGTGGCCGCCGGGCTTTTCAAGACGGTGACCCCGGTGTTCATCAAGGACTACATCCCCTTCGGTTCCTCCGCACCGGAGCTGGCCGGCGTCGCGTTCGGCGCCGGCCTGGTCGTTCAGCTCCTCACCGCACCGCTGGGGGTGACCTCGAACCTGCTGGTCGCCGAGCGACGCCTCGCCGGCGTGGTGCGTTTTGCCCTGCGTCGGCAGACGGCACACCCCGCCGCGAGCATCGAGGTGATCAACTGATGGCCCAGCTCGAGGTGCAGGGCGTCACCGTGCGCTTCCGCGGACTTGTCGCCCTCGACGACGTCTCGCTCAGCGTCAGCCATGGGGAGGTGGTGGGCCTGATCGGGCCCAATGGCGCGGGCAAGACGACGCTGTTCAACAGCATCACCGGGATGCAGGCGGTGAGCGCGGGAAGCGTCACCTTCGAGGAACGCAACATCACCCGGTACAGCGCTGATCGCCGCTCCCGTATGGGCATCGCCAGGACGTTCCAGACGGTCCAGCTGCTCACCCGCATGAGCGCCTTCGACAACATCCTCCTCGGCTGCCAGGCGCGTATGCACAGTGGGCTCTTCAGCGACGGCTTCCGCCTGCCGCGCAGCTATCGCGACGAGGTGCGCGCCCGGCGCGAGGTCGAGGACGTCGTCGACTTCCTGGGCATCGCCGAGTACGCCTATCGCGGTGTCGGCCAGTTGCCCCTGGGGATCCGCCGCCTCGTGGAGATCGCCAGGGCGATCTGCAGCAGGCCGAAGCTGCTTCTCCTCGACGAGGCGGCCTCGGGTATCGGCCGTGACGAGACCGGCGCGTTGCAGGTTCTCTTCCGGCGCATCCGCGACGAGTTCGACCTCTCCATGCTCGTGGTCGAGCACGACGTCGACTTCGTCCTCGGCCTCTGCGACTACGTCTACGTCCTCGACTTCGGCCGGCTCATCGCCCGGGGCATGCCCGAGGACGTCCGCAGCAATCCCAAGGTGATCACCGCCTACCTCGGCGAGCCCGAGGCGGTGCAGGCGCTGTACGACGAACCCATCGAAGAGCCCGAGGGCGCACCGATGGCGGAGGACGCACATGTCGCTGCTGTCGGTTGAGCGTGTTCGCGTCAACTATGGCGCGATCCCGGCGCTGAGCGACATCTCGCTGACCGTCAATGACGGCGAGATCGTCGGTCTCATCGGCCCCAACGGGGCGGGCAAGACGACGCTGCTCAAGACCATCGGCGGACTGCTCCGCTGCGCCAGCGGCAGCATCGTCTTCGCCGGCACCGCGCTGCACAAGCTCGCCGGCGACGCCGTGGCGCGCACCGGCATCTCGCTGGTTCCCGAGGGTCGCGGCATCTTCCCCGCACTCAGCGTCGAGGACAACCTGCGCATGGGCGGCTACTGGGCGGGCACCGACTACGGCGACCGGCTGCAGATGGTGACCGACTACTTCCCCATCCTCGCCCAGCGCCACCGCCAGGCAGCAGCGTCGCTCAGCGGTGGCGAGCAGCAGCAGCTGGCGATCGGGCGCGCCCTGATGGCCAAGCCCCGGCTGCTCATGCTCGACGAGCTATCGCTCGGCCTGGCGCCGCGGGTCGTCACCGATCTCTTCGCGGTGCTGCGCCGGATCAACGCCGCCGGCACCGCCGTGCTCCTCGTCGAGCAGCAGGTCCCCCAGGCGCTGGCGCTCAGTGACCGCGTCTACGTCATGGAGCGGGGCAGGATCACCATGAGCGGCACGAGCACCGCTGTGGCAGCCGATGCCGGGCGGGTGATGGCCGCCTACCTGGGCGAGAACCGCAGGGCCGTTCCCGCGGCGGTCGCGGCCGAGGCGCGGGGCACGGGCGACACCGTCGAGATAGAGCGTCTGCCGGTTGCTCTCTCGCACCGCCTCAGGCGCCAGCTTCAGACGAGGGCCGACGAGGCCGGGCTGAGCGTGGGCGAGCTCATCGGCAGCCTGCTCGCCAGGCAGACCGAGGCGGGGTTCGCTGCAACCCTGGGCGACCAGGAGCCGTCCCTGAGTTATAGGCTGTCCTCAGTTCACTCCGAGGAAGGTGGATGAGACGCATACGCACGCTCCTGGCGGTGGGGAGCCTGGTGGTCGGTGCCGGAACCGCTGCCCTGGCGGCTTCGCCGAGCATGGCGACCGCCGCCGGGACTCTCGACGTCTACAACGTCCAGGCCAACGCGGCTCCGATCGAGATCGCCGTCAAGACCGGCTACTCCTTCGTCGTCTACCCCGACGCCCAGATGCCTCGGGCAACCACCTTCATCGAAGGCGGCCAGGTCACCTCCATCGCCAGCCCGGCTGACCCCGGGGACAACGCCGACGCGCTTGCCGGCCTGGTCGTGCCCCTCGGCGAGTCCTCGATCGCCGCCGCGCTGATCGACCCGAACGGATTGGGGCAGTTCCCCTCGCCGATCAAGGACGTCTTCGCCGCCGTCTCCAAGGCGATCCCCGTGGTGGAGCCCTACAACAGCCTGGTCACCACGCCGTACGAACACGTCTCCGCCGCCTATCCGACGGTCGACAAGTTCGGCAAGCCGGCGGGCGCTCAGACCACCGCCTTCGGCGCCGACCCGCAGGTCGCCGACCCCACGGGAACGCTCGCGGTCGAAGCCGCGGCCGGCCGGGCTTTCGCCGACAAGAACGTCGGCATCGCCGAGGCCGGCGCCGGCGGCGCGATCTCCATCCCAGCGTTCAACCTCAGCATGGGGCGGGTCAGCTCGCACTCCGAGGTGCATGGCTTCGCTGATCGGGCCACCGCCGACGCGATCTCGACGGTGCAGAACTTCACCCTGGCGAACTTCCCCGGAGTTCCGCAGGTGCCGGGAGCCCCGTCGCTGCTGCCGGGCGTCCCCGCCGCCCAGCTGCCCCTGCTGCACATCGACACCATTGCGGCAAACGTGCACACCGAGCGCGTCGCCGGCGCCGCCCGGGCCACGGCGACCAAGTCGGTGCGCTACGGCGGCGTGACCGTGCTCGGCCAGCCGGCCTCGATCGGCGACAACGGCGTCACCCTGTTGAGTTCGAACCAGAGCCTGCAGCCGGTGATCGACGGGCTCAACAAGCTCTTCGGCGCCGCCAAGACGGTCAACGGCAGCCTGCCCCCAGGCCTTCCGCTCTTCGGCGGCAATCAGACGATCCTCCCCGAGGGAACGCTGGCCGGACCGATCGGCAACGAGACCGTCTCGCACAACAACAACCAGGACACGGCCGGCGTCAGCGGGCTGACGCTGACCCTGGACAGCACCATCCTGGTGCCCTCTCAGACCCAGGGCGCACTGCCGCCCGACCCGAAGAATCCACCCACGCTGGTGCCCAGCCAGGTGAGGTACACGGTCACCCTGGCCACCGCCAACAGCAGCGCCTACGGGTACAACTTCCCCGCCGACACCCTCGGAGCACCAGCGGTGGTCGCTCCCGTCGACCTCGGCTCGAGCGGCCTCGGCAGCAATGGCATCGGCGGCAGCAGCGACCTCGGCGGCGCCGGGGGCAGCGCGGGCGCAGGCAGTGGCGCGACCCACAGCGGCACGGGCAAGGCCAACCTGGCAAAAAGTGCCCCCGCCTTCTCGTGGTTCGACCCGGCGCGGTTGGGCAGGGGCGCGGTTGTCGCCCTGGGAACGCTGGCCGAGATGCTCATGCTCGGCGCGCTGATCGCCTGCTATCGCATGTCGATGTCCAGACGCCTGGCCGATGCTGCCAAGACTGACCTCAACTTCATCTAAGGATTCATCAGAGAACCGCCATGGGACGTGAGTGGAGCTTCGACCGGGAGAAACTGTTCGTGGTCATGCTCGCCGGCGCGGTGATCCTCACCGTCGTGCTGTCGGGGCTGATCGTCGCCGACCTCAGCAACGCGCACAAGCCCGTGGCGGCGCAACTCGGACCTGGCGGGGCTGTAGACAACAGCGGTAATCCGTCGGGCACCGATCAATCAGCCACCGACCAGGGCGGTGCCGGCGGTGGAGCGGCGACCCCAGGAGCAGGTGGCAGCGCCGCCAACAACGCGGCTGGTGGTGGCGCCGCCTCGGGCGCCAAGGGCGGCGGCGCCAAGTCCGGCTCGCCGACCGTCGCCTGCACCACGTGCGGTATCCAGGGACACACGCTGCTGGTCGGTTCGATGATCACCCTCACGGGCCCGGGCCGCTCCAAGACCATGGCCGACGCGGTCAACGCCTGGGTCCAGTCAACCAACCGCAAGGGCGGCGTCAACGGCTACACGATTCAGTTCGATCCGCGCGACGACGGCGGCAACGCCGACACGGGGTCTTCGATATTCAGGGCATTCGCCCAGGACGAGAAGGTGTTCGCCGTGCTCGGCGAGTGCGCACCGATCAGCGATGAGGTGAACGTCAAGTACGTCCACGATCAACAACTCGTCCTGGTCGGCGAGTGCCAGTCGGCGCCGGAGGCCTATCTTCCGCCGGCTCCGGGTGTGCAGAGCCAGGGTGACTTCATCTGGGTGACCGGGCCGCGTCCCGACCAGAACGGCGCCCTCGGCGCCAAGATGATGGCCACCGAGGAGGGCTTCAACCAGGGTCCGGTGGCCATCGCCTGTCTCAACGAGTCGAGCACTCTGCCCGTCTGCAACTATGCCGTCAGCGAGTACAAGGCGCTCGGCGTGCAGATCTACGGCGGCGGTCCTCACATGGAGGACATCACCGGCAACGACTACGCCCAGCTCATCGGCCAGTGGCGCAGCGCGGGCATCCAGCACATCCACCTCGTCCTCGAGCCGGGCAACTCGGTGCGTTTCCTCGCGCAGATGGACAACGCGAGCGGCTACACGCCGACGATGTTCCAGGGGCTGGTCATCGACGACAGCGTCGCCGCCCACCCAAGCGCGGAAGGAATGTACCAAGGGACACCGTGGACACCGCTCGACCAGAACACCCCGGTGATGCAGCGGATGACCAGCACGCTGCAGGCGTACTACCCCAACGACACACCCGACCTCTATGCGCAGACGGGGTGGGCCAACTGCCTGCTCTTCGAGCACGCGCTTCAGCTCATGGGGGGCAGCGTCAACAAGCAGAACCTGATCAACGTGCTCAACTCGATCAGCAACTGGGACATGGGGATGGGCGAGCGGGAGAATTACTCACCGTCGAACCACATCGGCGCCGCGGAGAGCTCCCTACTCCAGTTGAAGGGCGCCGGAACACCCAACTGGAAGCTGGTGGGAGTAAAGTCAGCGATCACTCTGTGATCCGCACCGCACTCTCATGACCCTGACGGTCGAGCCCGTCGCCGGCTCGCTGGACGTCGACGCCATCCCCTGGATGGGGGAGCACGCGTCGATCTCCATCAAGCTGCTGCGTATCGATCCCGTCGGCGGCGAGTACACCGTGTACACGCGGATGGACGCAGGCACCATGCTGCCCCGCCACCGTCACTTCGGTCCCGTCGACGCCTGGACCATCAAGGGCGAATGGGGCTACCTGGAGTACGACTGGACGGCTAGCCCCGGGTCGTACGTCCACGAGCGGCCGGGTGCGACACACACGCTCAAGGTCAGCGATGACGGCGAGGCCATCGTGCTCTTCATCGTCCGAGGCGGCCTGCAGCTCCTCGGTGACAAGGACGAGATCCTCGGCTACGAGGACTTCGAAACCATGCGCGACCGCTACGTCGCGGTGATCACCGCCGAAGGACACACACCCCCGGAGTTCCTCACCTGATGGCCGCCGTGATCATCGTCATCGTCGTCGTCATCGTCCTGCTGCTCGCCGTCGCGCTCTCCTTCAACGGGCTGGTCCGGCGGCGGAATCGCACCCAGGAGGCCTGGTCGCAGATCGACGTCGAGCTGAAGCGACGTCACGACCTCATCCCCAACCTGGTAGAGACGGTCAAGGGCTATGCCGCGCACGAGAGTCAGACATTTGAGGCGGTCACCGCCGCCCGTGCCGGTGCGGTCAACGCCGGCGCCAGCGGCGATCCGGCGAAGATCGGCCCCGCCGAGAACGCGCTGACCCAGTCGTTGCGCTCGCTCTTCGCCGTCGCCGAGGCATACCCGCAGCTGCGCGCCGTGGAGACCTTCACCCAGCTGCAGGAGCAGCTCACCGCGACCGAGGACAAGATCGAGTTCGCCCGCCGGTACTACAACGGCAGCGCCCGCGACTACAACACCGCGCTGCAGACGTTCCCGCGCAATCTGTTCGCCGGGATGTTGGGCTTTTTGCCGGTGAGCTTCTTCACCGCCGACGAGGGCGACCGCGAGGTTCCCCAGGTCAGCTTTGCGACTCAGCCACCGCCGGCGGGTTCCCCCGGCAGCGGCAGTTAGCGAGGCCTGCTAGACGATCTCGCCCTTGGAGATCCTCTCCAGTGTGGCGATCCGTTCGTCGATCGGCGGATGCGTGTCGAAGAGGTGGTGGTACCAGCTCTCGTGATGCTGCAAGGGATCGTCGATGCACATCGCCGCAGTGGCGTGGTTGAACTTGGCGAACGGCTTGTCGTTGGCAGCGAGCTTGCGCAGTGCGGAGATGAGCCCCGCCGGGTTGCGGGTGAGCTCCACGCCGCTGACGTCGGCGAGCGACTCGCGTGAGCGTGACAATGCCAGCTGGATCAACGGTCCCACGATGACGGCGACGATGGTGAAGAGCAGCGCCGCACCGAACACGAGCAGCACAGCCTGCCCGGAATCGCGTCCCCGGGGCCGCATGTAGAAGGCGCTGCGCCAGATGATGCTGGCGATCAACCCCGCCAGGCCGATCAGGGTGCTGACTACCAGGATGAGGCGCACGTCGTAGTTCTTGATGTGGCTCATCTCGTGGCCGATGACGCCTTCGAGCTCCTCGCGGTTCATCGTCTGCAGCAGCCCGGTGGTCGCGGTGATCGCGGCGCGCTTGGGACTCGTGCCGGTGGCGAAGGCGTTCGGCGAGGGATCATCGATGACGTACACCTCCGGCTTGGGAAGTCCGTCGCCGATGGCCAGCGCCTCGACGACGTCGTGCAGGACCCGGTACTGCTGCGGGTCGGCGGGACGCGCCCCCGAGGCCGCGAGCACCAGCTTGCTGCCGGAAGTGAATGAGTAGGCGACGCCGCCCAGCGCCAGCAAGCCGGCGATGACGACGCCGGTGATCACCGCCGCGCTGCTGGTCGACGTCGTCCCGTCGAGATTCCTGGTGCCGCCGAAGAGCACTCCGAGCAGTGCGCCGATCCCGCCCCATACCACCAAGAAAAGCACCACGACGACGACGCTGCGACGCTTGTTGCGGGCGATCTGCTTGTACACCGCGGCGTAATCATAGGCTGCGTCCAGCGCAGGCACTCGACGATACTTGCCGGGTGACTGCGCACGTCTATCTGGGCCACGGCGCCTCGGGCAACGCAGCGAGCATGAAGCCTCACGTCGACGGGCTGCGCAAGCGCGGCATCGAGGCCACCGCGCTCGATCTCCCCAAGGGCAATGCGCAGCGAGCGATGGAGAAGATAGTGGCCACGGTTCCCATCGCCGCCGGCGATGTCGTCATCGGCGGCCACTCCTACGGCGGCCGCGTCGCCAGCATGGTGGCGGCGGAGCACGCGGTCGCCGGGCTGGTGCTGCTCAGCTACCCGCTGCACCGTCCCGGCCACCCCGAGGAGCTGAAGACCGAGCACTGGAAGACGATTCGCTGCCCGGTGCTCCTGCTCTCCGGTGAGTCCGATCCCTTCGCGACCATCGCCCTGCTGCGCCGTTCGGTGAAGCTGCTGCGCGACGCGGAGCTGTTCACCTACCCGCGCGTCGGCCACGGGCTGGCTCCGGTGCTCGATGACGCCCTGGACCGAGTCGCCGGCTTCGTCAAGGGCCTCGCCGGCTAGCTCGTCAGCAGGGGGATCCCGACGAGTTGCGCCGAGTGACCGTCGTGGGGTGTCGTCTCGATGTCCGTCGCCACCGCGTCGCCATCGCCGGCCGCGCCAGGACCAGCCTGGCCGTGGCGCAAAAGGAAGGCGAGATAGGTGTCGACCTCGGCGGCGCCGACGCGAAGATCGTTGTGGTACTCGCCGGCGAAGGTGCGGTTGTCGGCACCCCGCAGCTGCGGTGATGGCGCGTCGGGTCCGACGAAGAAGGGGTCGCCCTCGAGCCCGTTGTACACCGTCATCCACGTCGTCGGCGCGTAGGTCTCGCGACTGCCCCCGGGTCCATTGAGCTGCGCCAGCCAGGGCGTTCCCGGTGCGATCTCGTTGCAGCCGTAGTACGACGTCTCGAGGCCGCGGCACACGGTGGTGCCGTGGTTGGCGCCGGCGATGCCGACGACTGCAACGACATCCTTGGCCAGCGACGGGTAGTCGAACATGAACTTGCGGATGATGGTCACGCCAAGGGAATGGCCGACGAGGTCCACCTTGCGCGACCCCGTGTACCACTGCACCGCCTCGACGAAGCGGCAGAGATCGGGCACCTCGTCGTCATCGGCTGCGCCGTGCCCGCCGTTGGCCAGCGCCGTCGGGTTTTGCTGCAGGTACGCCTGGTCGAGGCTGCTCGGCGGAGTGCGCGTCGGCGTGCCGGCGTAGTAATTGCCCAGTCCGTTGTAGGAGAGCGCGTACATCTCCTGCATCGTGTAGTGCGCGTTGTTCTGGAACTGCTCCATGACGTCGAGCCAGTTCTGCGCGTCGACCTGGTTGCCGTGGACGAAGATCACCGGTGTGTGCCGCAGCCTGCTGTGCAGCTGCAACCCGCCGAAGCCTCCCAGCGGAGCGCCCCAGGAGTCGTCGTTGAAGGCGGGGAAATCGGCGGCGAAGTAGCGCGGCGCAGGTGGTGGCTGGCTGCGGCCGCCCGTCGGCTCGTTCTGCGCCGTCGATGGTCCGCACACCGGCGACCCCGGCAGTGCGGGAGATTGAGCGACAGGCGCCGCACCAGCGGGTCGAGCGCTGAACGTCAGGCTAAGCAGCGCAGCCGCCGCGGCGAGCGTCACCACGCAACGCGGTCGCCGCAGCCCAGTCACCCGGCAGTCGTCGATGCTCATCCTCTTCCCAGTGAGACGGCCATCGTCCGCAATGCTTGCGGCGGCGTGGGAGTCAGCCCCGCACCACCGCCGGCAGCCGGCGAGAGACGGCAACACCGGCGAGCCCCGCGACCGTCGCCACCGCGAAGGCGATGGCGACGCCCGTGCGCGGAGCCCAGCCGGCCGCCGCGCCCACCGCCACCGCCACCCCGCCGAGGCCGGCGCCGAGGGCAACGCCGAGGTTGTCGAAGAGCTGCATCGCCGCCGCCGACGACCCCTCCTGCCCCGGTGGCGCCGCGCGCATCACCGCAAGGGTGATCGACCCGTAGGCGATGCCGATGCCGAGCCCGGCGACCAGCCAGCCGGCGATGGCGACGACCACGGGCACGTCGGGGATGAGCACGGCGGCGACCATCGCGATGCCCAGGAGGATGACGGCGAAGCCGGTCCGCACCAGCCGGGCCGCGCTCCAGATCGGCGCCTGACGAGCCTGGATCCATGCGCCGGTGGTCCACGACAGCGTCGCGGCGGTGATGGCGACTGCAGCGAAGGTGGGCGTCTGGCCGCGAACCGACGTCAGGCTGAGGGGAACGTAGGTGTCCGCGCCGAAGAAGGCGAAGGTCAGCAGGCCGCGGGAGAGCACCGCGGCGGGGAGGCCGCTGCTGGCACGAAACGTTCCCACCGGGATGAGTCGCAGCAGTGGCCGCACGGCGACAGCGGCGGCCGCCAGGATGAGAGGCGGCGCGACCACCGCCGAGCGGCTGTTGAGGGCACCGAGCAGCAGGCCGACGCCGGCCGACACCCGCGCTGCGTCGGCGATGCGCCCGAACGGGGCGGCCCGGCGCTGCACCGGCGGTCCGAGGCGATGCAGCGGCCCCAGCGCGATCGTCCCGGACACGGCGACCAGCGGGAGCAGCCCGAGGAACACCCAGCGCCATCCCGCGTGCGCGGCGACGAGAGCGGCGAGGCTCGGGCCCGCGAGCCCGGGAACCACCCATGCGGTGGAGAGCACCGCGAGCATCCGCGGCCGCACCGCGTCGTCGTAGGAGCGGCCGATGCTTGCGTACGCCACCGATGGAATGGCCCCGGCGCCGATGCCCTGCACCGCGCGGGCGATGACCAGCACCAGCATGGTCGGAGCCAGCCCGCCGGCGAGCAGCCCCAGCGAGAACAGCAGCAACCCGCCGATGAAGGGCGGCGCCGGGCCGCGGCGATCGACCTGGTCACCGGCGGCGACGATGCCGAAGACCGTGCCCAGCGAAAAGGCGCTGATCACCCAGCCGTAGAGGTTGATGCCGCCGAGGTCGCCGCTGATCACCGGGAGGATGGTGATCACCGCCAGCGCCTCGAAGGCCACCAGCGTCACCGCCATCACCAGGCCAGCGGTGGTGGCTCGCAGCTGCGGCGACCAGAGGCCGAGCGCCGGATATCCGTCGAGCCCGGCGATCCGCGCGTTCGTCGAGCGCTCCGCCGGTTTCACGCGGCCATGATCGCCGCCGTCCTAGCCCAGGCGGTAGATGCTGCCAGCGTCGGAGAAGTACAGAGCGTGATTGGGGCCCTGCTTGATGTCGAGCTTGCAGCCCGGCGGCCCCGCTGCGACGCCGCCGCTGCCGAAGATCACGCCACCCTTGTAGTAGGTGCAGAAAACGATCTGGCCGGCGTAGCCCGCAGGCCCTGCGCTGTCGACGAACGTGATCCCCGATGGCACGTAGGTGCTGGCCTCGCTACTCCAGTCGGGTGCGTGCTGTCCCGTCCCGCAGGCCGAGTAGGGCGCGATCGGGTGGCTGTTGCCGTAACAGAAGGGCCATTGGTAGCCGCCGCCTCGCGCCACGCTGGCGACGAACGTGTCGTAGCCGGTGCGCGGGCTGCCGGCGTCGCCGGTCGGTCCGTTGTTGCTCACCGCGACCTGGCCGGTACTGGAGATGGCGATGCCGAAGGGGTTGCGAAAACCGAAGGCGTACACCGCGTCGTGGGGACCGAAGGGGTTGTCGGCGGGGATGCTGCCGTCGGGGTTGTAGCGAAGCACCTTGCCGCGGAAGTCGTTGATGTCCTGCGCGGTGTTGGCAGCGTGCTCATCGCCGAGGGTGACGTAG
>DASZGL010000008.1:0-8820 GCA_035938875.1 Candidatus Dormiibacterota bacterium
GATCAGCGCCATGTACGTCGCGCCAAGTGGACCACGAGTCTTGACGTACACACCCATCTGCCCGCGGTAAATGCCTTCGCCTTGGTCGACCCAGGCCATGTGAAGCACGCCGTGCACCGTGCTGTTGGAGATTTCGGCCGCCCACTCGTCATCGGTCCGATATAGCGGGGCGAAGCGCGCTGCGCCGACCGCCAGACCCGTCGCGGTCCCACGCAGCTCCTCGGGCAGGCGCGCGCTCAGAGAGGTCTCGATGCGACCGGGGACTGGGAGCTTACGGGTGGCATCGTCCCATCCAAACCAGCGTCCCAAGCAAAATCGCAGCCGAAAGAGTGCGCGACTGACTCTCGACTCTCCATTGGCCGGATCCAAGGAGGCCATGACCTCCAGCAAAGCATCGAAGTCGTCCGGACCCCCCGGCGTCGGGAGGGCCCAGACATCCAGGAGTTGGAAGTCGGAAACGATCTGACTGATGACCCAGGGATGACCTTCGTGCGCGGCGTTCGGAAGTCTCATCCGAGTCCCCCGCGCATCGCGTCCGACGTCGTCGGCTCCCCATGGCTCAGTGCCTCGAGCATGGCATCGACGGCGACGAAATAGCCGCGGAGGGCTGCTAGACGCTCTCGCACGAAGGCATCGCGCGCTTCTGCCGACCCGGACGCGAGCGCGCGCTCCGTCTCGTCGGTTGATACCAGCACCTGACGCAGATTCCAACGGAACCGCCGTTCCACGATCTCCTGCATGACGCGCCAGAAGTCCGTCGCCGCCACGTAGTGATCGCGACGCGAGCCCAACATCCGTACCTGCCTCACGAGATGCCAGTCGAGAAGCCCGCGAATCTGTACCGACACATTGCTCTTGCTCTGCTGCAGCTCATCGCTGATGTCGTCGAGCGAGAGCGGCTCGTCCTTCAGATAGAGCAGGGCGAAGATTCGGCCCTGGAGTTGCGTCAGGACCCCTGATGTGGCTGCCGCGGCGCCCATCCCCTCGACGAAGATGCCGGTGACCCGGTCCACCCTTACGCCGTCACGCCGTGCGCGTGCTCGGTTGCGGAACGAGCAGCGACCCGGTCGAGCAGCAACGGCACCACACGACGATGAGCGATGAGAACGACTCGGCCGCCATAGCGCCATGGCATGCGATGGAACCGGAGAAACGTGCTGAACGTGAGGGGCTCGTTGTCGGCTGGAGCCAGGATCACGATGCGCAGGCTGACCGCGGATGTGTCGCGTCCGATGACGACTGCATCCTGCGTCTGTTCGAGGATCGTCAGGCCGAGCACGTGATCCGGCGAGCTCAACGGGCCCGGCGGGAACCGCATCAGCCACCCCACGAGCATGAGCAGGGAGCCGATCAGCGGTGACTGGTGCTCGAAGATGCCTCGCGCCCAGTCGAGCGCTGATCGTCGGTCCGTGCGGTCGACGTCGACGCCGAACGCATCCTGGTAGTCGGGACGGCCCAGCGTCTGCAGGTGAACTGCTTCGGCCGGAACCTGGCATCGGCGGGACCTCGGAGGGCGGCCAGGATGCTCAGATTCCATTCTCGGAATTCTGAACGTTCGTAATAGTCGGTGTCAACCGCCATCCCCGCCGCTGAACCGCCCCGGGTTCCGCGGGTCCCGGCCGAGCGCGAGGAAACCCGCTTCGCCTACCAGTCCTCGCCGACGGCGTCGACGAAATATGTCGAGCAGGCGAGGTCGAGCATTGACCGGGTCAGACTCGCGGGCTCTCCCGCGTAGCGCGCGGCACTAATCACGTGATTGAGCAGGTCGCGTGGCTGCGCGCCATGGAGGCTGCGCCCGTGGGCCCGGTAGTGGCGCTGCATGAGGTCCTCGATCACCGCCGCGTCGTAGGCCACGCCTTCGCGTTCGCAGACGCGGCGCCAGATCGTGCGGTACTCATCCTCAGTGGGATTTGGGACCAGCACCTTGTAGTGAACGCGGCGCAGGAAGGCCTCGTCGATGAGGTCGTGCGGGCGCAGGTTGGTGGAGAGGATGAGAAGGTTGGTGAAGGGAACAGCGACGCTGGTTCCGGCGCGAGCGATGTTGAGGTAATCGACTCCCTTCTCCAACGGAATGATCAGTCTGTTGAGCAGGTCCCGGGCCGACATGTGCTGCTGCCGGCCGAAGTCGTCGACCAGGAACAGCCCGCCGTTGGCCTTGAGCTGCAGGGACGCCTCGTAGAAACCGAGCACCGAGTCGAAGCCCAGGTCGAGCATCCGCGGTGAGAGCTCACCACCCACCTTGACCACGGGACGGTCGCTGAGCTGCCAGCGCCGGTCGTGGGGCGGCATCTGCCGTTCGACAGGACGGTGGTGGATGGGATCGAAGAAGCGAATGACCTCACCGTGGACGTAGAGCGCGTGGGGGACGAACAGCGGCGGGCCGAGCAGCCGGGCACACGCCTCGGCGAGCGACGTCTTGCCATTCCCGGGGGGTCCGTAAAGGAAGATCGCCTGCCGGGCGGTGAGGGCTGGGCCGAGGCGGTCGAGGAGGTCCTCGGGCAGGACGAGCTCCTTGAAGGCGTCCCGCAGGATGTCGCGGTCGATCACGGTGTCGACGTGCGCCTGGTGACGGGCCACGGCGCTGTAGACCTCTATGGGCACAGGGGCCGGGCCGGCGTACTGGTTGAGCTCGATGAGCTCTCGAGCCCGCATCCGGCCGGGAGTGGAGATCAGGTACTGCATACCCGCGGCCAGCGGTTCGTCGGGCGTGAGTGCCCCGGTGCGCATCCCCGTCGAGGAGCAATAGCCCTCATCGGAGAGAAACTTCAGCGTCGACTCGATGACCCCGAAGGGCAGGCAGGTATGCCTGGCCAGGTCGCGTCCCACCATGCCACCGTTGAAGTACAGGACCTTGAGGATGAGGTCACAGACGAAGCTGAAGGGGAGCCCGGTCTCTTCAGCCGTTCTCGGCACGGGAGGAAACGCGATCGGCCCGGCTTGCGCGTGGGCCTCTGTTGCAACCGCCATCTCGGCGATTCTGTCAATGGACGTCTTCGCGGCCGGTGATCGCGACCCGACCGTCATGGCATCGTGGCCGACCGGGCACTCCGGCTACGCGTGCTACCGTCATGGGGTGCGGACCATCCCCCTGGACGAGGGCCCCCGGACACGGCGGCGGATCGGACCCTTCTGGATCGAGGAGGGCACCGGCCTCGTGGCAGTGGGCGCTCTGATCCTCGTGGTCGTCACCGTCCTCTACATCCTGGCCGTCGTCAACCGCCCGACTTGAGAGCGGCCGTAACGGGCCAGGGAGCCGCCCGTTTCACCGAAGACCGCGACCGTTCGCGCCCTCCAACATGAGCCAGCCGAAGAACCTACGCGCGGCCCGCCGAGCGGGCGCCATCAACGAGACCTCCACCCCATCGCCGATTCGCCGAGCCCGGCGACGCGCCCAGACGGGCAGGCGGATTCGCCGCAGCAACCGCCCAACACGCCGCGGTCTGCGCATCGCGCTCGTCGCCGTGGCGCTGTTCAGCGCCCTCGGCGTGGCCGGAGTCGCCGTTGTCTACGCCGCCTACCAGAACTACCGGGGACAGCTCCCCGACGCCGCCACCCTGGTGGCCATGGAGCCACCGCTCGACACCCACGTCTATGCCCGCGACGGCAGGCTGATTGCCACCTTCACCGACGGCGGGTACCACCATGAGCACGTCGCCCTCGCCGACGTGTCGTCGTGGGTCACCCAGGCGACCGTCGACACCGAGGACCGGCACTTCTACGAGAACAGCTCGTGGGACCTCCCCCGGATCGTCAAAGCCGGCTGGGAGAACCTGCGCGGCAACGGATCCGCGGGCGGCGCGTCGACGATCACCGAGCAGCTGGCGAAGATCAGCTTCCTCACCCCGGAGCGGTCCTTCGATCGCAAGGTGAAGCAGGTCATCCTGGGCATCGAGATCGAGAACAACTTCAGCAAGAACCAGATTCTGGAGATGTATCTCAACCGCGTCGACTACGGAAATCATTCGACCGGCATCGAGTCCGCCGCGAAAGACTACTTCCACAAGTCGTCGAAGGATCTCGACCTCGCCGAGGCGTCGATGCTCGCCGGGCTTCCCCAGGCGCCGACGCAACTCAATCCCCTGCTGCACGACGCCAATTCGACGATCAACCCCGCCGCCAAGGAGCGGCAGCGCGTGGTGCTGCAGGCAATGGTCAACAACGGTCACCTCACCCAGCAGCAGGCGGACATCGCCTTCAAGGAGCCGCTCACCTTCCACGACGCCGCCGAGCTCGACGCGGTGTGGGCGCCGCACTTCA
Source organism: Candidatus Dormiibacterota bacterium (assembly GCA_035938875.1). Taxonomy (GTDB): domain Bacteria; phylum Chloroflexota; class Dormibacteria; order Aeolococcales; family Aeolococcaceae; genus DASZGL01. The sequence continues at coordinate 4,258 of DASZGL010000008.1, forward strand.
CCGAGTACGTCAAGGAATACCTCGACGCCCACTACGGCAGCGCCTACGTCAAGCCAGGCGGCTGGGAGATCACCACGTCGGTCGACCCGACTCTGCAGACCCTCGCCGAGACGGTGCTTCCCGACGGCGTCTCCAAGATTGCCAATCAGAACGCTCACGACGGCGCGTTGGTCAGCATGGATCCCAAAACGGGACAGATTCTGGCCATGCTCGGCACGGTCGCCTACAACAGTCCCGACTTCGGCCAGTTCAACGAGGCGGTCAACCCCTTCGACCCGGGCTCGACGATCAAGCTGTTCACCTACACCGCAGCGATTGCGTCGCGCGAGCTCACCGTGCGCACACCGATCGACACCGGTCCGAGCAACTTCAACGACGGCAGCCCAAAGCTCTACCAACCACTCAACTACGACCGCCAGTCGCACGGCATCTGCATCCTGGAACGCTGTCTGCCCAACTCCTACAACGTGCCTGCGGTCAAGGTCGAGGCCCACGTGGGCATCAACCTGATCACCAACCTGGAGATCGCCGCGGGGATCAGCACCTTCATCGACCCCCAGAATCGGCCGGCGCCGAACCAGTACTCGGCGACTCTCGGCGGTCTCTATCGCGGTATCACCCCGCTCGACCTCGCCGACGGCGCCAGCACCATCGCATCACTCGGTGTGCATCACGATCCCGCACCGGTGCTGAAGATCGTCGACCGGGCCACCTCCAAGGTGCTGTACGCCTACGACGCAGCCGCCTCGGGACGCCGGGTGGTGCCGCAGAACGTCGCCTACATCATCACCGAGGTCACCAGCAACGACGCCAACCGCGCTGCCGCGTTCGGAGCCCACGGCCCGCTCACCCTGCCCGATCGTCGCGTCAGCGCCAAGACCGGAACCGCGGAGAACTTCAAGGCCAACTGGACGGTCGGTTGGACACCGAGCCTGCTCACCGTCGTTCTGGTGACCAACCCCAGGCAGACCTGTCTCAACACCCTCAACCTCAACGACGTCAAGGTTGCCCAGCAGCACGGTCTTGATCCGAGCACGCCCTTGCTTCCCTCCGATGTCCAGGCGATCGGGCTCAAACCTGTGGGTCCGGCGTGCGGCCCGCTGACCAACGGATTGGCAGCAGCGATCGGCGCGGCGCCGATCTGGAACACCTACATGACCAAGGCACTGCAGGGAAAGCCCCAGGAGTGGTACACGCGCCCGCCGGATGTCGTGGCCCAGAACGGCAGCGACGACAACGCCGATTTCTTCCTTCCCGGCACCGAGAACCAGCCGCTGATCTGCAGCTACTACGCGGCGCTTTTCGACCCCAATAACAAGTGCCTCTACATGGGCACAACCGCTCCTCCCCCGCCAACGCCCTCGCCCTCGCCGTCGCCCGACAACGGCAACGGCAACGGCAATGGCAACGGCAACGGCAACGGAAAGCCGACGCCCAAGCCCGGCGGCTGACCGCCGCCGCACAGCTGCGCGTGCGACATGCGCACCAAGACCGGAGCAGAATCGCAATCCGCACTTCGAGACCCGCGCGCTGACGCGGCTAGACTGGCGGCGATGACGGAGAGCGGCGCCGCCGACGCCGACGCCAGCGCCCCACCGCCGGGACCGCCGCCCATCGCCCTGGCGGTCGGGCTCGACCTGGTCACCCGCTACCACCTACGGCTCACCGACGAGCGCGACGCGCGCCTCGGCCCACTGGCGGGTGAGTATGCGCTGGGAGCGGCGGCGTGGACCGGCCGGCGAGCCGCGTTCGTCGGCTTCTACCAGCCGCCGCCCGATGCGGCCGAGGCGGAGCGAGACCTCCAGCGCCGTTACGACGACGCCGTCGCCTGGGGACGTGAGCGGTTGTCCGTCCAGGGCGCGGATCGCGGCGACATCCTCCTCGTCGCCCTGGGACCGGTGTCGCGCCCGCCGGCCATCAACAGCGGCGACGGCGCCGTGCGCGTCGGGGCCGTCTCCATCGACCCGGCGACGACGACGGTGAATGTCCTGGCGCAGGTTCCGGGGGGCCTCCCCGGGGCAACGGAGCTGCGCAACACCGCCCGCGCACTCAGCCAGGGTCGCCCGCCGCCGACGCTCGCCGCCGTCGACCTGGCGGAGCGGCAGACGGTCGCGGGGGGCTACGCCGCGCCCACCCGCCAAGCCATGGTGGCGACGCCCGTGGTCACCTATTCGCTGATCGGCATCTTCGCCGCCATCTACCTCGTCGAGCGCGCCATCGAGGACACGCTGCGCACTCGGTACGCTCCCGGCACGCTTGGCTTTGCCAGGCCACTCTTCGATCTAGGAGCTCTGGCCAACAGTGGCACATTCTCTCACGACTGGTGGCGCTACATCACCAGCGCCTTCTTGCATAGCGACACCAGTATCTTCCACGTGGCCAGCAACTGCCTGGCGATGCTCTTCATCGGACGCCTGGTCGAGCAGCTGCACGGCCGCCTGGTGTTGCTCGGTGTGTTTCTCGCGTCGGCTGTGGGCGGCGGCGTCTTCTGGGTGGTGTGCACCTCGATCGGGATCAGCTCGGCGTCGCCGTTCGTCCCCGGGATCGGAGCGTCGGGTGGGATCGCCGGACTTGCCGGATTGCTGATCATGTTGGGGCGGGTGCAGGGCAAGAGCGTGCCTGTGGGACTGAGCGGCAGCATCCGTCAGTACGTCCTCATCATCGTGGTGCTCAACCTGTTCATCGGCTTCTCCCTCCAGGGCGTCAACAACTACGCCCACATCGGCGGCTTCGCCACCGGGGCCGCCCTGGGACTGATCCTGCCGCCGGTCGAGGCGGTCGGTGGACGGCGTCTGCGCACCGCCGAGCAGGCGGCGATCATCGCCCTGGTCGCCGCGGCTGTGCTCGCCCTCGGTTTCGGCGCGCAGCACATTGCCGACGTCCTGTCGCAACCGCAGGTCTCGACGATCGGCGGTCCCTAGGGCCGCCGGCCGCGGTCAGCCCGCGTGGCGACGGCGCGCGGGCATCCCCCAGAGCCCTTCGAGGTCGTAGAAGACCCGCTCACCGGGGAGGAAGACGTGGGCGATCACCGAGTCGTAGTCGAGACACGCCCAGCTGGCGTCACGCAGGCCGGCGACGTGAAGTGGACGGATCCCGCTCGCCCTGCAAGCGTCTTCGATATTGTCAGCAATGGCGCGAACCTGACGGTCGGTGTCGCCCTCGCAGATGACGAAGTAGTCGGCGACGGTGGTCTTGCCCTGGAGGTCCAGCGTCACCACGTCGCGGGCCTTCTTGTCGACGGCAGCCGAGGCGATCAGTGCGGCGATCTCGGCAGGCGTCATCCGCGGGCGATTATCCCACCAATCCGCCGGCGCCCTCGCTCGCGTAGAGCCCGCGCGCGGCGATGATCTCGGCGACCGCCGCGGGGACGAGGCCGTCGAGGGAGAGGCCGGCCGCGACCCGCTCGCGCACCTCGGTGGCGCTGATCGCCGGCGAGTCCACCTCGATGATCAGGGTGCGGCCACCGGCGTCGAAGCCGAGACGTCGAGCGTCGGCTTCGGCCAGCCGGTCCACGCCGCTGCGGTTGACCAGCAGGAAGCGCGCGCGACCGAGCAACTCCTCGCGTCCGTGCCAGGTCACGATGTCCCGGGCGGCGTCGGCGCCGAGCACGATCCAGAACTCCGCCCCGGGGTATCCGGCCTCGAGCTCGCGAAGCGTGTCCGCGGTGTACGAGGGCCCTGGGCGGCGGACCTCGATGTCGAGAACGCGGAGCCGGGGATGCCCGGCGACGGCGGACTGGACCATGTCGAGCCGGTCCTGCGCGGACGCGGAGGCGGCGCCGCGGTGTGGGGGCGTGGCGCTGGGCACCAGCCAGGTCTCCTCCAGGCCGGCGCCGTCGACCGCCTGCTCGGCGATGGCGATGTGGCCGAGGTGGATCGGATCGAAGGTGCCGCCGAGGATGGCGACCCGCCGGGGGTCGCTCACGGCACACCCGCGCCGTCGTCGCGCCAGAGGAACTCGGCTGCTCCGATGCGGATGGTGTCACCCTCGACGCATCCCGCCGCCGCCAGCGCCGCGTCGACGCCCGAGGTGCGCAGCCGGCGCTGCAGCCGGGTCACGGCTTCGTCGTTGTCGAGGTCGGTCATGGCCACGGCTCGCTCAACACCCGCGCCGGCAACCCGAAATGCGCCGCCTTCGTGGATCACGACGAAGTCCCAAGCACGCGGCGACCGCGTGCGATAGACGCGGTGACCGCCGGCAGCCATCGCCGGTGGATCGGCCACCGCTTCGGCGGCGCGCTGCGCGTCGACCAGCCGCGCCGCTGCTTCGAGGAGGGCGTCGCAGCCGGTGCCGTCGATGGCGGCGACACGATGGGCGTCATCGAAGCTTGCCGGCAGAGCCGCGGCTGCGGCGGCCCCTTCGGCGGTGTCGACCTTGTTGAGCGCCAGCAGCGTCGGCTTCGCCGCCAGAGCGGGATCGAAGCGGCGCAGCTCGTCGGCGACACTGGCGATGGCGGCGACGGCGGCATCGCCTCCGAGACTGACATCGACGACGTGGATGAGCACGCGGGTGCGTTCCAGGTGGCGAAGGAAGTCGAGGCCGAGTCCGGCGCCCCGGTGAGCA
>DASZGL010000009.1:0-13515 GCA_035938875.1 Candidatus Dormiibacterota bacterium
AGACCTCGTCCACGGCGGCGACTGCGGGTCTGTCGCTCGACCCCGTCATCGCTGCGGGCAGGATCGCCCCCCTCGCCGCCTCGCTCGCCGACCGGGCGGAACGCGAGCGCCGGCTCTGCTCCGAGGTGGCCGAGGCGATGGTCGACGCTGGGCTGTTCTCACTGTGCGTTCCCCGCGCACTCGGCGGTCTGGAGTGCGAGCCGGCCACGCTGATCCGGGTCGTCGAGGAGCTGGCACGGGCTGACGGCGCGGCGGGGTGGTGCCTGATGATCGGCGCCACCAGTGGCGCCGCCAGCGCCTACCTCTCGGAGGCCGCGGCGAGGCGGATCCACAGCGACCCTCGTGCCGTGGTTGGTGGGGTGTTCGCCCCGCGCGGTCGCGCCGTTGCCGCCAGTGATGGCACATACCTGGTGTCGGGAAGGTGGGCCTTCGCCAGCGGTGTGCATCACTGCACGTGGCTGGTCGGGGGATGTCTCGTCGAGGACGCGGCGGGAACACGGCTGCGCCCCGAGGGAGTACCCGATCCCCACCTCGCCTTCTTCCCCATCACCGAGGTGACCGTGCACGACACGTGGTCGGTTGCGGGACTTCGTGGCACCGGCAGCCACGACATGGAGGTGCGCGAGTCGCGTGTCCTCGCCGACATGCTCGTGACGCTGGTCACCGGGCGGCCGGTGCAGAGCGGTCCCCTCTACGCGTTTCCGGTGTTCGGCCTGCTGGCAACCGGCGTTGCCGCTGTCGCCCTGGGCATCGCCCGCGCCGCCAGCGACGACTTCGTCGCCCTCGCCGCCGACAAGGTGCCGGGCGGCAGCACCCGCAGGCTGGCCGAGCGGGGCACAGTCCAGGCTGACGTCGCCCGTGCCGAGGCGGCGGTGCGCTCGGGTCGCGCACTGCTCATGGAAACCGTCGACGAGGCCTACGCGGCCGCCCAGGCGGGGGGCGAGATGACCCTGCAGCGACGCACATCCCTGCGCCTGGCCGCCACCAACGCGACCACGGCGTCGGCACACGCGGTCGACCTCGTCTACACGGCAGCAGGGGGAAGCTCGATCTACGAGAGCTCGACGCTGCAGCGCCGCTTCCGCGACATCCACGTCGCCACGCAGCACATCATGGTCTCGCCGTCGATGTACGAGCTCACCGGCCGGCTGCTGCTCGGCCTGCCCACCGACCCGGCGACGTTGTAGCCGTGGCAACGACGCCCAGTGACGACGCTGAGCCGCGACCGGCGCCGGTGGAGAAGGGCTGAAGCGTCAGCTCGAGGATGCGCCCTCGGATACCGGCGCGGTCGGCGGTGCACTCGGCGGCGTCATCGTCGGAGTCGCTGCGCTGCGCGCCGTGGCCCGCGTCGTCGCCTTGCGAGGGCTGCTCGCGGTGCGCTTGGTCGCCGTCTTGCGCCGGGTTGCCGGCTTGCGCGCGGAGGTTGCCTTGCGCGTCGTTGCTTTGACGGCTCGGCGCGTTGCCGTCTTGGCGGTGGCACGGCGCCGCGCGGCGCGCTTGGGTGCCTTGGCGGTAGCGCGCTTTGCGGTGGTTCCCGCGGCGCGCGTCGCACGGCGTCCACGACCGATACCCCTCGGCGTCTGCGAGGAGATCGCCTTGACCAGCCGGCTAATGGTGCTACGCACCTCCTTGTCGAGGCGGTTGACCATCTTCTCGAGCTCACGCAGTCGCTTCTCGAACTGCTCGACCGGGAGTGTGCGCAGGGCCCCCTGGACGACGCTCTGCAGGTCCCGTCCACCGGCGCGCCGTGGTGTCGGGGATGCTGCGGTCTTGCGCGGCCGTGCCGAAGAACCGCTCCTGGTCGGGGTTGCCGTTCGTGCCATTGCTCATGCCTCCCAGCTTGACCCCGTGCGATCACGTCGACACAGTCGGGTCGTCGGTGACAAGAGTCGGCATCCGCGCAGCCGATGTCAAACGCACGCGTCGGATGGGGACTGACCCTGCCTCGTCCATCACCACCGCGGGCGTGCCCGGGAGCTCATGGTGATACCCTCGCTGCCCTCACCGCCTGGCTGGGTCGCTCACCGGCTACCCTGCTGGAGGGTCGCTTTGCGTTCTCATCGATGGCGTGCACGCCTGTCACCGTGGGTGGCTGTGCTCACCGTGCTCATCGGCGTCGTGCTGAGCTCCTGCGGCAGCTCGAGCACGGGCAGCGGTGGTGCGGTGTCATCGACGCCGACGCCGACGCCGACGCCGGCACCGACACCGAACTTCGAGAAAACGTTCAGCGAGAGTGATCTGACGCGTTTGGTCCTCCAGTCCACCGAGGGGCCGACCGGCCTTCCCTACGCGCCCAGCGGAGCGACGGTGGTAAGTCAGTACTGGGACTGCTGCCCCGACGTGGCGGCGGCATGGACTGGCGCAGGTTTCGTGAAACTGCTGGCGTCGAACTATCAGTCACCCCAGGCGACCTTCAAGGACGGCACCACGTGGCCGCCTGGGGCAGGAATGGTCTTCAGCACCGTTGCCCTCTTTCACGACGCCGCGGGTGCCCGGCAGGCGCTCACCGCGTGGCATGGCTACGTGAGCAGGCTCAAGACGGGGGTGACCTCGCTCGCCGTGAAGGGGTTGGGGCCCGACGCTGTGGCGCTCGCGGCCGATTCGGCTGTCCCACCGGCCGGCTCGGTCACGATCTACATCTACCTGTGGCGCGTTGGCAACGTCGTGCTGAGCATGCAGGCAGAGGGGAAGACCGGCACCTACACCGAGGCCGATGCGCGCCGGCTCGTCGACGTCGTCAACGCCCGCGCTCTCACGTAGCACCTCGGTGCCGCGGGCCGCAACCTCGGCCCATCATCAAAATGAAAGGAAGCGGACCCTAGCCTTGCCCGCGTGGCAAGCCTCCAGCCGCTGACACCGACGGATCGCGATCGCGGCCTGGTCCGGCTGCGCCGCATCACCATCGGCGTCGCCGCGGGCTCGGTGGCAGCCGTCGCAGGGGTCGCCTATGTCGCGGCTGCCACGCTGCCGGGATCGACGACCGCGGCGTCGGCCACACCGTCGTCGTCGGGGTCGGCGGCCGGCGACACGTCGGCGAGCGGCACATTGGGAACGACCGGCAGCGGCCTCAGCGCGCCCGCCCAGGCACCGACCAGCGGTGGGTCGGGAAGCGGCTCGGTCACCAGCGGTGGTTCCTGATGGCGATGGGGAGGGCAAGCTGGCGCGCCCTGGGCACGTCGGTTCACGTCCTCGCCACCGACGGCAGCGACGTCGACCGCGCCACCGCCGTGGTCGGCGCCGCGCTCACCGAGGTCGATGAGACCTACAGCCGGTTCCGTGACGACAGCGAGCTGAGCCGGCTGAACGCCCGGCCCAACCAGGCGACGGTGGTCAGCCCGCTGCTGATGACCGCGATCACCGCGGCGCTGCGTGGAGCGCGGTGCAGCGACGGCGCCGTCGACCCGACCGTGGGCAGGGCGATGCGACTCATCGGCTACGACGGCGACTTCGCCGACCTGCCTCGCGACGGCGCAGCCATCACCCTTCGTGTCGAGCAGGTGGCCGGCTGGCGGACGATACGGATCGACCGTTTCAGCCACAGCGTCACCATCCCCACGGGCGTCGAGCTCGACCTCGGCTCGACGGGCAAGGCCCTCGCCGCCGACGTCGCCGCCGCCGCGGCTCATCGCGCTCTCGGGCACGGCGGAGTTCTGGTCAGCCTTGGCGGTGACATCGCCACCGCCGGCGAGGCGCCGTCGGGCGGATGGCGCATCCTCGTCGCCGAGGACAGCGAGACGCCGCCGGACGGCGACGGCGAGACCATATGCATCGAGGGCGGCGGGCTGGCCACGTCGAGCACGACAGTGCGTCGCTGGACTCGTGGTGGCATCAGCCTGCACCACATCGTCGACCCTCGCACCTGCCTCCCCGCGCAGAGTCCTTGGAGGACGGTCACGGTCGCGGCGTCGTCGTGTGTCGACGCCAACGTCGCCGCCACCGCTGCCATCGTTCGCGGCGATGGCGCGCCGGCCTGGCTGGACGGTCTGGGACTCCCGGCGCGCCTGGTGGCGGTCGATGGCGCCGTGCGCTACGCGGCGGCATGGCCGCTGGCGGTGGCGCGATGAACGACACCGTCCTCTGGTACACCACCCGAGGCGCCGGTGCGGTGTCGTTGATCCTCTTCAGCGCAGTCGTCGTCCTCGGCATCCTGGCCTCGGTGCGAGTGCAGTCGGCTGCCTGGCCACGCTTCCTGACCACGGGGCTGCACCGGAACCTTGCGCTGCTGGCGGTCGTGTTCCTCGGGCTGCACATCGTGACCGCGGTCGTCGATCCCTTCGTGTCGCTGGGCTTCGGCGCCGCGGCGATCCCGTTCTCATCGCCCTACCGGCGCCTCTGGCTGGGCCTCGGTGTCGTCGCCCTGGACCTTTTTCTGGCCATCGTGATCACCAGCCTGATGCGCCCGCTCCTCGGCCACCGCGCGTGGCGCGCGGTGCACTGGTTGGCGTACATGTCGTGGCCGGTGGCGGTCATCCACGGCCTCGGCACCGGCAGCGACTCGCGTCAGATGTGGATGCTGGCCATCGACGTCGCCTGCATGGCGACAGTCGTCGGCGCGGTTGCGCTGCGACTGACCCAGCGCCAGGGCGACATGCTGTCGGCTTCGACGTCGCACACCGCCGGCGCCGTGGACGGCTGAGGTGACCTGGCTCATGACAATGCCGTGCCTTCTCAGTGGTCCGCCGCTCGACGCGGGTGGCGAACGCCTGCACTCGCAGCTGACGCGATTGGGTCCACTTCCTCCGCCGCAACGAAGGGGCGAGGTGATCGATGAGCTCGAGGTGGCGGGGCTCCTGGGGCGGGGTGGCGCGGGCTTTCCGGTGGCGACGAAATGGCGCGCGGTCGCCGGTCGTGGCGCGGGCGACGCCGTGGTCCTCGTCAACGGCGCCGAGGGCGAGCCGCTGAGCCACAAGGATCGCCTTCTCATGACCAGCCGGCCCCACCTGGTCATCGACGGCGCATTGCTCGCCGCCGACGCGGTCGGTGCCGAGGAGATCGTCTTCTACGTCGGCAGCGACCACCGCGCAGCGCAGCAGGCACTGAGCCGCGCCCTCGCCGAACGTGGCAGCGAGATCACCCGTCCGCTTCGTCTGGTCCCGTCGCCGACCGGGTACGTCGCCGGCGAAGAGTCTGCCGCGGTCCACTACGTCAACGACTCCGTGGCCCTGCCGGTGACCACGCCACCGCGACCCTTCGAGCGGGGCGTCCGCGGCCGCCCGACGCTGGTGCAGAACGTCGAGAGTCTCGCCGCCGCGGCACTGGTCGCCCGATTCGGCGGCGCCTGGTACCGCTCCGCGGGACGGGAGGTGACCAAGGGAACGTCGCTGGTGACGGTGGCCGGCTCAGTCCCACGACCCGGTGTTGTCGAGATCGAGCTGGGCACGACCGTCGGTGAGGTGACCAGCGCCGCGGGCGGAAGACGCGGCGAGGTGAGCGCGGTCCTGCTCGGCGGCTACTTCGGCGCCTGGGCCGGCGTCGACGACGCCTGGGATCAACCGCTGGACCCGGCGATGCTGCGCGCCCGCCAGCTCACCTTCGGGTGTGGTGTCGTGTCGCTGTTGCCCGCGGGCGCGTGCGGTGTCGAAACCGCCGCGTGGATCATGGAGTACCTCGCCTCGTCGAGTGCGCAGCAGTGCGGACCGTGCGTCTTCGGGCTGAGGGCGATCGCCGACGCGACCATGCGCGTCGCCACCAACAGGGCGGCTGAGCACGACCTCGAGCGGATCACCCGCTGGAGCGGGCAGCTCGCCGGCCGCGGGGCGTGCCGCCATCCCGACGGCGCTGTGGCGATGATGCGCAGCGCACTCGGTGTCTTCGCCGACGATTTCGCGGTGCATCAGGACAACCGTCGCTGCCTGCATGGCTCAATGCGGAGCGCCGTGGCCTGAGATGCCGCACACTCTGTCCATCGACCGCATCCGCTGCGACGCTCACGGCATGTGCGCCGAGCTCTTGCCCGAGCGCATCGAGCTCGACGACTGGGGCTATCCCATCATCCGCCAGGGTCCGATCCCCGATCATCTTCTGGGGCACGCGCGACGCGCCGTGGCCGAGTGCCCCGTGCTGGCCCTGCGACTCCAGCAGGTCGCGGCCAACCCGTCGATGCGGAGGCGATGACGCGCATGCGCCTTCTTGTCGCCGAGGACGACCCCGGTTTGCGCGAGGTGCTCGTCCAGGGACTCGAGGATGCCGGCTACACCGTCGACGCCGTCGAGCGTGGCGACGACGCCATCCAGCAGCTCAAGTTCTACGAGTACGACGTCGCCATTGTCGACTGGCGCATGCCCGGCGCTCCGGGGATCGACGTCGTCGCCTGGGCCCGCCACAACCGGCGACCCACGGCGATCCTCATGCTCACTGCCCGCGACACGCCGGCAGATCGCGTCCAGGGACTTGACACCGGCGCTGACGATTACCTCGTCAAACCCTTCGACTTCGGTGAGCTCATCGCTCGCGTGCGCGCTTTGCAGCGACGTCCCCGGGGCATCGACGGACCGGTCGTCATCCGTGGTTCACTGGCGCTCGATCCGATACGCCACGAGGTAACGGTGCGTGGCCGGCCGCTGACGCTCACGCTCACCGAGTACAAGATCCTCGAGCTGCTCATGCGCCGCGCTCCCGCGGTGGCCGACCGCAAGACGATCGCCGAGCATGCCTGGCGCGACGAGACCGAGCCGCTTGGCTCGAACGCCATCGATGTCCAGCTGTCCCGGCTCCGCGGCAAGCTGCCGGGGGCCGGCGTGCGCATCGTCACCGTCCGCGGAGCCGGCTATCGGCTCGAGGAGACGGGCTGATGGCCAGCCGGGTGCGTGGCGTCCGCGCCGCCTCGGCGCGGGTCGCCCTGATCAGCACCGCGATCGTCGCCGTCTTCTACATCGCCATCGCGGTTGTCGTCGGCTTCATCGTGCATCGCAACCTGACGTCGGACATCGACAGCCGCCTCACAACGACGCTGACGGCGATCAGCAGTCAGGCGCAGCACAGCGACGACAGCGGCGGGTACCACCAACCACCGGGCGGCCCGTTGTTCGACGCTCCGGTCATCGTCTGGACGGTCTATCCCGACGGCAGCTCGAAGTGCAGCAACCCCAATACCAAAGCCGCCCTGCCCAGCCAGTACAACGCGGTCACCGGCCCGCAGAACATCACCGTCGGCGACACCGACTTCCGCGCGGCCGGCGCCCAGGTCGGCCTGGACCGGGTGGTCGTCGGACAGACGACCAGCAGCGTCTCGCAGGCGCTGTCGACCGTCGTTCTCGCCGAGGTGATCGTCGGGCCCATCCTGCTCGCCATCGTCTTCCTCGGTGCGCTGACCATCGGGCGCCGCGTCGGTGCTCCCATCGAGCTGGCCAGGCAGCGACAGATGGATTTCACCGCCGATGCCTCGCACGAGCTGCGCACGCCGCTGGCGGTGATCGAGGCGCAGACGACCCTCGCCCTCAACCAGGAGCGTGACAACGCCTGGTACCGACGAGCGTTCTCTCGCGTCGACGTGGAAAGCAAGCGGATGCGACGGCTGGTGGAAGACCTGCTCTGGCTGGCGCGCTTCGACGCGTCCGGTAGGCGACCCGCGGCCGAGCACGTCGACCTCGGCGTCCTGGCGCGGCAGGCGGTCGACCGCTTCGGCGCCATCGCCGAAGCGCGCCAGCTCAGCCTGACGACACGTGTCAGCGGAGATTCCACAGTCGTTGAGGTGCCGCCGGAGTGGCTCGACCGCCTGCTCGGAGTCCTTCTGGACAATGCCTGCAAATACTCCGATCCCCAGGGACGCGTCGAGGTCAGCGTCACCGGCGAGGGCGGGCGGGTGCGGCTCGCCGTCGATGACAGCGGTCCGGGGATCCCGGTGGAGGAACGGCCGCGGGTCTTCGACCGCTTTCACCGTGTCAGCGACCGCCCCGGCGGCGCCGGTCTCGGCCTGGCCATCGGCGACGCCATCGTCAGGGCGACACAGGGCCGTTGGGACATCGGCACCTCGGCAGCCGGGGGCGCGAGCGTGTCGGTGAGCTGGGCGCGCAGCCTGGCCGGACCACGGCAGGTGGAATCGCCTGACGCCGGCGAGGTCGGATCCCCTACGTCTTGACGGTGTTCAGTAACCGACGGCGCCGTCGATGCACTGGCGCAGAAAGTCGGCGTGACCGTTGTGGCGCGCGTACTCCTCGATCATGTGCACCATGATCCAGCGCAACGACACGGTCGAACCGTCTCGCCGTGGCTTGGCGCTGAGCTGGTCGAGGGTGGCCGCGGCACCGGCGAGACGGCGCGCGTGCTCACACTCGGCGCGCCACGTGCTGAACGCCTCGTCGACATCGGCGGTGTCGACGTCGTCGAAGTCGCCGTCCTCGTTGGTGTCGGAGCAATAGATCGGAGGCACGTCCTCGCCGGCAAGGCTGCGGCGAAACCAGTTGCGCTCCACCTCGGACATGTGGCGGACCAGGCCGAGAAGGGACAGGGTCGACGGCGGCACCGCGCGCCGTTTCAGCGACTCAGGGTCGAGCCCCTCACACTTCCACAGCAGCGTGCCGCGTTGGAGCTCGAGCCAGGACTCGAGCATGCTGCGCTCGTCTGCTACGTACGGAGGGTTGATGCGGGTGACGGACATGACTGCGCTCCTTGGCGATCAGCCGACGAGCTGCCCTGTGGCGACGACGACCGGCGACGCCAGCTCTGCGTAGCGGCACAGGGCGTTGACCAGCCTGAGCTGCCCTGGTGTGTGGCAGCGAGCACCGATGAGCTCGGATGAACAGATGACAATGGAGAGAGCCCGAGCCCGCGAGACGGCGACGTTGAGGCGGTTGCGGCTGAAGAGAAACTCCAGGTTGCGGGGGACGTCCTCGGCGCTGGACGTCGCCATTGCGTAGATGGTCACCGGCGCCTCCTGGCCCTGGAACTTGTCCACCGTGCCGACGCGGGCGCCATCGGGGAGACGATCGCGAATCCGCTTCACCTGGGCGTTGTACGGCGCGACGATGAGGATGTCGTCGAGACCGAGGGGATGCTCCTCGCCGTCGCCGTCGGTCCACCTCGCCGACAGCAGTCGATCGACGACCTCATGCACCGCCGCCACCTCCTCGGGCGACCAGGTGCGATTGCCGGCATGCTCGATCGCAACCCGCCGTGCGCCCGTACCGTCGAGTTCGCCGGCTCCGTCGATGCGCTGTCGCGAGCACGATGCGTGCGCGTGCAGGCGGCCCTCGTAGAACGTTTGCGAGACAAACCTGCAGACATCGGGATGCATCCGCCATGTCGTGGGCAGAAAGACGCCCCTGTCCGCGGGTATGGTGTCGAGCCCTTCGAGGACGTGCTCCAGCGCGGATCGTTCGGCCCCTTCTGGGTGGATCCCCTGTGACGGCTGCGCGAGCTGTTGGGGATCGCCGAGGAGGACGAGGTTGTGCGTCGCTGTCGCCACCGCGCAAGCGTTGGCGAGCGACATCTGCCCCGCCTCGTCGATGACGATGACGTCGAGGATTCCGTCGAACCTGGCGTCCGAGAACAGCCACGACGTGCCGGCCACGACATCGACCTCGCCGGTGCGCAGGGCGTTCTCGACCTCGTCGGGGTTGCGGGCGCGACGGATGCCGGGTGCGCTGCACGCCTGCTCGTCGTCGTCGCACCGCTGCAGGACGCGCACCGGCTGCCGCTGCTCGGCGGCAACCTTGCACATCTTCTCGAGCAGGTTGCCGATCGCCCGGTGCGTGGTCGCCGACACGCCGACGCGGCGGCCACGGCGCACCAGGTCGACGATGACGTGGGCGCCGCTGTAGGTCTTGCCGCATCCCGGAGGTCCCTGCACGGCCAGGAACGAGTCGTCGAGGTCGTTCACCAGTCTGCAGGTCGCGGTCACCGGGTCCTCGCCATCTCCCACCAACGACGGCGAGCTGAGGCCCGCGCAAAGCGTCGGCGACCGCTTCAAAAGGAGGTCGCGCGCGGCGTGGTAGCGACCCGGGCCGTGGATGCCATGCGCGATGACGTACCCGGCGATCCGGCGCAGCGCTTGGCGCATCGGCGCCGTGCTCCACGGCGTCGCCGGGATGAGCGACCGCGGGTGTGCCCGATCCGCCAGCGACGGACCTCGCGTCAGGTCGAGGATCCCGGCGTCGCCGTCGATGTCGACGATCTTGCCACACGGGCTCTGCGTGCGCGGATCGTGCACGGTGTCGCCGGCGCCGAGCTTGTATTCCTGGGTTGCGTCGAATGCGTAGCGATGGACCGTGCTCTTCTTCTCGATGCGCACCTCACCGAGGTGGGTGATGGCGCCGATCGCCTCGGCGTCCTCGACGAGCTCCTCGTCCGTCTTCTCGCAGCGGTCGTAGTAGGCCCACCACGCCGACTTGTCCTCGCGCCGGTGCCAGTCGAGCAGCTGCGCGAGAAGCCAGCGGGCCTGCTGGTCAGCGTCGCGCGCCGCGGCGTCGTCCGTCACGCCCGCGGTGAGCTGCTCGACCAGCTCGGCCGTCTCCGCCGACGCAAGGGCGAGCCCCTCTGATGGCTGCGACTCGCGCGGCTCGGGGCGGGGGACGTCGTGGCCGAGGAGCGTGGCGAGCTCGTCGCGGCGATTCTCCAGCCACTCTCGCAGCCGCCACGTCGATTCGCAGTCGCGGCGGTTGTAGGCGGCGATCTCGTCCAGTGTGGCGGAGTCGCGGGTGTCGATCCATCGCTGATAGGCGACGATGCTCCCTGCCGCGTCGGTGATGGCGTCGTCACGCCCCGGCATGTAGTACGCCTCGAGGCTCTTCAGCGAGTACTTCTCCTTGGAGACACGCACACCCTGGGTGACGATGCGATAGAGGTCGACGAGGACGCCGCCGCGGAGCAGACGGTCGACCTCGTCCTCGCGTGTGCCGTGACGGCCCATGAGCTTCTTGAGCGCCGTCTCCTCATACGCGGCGTAGTGGTAGACATGGAGGTCGGGGTCGCGTGCGAGTCGATCGATGACCAGGTCCACGAGGGCCTCGAATGCGAGCTTCTCCTCGGCACGACTGTGTGCCCAGAACGCGTGGTGCTGCGGCGCACCCGCGACAAGCTCGGTGATGCCGAAGAGGTACTCGAGTCCACCATCGACGGCAAAGGGATCGCCCTCCATGTCGAAAAAGAGGTCACCGTCCGAAGGCTCAGGCAGAGCGGCCAGGCCGAGGTCCGGTGCCGCGGTTTGCAGGAGCTCGTAGACCTGGTGGCCCGTGGTCCGCTCGTGGACCTGCAACCGAGCCTGCTGATGGAGTCGCGCCCATGGAGCGTCGCCGATGTCTGCGACCGGTTCCTCGGGCGCGCCGGCGAGCGCCGCCACGGTGGTGATGCCCGAAGAGCAAAGGCGCCGGGTGTGGTCGCGGCGCATTCCCGCGACCAGTGAGAGATGGTCGTCTGCGCGGCGCTCCCCGCTGCAGCGATCGATCCATCGACAGACGGCGCAGTGCGCGACCGGCTCCGGGTATGTATCCAGCGCCGGTCCGGCGACGGTCATCTCGAGGCGGTTGCGCGCGGCGTTGCAGTAGGCGTCGTAGTCGGCGACTCGATGCGTTTCCTCCGAGCCGTCGCCGAGGATGACGTGCATCGACTCCGGTGCACGTTCCTGCAGTCGTGCCACCTGTCTCGAGTACTCGCACATCTGCAGCAACGCGGCCACCTTGACCGAACGCGCCAACTTGGTGTCGGCCACCTCGTACGACCAGCCACCGAGACCACTTGGGGTGTCGACGCGCAGCAGGAAATCGGCGCGTCCCCGCCACCTCCCGTCAAAGAATGCGGCCTGGTAGATGACCGGGACACCGCCGCGCATCGCCGCCAGCGTCTCAATTTCAGCAGCCCGTAGTCCGTCGAGCGTCTCGGCGGGGTCGGCGATCTCGACCACCATGCCCCGCTCGGCGCGCAGTCTGTCGCGGTGAGCCACCTCGTGAGCCTCGCCGAGCCGCGACAGCAGGTCGAGCTCGGCATCGACGCGTTCGGCGCGCTCGAACTCGCCGCGGCTCGCGCACAGCTCCAGCTGCGTCAGGTGCTCACAGGCCAGGAACCCGACCAGGTCGGACGGGCTGAGGATGGTCCGGCCGTCGATGTCCTTCATCGCAGGCGATTCTCGGCTCCGGGGACCACCCGCGTCCGCGCGGCTGTGGAGGGCGCACGTCAGCCGCGACAATGACGCCATGCGCTTCGGCATCGACATCGCCCAGCAGCGGCTGGAATGGAGTGAGATCGTCGACCGAGCACGCTTTGCCGAGGAGCTCGGTTTCGAAGGCCTGTGGGGCTTCGACCACTTCAAGCCCATGTATGGACAGGGTCCCGGTAACTGCTTCGAGGGCATGACCACCCTGGCCGCCCTGGCGACGGCCACGACTCGCATCCGCCTCGGCCTGCTGGTCACCGGGGTCACCTACCGTCACCCGTCGGTGCTCACCGCCGAGGCGGTGACCATCGACCACGCCTCGAACGGCCGCCTCGACCTGGCGCTCGGCGCAGCCTGGTTCATCAACGAGCACGAGGAGCTGGGGATCCCCTTCCCGCCGATCGGCGCTCGTGCCGATCTCCTCGAGGACACCGTGGAGATCGTCAAACGGTTGTGCACGGGGGACGTGGTCTCGTACCAGGGCCGCCGGGTTTCCCTCGTCGACGCCCAGCTGCGACCAGTGCCGGTGCAGCGTCCCCACCCGCCGATCTGGATCGGCGCCTCAGGGGAGAAGCGGACGCTGCCGCTGACGGGGCGGTACGCCGATGCCTGGCACTGCTACGGCGGCCCCGACGACCTGAAGCGCAGGTGGGACATCGTCAAGCACGCCGCGGAGGAGGCGGGGCGTGATCCCCGAAGCATCCTGCGCTCCACGTCGCTGTCACTCAGCGGCGACCTCGACAGCGTCAGGCGGAGCGCCGATGCCTACGCGGCGGCGGGTCTGGAGTACCTGGTCTGCGGCTGGCCTGGCGAAGGACGCGACCGCATCACCGAATTCGTGGAGAAGGTCCTGCCCGCGCTGGCGTGATGTCGCCGGCGCGCTCGATCATGCAGCCGAAGCCGGTGCGGCGCTGCGCCGCCGCCGCCGCCGCCGCGCGTTGAAGTAGACGCGGAACCCGACGGAGAGGCCGCCGAAGAGCACGAAGAGCAGGATCGCAGTCACCAGTGGCGCTTTGGCCGGGATGCGCCGATGACGACTCGACCCTGGGCGGCGAACGATTGAAGCAGAAGGGGCGAACTGTGACGGCAGCCGCCATCACCATCGCTCTCATCGTCCCAATCGCCTGGAGCACGGTTGCGCCACGAGGGCGAATCGTGTAGCGTTTGGGGCGAGTGAAGGGTTTAGGGAGCGAGTGGAGCTCCAGCGGGAAGGCCGAAGGGAACGGCCAAAAGGAGAAGCTGCGGTGAAGCGACCATTCCGTGGACGATTGTCCTGGCCTGTGATCGGTATCGGTATGGCCGCGTGCGTGCTGGCGGCACCGGCCGCCGTGCGCGTCCAAGCGAGCACCAGTGCAGCGACGAGCGCGGCACCGACCTCGTGTACCAGCAACGGCGAGCCGGAGGTCTTCAGCGGCGGCACGCCGGGGGCT
>DASZGL010000010.1:0-68355 GCA_035938875.1 Candidatus Dormiibacterota bacterium
GCCTGTCCAACGTGTCGTTCGGATTGGCACCGCACGCACGCCCAGTGCTCAACAGCGTCTTCCTCTATCACTGTGTCGCCGCGGGACTGGACACGGTGATCATCAATCCGGCGCACGTCATCCCCTATGCCGAGATGCCCACCGACGCGCGCGAGCTGGCCGAGGACCTGGTCTTCAACCGCCGCGCCGACGCGCTGACCCGGTTCATCGCCCACTTCGAGGGCAACGCGGACGCGGGGGCCGTCGATGAGAGGGTGGATCCCTTCGAGGGACTTGCCCCGCCAGAGCGTATCCACCAGCAGATCCTCCATCGCCGCAAGGATGGCGTCGAGGATCAGATCGACCTCGCTCTCGGTGAGCGCACACCCGTCGAGGTTATCAACGAGATCCTGCTACCCGCGATGAAGGACGTCGGCGACCGCTTCGGCGCCGGCGAGCTGATCCTGCCGTTCGTTCTGCAGAGCGCCGAGGTGATGAAGCGCGCTGTCGCGCACGTCGAGAAATTCCTCGACAAGCAGGAGGGCGTCACCAAGGGCAAGGTCGTGCTCGCCACGGTGTACGGCGACGTGCACGACATCGGCAAGAACCTCGTCAACACCATCCTCAGCAACAACGGCTACACGGTGTTCGACCTGGGCAAGCAGGTGCCGGTCAACACCATCCTCGACAAGGCAAGCGAGGTTGATGCCGACGTCATCGGCCTCAGCGCATTGCTGGTGAGCACCAGTAAGCAGATGCCCGCGTGCGTGCGCGAGCTCGACGAGCGTGGCATGAACTTTCCAGTCATCATCGGCGGGGCGGCGATCAACCGCGGCTTCGGACGCCGCATCCTCTACCTCGACGAGCAGCGCACCTATGTCCCGGGTGTCTTCTATTGCAAGGACGCCTTCGAGGGACTGGAGACCGTCGACCAGCTCATCGACGATGAGCGCCGCGACACCCTGGTGGAGCGCATCCGCGAGGAGGCAGCCGCGCACCTCGTCGGCGAAGCGCAGCGGGCCCAGAGTCGTGCCGAAGCGAGCGAGTCTGCGGCGGCCGGGGGCGTTCTCCTGGCGACGCGCAGCACCACCGCCACCGATGTGCCCATACCCACTCCGCCATTCTGGGGAGCGCGGACGCTACAGCACATCGACGTCGACGACGTCTACCCGCACATCGATCGCAACTCGCTGTTCAAGATGTCGTGGCAGTTCCGCGGCAAGCAGACGCGCGACCCGGCCACGTGGGCGCAGTTGGTACGGGACGAGCTCGAACCACGGCTCGCCAAGTCGATGGAGGAGGCGCGGAACGACGGCTATCTCGACCTGCAGGCGGTATACGGCTACTGGCCGGCCCTCGCCGAGCAGAACACCGTCATCGTCTACCACCCGGAGGATCGTGAACGGGTCATCGGCCGTTTCACGTTCCCTCGCCAGGCCGCGCAGAGCCGGCTCTCCCTCGCCGACTACGTGCGTCCCCGTGAGCTCGCCAAGGCGGGCGAGTACGACGTCATCGCCCTGCAGCTCGTGACCACCGGCCCACGTGCATCCGAGGTGTCGAACGCGCTCAAAGACGCCGGCTCGTACGACGACATGCTCCGCGTCCATGGGTTTGCGACACAGATGGCCGAAGCCACCGCGGAGTACGTGCATCAGCGTATCCGCAACGAGCTCGGCATCGCCCCCGACCAGGGGCGCCGCTACTCCTGGGGCTATCCCGCGTGTCCCGACCTCGAGGATCACCGCACCTTCTTCGGCATCGTCCCCACCGACCAGATCGGCGTGCGTCTCACCGAGGGCTTCCAGCTCGACCCCGAACAGTCAACCGCGGCGATCGTCATGCACCACCCTCAGGCGCGCTACTTCGCCGTGTACACCGCTGCATCAGCCATCGACGGCGATGACAGCGCGATCGGACCGGGAGCGCCAGAAGCGGCTTAACGCTCCCCAAGTGTCGGACCGCCGGCCCCACCGGCGCGCGTTGCAATCGCCGCTCGAGCGCGTTCATCGGAGTTGCAACCACGCACAGGCAGGGTTGGGGACGTGTGCGCAGTCGCGAGTTCCGCAGGCAGCCGCAGGCAGCCGAGGACTGTCTGAGCAGCAAGCACATGTCCCCAACCCTGCCGCCTACGCGCGGACGAGTGCGATCCGTAGCTACCGCCCGAAGATACCCCTGATCGCCGCCCCGGCGACGGCACCGGCGGCGCCGGCTTCGACGGTCTCCTTGGCGCCGAACTCGCCGAGCGCATGCGCAAGCCGCGCGAGCGTCAGGCTCTGCAACCAGACGCGGCCCGGTCCGGTCAGCGTCGCCAGGAAGATGCCGTCGCCGCCGAAGAGCTTGTTCTTGATTCCGGGGACGGTGGTAATGCCGAAGTTGACGGTCTCCTGGAACATGCCGACGTGTCCGGGGTGGACGCGCATCGACTGACCGGCGGCGAGATCGTAGGTGCAAAGCTCCCCGCTGAGCTCGACCCACGCGCGGCCGGTGCCGCCGATCTTCTCCAGACGAAAGCCCTCACCGCCGAAGATGCCGGCGCCGAGGCTCTGCTGGAAGACGCGGGAGAGTTCGACGCCGGGCATGCCGGCGAGAAAGCCGTGGCGGTGGCAGATCATGGCGTAGCCGGGATCCGGGCGCACGTCGATGGGGAAGATGACGCCGGGCAGCTTGGTGGCGAAGGCGACGAAGCCCTCGGCGTCGACCGCCGTGTACGCGGTCATGAACAGCGTGCCTCCGGCGCCGTGACGCTTGATCGCGCCCCAGGCGCCGCCGCCGCCGGCGAACTGCGTCGACGTCTGCATGGCGATGTTGCTGCTCATCCAGGACAGCTCCCCGGACTCGGCGATGACCGTCTCCCCCGGGTCGAGGGTGATCGAGAGCACGGGCATCGTGGTTCCCAGGATCTGCTCTTTCATCGCCGCCTCTCCTCTGCTCGGTGTTGGGGGTGAGTTCCCGCGAGAGGTCATGATGACGGCCAGAGCCGCTTGCCGTGGATACCCCCCCTGGGGTATGGTGTGGCCCTGCGGACAGCTTCTCTCGCCGTTCCGCGCCACCCGGTTGGAGTGAGGATCGCGGATGTCGCGCTACCAGATCATCTCGTCGGACGCCCACGTCGTCGAGGCCCCCGACCTCTGGGAGAAGTACCTCGGCGTCGAACACCGCGATCGCGCTCCCAAGCTGGTGAAGGACCAGGAGGGCGGTGACGCCTGGAGCTTCAACGGTGGACCCCCCGAGCCCATCGGCCTGGTCACCAAGGCGGGCATCGAGCTGGAGAAGCTGCGCTGGACGGGTGCGCGGTACGACTCCATCCATCCCGGCTGCTTCACCGGCAAGGGCAGGCTCGAGGCGCTCGACGCCGACGGCATCGACGCCGAGATCCTCTATCCGCCGCAGCGCACGACGCTGTGGTTCATGATGAACCCTGACCGCGACTTCGCCCGCGCTGGGATCGACGCCTACAACCGTTGGGTGCTCGAGGACTGGCAGGGGGCGGATCCCGCGCGGCTCATCCCCATGGCGCAGGTGCCCAACCTCGGCATCGAGGACGCGGTGGCATCGGTTCGACGAGCGAAGTCCGAAGGCTTTCGCGGCGTGGTCATCAGCGTCTGGCCGTCGGGCGGCGACAACATCTCCGCCGACGACGATCCCTTCTGGGCGGTGTGCCAGGAGCTCGGCATGCCGGTGAGCATCCACGAACGCATCTCTGGGGGATCGCCCCAGCCAGCGCCGAAAGGTGGTCGCACGCCAAAGTTGATCAGCGGCATGGGCGCCGCCGGTCTGTCGATGGGCCAGCACATCAGCGCGATGACCTTCAGCGAGATGTTCGACCGCTTCCCCGAGCTGCAGATCACCGCCGTGGAAACGGGGTGCGGCTGGGTGCCATTCCTCATGGAGCAGATGGACGACCGCTACTGGCGCAATCGCACCTGGGCCGGATCGACGCTGAAGCACCCGCCCTCGTACTACTTCCGCAACAACTGGTCGTTCACCTTCATCACCGATCTTTCCGGCATCAATCAGCGTGAGCAGATCGGCGTCGACCGCATCATGTGGTCGACGGACTTTCCGCATCACGGCAACGACTGGCCGCGCTCGCGTTGGACCATCGAGCAGCAGTTCGCCGGAGTGCCCGAGGCGGAGAAGCAGAAGATGATCTGCGACAACGTCGTGCGCATGTACTCGCTCGACAACGGCGTGACGGCACCGGCGCGGCGCGAGCCCGCCGCGGTGACGGTCTGAGCAGACTACGCGGCCAAGCCCCCGAGCATGGCCATCGTCAGCAGGGCGCGGAACACCGTCGGATAGTCGTCGTGGGCGAAGCGCACGGTGCGACCGGCCGGGCGCTCCACCGCGGGGATGGTCGCGCAGTAGTCGGCAGCGAGCGTGGTGGTGAGATCGCAGTCGAGCTCGTACGGCGGCGCAACGCGGAAGGGCACGAGGTGTCCGGCGAGAACGCGGGCGATACCCTCCCTGGCGGCGGCCTCGATGCGTTTGCGGGCGACCGTGGGATGCAGGCTGTACGCCGCTGAAGAACCGAAGGCGGCCTTGGTCGCCACCGTCGGCAGATCTGCGCCCAGCGCGGTGCGGGCCTCGGCGCACGTCGCCTCGTCGCCGGTCACCAGGGAGACGGCCACGCCGAAGTGGCCAGCCAGGGCCGCGTTGAGCGTGGTCTCGGTCTGGCGCACGCCGTTGAGGCGCACCGAGCGAAAAACCCGTGATGCGTAGGTGTGGTCGAGGATCGCCGGCGCCGAGCCGGCGCCGCCGTGGTAGCCGACGAAGAGCGCGGCGCCGAAGCTCGGGCTGATGCCCGCCATCATGTAGTACGGCTTGGGATATCCCAGGCTGCACTCGGCCCGCGCGTCGAGTAGCTCGCAGTCGATGTTGGTCATTCGAGCGTGGCTGTCGTTGACGATGATCCGCTGCGCGCCCGCGGCGATGGCGCCGGCCACCGCCGCGTTCGCCTCCTCGGTCATCAGCCTGCAGGAACGGCGGTATGCGTCCGTCTCCGCGGGCATCACCTGCTCGCGCGTGACCACGCCGGCGACGCCCTCGAGGTCGACGGAGATGTAGACGTCCAGCGCGCGTCGCTCAGTCGGTGTAGCGACTGATGTGCCGGTCCTCTGCCTCGCGCTCGCTCTGGTAGAACTGGCAGCTGGTGGGATCGGTGATGCACGGCGGGCTGGGGTGCCGCCCGGTGAAATGGTGCGTGCGCCGGTCGACGTGACAGTCGGCCTTGTATCGGGTCAGCCAGCCGAAGGGTCCCGCCCGCTCCTTGAGGATCTGTTCGAGATATGGACAGCGGCGCCGCGGCGCGGAGTGGACGCGCAGCGGCGCATCGGAGTCGGCGTTGCGTCGGCGACGGGGCGGCGGCGGTTCGGCGCGCACCTGCGCGAGATCAGGCGCCGAGCATCTGCTGGATGCGGGCGGCCAGCTCCTTGATCTTGAACGGCTTGCCCAGAGTCTCGACGTTACCCCAGGCCTCGAGCTTGGGCGCGGTGGTGGGGTTGACCAGGGCGCTGACCACCAGCACCTTGGGGTTCTCGCCGTGGTCGGCGCGGATCCGCTCGAGGACCTGGGAGCCGCTCAACTCTCCTGGGAGCATGAGGTCCAGGAGCACCAGGTCGGGCTGAAAATCGCCGAAGGCAGCCAATCCCTCGTCGCCGGATTTCGCCACCTTCACCTCGTACCCCTCCATGGTGCACAGGAGGGACTCGATGTCCGCGAGGGCGTAGTAGTCCTCGATGATCAGAACCTTCTTCATTTCACGTTCCAGTCGAATGGCGCGCGCCGTCGGCCTCCGGCGCCGGAGCGCCGCTGACTATACCACCGGTTCGACGCGCCTCCCGCCGGATCACACAGCCGTGATCGGGCCGACGCAGGTGCTCAGACGTGGCGGTCGATGATGGTCGCGGTGCCGATGCCACCGCCACAGCACATGGTCTCCAGTCCGACCTGGGTGTCGCTGCGCTCCAGCTCGTGCAGCAGCGTGGTCATCAGCCGCGCGCCCGATGCGCCCAGGGGATGCCCGAGGGCGATGGCGCCGCCGTTGACGTTGACCTTGGCCATATCCGGATGGTGCTCTCTGGCCCAGGCGAGGACCACCGGGGCGAATGCCTCGTTGACCTCGAAGCGGTCGATGTCGCCGAGGCCGAGCCCGGCCTTCTTGAGCACCTTGGTGGTGGCGGGGATGGGGCCCTTGAGCATGGTCACCGGATCGACGCCGACGACGGCCTGGGCGCGGACGCGGGCTCGCGGTCGCAGCCCCAGCTCTTCCGCCTTGGCGCGCGACATGAGCAGGATGGCCGCCGCGCCGTCGGTGATCTGCGAGCTGTTGCCGGCGTGGAGGATGCCGTCGGGGCGAAACGATGGCTGCAGCTGGGCGAGCGTCTCCGCCGTCGTACCCGGGCGGATGCCCTGGTCCTGCGAGACCACGCGGCCGTCACCGTTCTCGCCGACCACGTAGGGGGCGATCTCGCGATCGAAGCGGCCCTGCGCCTGCGCCTCGGCCGCCTTGGCCTGCGACGCGGCGGCGAACTCGTCCGCCTCGCGGCGATCGATGCCGTACTCCTCGGCGATCATCTCGGCGGCCAGACCCTGGTTGACCAGGTTGTACATCTCCATCAGCTCGGGGGGAAACGGCGAGCCGGGTCCCTGCAGCACGGTGCTGCCCATGGGGATCCGGCTCATGCTCTCCACGCCGGCGGCGATGGTGATGTCGCAGACGCCGGAGGAGATGAGGTTGGCGGCGAAGTGCAATGCCTGCTGCGACGACCCGCACTGACGATCAACGGTGGTCGCCGGCACTTCGATGGGGAATCCCGCGAGCAGCACCGCCTGCCGAGCGATGTTGATGGCTTGCTCACCGGTCTGCGAGACGCAACCGAAGACGACGTCCTCGACCAGCGCCGGGTCGAGCCGCGCACGGCTGGTGACCTCGCGAAGCACGTGCGCACCGAGGTGGACAGGGTGAACATCCTTGAGGTCACCGTTCTTCTGGTTCCCCCGACCCAGCGGGGTACGAACGGCCTCAATGATCACGACATCAGTCATCGCCCTGTCTCCAAGTTGGGTGCAGCAATTCGAGGATACCAACCTGGTTGGAAATCACGCTCTTTGGTCCTCATCGGCTCTGCCAACGGAAGGGCACAACTGTTCGGCACGGCGTCCAGGCGGCCGGGTCAGCGGCGATAGACGGACGCTAGGACGACGGTGAAACTGTCGGCTTGTCCGACCTCTGCGGTATGCCGGGCGACGGTGACCGATTCGTCGAACAGGTGCGTCGACCCGGACGGCACTGCGTCGTGGGGATCGAGAACCATGAGGTCGCCTGGCTTCGCCCGCTGCGGGATGTCGACAGCGCCGAGCGCCTCCATGTCCAGCACGCTGAGTCCCCGCCGCGCGTAGTCGGCTGGGTCTGGACGCAGACGGAAGAGCGCCTGGATGTACGGCGTGTCCAGGCTGTTGGACAGCAGGACGGTGTGACCGGCGGCGCTGTCGTGGGCACGAACGATGGCATCACCGATGCCACTGTCGAACCAGGTGCAGGCGCAGTCACTCCGGTAGGCGACCACCGTGCGACCGGGATACTCGACGAAGAGGTCGTACATGTAGCCACCCACCTCGAGCGACGCGACCACGGCGAGCGCGATCGCCCAGGCGCGCCGCTTGAGCAACCACGGCCATGCCGTATCCCAGCCGTAGCTGATGATGAGCAGCACAAAGGGCATCATCAGCACCGAACGCAGCGAGTGCGGTGTGCCGTCCTCGGTGAGTGCGGCCGGGACCGGAGCGGTCACCAAGCCCATCAGCGCGACACGAGGAAGTGCCTGATCCAGTCGTCGCACGCAGGCGACAAGGCCGGCGACGAGTACGGGCAGGCTGACGATGAAGAGCATCCCGCCGAACCCGGTGTTGTGCCTGGGGTTGGCGTCGCCGTGGCTGAAGAGAAACGGGAAGCCCAGGTACTGCACGTAGTTGCCAAGAAAACGTCCGGCGAGCGTGAGCAGCCCGGGATTGTCGGCGCTGATGCTCAGCGCGCCAAAGCGCCCGTTGAGCGCGCCGGAGTGGCGGAGCGTCCACTGCAGGTAGACGACGTAGGCGGCGATGACCGGGGGCAGCACAGCCCACCAGTTCCGATATCGACCAGCCGGGAACCGGTACGCGACGGCGATGATCACCGCGGTGACGGCGACGAAGACGCGCGCCGGTGTGTAGGCGAAGAGCGCCACACCAAGTGCTGTGCCGGCGCCGAAGAACCACCGCCATGTGTCGCCCGGCTCGACGTGGGCAAGACACCACAGAGCGACGACGAAGCCCAGCGTCATGGGCACGATCGCCTCGAGGTTGGTGCGGCTGTCGAGGAACAGCCACGGCTCCAGCCCCGCGGTGAGCAGGGCGAGCAGCGCCACCGGACGTGAGCCGAAGAGGCGGTAGGCGACAAGGCCTGCAAACACGGCGATGAGCAGGCCGCACAGCGCCGATGGCAGGCGTTCGACGTAGGGCGTCAGCGGCAGCACCCAGGTGAACGGCGCCAGCAGGTAGATCGAAATCGGACCCTTGTATTCGCCAAACGCTTCGAAGTACAGGGGAAACGACACTCCGTGCTCGTCGACGCCGTGGTGCGCGATCGCCCATGCGTTGTAGCCGATCGACGCCTCGTCGTTGTACAGGCCGGGGGGCGATGTCCCCAGGGCGCTGAGGTGCAGCCCGGCGAGCAACACCGCCGCCGCGCCGAAGGCCACGACCCACGCATTGCCGCGCAGCCATGCAGCCGCCCGCTGCATCAGCGGTGGTACGCGGTGGCCACGACCACGGTGCGCTGGTCGGGAAGGCCGACCTGCGCGGTATGTCGCGTCAAGGTCAACGTCTGGTCGAAGAGGACACTGCTGCCCGACGGAGGACGGTCACCTGGGGCCAGGAGGAGAACGTCACCCGGTTCGCTGGACGCCGCCATGTCGGCGGGAGCGGTGACCCGCATCTGCAGCACGGCAAGGCCCTGCTCGGCATAGGCGGTGGGGTCCGGCTGCAGGCGGAACAAAGCCTGGATGTAAGGCTGGTCGAGGCTGCTGGACACCAACAGCGTGTGGCCGGCGGCGGCGTCGTGGGCACGGACGATGGCGTCACCCTCGCCGCTGTCGAAGGCGACGGCGGAGCGGTCCGGGTAGGCGACGAACAGGTCGACGAGGTAGCCACCACCCTCGATCGACGCAACCGCGGCGGCGGCCACCATCCAGCTGCGACCGGAACGCAGCAGCGGCCACAGGGCCTCCCAGCCGTAGACCATGACCAGGAGAAGGAAGGGAAGTGACAGCGAAGCGCGCAGCGACTGGGGTGTCGCCTCTGCGGTGAGCGCGGCAGGCACCGGCGCGGTGATCAACCCCAACAGCGCCAGGCGGGAAAGCGGCTGTCGCCAGTGACGCACGCAGGTGACCAGCCCCATTACGACCACGGGAAGAAGCATGACGAAGAGCATTCCGCCGTACCCGCTGCTGTTCCGCGGGCTTCGATAGTCGCCCTCAGTGAACAGGAACGGCAACCCCGTGTACTGCAGATAGTTGCCGACGAAGCGCCAGACGATCGTCGGGATCGACGCGTCGCCGTAGGTGATGCTCACCCCTTCGAAGCGCGCCAGCAGTGCGCCCGGGTGACGCTGCGACCACTGGAGCAGGACGCCGTAGGAGACGACGATACCGACCAGCGAGGCCCACCAGTAACGGCACCTCCTGTCTGAAACTCCGAAGCTGAGGAGGAGCACAACCGTGCTCATCGCCACCCACAGGCGCGCCGGTCCGTAGCTGTACACCGACAACCCCAGCGCGAAGCCGGCGCCCGCGAACCATCTCCACGATCCGTTCTCGACGGCATGAACCAAGCACCACAGGGCGAGAACCGTGCAGAACACGAGGCTGCTTGCCTGGAAGGCGAGGCGGCTCTCGCCAAACAGCCAGGGGACGAGTCCGGCGGTGAGCACCATCACCGTCGTCACCGCGTGACTGCGAGTGAGCCGCCATGCGACAAGGCCGAGTAGCCCGATCGTCGCCAACCCGAACAGCGCTGAGGGCAGCCTGGTCGTGTACGCGGTCAGCGGCAGCACCCAGGTGAAGGGGGCCAATGTGTAGATGTACAGCGGATCCTTGTACTCACCGAACGCCTGGAAGTACAGGGGGAACCCCACTCCGTGCTCGTCGACTCCGTGGTGTGCGATCGCCCACGCGTTGTAGCCGACCGACGCCTCGTCGTTGTACAGACCTGGCGGCGCCGTTCCCAGCGCGACCAGGTGCAGCACGCTCACCGCTGCGCCGGCGGCGACCATGGCAACGGCCGCGGGGTTGGTGAACAGGCCCCCCAGCCGGCGCAACGAGGCGACCATCGGCGGGCACGCTAACAGAGGTCAGCGCCGAGCGCGCCTATTGCGACAGGCTCAGGACGTGAATGTGA
The DNA here is from genome assembly GCA_035938875.1 of Candidatus Dormiibacterota bacterium. Taxonomy (GTDB): domain Bacteria; phylum Chloroflexota; class Dormibacteria; order Aeolococcales; family Aeolococcaceae; genus DASZGL01. Next base: position 10,414 of record DASZGL010000010.1, read on the forward strand.
AACGGTCCAGGCGCATCGCCGGAGCGAGCACCACAGCATCGTCCTCGCCGATCTGCGGCGAACGCGTCCGGCTGATACCGCTGGCGCTCGACAGCGCGTCGACGATGCTCTGTGTGAAGCGCAGGTCCCTGACCGGCGTGGTCATCCTGCCCTTCTCGATGCGGAAGGTGCCCTCTCGCGTCATTCCGGTGATGACCGTACGCAGGGTGTGCACGTCGCGCACGTACCAGAACCGCGTGACATACAGACCGTTCTCGACGCCGCCGACGAGAGTGTCGATGTCGTCGTCGCCGGCGGCGGCGTACAGGTGCGATGCGCTCGGACCCGAGGTGTTGGGCATGGGCAACGCGTGGCCGGTAGATGCCACGCCGTCGACCAGCGCGGTTGGTGTGTCGTACACGAAGTCGGCGCAGACCCCGCCGCGAATGCAGGTCACCGGGCGCGTGCTCACGCCCTCCCAGTCGAAGGGAAAGGGCATTCCCGCGGGGTCGTGGGCGTCATCACCGATGGTCACCATCGTGCTCATCAGCTGCTCGCCGGGGCGCATGAAGGATCGACCCTCCTGCCTGGCCAGCGCGCCCAAGCCCATGTAGCCGAGATATTCGATCATCTCGGCGACGGCGTACGGAGCGAGGACGACCTGGTACACGCCGGGCTCGGCGACGGTGGCACGCTGGTTGCGCAGCGTCGTCTCGATCACCTCGTCGGCGAGTCCGCGTACGTCGATGCTGCCGATGTCGACGGCGTGGCGATCGGCGTAGCCGGCGCCGTCATCCCCCCGCATGACCGTGCTGAGGCTGGCGGTGCTGCGTCGCGCGTGCCGCCGCAGTCCACGGGTGTTGGCGATGACAACCTGCGAGGCGCCGGCGCTGAAGGCGCCGAACGCCTGCAGCGAGGCGGCCGCCGCCGCCCTGGTGAGCGTCGCCACGGCATCGGCGCGATCCTCGGGCGACGACAACGCGGTGGCGTCCGAGTATCCGTCGGACTCGTCGGAGCCACCATCGGCGGCGGGCAGCGGTGGCAGCGTCTCCTGCACCGGCGCCAGCCGGCGCGCCTCCTCGGCCGTCGCCACCAATCGCTCCGGGCGTGCAGCTTCGCCACGCAGCTCAGCGACGCCGACGCGACCCTGCGCAACCAGGCGAAGACGCAAGCTCAGCGACGACTCGGCGACGTTCTGATGGATGGCGTTGAGCGCGTAGCGGGTGAGCGAGCTGTCGCTGTCGAATACGGTGACCTCGGCATCGCCGCCAGGGACGAGGGCGAGCACCGCGTCGGCGACGGCGAGGCACTCCTCGCGACTGCGCAACACGGTCAGGCGGAGGTCACGTTGACGTTGCGAAAGCGGCAAGGCGCGGCGCCGTGACCCACGTGCATCAGCTGTCCCGGCTGTCCCTTGCCGCAGTTGACCACGCCCCACATCGACCACTCGTCGCGATTGCCGACCGCATCGCAAGAGCGCCAGAAGTCGGGGGTGACCCCCGAGTAAATCGCGTTGCGTACCAAGCGGACCCGTCTGCCGTCGCGGATCTCCCAACCGTTCTGGGTGCCGAACTGGAAGTTGAGGCGGCGATCGTCGATGCTCCATGAGCGGTTGGTCTCGAGGAAGACGCCGTGCTCGGTGGTGGCGATCATCTCCTCGAGTGTCGACGTGCCGGGCTCGAGGTTGACGTTGGTCATGCGGATCAGCGGGATCCGGCTCCAATCCTCGGCACGCATGGTGCCATTGCTCGGCATGCCGAACTCCGCTGCGGTCTCGCGTGACGACATGTATCCGCTGAAGGTGCCGCGGTCGACGAGCACGGTCCGCTGGCCGGAAACGCCCTCGTCGTCATAGGCGAATGTCCCCAGGCCGCGCGGCGACGTCGCATCGGCGGTGAGCGTCACCTCGTCGCTGCCATAGCGGAAGTGGCCGAGCAGATCGGGGGTGAGGAACGACGTGCCGGCAAACGCGGCCTCGGCGCCGAGAACACGGTCGAGCTCGGTGGGATGACCGCAGGACTCATGGACCTGCAGCGCAGCCTGGGTGGCATCGAGGATCACCGTCATGCGACCCCCGGGACACGGATCCGCGGTGAGCAGGGCGGCGGCCTCGCCGGCAATGCGCTCGGCGCTGTCGGGGAGCCCCATCTCCTCGATGGCCTCCCACCCGGCGCACAGCTGATGCCGGCCGAAGCTGTTGGGATGGCTGCGCGTCTGCACCTCATCGCTGCTCGTGGCCGTGGCGTCGAGACCGCCACCTGACTCGATGATGGTCTGGTCGATCCGCGCCCCTTCGCTGCTGGCGAAAAAGCGGCGCTCGTTGACGAACTCCAGAGAGCACTGGCGCACGGTGACGGCAGCGACGCGCCCCATGGCCTCGTCGGTGCGCAGCAGGAGCTCGACCTTGCGGTCGAGCGGCACCGAGAAGGGGTCGACCGCCACCGGGGTGCGGTACTCGTCGACGGCGGCGACCGCGGGCGCCAGCCGCACCGGATGGACGCTGACGCGGGCACTCGCCCTGGCGATGCGCACCGCGCGGCCGACGGCCTCGTCGAGCGACGCGGCGTCGCTGCGATCCACGCCGGCAAAGCCCCAGGCGCCGTCGACGATTACCCGGATGCCGGTCCCCTCGTCCTCACTCAGGGTGGTGCGCACCAGGACGCCGTTCTTGACCTCGAGGACCTGCACCCTGCGCTGCACGACCCGGCAGTCCGCATAGCTGGCGCCGAGGCTGTCGGCGGTGTCCAGGACGCGCTCGGCGATGTCGCGCACGGCTGCGAAGTCTAGTGTGCGGGGGTCGCCTCGCCGGTGGTCGCACCCTCCGAGGCGGCGACCCACTTGGCGTGGCGGCGGCGGGCGAAGTCGAGCCGGACGGTGCCCACGAACACGCCGCGCAGCGCCGGCCGGGTGGACGGCAGCAGCAGGGCGAGGATGAGGTGACCGGCGATGAGCGGCATCATCGCCACCATCAGCAGCAGGTGCCAGGTGTCGGCCGCCTCAGAGAGGCTGGTGGGCAGGTGCGCACCCTGCCACATGAGAAAACCGGTGACGGTAAAACCGACGGTCGCCGCGGCAACGGCGATGGTGTTGAGCTTCTGCCCGGCGTTGAAGCGCCCCTGCGGTGGCAGCGGCTTGCGGCGCAGAAAGCGCGGGACAAAGGCGCGCCGCAGCCAGCGGCCGTCGTCGCGGTCGAACGTCTCGACGTCGCGCCGCAGCCGCGACAGCGTGCCCACTCGGGCCGAGGCCACGATCACCGGCAGGGCGACCAGGGCCAGCGCGGCGTCGAGATGCACCTCGCGCACCAGTGAGCGATGGGACAGGACAGGGTTCTGCCCTGGCCCCAGGTAGAGGCCGAGCCCGCTGAGCAGGAGCACGAAGAAGAGCCCCGCGTATAGCCAGTGCAGGGCGATCTCCACGCTGTCGAAGCGCCGGATCAGCGCTGGTCGCGACGCCGCCGGATCGCCGCTCTCAGCCACTCCTGGTGTTCTGCGACGGGACACTAACTCGGCGGCGTGTACACGTAGGCGTCGATCTCCCACCCGGTCTGCTCCCAGAAGCCCAGGTCTCGCGTCGACTTCACCTCGATGCGGCGCAGCCACTTGACGTTCTTGTAGCCGTACATGTCCGGGTAGATGAGACGCAGCGGATAACCCTGCTCGCGGATCAGCGGGTCGCCGTTGAGCTGCCAGGCGAGGATGGCGTGGTCGCTGCGCGCCTGTGCCCAGGTGAGGCTGTCGGTGTACACGCCGTCGCCCGAATAGAATGTGACGAACTTGGCACGATCATTGGGTGAGACGGCGTCGACGACATCCCGGACCCGGACGCCGATCCAGATGCAGTTGTGCACGATCCAGCCATTGACACAGCGGAAGTCGGCGGTGACCGCGTACTGGGGAAACGCCTTGACGTCGTCGAAGCGAAGCGAGAGGTTGCTGTTGACGCCCTCGCCGTCGACCGCGAGCCGCCAGGAGCGGGAGTTGAAATTGGGGATGTCGCCGACCGAGTAGTAGCGGAAGCGCTCGGTGTAATTGTGATTGGGATGCTGGCCGATGAGCGCCTCCTGGTCGTCGGGTGTCATCGAGCCGAGCCGCACCGCCGAGGCGACGCTGTTGCTGTCGGCGTCGTCGGCGCGATACAGCCACTTCGTGGCACCCATGCCGGCGACACCGGCGGCGAGAAGACCGAGGAAGATGCGCCGGCCGACGGGCCGCCCCAGCGGGCCCATCTGCGGCGACGGGATGATGATCCTCCGGCCACGCCCCGAGGCGGTCGCCGGCGACTCCGTCTCGTCGCTCATGAGCAGGTTATACGCCCCATCCGCAAGCGCAGCCCGCCTGCGATCAGACAGCGACCTGAGCGGCCAGCTCCTCGGCCTTCTCGCTGAGGGCGAAGTGGCACGCCGCGAGGTGGTCGTCCCGGCCCTTGGGTTCCAGCGGCGGCTCCACCTCGCTGCAGATCGCCTGGGCGATGGGGCAGCGCGTGTGGAAGCGACAGCCCGACGGTGGGTTGATCGGTGAGGGGACGTCACCCTTGAGCAGGATGCGTTGGCGGCGCAGACTCGGGTCGGGGAAGGGGATGGCGCTGAGCAGCGCCTGCGTGTACGGATGACGCGGCGACTTGTACACCTCGATCGCCGGGGCCATCTCCACGAGCTTGCCCAGGTACATCACGCCGACGCGGTCGCTGACGTGCTGCACCACCTGCAGGTTGTGGGAGATGAACAGGTAGGTGAGGTTGAACTCGTCCTGCAGGTCCTTGAGCAGGTTGAGCACCTGAGACTGGATGGAGACGTCGAGCGCCGAGACGGGCTCGTCGGCGACGACGAACTTGGGTCGCAACACCAGTGCGCGCGCGATGCCGATGCGCTGCCGCTGCCCGCCGCTGAACTCGTGTGGATAGCGGTTGATGTAGTACTTGCGAAGGCCTACCCGCTCCAGCATGTCGGCCACGCGCGCCTCGCGCTCGGAGGCGCGATGCATTCCCAGGTTATAGAGCCCCTCGCCGATGATGTCGCCGACGGGCAGACGCGGGTTGAGCGATGCGTAGGGATCCTGGAAGATGATCTGCATTTCACTGCGCAGCCGCTTGAGCTCGTCGTACTCGAGCTTGGCGATGTCGCGTCCCTCGAAGAACAGCTCACCCGACGTCGCCTCGATGAGTCGCAGAAGCAGGCGCCCGGTCGTCGTCTTGCCACAGCCCGACTCTCCGACGAGACCCACGGTCTCGCCGCGATGGATCGTAAAGCTGACGTCCTCCACGGCGCGGACGTAGCCGCGCACCCGGCCCAGCAAGCCCTGCTTGATGGGGAAATGCTTGGTGAGGTGACGTATGTCCACGAGGACCTCGGAGGACGGCCCCGGCCGCGGTGCGGTCGCGGCGACGTCCGCCGTCGGCGGAGCGACGGTCATGCGCCGACCACCTCCTCGGGAGCCTCCTGGGCAAGTGGGCTCAGCGGGTCGATGTCGCTGACCTCGGTGGCACGCACCTCGTCCTGCTTGGCGGTGTACAGGTAACAGGCCACGGCCCGCTTCGGTGCGATGTCCTCGAGCGCCGGGAATGCGCTGTCGCACGGCTCGAACTTGTCCGGACAGCGCGGCGCGAAGGTGCAGCCTGGAGGCAGGTTGAGCGGGTGCGGAACGGTGCCCTTGATGACCTCGAGCCGGTGTCCGATCTGCGCCGGTTTGGGGATGGACCGGAGCAATCCCTGAGTGTAGGGATGCTGCGGGTCGTGGAAAATGTCGTCGACGGGGCCGCGCTCGACGATCTTGCCCGCGTACATCACCACCACGTTCGCGGCCACCTCGGCGATGACGCCGAGGTCGTGGGTGATCATCATCACCGCCATGTTCTCGGTGTCCTTGAGCCCCTTGATGAGCTCGAGGATCTGCGCCTGGATGGTGACGTCGAGCGCGGTCGTCGGCTCGTCGGCGATGAGCAGCTTCGGCTTGCAGGCCAGCGCCATGGCAATCATCACCCGCTGACGCATCCCGCCCGACATCTGGTGGGGATAGTCGCGGACGCGTTTGTCCGGCGAGGGGATGCCGACCTGGACGAAGAGGTCGACGACGCGGCGCGCCGCCTCCTCGTCGCTGACGCCGAGGTGGCGCTGGATGGACTCGCCGATCTGGTCGCCGACGCGAAACACCGGGTTCAGCGAGGTCATCGGCTCCTGGAAGATCATGGCGATGTCGTTGCCGCGCACGTCCTCCATCTCGTCGTCGGTGAGCTCGAGCAGGTTGCGGCCCTGGAAGAAGACGCGCCCGGCGACGGTGCGCCCCGGCCGGCTGAGCAGCCGCATGATGCTCAGCGCGGTGATGCTCTTGCCACAGCCAGACTCACCGACGATGCCCAGAGTCTCGCCCTCGTCGACGGTGAAGTTGACACCGTCGACAGCGCGGACGATGCCGTCGTTGGTGGCGAAGTGGGTGCGCAACCCCTCGACGGCGAGGAGCGGCTCGGATGCAGGCAAGGGCTCTCAGCGTTCCAGTGAGCGCGGGTCGAAGGCGTCGCGGAGTGCGTCGCCGATGTAGTTGAAGGAGAGGACGGTGATGAGGATCAGGAAGCCCGGCCACAGCGCAAAGTAGACGCCGTTGGGATCGAAGATCTTGTTTCGTCCGTCGTCGAGCAGATTGCCCCAGGTGGCTGTCGGCGGGTTGATGCCGTAGCCGAGGAAGGACAGTGCTGACTCGGTGAGGATGGCGGCGCCGACGGTGAGCGACGCGGAGACGACGATCGGCCCCAGCGCGTTGGGCAGCAGGTGCCGGGTGATGATGCGCAGTCGCGACGTGCCCACCGCTCGGGCGGCTTCGACGAACTCCTTCTCCCTGACGCTGAGCACGACAGACCGCACGATACGCGCTGTCGTCGGCCAGAAGATCAGTGAGATGCCCAGGACGACGAAGAACCCGGCCTCCAACGGGCCGAACTGACCGTTGGAGTTGAAGGTCTTCACGAAGATGATGAGGATGAGGATGCTGGGGATGCTGAGCACCGCGTTGGTCACTGCCGAGATGGCCGCATCGACGACGCCGCCCAGGAAGCCGGCAAGTGCGCCCATGGTCGTGGCGATGAGCATGGTGAGGATGGTCACGGTGAAGCCGACCAGCAGCGACACCTGGCCACCCTTGAGGTTGCGCAGCAGCAGGTCACGCCCGTCGCTGTCGGTGCCCAGCAGGTGGAAGTGCGACCCGGGGCAGAAGGCGCTGTTGGTGGTGGCGGTCGACAGCGGACCCAGGTCCGTTTGGTTGAGATCGACGCACTCGCTGGGAAGGGCGAAGGGAAGGATGTAACAGGCGAAGATGAGCAGCCCAAGCGTGATCGCGGCGACCAGGGCGATGCGCCTGGACCTGAAACGGCGCCAGACGAGCCTGTAGTAGCCGACCTCCTTGGTGGTCTCGAAGTCGATCGCCGTCGGCGTCGGGACGGGCGTCAGAACGGGGATATTGGTGGCCATGGCTTAGCGTTTCTCGTAGGAGATTCGTGGATCGGCCCAGGTGTAGGCGACGTCGGCGATGAGGTTGCCTATCACCACGAGCATGCTGAGGATCAGGGCGATGCCGATGAGTATGGGAAAGTCGTTGGCCGACGCCGAGCTGACGAACAGCTGGCCCATTCCCGGCCAGTTGAACACCACCTCGGTGATGATGGCGCCGACGAACAGAGTGGGAATGTCCAGGCCCATCAGCGTGATGAATGGCAACAGCGAGTTGCGGAAGGCATGGCGGATCACCACGCGTTTACCGGCGAGCCCCTTGGCCCTGGCCGTTCGGATGTAGTCCTGGCTGAGCACCTCGAGCATGGCGCTGCGGATGAAGCGCGCGTAACTGGCGACGCTCTGCACCGCGAGCACGATGACGGGCAGCACCAGGTGCCAGGCAAGGTCGAGCAGTCCGCTGTCCACCCCGTTGCTGTGTTGACCTCCTGACGGAAAGATGTTGCCCAATCCGTGCTCATAGGGGAACACCGCAAAGGCGTAGATCAGCATGGTGCCGAACCAGTAGTTGGGTATCGATATGCCCACGAAAGAAAGGCTGGTCACCGTGTTGTCCAGCCGCGAATACTGCTTGACCGCGCTGATGATGCCGATGGGCACGGCGACGAGCAGGGTGAAGATATAGGAGGTGATCATCAGCTCCGCGGTGGCCGGTAGGCGGATGCTGATCTCGTCGTACACGGTGGTGTGCAGCGGCACCGACTCGCCGAGGTCGGGCGGGTTGGGGGCGTGCGGTGGCCACCCCCACCAGGTCCAGAAGGGCTTGGAGATGTTCTTGAGAAAGACGGCGTACTGGTTGAGGAACGGAGTGTCGGCGCCGAAGCGGGCCTTGATCGCCTCGATCTGCGCCTGACTCTGGTTGGGGCGGTTGATCAGCAGCGCGTAGGGCTTGTCGGGGAGGAGCTGCTGGAAGACGAACATGACGAAGGTGATGGCCAGGACCGTCAACGCCCCGAGGACGAGGCGTCTGATGATGAACTTCGTCATCGCTCTCTCAACACCCCCGCACGACCCCGCCAACCTGGCGACCACCCGGCCGGTGGGCCGAGTATAGCAACCGGTTTTCGGCTTCTTTCGAATTCACTGGAGACCATTCGGTGAGCCGCTGAGAGGTGCCCCGGGGACCCGCCGTGGGTCCCCGGGGCCTTCCCCTCTGTTCAAGGTTTCACACCCGCCGGGCGGGTGCTGGCTGGTCTACGCCTGGCAGACGCCTCCGGTGCAGAACCAGTCGTACAGGTTGTAGGTCCAGACCAGGTCGTTGCGCTTCAGACCCTTGAGCTTGGTCGAGTAGCTGTTGACCGTGACCTGCTGGTAGAGCGGGAGCTCGGGCAGGGCGGCCGCGAGGATCTTCGCCGCGTCCTGGTACGCCGCTGTCCGGACGGACAGGTCGACGCTTTGACGGGCCTTGTTGAAGGCAGCGTCCAGTGCGGGATCACAGATGCCCGTGTCGTTCTGTCCCTGGCCGCTGTTGGCGGCGGATGGGATCTGACCGCACGTGTAGCCGGGGAAGTAGCTGTCGGGTTCGGCAGGCGAGGACATCGTGTTCGTGTACATCGCCATGTCGAACTTGTGGTTGTAGAGCACGCCGCCGCCACTGAATGGGCCGAAGAGCGTGCCGGCCTTGACGGTCTCCAGCTGGTTGCCGGCGATGAAGATGCCGATCGCCTGCAGGTCCTGCTGGATGGCCACCTGGGCGTCAGCACGCGCCTGGTTGCCCGAGGTGGTGACGAAGTGGAGGTCGAGGCACTTGCCGGTCAGATCGGCTCGGCCTGCACCGCCGTGGCAGCTCGCGGCGAGCTTGTAGCCGGCGGCGTCGAGGTCCGACTTCGCCTTGGCGACGTCGTACGCCGTGACGGTGACCTCGGGGCTCTTGGCGTACTCAGCGCCGAGGTAGAGCCACGAGTCGGCGGGAACGACGGTCGCTTTCGCGGCGATGGTGTCGACGATCTGCTGGCGGTTGATGCCCTCCAGTAGCGCCTTGCGCAGCTTCGGATCAGCGAGGGCGGGGTTGCCGGTGTTGGTGGCACCGCACTTGCCCGCTGTTCCTGTCTGCGAGCACAGGTTGAGGTCGATCTTCTCAGCACCGGAGTCCGGGATCGTCTCGACGGCGAGCTTGCCGCCTGCCGCCGCGGTCTGGAGGTCCTTGAGGAACCGAAGCCGGTAGTCCATGCCGAAGTCGATCGATCCCGCCTTGGCCTCGGCCAGCTGGGTCGGCGTGTCGGCCTCGATCTTGAAGTCGACGACGTCGAGGTTTGGCTGGTGGGCCTTGTTCCAGTACTTCTTGTTGGGAACCAGCTTGATGTCCTTGGTCTTGTTGTAGGCCTGGAGGACGTACGGGCCGGTGCCCACGATGATGTTGTCGAGGGTGTCGGTGCCCTTGAAGGCATTGGGGTTGCCGCTGCCGACGCTCAGGTCGACCGTCTGGGGCGTCTTCTCGAGGTCACCGTTGGTGGCGAACGCCGCCTCCAGCTGCTTGGCTGGCAGGACCCCGCCCACACCGGTGAGGATCGACAGGTAGGGACCGAACTGCGTCGAGAAGTCGATCGTCACCTGGGTCGGGCTGTCCTCGGTGCACTTGATGATCTGGTCCCAGCCCGACGTGCTGAGGATGGCGGTGGGGTTCTTGTCCTTGTACTTCAGCCAGAAGAAGTTCACCGTGTCGCACACGTCGTGGGCGGTGAAGGTCGCCCCGTCCTGCCACAGAACGCCGCTCTGCAGCGGGTAGGTGACGCACAGCTTGGCGGCCGAGTTGGCGCACCCCGAGGTCTTGACCAGGCCGTTGGCCGTGGTCGGCACCTTGGTGGCCAACCATGGCTGGTAGAAATCCGCCTGGGTCTTGGCGTTCGACGTCTCCTCGGTCGAGCGGTACCAGAGGAGTCCCTCGGAGATGGGGGCGTCGACCGCGTAGGAGAAGGTCATGCTGTCGGTGATCCCATCGGCAAGGAAGCTCGACGGCTCCTGCGGGGTGCCGATGGTCATGGTCCCGCCCTTGGTGGCGACCGCGCAGCTGACGCTGGCCGACGAGCCGGTGCCATTGCTCACCTCGACCTGGCCCGAGGGACATCCCGCCTGAGCCGAGGACGAGGACGAGGAGCTCGAGGAGCTGCCGCAGGCGGCGAGGATCAGCGTCCCCCCACCGAGCAGAACCGCGGCCTTGCGTCTCATCGAGAGGATCTTCATGCACACCTCCAGGTCACTGCCGTCTGGACTGCGCGGGGACGTGCAGCCCCACCGGGACTGTCGACCGTCGTTGGACGTGGGCGGTCGCCCGGCGGCGCCATTCTGCGCACGGTAACCTGGGGCTGCATCCCCCACTGGGGTGATTTTTCTCGCCTGGCGGCGAGGTTGACAGCCGCGACCTCGCATCGGTTTTCGCGAATACGCTGCCGTATACTCGGGCGGCTTGCGCCAAGCGGCGTCGCCAGCGCCCAGCGCGACCCGCACCTATGAGTCCACGCCGCCTGCTCCGCCTCCGCCGCCCCATGGGCCGGCACCGGTTCCGGACGCGCCTGTTGACCGGGATGCTGGCGGTCTCCCTGGTTCCCCTGGCGATTTTTGCCGCGGTCGTCGCCCTCGACCTGGGCTCGATCAGCCGTTCGACCGTCGACGAGGCCAACAACAGCATCCTCGCCGACCAGGTGGACGCCCACCAGCGCCAGCTCGGCGCCGCGGTGACCACGGCGTTCCAGCTCAAGCTCACGGCAGTGACCGCCCAACTGCGGGCTCTGCACGACGCCGCGGCCACCGAGCTGGCCAAGCCGGCCCCGCCGCCGGAAGGCGCGCCCTTCGACGAGTTCCAGGGGCTCCATTTCATCAACCGTCCCAGCCTGGACACCGTCATCGTGGGACGAACCACCGCCGCCGGCGCTCCGTTTGACGCCTCCCGCGCCGCGGCCGACACCTCGCGAACCGCGGGGCTGGTCCCCGCCATGCAGGCCGCCCTCGCCGGCGACGCCGACATCCAGGCAGCGTGGATCACCGACGCCGACGGCGTCGTCGTTCGCACCGTTCCCACGCTCAACCTGGCCTCGCGCGTGGGCCACGGTGTCGACCCTGTCAACCTGTTGGGGCGCAATGGCAACGCACCCTTCTCCGCGGTGGCGCGCGATGCCGGCGCTGCAGCGGCGCAACCCGCGGTGTGGTCGACACCGGACTCAGGCCAATCGGGAATCGACATCTCCTGGAGTGACGCCTACCCGACGGCCAGTGCCGGCGAGCTCGGGCTGACCGCGTGGAGCACACTGGACGTTGTGGGCGGCCACCACTTCAAGGTCGGGCTCGACGTCGGCGTCGGCGCACTCGCCGGTGGCCTGCTCGATCCCACGCTGTCGGGAGGGTCAGGTGCGTACACCCTGCTGCTCAGCAGCGGCAACGTGCTGCTGGCCGTGGCCGGGGATCAGAAAGGTGCGACCGCGGACTTCAACCTCCCCGCGCAGTGGAGCGGCGCTCAGCTGCCCGTCAGCAGCAACAACGGATTCGGCGACGGACTCCTGGGCGTGGAGCGCACCGGCCGAGCCGCGGCACTGCCTGCGCGGCTGCGCAGCGGCACCGATGAGGAGTTCTTCACCGCAACCATCAGCCCTGCCCATTGGGTTGTGGCCACTTCTGTCCCGAAGACCAACCTCCTTCCCGAGCAGCCCGGGCTGAGTCGCGGCATCGAGACCGGGGTGCGGCGAATCCTGCTCCATGTCATCCCCGTCGCCGTGCTTCTCTGTGGACTGGCCTTCCTGCTGGCGACGCTGCTGGCTCGCCGGCTGGTCGGGCCGGTTGGAGCGCTGACCGTCGCCGCCGAACGGCTGGCCGACGGCCACACCGACGAGGCGGTCCCCCCGCAGGGGCACGATGAGGTCGGGCTGCTGGCGGCGTCGCTGGAGCGCATGCGCCGTGAGGTCAACGCGTCTCGCGACGCCATCATGGCCGCGGCGCGCGAGCTGGAGCAGCGCGTCGCCGATCGCACCACCGAGCTGCGCGCCCGCAACGAGGAGCTGGTGGCGCTGAACACCCTGGCGGGGTCACTGACCCGCTCGCTCGACCCGCACACCATCCTCGGCGACGCCCTGGAGACGCTTCGCGCCGTCCTCCCCGTCGTCGCCGCGCGCGGCTACGTGCTCGTCGCCGGTCAGCCGCGAGCGCTGGCCCACTGGAGCGCCGACGGCCTCAGCGAGCTCAACGACGACCTCGCCGCCATCGCCGCCGCCGCCACCGAGGGTCGCGACCTGGCGATGCGGCCGGGCGCCAGCGGACCCTTGCTGGGGCTGCCGCTGGAGGCCGGCGACACCGTGCACGGAGCCATCGCCCTGGTGGCGAGACCGGGCTGGCGGTTGGCGGGACGGACCCGCACTCTGCTCCGCGCCGTCTCCGACCAGGTGGGGCTGGCACTGCGCACCGCCGAGCTCTCCGCCGAGGGACGTGAGCTGGCCGTCCTCGAGGAGCGCACCCGGCTGGCGCGGGAGATCCACGACACCCTCGCCCAGCAGCTGACCGCCATCGTCCTCCAGCTCGAGGCCGCCGAGGCGTTCGTCGGCCGCGACCAGCAGCGCGCCCGGGGTGTGGTCGTGGCTGCCCGCGACCTCGCCCGCTCGGCGCTGCAGGAGGCAAGGCGGTCGGTGTGGAACCTGCGCCCGGCGCCGCTCGACGCCACCGGGCTGGTCGCCGCCATCCAGTTGGAGGTGAGGCGCTGGCAGGCGCGCACCGGCATCGCCGCCACGGTGCGCACCCACGACGTACCCATACCGCTGGCGATCGTCCCCCAGGCCGAGGTGGCCATGTTCCGCATCCTCCAGGAGGCGCTCTCCAACGTGGCCCGACACAGCCACGCCAGCCACGTCGAGGTCACCCTCGAGGAACACGACGGAGCCCTGGCGCTGTGCATCGCCGACGACGGCGAGGGCATCGAGGTCGGCCGTCCCACCGGCCCGGACTCCTTCGGGCTGTTGGGCATGGAGGAGCGCGCCCGCCTGGTCGGCGCCGAGCTCGAGCTCGCCGGCACGCCTGGCCACGGGACCAAGGTGATGGTCAGGTTGCCGCTGGGTGACCGCTCCGCGGTGGCGGTGTCGGCGTGATCAAGGTGCTGGTCGCCGACGATCACCCGGTGGTGCGCCACGGACTGTGCACCATGCTCGAGCTCGAGGATGACATCGTCGTCGTCGGTCGCGCCGCTGACGGCGCCGAGGCCGTCGAGCAGGCGCGCACCGCTCATCCCGACATCATCCTGCTCGACGTGCAGATGCCCAACGTCGACGGCATCGAGGCGCTGCGCCGCATCCGCGCCGAGGATCCGACGGCGCGCGTGATCGTGCTCACCACGTACCGCAACGAGGACTACATCTTCCCCTCACTGCAGGCAGGCGCATTGGGATATCTGCTCAAGGACGCTTCGCGCGAGGAGCTGGCGGCGGCAATCCGCGCCGTGGCCCGTGGTGAGTCGCTGCTCGACCCGCTCGTCGCCGAGACCATGAGCAACGGCCCGCGTCAGGACACGCTGACGCATCGCGAAGTCGAGGTGCTCAAGCTCATGGCCGACCAGAAGAGCAACGCGCAGATCGCCGAAATACTCTTTGTCAGCGAGAACACGGTGAAGACCCACGTCAGCAACATCCTCGCCAAACTGGGATGCGCCGACCGCGCCGCCGCGGTGCTCACCGCGTGGAAGCGGCGGCTGATCGACTAGGCGCGGGGGCGCCGCGCAGGGGCCGGGTAGACTTCGAGCATCGTGCATTCCCTGCGAATCGGCTTGCTGGGGCTGGGCGTGGTCGGGTCGCAGGTGGCGGAGCGGCTGGCCAGCCGGCGCGATCACATCTGTGAGCGGACCGGCGTCGACGTCGAGCTCGGCCGGGTGCTGGTCCGCGACCTGAACAAGCCGCGGGCCTTCGTGCCAGGCGAGGGCTTGATGACAACCGAGGCGGCAGCCGTGCTCGAGGATCCGTCCATCGCCGTGGTGGTCGAGCTCATCGGCGGCATGGAACCGGCGAGGACGTACATCGAGCGCGCCATCAACGCCGGCAAGGCGGTGGTCACCGCCAACAAGGAGGTGATGGCACATCACGGACCCGAGCTGCTCGAGCTGGCGCGGCAGCGCGGTGTCGACGTCTACTTCGAGGCCGCCGTGGGCGGCGGCATCCCGCTGATCAGCACCTTCAAGATCGACCTGCTGGCCAACGAGATCTCGCGCATCGAAGCGGTGATCAACGGCACCACCAACTTCATCATCGACCGCATGGCGCGCGACGGTGCGAGCTTCGAGGATGCCCTCGCCCAGGCTCAGCGACTGGGCTACGCGGAAGCTGATCCCACCTACGACGTCGAGGGATTCGACGCGACCTTCAAGCTGTCGATCATGTCGTCCATCGCATTTCGCACGCGCATCGATCCGGCGCAGGTGCACCGCGAAGGCATTCGCCAGCTCGACCCTGTCGACTTCGCCTACGCGGCAGAGCTTGGCTACGCCATCAAGCTGCTTGCCTTCGCCCGCGCCGACGGCGCCGATGTCGAGCTCCGCGTGCATCCCGCCTGCGTCCCCGTCGATCATCTGCTCGCCGCGGTGCACGACGCCTACAACGCGGTGGTCATCGACGGTGACCTGGTTGGAACGGTGTTGCTCTACGGTCAAGGGGCTGGCGGCCGGCCGACGGCCAGCGCGGTGGTCGGCGACATCATCGACCTGGTGTTCTCGATGCGCAAAGGGATCGACAACCGCATCGCCGTCGACTTCTCCCGACAGCGACGGCTCCGCCCCATGGACGAGGTGGTCACCGCCGCGTACCTGCGCCTCCACGTCGCCGACCGCGCGGGTGTGCTCGCCGACGTCACCCGGGTGCTCGGCGATCTGGACATCAGCATCTCGTCGATCGTGCAGAAGGCACTCATCGTCGAGCACGCCGCGGCGGAACTGGTGATCATGACGCATCCCGCGCGCGAGTCGGACCTGCGCACCGCGCGCGAGCGGCTCGCCCAGCTGCCCGCGGTCTACGCGGTGCCCGCCTATCTTCGCGTTCTCGACAGCCGCCGATGAGCGCCGTCACCACGCCGGCGCAGCGCTGGAGCGGAGTCATCGCCCGCTACGGCGAGCGCCTGCCGCTCACCGAGGCGACGCCCCGTATAACCCTCAACGAGGGAGGCACGCCCTGCATCGAGTCGCGCTCTGTCGGCAGAGCGCTACGCCTTGGCTCGCTGCACTTCAAGTTCGAGGGCGTCAACCCCACGGGATCGTTCAAGGACCGGGGCATGGTGGTGGCCGTGGCCAAAGCGATCGAGGCCGGCAGCACCGCGATCGTCTGCGCATCGACCGGCAACACCAGCGCCTCAGCCGCCGCGTATGCGGCGCGTTTCGGCCTGCGCGCCATCGTCGTCGTCCCCGCCGGCAAAATCGCGCCCGGCAAGCTGCTCCAGGCGCAGATTCACGGCGCCAAGGTTCTGGCCATCAACGGCAATTTCGATCGGGCCCTGGCGGCAGTGCGCGATCTCTGCGAGCGATACCCGGTCACCCTGGTCAACAGCCTCAACCCCAATCGCATCGAGGGACAGAAGACCGCCGCGTTCGAGATCGTCGACGACCTCGGCGACGCCCCCGACGTGCTCGCCATCCCGGTGGGCAACGCGGGCAACATTACGGCCTACTGGCGGGGCTTCCGCGAGTACCACAGGGACGGTCTGTGCTCGCGACTGCCGCGAATGCTCGGCGGCCAGGCAGAAGGAGCCGCTCCCATCGTGCTCGGCCAGGTGGTCGAGCGGCCCCGCACCATCGCCTCGGCGATCCGCATCGGCAACCCAGCGTCGTGGCAGTCGGCGATCGCGGCGCGCGACGAGTCCGAGGGGCTGATCGATTCCGTGACCGACGGTGAGATTCTCGCCGCGCAGAAGCTGCTGGCCACCACCGAGGGAATCTTCGCTGAGCCGGCGTCAGCCGCCTCGCTCGCGGTGCTCGGCAAGGCGGTCCGCGCCGGCCAGGTCGCCCCCGGCTCGCGGGTGGTGTGCGTGCTCACCGGCAGTGGCCTCAAGGACCCCGAGGCGGCGCGCAAGGACCTCGCCCAGCCGGTGGTTGTCGACGAGGATGTCGAGAACATCGCGCGCATGCTGAAGCTTTAGTGCGCGCGCGGATCGCCGTCCCAGCAACGGTTGCCAACCTGGGACCGGGGTTCGACATCCTCGCTCTGGCGCTCGAGCTGCAGAACGAGGTGGAGATCGATCAGACGGCGTCCGGAGTTGTGCTCGACCCCGGCCCGGATGCGCCTCCAGAGCTGTGCGACCCAGAGCGCAACCTCGTGGTTCGCGCCTACGCGCAGGCGTGCGCCGCGATGGGAGTGGACGCCGGCGGCATCGCCGTGCGCTGCGTCAACCGCATCCCGCTGCGCCGTGGCCTGGGATCGAGCGCCGCCGCCGCGCTCGGTGGCGTGCTCGGCGCCGTCGCGCTGCACCGTCCTGCCTGGGACGAGGGCGACATCCTGAAGCAGGTTACCGACCTCGAGGGACACCCCGACAACGCCGCGGCGGCACTGCTCGGCGGCCTGGTCATCGTCGCCCCCGGCGCCGCGCCGGTGACCATGCGCGTTCCCGAGGAACTGCTCTGCGTGGTCTTCGTCCCCGACATGGAGATCGCCACGGCGGCGGCGCGCGAGGTGGTGGCGGAGTCCTTCTCGCGCGCCGACGCGGTGTACAACGCCTCGCGCTGCGCCCTGTTCGTCCGAGCCATAGCCGAGCGCGACTACGCCAGCCTGCGCGCCGCCATGGACGATCGCTGGCACCAGACACAGCGCAGCGCCCTGATGCCAGCCATGCCTGACATCATCTCCGCAGCGCTTCGTGCGGGCGCCTGCGGCAGCTGCCTTAGCGGCGCCGGCCCCAGCATCCTGGCGCTCACCTTCTCTGACCCCGCCGCCATCCAGGAGGCGATGGCCGCGGCGGCGAGCGCGCACTCGATCGGCGGTCGCAGCATCGTCAGCCGGGTGCGCAACTACGGCGCTCGCGTCGACACCAGCGTCTGATTATGGCCATCATCGTCCAGAAATACGGGGGGACCAGCGTCGCCGACATCGAGCGCATCCGCAGGGTCGCGGAGCGCGTCGGCCGCACCCGTGCAGAGTGCGACGGCGTGGTGGTGGTGGTCAGCGCCATGGGTGACACCACCGACGAGCTGATCGCCCTGGCTCATCAGCTGAGCGACGATCCGCCGCTTCGAGAGATGGACATGCTGCTGAGCACCGGCGAGACCATCACCGCGCCGCTGCTGGCCATGGCGCTGGAGGCTGCGGGCACCACCGCGGTGTCGCTCACCGGTCTGCAGGCCGGGATCCGCACCAGCGGCTCGCACCGCAAGGCGCGCATCGTCGACATCGCGCCGACGCGCATCGCCGCGGCCCTGGAGCAGGGACGCGTCGCCGTGATCGCCGGCTTCCAGGGCGTCACCGAGGAGTTCGACATCACCACCCTGGGACGCGGTGGCTCGGACACCTCGGCGGTGGCGCTGGCCGTGGCGCTGAGGGCGGACCACTGCGAGATCTACACCGACGTACGCGGTGTCTTCACCGCCGACCCAAGGCTGGTGCCGACGGCGCGCCACATCCCCGAGATCTCCTACGAGGAGATGCTAGAGTTCGCCGCGGTCGGCGCCAAGGTGATGCATCCACGAGCAGTGGAGATCGGCGAGGCGTACGACATGCCCATCTGGGTGCGGTCGGCGTTCGAGGACAGCCCCGGCACCATAATCTGCAGGCACCCAACCTTGGAAGATCGCCAGAAGGTCCGGGGCATCGCCCACGAGATCGACGTCGCCAAGATCACGTTGCTGCACGTTCCCGACCGCCCCGGTGTCGCCGCAGCAATCTTCGGCCCGCTCGCCGACCATCACATCAACGTCGACGTGATCCTCCAGAACGTCGGCCACGATGGCAGCACCGACCTGTCGTTCACCCTCGCCGAGTCCGATCTGATGCAGGCGCGACCTCTTGTCGCGCTCATCGCCGCAGGCATTGGCGCCAACGGGTACGAGGCAACCGCCGACATCGCCAAGGTATCGGTGGTCGGCACCGGCATGCTCAACACCCCGGGAATCGCGGCGACGATGTTCAAGACGCTCGCCGAGGCCGACATCAACATCCTGCTGATCAGCACCAGCGAGATTCGCATTACCTGCATCATCGATCGCGGCAAGGTGCGCGACGCTGTGCGCGCCCTGCATCGCGCCTATCAGCTCGACGAGTTGTAGCAGGACTTGGCCGACGACCTGGACCGGCGCGTCCGGCGTGACCAGCACGGCCGGCTCCAGTACCAGCCCGCGGCGGGTGACGTCGTGGTGCTGCGCAAAGCCCACGTCTGCGGCGCCGACCGAATGGTCGTCAGTCACGTCGCCCTGGACGTGCGCCTGTCGTGCAGCGGGTGCGGTGCGCATCTGATGCTCACCCGCGAACGCCTGCGCAGCACCGTGCGCGACGTCGCCGGCACCATCCAGCGGCCGGAGGCCTGACGTGGCGCTGAGCGTCGGCATCGTGGGACTTCCCAACGCCGGCAAGTCGACGCTGTTCAACGCGCTGACGCGCGCAGGGGCGGCGGTGGGCAACTATCCCTTCACCACCATCGAGCCCAACACGGGGATCGTCCCCGTCCCCGACGAGCGCGTCGACAAGCTGGCGGCGATCTTCAATCCGCCCAAGGTGATCCCGGCAACGGTGACCTTCACCGACATCGCCGGGCTGGTCCGCGGCGCCAGCCAGGGCGAGGGACTTGGCAACCAGTTCCTCGGTCACATCCGTGAGACCGACGCGGTGGCATTGGTGGTTCGGGCATTCGACGACGCCGATGTCAGCCACGTCGAGGGCACCGTCGACCCGGTGCGCGACATCGACCTGCTCGAGCTGGAGCTCGCCCTCGCCGATCTCGACACGGTGAGCAGGCGCCTGGACAAATCGGAGCGGACGGCGCGGCTGCAGAAGGAGAAGGACGCCGACACCATCGACGTTCTGCAGCTCGTGCAGGCTCACCTCGACAAGGGAGCCCCGGTGCGCACCCTGGCGCTGAGCGACCAAGCGCGTGGACGCATCCGTGATCTCTTCCTGCTCACCGCCAAGCCGATGCTTGTGGTGGTCAACGTCGACGAGGTCACGGCTGCGTCGGGCGCGCAGGCTGACGGCATGGCGCGGATCACCGCACGCGCACAGCAGAGTGGTGGCGAGGCGATCGCCGTCTCAGCTCGAATCGAATCAGAGATCGCCGAGCTCGACGCCGACGACCGCCGTGGCTTTCTCGCCTCACTCGGCCTAGCTGAACCCGGGCTGCACCGCCTCGCCCGCTCGGCGTATTCGTTGCTGCATCTCATCACCTTTCTCACCGCCGGAGACAAGGAGGTGCGCGCCTGGACGCTGCGCGCCGGCGAGACGGCGCTCGACGCGGCGGCGGCAATCCACACCGACTTCGCCAGGGGCTTCATCAGAGCCGAGGTGGTCGATGCGGCCACGCTCATCGCCGCGGGCTCGTACGCGGCGGTCCGCGAGCAGGGAAAGCTGCGCCTGGAGGGACGGGACTACGTCGTCAAGGACGGGGACGTGGTGCATTTCCGCTTCAACGTCTGACGGATACCGGTTGGAGGGCACGACCCATGGCAGCCAGGCAGGTGCACGTCGGCATGCAGACGCCACAGCACGCGGTCGCCTACGCGCGGCTTCGACGAACCTGGCTGTTGCTCGACGAGCTCGGTTTCGACTCCGCCTGGGTCATGGACCACTTCTACCCCGTGCACTACCCGTCGGGGCACGCGATCACCGCCGGCTGTTTCGAGGGATGGACCCTGCTCAGCGCGCTGGCGCCGCTGACCGCACGGGTGCGCGTCGGCTGCCTGGTCTCGGGCAACACCTATCGCAACCCATTCCTGCTCGCCAGGATGGCGCAGACCCTCGACCATGCCACCGATGGCCGGCTGATCATGGGCATCGGCGCCGGTTGGAACATCGACGATCACGAGGGATTCGGCTTCGACTTTCCCCGCATCGCGGAGCGGTTGCGGCGCATGGAGGAGGCGATCAGGGTGTTCCGCCACGTCTGGAGCGGCAGCGACGCGGCCTTCACCGGTCGCTTCTACTCCGGACGCGCAGGACTGCCATCGCTGCCCGCGCCGGTGCAGGGCGACATCCCGGTGATGATCGGCGGGGTCGGTGAGCAGCTGACCCTGCGCATCGTCGCCGAGCACGCGCAGATGTGGAACATGTACGCGCCGACGTATGAGCAGTTCACTCACAAGTGCGAGGTGCTTGCCGGGCACTGCGCGACCATCGGTCGTGACCCGGCAACGATCCACAAGACGCTGCACATGCCGATCTGCATCGGCGCCACCCGTGAGCAGGCGGCCGCACGCGCGCGGGCACGCTTCCCGACACTGCCCGATTCCCGCGCCGCGGGCGCCGCCGGGTTCGTCATCAACGGCACGCCAGACGAGGTCATCACCCAGCTGCGCGGCTACGTCGACATCGGCGCCGACGGCTTCGTCTTCGCCTACGAGCCGCCCCACGACGATGACGAGCTGCGTCTCTTTGCCGACGAGGTGCTGCCCGCTCTGCGCTGAGCGGTCCGAGGTCCCGAACACCAGGCAGGGCGCCGGATGGCACGGCCAATAGGGAGGAGTGCGCGGGCGGGGACCGGTGCGGGCGCCCAGCGCCTCTGCCTGGCTCGGGACCGGGGAGCCGTGCGGCGACCCCCCATATCTTGTAGTCCCAGGGGAACCCTACCACAGCATCCTGTGGATTGCAAGGGTCTTGGGCGGACTGCCTGCACCGGGCGGATGGGCACGCTCACCGCCTGCGCCAGGGCCTGACCGGCAGAGACGAAGACTGTCACGATCGGCCTCGGCGTGGCAGGATGACCGGTCCCTCGTCGGCGACCCGGGGCTAAGCTTCGCGGGCACATGGCCAAGAAGTCGCGGCGACGTCCCCGGTCGGCCCAGCAGCGGCGCCGTCCCCAGCAGCGCGGCAACCCGCTGGTCCCCGGAGCGCCCGTCGGCGCACCCATGACCTCCGTCGAGGAGGTGGACGAGCTCGAGGACGTCGAGGAGGAGCCCGGCGACGGGGACGATGCGGATGCCACGCCGGTGGCGGCGACCGCACCACCGCGCCCCGCCCAGGCGGCGCCGGGACCCCGAGTGGTCGGGTCACGCCCCGCGGTGGCGCCGGTTGCTGCGGCCGGCCCACGCCGCGTCGGCCGCATCGATGCATCCGCGGGGCGCCGGGGGCGGTCGCTGCGTCCGGGGAGCGCCGCGGCTGCCTTCGAACCCCTCGACCCTGAGGAAGCGGCGATTCCCTTCGACCGGGTCCCCTACGTCCCCGCCGACCTGCGCCGCGTGGCGCTCATGGCCGGCCTGATGGTGGTGCTGATCATTATCGCCGCCATCGTCGTCACCGCCTCCGTCAAGTAAGCGGGACGCGCGCGGCGCGGCGCGCGGAGGCGTCGGGGCCTGTCCAGTAGACTGCGGCAATCCGTCATTCAGACGGCGACCGAGCAATCACCATCATGCGAGTCATCCTCTACACCGGAAAGGGCGGGGTCGGCAAGACAACCGTCGCCGCCGCGACTGCAGCTCGCTGCGCGCGCCTTGGTTACCGCACGCTCGTGATCAGCACGGACGCGGCGCACAGCCTGGGTGACAGCCTCGACATGGAGCTCACCGATCAGCCTGTGGAAATAGCGCCCAATCTCTTCGCCCAGGAGATCAACGCGCTGCACGAGCTGGAGTCGCATTGGGAGAAGATCCACCGTTACCTTTCCCTGCTTTTCGCCTCGCAGGGCGTCGACGACATCGTCGCCGAGGAGCTGGCCTCGCCTCCGGGGATGGAGGAGGTCGCCAGCCTGATGTGGATCAAACACCACAAGGCCAGCAACAAGTTCGACGTCCTCATCGTCGACTGCGCGCCGACCGGCGAGACCTTGCAGCTGCTGGCATTTCCCGACGTCGCCCGCTGGTATCTCAACAAGATCTTCCCCATCGAGCGCCGGGTGATGAAGGTGGCACGCCCGGTGGTGCAACCCTTCATCAGCATCCCCCTGCCCGGTGACGACATCTTCGGCAGCGTCAAGGACCTGCTCCTCGACCTCGAGGGCATGAAGAAGGTGCTCGGTGATCCCAAGGTGTGCACGGTCCGCATCGTGCTCAACCTGGAGAAGATGGTGGTCAAGGAGGCACAGCGTGCCTTCACCTACCTCAGCCTCTACGACTATCTCACCGACCTGGTAATCGTCAACCGCGAGCTGCCGCCGGAGGTGACCGACACCTACTTCACGGCGTGGCGCGAGGCGCAGTCGCGCTACAGCGAGATGGTGGAGACCGCGTTCTCACCGTTGCCGATCATGCGCACCAAGCTGTTCGACCACGAGATCGTCGGACTGGACAACCTCGAGGAGATGGCCGAGTCCATCTATGGATCGGCTGACCCTGCGCAGATCTTCTATCACTCGGTTCCCCAGCAGCTGCGCAAGGTGGGCGACACCTACGAGCTGCTGCTCCACCTTCCCTTCGTCAGCCGCGATCAGCTTGAGGTCAGTCATCGCGAGGGTGAGCTCTTCGTCACCGTGGGCCCGTACAAGCGCGAGATCTCGCTGCCCCGGGTGCTCAACGGCAAGGTGACCAGGACCGCGCGTCTCGACGAGGGACTGCTGCGTGTCGTCTTCGGGAGTCCCCAACCTGTCTGACGAACAGTGCAAGCTCTGCCCTGCCCGTATGCTCGGTGACGCGGGACAGCTTCTCGGCAGCACGGTCAACGACCTGGTGCCACCAGAGGCGCAGATCCACCTGCTCAACGCGCAGCGCGAGCTGCTGCTCGCCGTCAAGGCGACCGTCGATCACCACCTCAAGACACAGCAGTCCGAGCAGACGTCGCGCCAACGCCGGCGACCGGTACGTGTCGAGCTGGAATAGGCGGTGCAGACCGATTCCTTCCAGCTCTTCATCACCCTCCTCCTCTACTCCCTTCCCGGACTGATCGTCGGCTTCACCCTGCACGAGCTCGCCCACGCCGCGGTCAGCGTGCGCTTCGGCGATGAGGGGCCGCGGCGCGACGGCCGGCTCAGCCTCGACCCGGTGAAGCAGATCGATCCCATCGGCTTCGGCCTGCTCATCGCCATCGGATTCGGCTTCGCTCGGCCGGTCATGATCAATACCCTGCGGATTCGCTCGGCGGCGCGGCAGGCGCTGGTCGCGTTCGCCGGGCCGGCGACGAACCTGCTCATCGCCGCGGCAGCGGGAGCCGTGCTGCGCATCTGGGTTGCCGCCTCACCCGATGTCACCGTTCCCAACAACGGTTTGGTGGCCTTTGGCGATTTTCCCTACTTCGGGCGCGGAGGCGCGAGCTTCATCGCCTTCTGGGTCCTGTACCAGACGATGTACATCAACGCGTTGCTCTTCGTCTTCAACATGATCCCGATCCCGCCGCTCGACGGCTTCAAGGTGCTCAAGGGCGCATTCGGACGCCTCATACCCGGCGTCATCCGCTGGATGGAGCGCAACGCCCAGCTGCTCGCCGTCGCCGGGCTGGCGGCCATCTTCCTGCTGCCGAGACTCGGCAACGATACCGGCGGCAACGTGCTGACCAGCGCCACCGAACGCGTGGTGAACTTCATGTACCACGGCGATCCACCTCCGGTGACCGGTTTCGATAGCCTGCTCAACGCGCTCTCCGGACGATGAGCGACGCCGCCACGCTGCGCGAGCTGCCCTCCGTCGAGGAGCTGGCGACACATCCATCGCTGAGTCGATGGAGCGCAGCTGCGGCGGTGCGGCGAGCCGCGCGAGCGGTGATCGACGCCGAGCGCGCCGCGCGACGCGGCGGCGCGCCCGTGCACGACAGCGTCGACGCACTCGCGGCCGCCGCGGATGCGTGGTTGGCGGCGCGACTGACACCGGGACCGCGCCGCGTCATCAACGCCACCGGGGTGGTGGTGCACACCAACCTCGGCCGGGCACCACTTTCGCGCGACGCCCGCGACGCCGTGCTCGTCGCCGCCGGAAACTGCGATCTCGAGCTCGACCTACGCAGCGGTCAGCGCGGCTCACGGCAGGAGCACGTGGCTCCGCTGCTGGCGACGCTCTGCGACGCCGAGGACGCGCTGGTGGTCACCAACAACGCGGCGGCAGTGCTGCTCGCCCTGACCGCCCTATGTCGCGCCAAGGAGGTGCTCGTCTCGCGCGGCGAGGCGGTGGAGATCGGCGGCGGATTCCGCATCCCCGAGGTGATGCGCCTGTCGGGAGCGCGCATGGTCGACGTCGGCACCACCAACCGCACGCGCGCCGCGGACTACGCCGCCGCGGTGACGGCACGGACGGCGGCCATCGTGCGTGTGCATCCCTCCAACTTCGCGATGGTGGGGTTCGTCGAGCGGCCCAGCACCGCCGACTGCGCCGCGGTGGCACGCGAGCACGGCATCCTGCTCATCGAGGACGCCGGCAGCGGCGCCTTCAGCAGTGATGCCGGACAGCGCCGTGGGCTCGCCACCGAGCCGGTGATGAGCGCGGTGATCGATGACGGCGCCGACCTGGTCACGGCCAGCGCTGACAAGCTCTGCGGGGGTCCCCAGGCGGGTTTGATCGCCGGCCGCGCCGAGCTGATCGCCCGCCTGCGTCGCCATCCGCTGATGCGCGCGCTCCGCCCCGACAAGCTGGTGCTCGCCGCGCTGGGCGCCACCCTCGCCGCCCACCTCCGCGGCGACGCCGATAACACCGTGCCGGTGGCCCGGATGCTGGCCCGGAGCAGCGCTGCCCTCGCCGACAGCGCGGCGGCGTGGGCCGGCACGCTGCGCGCCGCCGGCATCCCCGCCGGCACCAGCGGAGCTGCGTCGACGGCCGGAGGCGGTGCCCTGCCGGGTTCGGAGATCCCGACCGTCTGCGTGACCCTGCCCGGCCCCACCGGACGCCTGCTCGCCGCGCTCCGCGCCGCCAGCCCACCGGTGGTCGCCCGCGCCGCCGAGGGGCAGGTGTGGCTCGACCCGCGGACCGTCGACCCCGAGGACGGGGACGAACTGCTTGACGCGGTCCGCTGGGCCTGGGAGGCGGTGCACGGCCGGCGGCCCGGCCGCTGCACATGAGCCGGCGCCGAGGCAGACGAGAGTACGGGCCGAGAGTGCTCGTCGGCGGCGTCGCCCACCGCGTGCTCGGCGCCCAGATGGCGGCGGTGCGCGACGGCCGAGTCCTCATCCAGCTGCGTCCCTGGCCCCCCGGATGGGAGATGCCCGGCGGGCACTGCCAGCCCGACGAGGACCCGCTGAGGTGTGCGGTTCGCGAGACCGAGGAGGAGACCGGCTACGTCATCGACGTCATCGGACTTGCCGGTGTCTACAGCTGGAAGGGTTGGCGCAGCGGCGGAGACGCCGTCTACGTCGGCGAGATCGTCGGCGGCCGACCGCACCGCAGCGTCGAGTCGCTGCGCACCCGCTTCGTCGGCACCACCGACCTGCCGCGCACCATCTTCCCCTGGATCCCGCAGCGCATTGCGGATGCGCTGGCGGCTCATGCCGGTGCACCACCCGTCCACCGCGTGCAGGTGGTCGGCATCCGTCACGTGCTGTTCTTCGGTGTGCAGTGGCTGGCCACCGTGCTCGACTGGGTTCGGCGTTTTCGCCAGCCACGGCATCAACGCTCGACCCGGCGATGAACCATGTCATCGGGACCGCCGGTCACGTCGACCACGGCAAGTCGTCACTGATCCTGGCCCTGACCGGCACCGATCCTGACCGCCTCGCCGAGGAGAAGCGCCGGGGCATGACCATCGAGCTCGGCTTCGCCGCATGGCGACTGCCCAGCGGTGACCGTGTCGCCGTTGTCGACGTCCCCGGGCATCGTCGCTTCATCCGCACCATGCTCGCCGGCGCTCACGGCATCGACCTGGTGCTCCTCGTGGTGGCTGCCGACGAGGGGGTGATGCCCCAGACGCGAGAGCACCTGGCGATATGCCAGCTGCTCGGCGCGCGTTGTGGCGTCGTCGCCGTGACCAAGTCGGACCTGGTCGACGCCGAGACGCTGGAACTTGCCCGCGCCGAGGTCGAGGAGGTGATCGCCGCCTCCGCGTTGCGCGGTGCCCCGGTGGTGCCCTGCTCGTCGCTCACCGGCGACGGACTCGATGTTCTGGCCACAACGGTGGAGAACGCCCTTGCCGCCGTGCCACCACCGCCGGACCGGGGCCGTCCCCGACTCTTCGTCGATCGCTGCTTCGCAGTGGCGGGCTTCGGCACCGTAGTCACCGGCACGCAAGAGGGCGGCAGCTTCCATGTCGGCGACGAGGTGTCGCTTCTGCCGGCGGAGCTCGCGGCGCGCATCCGCGGCCTGCAGCATCACGGCGACGACGTCAGCGCGGCCGATCCGGGCCGGCGGACCGCGGTGAACCTTCAGGGAGTGAGCCACCGGCAGCTGCGCCGGGGCATGGCCGTGGTCCGGCCCGGCAGCCTGCGCCCGACAGCCCGCCTGGACGCTCACCTCACCGTGCTCGATGATGCCCCGGCGGCGATCGCCCACCGCGGCTCGGTTGTGCTGTTCCTGGGCACCGCCGAGGTGGTCGCCCAGGTCTGGTTGCTCGAGGGCACGGAACTGGCACCCGGAACCGACGGCTTCGCCCAGCTGCACCTGGCCGCGCCGATCGCTGCCGCCCACCACGACCGCTTCGTGCTGCGACGGGCAACGCCACCGGCGACCCTCGGCGGCGGCGTGGTCGTCGACGTGGCTCCCCGCCGCCATCGCCGGCGCGACGCAGCGGTGGCCGCCTCGCTGCGGCGGCGCCAGAGCGACGGGATCGACGTCGCCGTCATCGAGGAGCTGCGCAAGCAACGTCTCGGCGGGGACGTCGCCCTGCTCGCCCGGGCGGTCGGCGCAGGCCAACCCCAGGTGCAGCGGGCCCTCGGCGATCTCGGCGCCGACGTGCTGCCGCTGGGTCGTCGCTGGTTCGCCAGGGAGCGTTGGGACGAGATCCGGGAGAAGTCGGCGACAACCCTCACCGACTTCCATCGAGCCGAGCCGCTGCGCGGCGGCATGCCCCGAGAGGAGTGGCGCAGCCGGCTGCGTCTGCCCGGCGCGCTGGCCACCGATGTCGCCCACCGCCTCGCCAGCGAAGCCGCACTGGTCGAGGCCGAGGGCTCGATGGCCCTTCCCGGTCGAGGGCGCGCCGTCTCCGCGGCGGTGCGGGACGCGGCCGACACCGTCGTACAGTGCCTCGACGAGCGGCCGCTCGACCCTCCGTCGCCCAGCGAGCTGGCCAGGGAGGGGCTGACCCCGGCGCTGCTCCGCCACCTCCTCGACGAGCGCCGCGTGGTCCGTCTCTCCCCCGCGGTGTTGCTCAGCCGGGCCGCCTGGGACACCGCCTCAGCACGCGTGGTCGAGCACCTCGAGGAGCACGGCCAGGCCACCGTCGCCGAGCTGCGTGATGCGCTGGGGGCGACACGCCGCGTGGTCGTCCCCCTTCTCGAGCTGCTCGACGCCGAGAAGGTTACGCTGCGCAGCGGCGACCTGCGCCGCCTGCGTCGCGCGCCGCAGAACCAGTTGTGATCACCCTGCTGCTCTTCGCCGCAGGGCTGGTGCTGATCGTCGCCGGTTCGGAGCTGTTCACCAACGCGGTGGAATGGGCCGGCTTCCGCCTTCGCCTGGCCAGCGGAGCGACGGGAAGCCTGCTCGCCGCATGGGGGACGGCGCTGCCCGAGACCGTGGTTCCCGTCGTCGCCATCATCAGCCGCGCTCCGGCAGCGGACAGCGTCGCCACCGGCGCCATCGTCGGCGCACCGTTCCTGCTGCTCACCCTGGGCGTCGCTGTCACCGGGTTGGCGGTGCTGGCGCGGCGCGGCGCCACCGAGCTGAGCGTCGACAGCGGCCAAGCCCGCCGCGACCTGGGGACATTCTTCGCTGCCTACACGCTGGTGCTCATCGCCGTCGCCCTGCCCCTGTGGCTGCGCGCCGTCGTTGCCGCATCTGTTATTGTCATTTATGGCATCTACGTTCGGGCTGCACTGCGCGGCGGCGCGCCGACCGAGGAGATGCCCGAACCACTGCACCTGCTCCGCTGGTACGCGGGCAGGCCTCCGGGCGTGGCCATCGCCGCCCAGCTGCTGGTGGCCATCGCGATGCTCATCGTCGGCGCCGAGTTCTTCGTTCGCGCGCTGGAACGCAGCGCCGACGCTCTGCAGCTGCCCACTCTGCTGCTGGCACTAGTCCTCGTCCCCGTGGCGACCGAGCTCCCCGAAACGCTCAACAGCATCCTCTGGATCCACAGCCGCGACGATGGGCTCGCCTTTGGCAACGTGGCCGGCGCCACCGCTTTCCAGGCGTGCATCGGCGGAGCCATCGGTGTCGCCTTCACCACCTGGAGCCCAGGCAAGATGGGCCTGGCCAGCGCCGGGCTGGCCTTGCTGTCGAGCTGCTACCTGCTGGTCCTGCTCCGCCATGGGCGTTGCCGCGGTTGGCTGCTGACGCTCAGCGCCGTTCCCTGGATTGCCTACGTCGTCGTCGCCGGCGTCGCCGGCGGGCGGCTGCAGTGAGCACCCCACAGATTCCGCAGCCGAGCACCGCGAATCCGTGGGGACCCCGCGCGCCGACGTGGCACACTTCCGCCGCGCCACGGCGCAGAGCGGCTCGCCGTTTTCGAAAGGAAGAGCAGGGAGAGATTGCATGAACCTCGACGGGAAGGTAGCTGTCGTCACCGGTAGCGGCCGCGGGATCGGCCGTGCCTATGCGGCAGCCCTCGCCATGGCGGGATGCGCGGTGGTGATCAACGACGTCGACGCCGACGTGGCAGGCGAGACGGTCGAGGCGATCACCAAGGACGGCGGCCGAGCGGTCGCCGAGGTCGTCGCGGTGGGCAGCGCCGAGGCGGCGGATCGCCTCGTCAGCCGAGCCGTCGAGGCATTCGGACGCATTGATGTCATGTGCACCAACGCCGGGATACTCCGTGATCGCGTGCTCTGGAACATGAGCGACGAGGACTTCGACCTGGTCATCGAGACCCACCTGCGAGGCACCTTCACCTGTGCACGCGCGGCGGTGAAGCGGATGCGCGAGCAGGGCGAGGGCGGACGGATCCTCGTGGTGTCGTCGATCGCCGGGCAGCGAGGCAACTTCGGGCAGACGAACTACGCCGCGGCCAAAGCGGGCATCGCCGCCTACGCGCGCACCTGGGCGATGGAGCTGGCGAAGTTCAACATCACCGCCAACGCCATCGTGCCCAACGCGCTGACCCGGATGGTGGCGAGCATTCCGGGCATGGGTGCCATCGTCGAGTCCGCCGAGCGGGGCGAGCCCATCCCCGACTCGATTCGCAAAGGGATGGGCCTCGGCCTGCCCCAGGATGTCGCGCCGCTGATCGTCTTCCTCGCCTCCGATGCCGCCAAGGACGTCACCGGCCAGTGCATCGGTCTCGGTGGCGACAAGCTGTCGCTCTGGGCCCATCCCAAGGAGATCAGCGTCGCCTATCGCGACGGCGGCTGGACCGCCGACGCCATCGCCGAGGTGTGGTCGTCGTCGGTCGGCCTGCATCTGGAGAGCTACGGGATTCCCATGCTGGGCGGCGGTTAGTGTGCTGATCGGCGGCCACGTCTCCACCAAGGGCGGCATCGACAAGGCCATCGACAACGGCCTTCTCATCGGCGCCGAGGTGATCCAGACGCATCCGTCGCCACCTCAGCAATGGCGCACCCTGGTGCTCGACGACGCCGCGGTCGACGCCTACAGGATCAAGGCGGAGACCGCAGGCCTGCGGCGGCACTTCTTCCATGCCGCATACCTGGTGAACCTGGCGGCGCAGGACTCGACGCTGCTCAAGCGCTCGGTCGGCTCACTGGCCTCGTATATGAAGCTGGCCGGGCGGCTCGGAGTCGACGGCGTCGTCTTCCATCCCGGGTCGCACAAGGGCGCAGGGTTCGAACCGATGCTGCCGCAGATCGCCGCCGCGGTGCGCGAAGTGCTCGATCGCAGCGCCGATTCGACCGCGAAGCTGGTCGTCGAGAACAGCGCCGGACAGGGCGGCTGTGTCGGCTGCAGCTTCGAGGAGATCGGCGCCATCGTCGACGCCGCGGGTTCCGACCGCGTCGCCGTCTGCCTCGACACCGCGCACAGCTACGCCAGTGGGTACGACATCAGCACCGCTGCGGGTGTCGATGAGGCGCTGGCGCGGTTTGACGAATGCGTCGGAATCGATCGCCTCATCGCCATCCACGCCAACGACTCGCGCGTGGCCTGTGGCGCCAACGTCGACCGTCATGCCAACATCGGCGAGGGACACATCGGCAACGACGCATTCGCGGTGCTGCTCAACGACTCACGCCTGCGCGAGCTTCCCTGGATCCTCGAGGTCCCCGGTTCGGGGCAGGGTCCGGACATCGACAACATCAATCGTCTGCGCACCCTCGCCCACCTGGAACCCGTGGTCGCTCAGCCAGCTCCCTAGCCTCTTGATTTCGGGGTCCCCACGGATTCGCGGTGGTCGGGTGCGGAATCCGTGGGGTGATCAGCCGATGCGATCACCGTTGTCGCATGGCCGGTCGGGTCGAAGCAGCACGACACGCTGCGTGCCCCGCTCGTAGACGCCGAGCACCAGCGCCTCGCTGCGCACCGGCCCGATCTGCCGCGGGGGAAAGTTGACCACGCACACAACCTGCGACCCGATGAGCTGCTCAGGGCTGTAGAGATCGGTGAGTCTCGCCGAGGCGCGCAGGTTGCCCAGAGGTCCGGCGTCGATGAGCATCCGGTACGCGGGGATGCGCGCCTGGGGAAACTCGTCGCACTGCAGCACGGTGCCCACGCGAATGTCGACGGCGAAGAACTGGTCGGCTGACACCTCGGGAAGACGTTCGGGTCTGGCCGACTCGCCGGCCTCAGTCATCCGCCCAGCCGCCGGCGCGCAGATATGCGTCGGCGATCACACGATGCCCCTCGTCAGTCGGATGGATGTCGCCGCTGCCAACCCAGGTGAGCTCGGCGGCGCGACCCCTGAACGCGCGCGATACCGGGGCGACGCGGATCGCCGCGCGCTGCGCCGCAGCGTGGAGAACGCTGTTGATGCCGCCACCGCTGACAGGAACGGGGAGCACGTGGCCGTCCCTGGCCTCGGGGTCTTCGAATGGGTTGTAGACGGTCTGCAGACAGGCGATGTCACTGAAGAGAATCCCCGCCCCCGCTGCCGCCGCGGCCAGGCGATCGAGGATCTCATCGAGGTTGCCCCGCGTCCTCTTGCGTGCATCGGCACTGGCCAGTGCGCCGCCGAACATGGCGTCGTTGCCGGCGATACTCAGGGTCAGCGGGCCCACCGTCTCCCCGGCGGCCAGGGCCTCGGCGAGGGCGCACTCGGCCCGTTCCAGCTGGCCACCGGGCGCGAGCATCGTCTCGGTTGTCTCGCCCGGCACGGAGAGGTTGAGCAGGCGCAGCCGAGGGCATCGGATGGTGAGCAACTCCGCCAGCACCGCCATGCACCCCTCGGATGCGTGTGAGGCGCCGATCCCCGCGGCGATGCTGTCGCCGAGAGCCATCATCAGCGTGCCCACGGCAAGCGGCGAGACGCCGTCCGAGGCCACCGCCGCGCCCGTCATCTCCTGGGACACGATGGCCGAAGTATACCGGCGCCCTATCTATACTCCGACCCAGGCCATCTCACGGGGCCCGGGACGGGCGAGACGAGGAGCCGACATCAGAGCACAGCGTTCGCCGCTGATCGCGTCCGTCGTCGCAGTGCTTCTCGCCGCAGGTTGCGGCAACAGCCGCACCTACGAGGGCGATGCCAAGACCATCCTGCGTGAGGCCAAGCAGGCAGTGGATTCGGCGTCCGCTCTGCACTTCTCGCTGGAGAGCAGCGACGTCCACGGCGGCAGCGGTCCGATGATCACCGGCGGCCAGGGTGACGCCAAACGGCCCGACGGATTTGCCGGCTCATTGCACGTCTCCGTCGGCGGGCTTCCCCTGAGCGTCAACATCGTCTCCATCAACGGCTCGTTCTACGCCAGTGCACTCGGTGCGCCGTACAGCAAGGCCGACCCGTCGAAGTACGGCTTCGCCGACCCGAGCAAGCTCATCGACCCCAATGTCGGGTTGACCAACCTGCTCATCTCGGCCAAGTCGGCAAGCCTCGGCGACCGCGACCGGTTGGGCAACGACGAGCTCTACGAGATCGACGTCAGCCTGCCTGGCGACCAGGTCAAGTCGTTGCTCACCAGCGCCGATCCATCGCAGGATGTCAAGGGACGTGTCGGTGTCAACGTCGACAACCACCAGGTGCGCCGCGTGGTGCTCACCGGGCCATTCTTCGACGCCAAGCAGTTGAGCACGTTTACCCTGGTACTCGACAACTATGGCGAGAACGTCACGATCACTCCGCCAGCCGGGTCCGGCTGAGCCGCTGACCGCAACGGCCACGCTGGCCGCGCCCGCGTCGTCGGGCAGGGCACGCTGGCGCCTTGCCTTCGCCAGCACCGCCGTCCTGCTCGCCGCCGCCGACACCTACGTCGTCGTCCTGGCGCTGCCGAGCATCATGGGCGACATCGGCATCGGCATCGATCAGTTGCAGCAGGCGACGCCGATCATCAGCGGCTTCCTCTGTGGCTACGTGGTCGTTCTCCCGCTGCTGGGACGTCTCTCAGACATTCATGGACGTCAGCCGGTGTTCGTCGCCTGCTTGGTGGCCTTCGCCATCGGCTCGGTCATGACCGCGTCGGCCAGCGCACTGCCGATGGTGGTGGCGGGGCGGACCATCCAGGGACTTGGCGGCGGCGGCCTGGTTCCGGTGACACTGGCGCTGGTCGCCGACATGTGGCCGCCGGGGCGCCGGGGGCTGCCGCTCGGTGTCGTCGGCGCGGTGCAGGAGGTGGGCAGCGTCCTCGGCCCACTCTACGGGTCGATCATTGTCGCCGTGAGCGGCTGGCGCACCATCTTCTGGGTCAACCTGCCCGTCGCCGCAGTTCTTGGTGTCGCATTCGCGATGTCGCCAGCGTCGCCGCAGCTGCGCAGCCGTGCGACCGGCGACCGCGCCACGCGGCGACACGTCGATGTCGTCGGCATGCTGCTCGCCGCGGCGGCGTTGACCGCGTCGGCGCTGGCGCTGACCAGTCCGCGGCGACTCACCGACTCGGTCGTTGCAGGCCAGTACTTCCTGCCCATCGTCGACCGCGGCGTGCTCGGCGCTGTGACCGAGCCGATCACCCTGCTGGCTTTCGGCCTGTTTGCCGCCTTCGCGCTCTGGGAGTCGCTGGCGCCGCCGTCGGTGCGGCCGCTGCTCGCCCTTCGCCGGCTCCCCGCTGTGTTGCGCGGCACGGACTGGCCGGGAGCTGCGCTTCTCGGCGTTGTTCTCGCCTGCATCATCCTGAGCTTCGCCGCGGCCGATCCCAGCCAGCAGATCGTGGCCGGATCGGCGACGGTGATCCTCCCTGTCGCCGCGGTCTGCGCGTTGCTCTTCGTCTGGCGCGAGCAGCACTGCCGCGATCCGCTGATCAGCTTCGCCGCGTTCGCCGACCGCGCCGCCTTCGGTTCGCTGCTCACCAACCTGGCTATCGGTGGCGCGCTGATGGCGGCGCTGGTCGACGTGCCGATCTTCGCCAGGGTCACGGTGTTCCCCGACTCGCAGGTACAGGCCGCGCTCGTGCTGGTACGTTTTCTGGCCGCGGTGCCCATCGGCGCCGTCGTCGGCGGGCTGATCTGTGAGCGACTGTCGTACCGAGTGACCACCGCGGTGGGAATGCTGCTGAGCGCAGCGATGTTCGTCGCCATGACCACGTGGACAGACGGCACACTGGGCGAACGCGGCATCCTCCTGGGCTGGACGACACCGCTTCGCGGCAGCGACCTGATGCTCGCGCTCTGCGGACTTGGCTTCGGACTGGCCATCGCGCCGGTCAATGCCGCGGTGCTCAGCTCGGTGCGCGCCGCGCTGCTCGGCCTGGCGTCGGCGCTGGTGGTGGTGGCGCGGATGATCGGCATGCTCATCGGTCTGTCGGTGCTCACCATCATCGGTCTGCGCCGCTTCTACAGCGCCACCGCGGTGATCCCTCCAATCGACCACTTCTGCCCGCAGTCGCCGCTGCCCGGCCGGTGCCCGCCGTACGACACGCTGATCACCAACGCCGCGCTCGGGGAGCTGCACGCCATCTTCGCCGGCGCCGCCGTATGCGCTGCTCTCGCCGCCGCGCTGGCGTTGCTGCTACTGCGCCGCGGTCACCTGGCAGCACGGTCCTCGCTGTCCGACCGCCTGCTGAGCGCGGCAGGGAGCGCCGGCGTTGACTGAGGCCGGCCCGGTCACCGTGGCGCGCCAGGCGCTGTCGCTCAGCGACGTCCTCGACGCCGTCGCCGGCGCCGCGCGTCGCCGTGGTGTGGAGTGCTACCTCGTTGGTGGCTTCGTACGCGATCGCCTGCTCGGTCGCGAGGTGCGCAAGGACATCGACCTGCTCGTCGTCGGCGACGGCGCTGTTGAGCTGCTCAGCGACGTCGCCGCGAGTTTCCGCTGGAGCCGGCCACAACAGTTCGAGCACTTCGGCACCGCCCAGGTGCGGGGGGACGACTTCGTCGTCGAGGTGGTCCGCGCTCGTGCCGAGCGCTACGACCCCGAGTCGCGCAAGCCGTCGGTGCGCGCCGGCACCCTCGACGAGGACGTGTGGCGCCGGGACTTCACCGTCAACGCGCTGTGCCAGACGCTCGACGGGACAGTGCTCGATCGCACCGGCCGCGGCCTCGACGACCTGCGTGACCGCGTTCTGCGGACGCCACTCGATCCGGCGGAGACCTTCGGCGAGGACCCGCTGCGGATGTTTCGCGCCGCACGCTTCGTTGCCGAGCTCGGCTTCCGCCTCGCCGACGGTGTCATCGAAGCGATGCGCGACCAGGCGCACCGCGCCGATATCCTCAGCGTCGAGCGCATCGCCGCCGAGCTCCGCCGGCTGCTGGTCGGGGACCACCCCGCAGCCGGCATCGAGGTGCTGCGCGTCGGTGGTCTGCTTGACGTCGTCCTGCCCGAGCTACCCGCGATGGTCGGTGTTGAACAGAGCGGCTATCACGTGCACGACGTCTACGTGCACACGCTGCGCGCTCTCGACGCGGCGCCGCCCGACCTCATCACCCGGCTCGCCGTGCTTCTCCACGACGTGGGCAAACCGCCCACCCACGCCATCGCCGCCGACGGGCGGCACACCTTCCACGATCATCCCCAGGTCGGTGCAGCGATGAGCGCGGCAATGCTGATGCGGTTGCGCTTCAGCAATGAGGAGGTCAACGCAGTCGCCTCGCTGGTGCGTCTGCACCTGCGCCCCATCCAGTACGACCCGGCAACGTTCTCCGATGCAGCGGTACGGCGCTTGGTGCATGCCGTGGGGCCGCTGCGCCAACAGCTCCTCGACGTCGCTCGGGCGGACACCAGGGCTTCGGCCTATCCCGACCTCGCCCAGATCGACGAGCTGAGCGAACGCATGGAGAGCCTCGACCGCGGCGGCGCCGTGTCCGGCCTGCGTGCCCCGCTCGATGGGCAGGCGATCATGGCCATCGCCGGGCGAGGCCCGGGCCGCTGGGTGGGAAGGGCCAAGGCCGCGCTCGAGGAGGCGGTCCTAGAGGGCGAGCTGGCCGCTGATGACGCCGAGGCTGCAGAGCGCTGGCTCCGTCAGCACGCCGAGCTGCTCAGCGGCTGACGAACCGCCACCGCGACCGGCCCCGCGGCGGCCGCGGGACCGTACAATGGCCCGCTCATGCTCGGCCGCGCGCGCTGGCTCAAACGCCTAGTCCTGGATCTGCCACGCAACGCCAAGCTCGCCTACTGCCTGGCATTCGATCCGCGAGTGCCGGTGCGCAACAAGGCGGCTCTGGCAGCGTCACTGACTCTCATCGCCACGCCGGTGGTCGACGTCCCCGACTGGATCCCCGTGCTCGGTGAGCTCGATGGCCTGGCGCTGAGCATTCTCTGTGCGCAGCTGTTCGTGCGCACCGCGCCGGCCGACGTCGTCGCCGAGCAGGAGGACCTGATACGGCAACGGCGCAGTCGTTTCGACGAGGACGTTGAGAAGGGCAGACGGCTGGCGATGTTACTGGCCCGCCGCGTCGGGCTGTTCGGTGAGGACGGTGTCGCCGAGCAGGAGTTCGTCGGTGTGGCCGTGCCTTCGGGAGATGCGGCAGGAGCCGGTCGTGGTGGAGTGCAACTGTGAAAGTCCTGTTCTTGCAGGAGGTGGCCGGAACAGCCAAGCTCGGTGACGTCAAGGAAGTCTCCCCCGGCTACGCGCGCAATTACCTCTTCCCCAAGAAGCTCGCCGTGGTCGCCGACGACAGGGTGGTCGACCAGATCAGACAGCGCGAGGAGGCGGCACGGCGGCGTGCCGAGAAGGCGCTGATCGAGGCCCGGGACATCGACCAGCGCCTGCGCCGGATCACCGTCACCCTGTACTCCAAGACGGGCGAGGGCGGACGTCTCTTCGGCTCTGTGACCAACGCCGACATCGCCCAACAGCTCAAGCGCGAGGCTGGAGTCGATCTCGACAAGCGGAAGATCGAGGTCGAGCCACCGATCAAGTCGCTCGGCCCGCACGAGGTCACCATCCATCTCCATCCCGAGGTGACGGCGACGCTGCGGGTGGTCGTCGCCGCGCAGTGATCGAGCCGCCGCCCGGGATGCGCCTCGCCGAGGTGGCCGGGACGGTGGCCAGTTCGATCAGCCCAACCGGGAGGGTGCTCCCCCACGACGTCGAGGCTGAGCAGGCGGTGCTCGGCTCGCTGATGCTCGACCAGAACGCCATCTCCGCGGTGCGCGATCTCGTCGAGCCCGAGGACTTCTATGTCGAGCGACACGCGCACATCTACCGCGCGGCGCGTGACCTCGCCGACCGCGGTGAGCCGATCGACCTGCTCACCCTGCGCGCGCAGCTGGAACGCGCCGGGGCGCTCTCGCGGGCTGGTGGAGTCGACTACGTCAGCGAGGTGAGCCTGATCACCCCTACCGCGGCCAGTGTCCGCCACTACGCCGACATCGTCGTCGAGCACGCGTTGCGCCGCCGGCTGGTCGCCGCCGCCGGTGACATCGCCGGTCTCGGCTTCGACGAGTCGCTGCGCGCGCAAGAGGCAGCCGACCGCGCCGAGCAGCGCGTCTTCGCCGTCACCGACCTGCGGCGGACAACCGACGCAATCCATATCGCCCCGGTGCTGAAGGAGACGTGGACACAGCTCGAGACCCTGCTCGGCAACCGCAAGTTCGTCACCGGCGTGCCCACCAACTACACCGAGCTGGACAGCGTCACCCAGGGGCTGCAGCCCGGCGAATTGATCATCCTCGCCGCTCGACCCTCGGTGGGCAAGACGTCGCTGGCGCTCAACGTCGCCCGCAACGCCGCCGTGCTCGGCAGGCAGCCGGTGGTCATCTTCTCCCTGGAGATGTCGATGCAGGCGCTGGTGCAGCGATTGCTCTGCAGCGAGGCGCACGTCGACTCCTGGAAGCTGAAGACCGGCCAGGCGGACGCAACCGACTTCTCCAAGATCGCCCAGGCGATGGACAAGCTCACCCAGGCCGAGCTGTGGATCGACGATACTCCGGCTTTGTCCATCGAGAGCCTTCGCGCCCGGGCTCGGCGCATGAAGGCCCAGCACAACATCGCACTCGTCGTCGTCGACTACCTGCAGCTGATGCGCGGCGGCCGCCAGGAATCACGCGTCCAGGAGGTGTCAGACATCTCCTCGGGGCTGAAGTCGATCGCCAAGGAGCTGAATGTGCCGGTCCTGGCACTTTCACAGCTGTCCCGCGAATCGGAGCGACGCACCGATCGCAAGCCGCAACTCAGCGACCTGCGCGACTCCGGATCCATCGAGCAGGACGCCGACATCGTCCTCTTCCTCTACCGCCAGGGAATGCACGACCAGGAGATCGACCGCAACCAGACCCTGCTGGTGGTTGCCAAGAACCGCAACGGCCCGGTCAAGGACATCGACCTGGTGTTCGTGCCCGAGCAGACGACGTTCCGTGAACCGTACCGGGGACGTCCCGGGCCGTAGCCGGAACGCGCGTCGTCCAGCGGGTGGTTCTGACCGCGTCAACGACTTGCCAAGCCAGGGGGACAGCACCGCACCGTCACCGGGCGGAGCCGCAAACAACACAGAGCTGTATTTACACTTGAGTGATGCCAGGGACGACGGTGGGAGGCCTGCTTGGGGACCTCCTCCTGGGCAGGGCAGCGGGGACCGTCGCGAGCTGGCCTGAAGCGCTGTCCGCGGACGGTGGCGCCGTTCCGGTCATCTCGGAGGAGCAGGCCCGGCAGCACGTCTCGGCGACAGCGACCGCGCTGAAGTCGGGCGATGTCAGTGCGCTTGCGCTGATTGCTGCGATTGACAGCCAGAACGACCCGGTTGGCATCCCCGCGCGCCTCGAGCTGTCGCTGCGCGCCCTCGACGCGCTGCGGCGGACCCTCACCGCCGCGGTGGCCGAGCAGCGCCCCGACGAGGGGGTGCATCTCACCCTGCAGGAGTGGATCCCGGCGGCGTTCGCCGAGGTCGGGCGCCGGCTGGCAACGTACGCGGCGACAGTTCTCGCCGCCCAGCTCGACGCCGCTAACGTGACCAGCATCAGTGTCACCGTCCACGAGCTGCGACGACCGCTGACCATCATGAGCAGCTACACCCAGCTGCTCCTCGCGGGCGCGCTCGGTGAGCTGCCCGAGCGCAGCCTCGCCGCGCTTCGCACCATGCTCGCCGCCTCCGAGACGATGAATCGCCTCACCGAGTCGCTCGCCGTCGTCGCCCGACTCGAGGACCCATCCATCCGTCCGCGGATCACCACGGTTCGCATCGCCGAGGTCGTCGCCGCGGCGACCGAGGAGGTCAGCGCCGAGGCCGGGCTGCGCAACACAACCGTCGACCTCGACGTCGACGACTCGCTCAGCGTCGATGGCGACCGCGACCAGCTGGTGCTGGCGGTGACCAACCTGCTGAGCAACGCGGTGAAGCACTCACCCGACGGCCGGCCGGTGGTGGTACGCGCGGAAGCCGACAACGGCCTCATCCGCGTCGTCGTCAGAGACCACGGCGACGGCTTCCCCGAGGAGGAGGCCGAGCGCCTCTTCGAGAAGTACTACCGGGCCATGAACGATCGCGAGCAGGGCCTTCCCGGCAGCGGCCTCGGCCTCTTCATCGTGCGCACCGTCGCCGATCGTCACGGCGGCGCGGCGGTTGCCCGCCGGGCACCCGGCGGCGGCGCCGAGTTCGAGCTCAGCCTTCCCGCGGCCTGAGCGCCGCCAGGCTGGCGAGGCCTCGCCGGCAGAGACGGCGCTAGGCTGTGGCGTGTCAGCCGCAGTGTGGGAGGTCCGCCCTCATGGAGACGACAACGCCGGCGACTCGCGTCGAGCGTGATTCGATGGGCGAGTTCGAGGTGCCGGCTGACGCGTACTTCGGCGCCAACACGATGCGCGCCGTGGTCAACTTCCCCATCAGCGGACTGCGCCTGCCCCGCGGTTTCATCCGCGCCATCGGCTTGATCAAGCAGCAGGCAGCGGTGGTGAACCGCGAGCTGGGGCTGCTCGACACGCGGCTCTGCGACGCCATCGTCGCCGCCGCCCAGGATGTCGTCGACGGCACCCTCGACGATCAATTCCCCATCGACGTCTTCCAGACGGGCAGCGGCACGTCGACCAACATGAACGCCAACGAGGTGATCAGCAATCGTGCAATCGAGCTGCTCGGCGGCGAGAAGGGATCGCGCACGCCGGTGCATCCCAATGATCACGTCAACCTCTGCCAGTCGAGCAACGACGTCATCCCCACGGCGATCCACGTAGCCGCGGCGACGGCGATTCGCCAGGAGCTGCTCACCGCCCTCGAGGTTCTCGAGGAGTCGCTGCGCCGCAAGAGCGATCAGTTCTGGCCGGTGGTGAAGACCGGCCGCACCCACATGCAGGACGCGACACCCATCCGCCTCGGCCAGGAATTCCTCGGTTACGCGGGCCAGGTCGAGCGCGCCAGGCGCCGCCTCGAGGCCGCGGCGACCGAGCTCGAGGAGCTCGCCCTCGGCGGCACCGCAGTCGGCACCGGGGTCAACTCACATCCCGAGTTCGCCCGCCGGGTCATCGCCAAGCTCAGCCTGGCGACGGGGTTGCAGTTCTTTGAAACCGACAATCATTTCCAGTCGCAGTCGACGCTGGACAGCGTCGTCGCGGCGAGCGGGGTGTTGCGCGGCGCCGCCGTGGCGCTCTTCGAGATCGCCGGCAACATCCGCCTGCTCGGTTGCGGTCCGCGCGCAGGGTTCGCCGAAATCGCTGTGCCGGCGGTTCAGCCGGGCTCGTCGATCATGCCCGGCAAGGTCAACCCGGTGATCGCCGAGTCGGTGACCATGGTGGCTGCGCAGGTCATCGGCAACGACGCCACCATCGCCTTCAGTGGCGCCAGCGGATCGCTCTTCGAGCTCAACGTCATGCTGCCCGTTGCTGCCTACAACCTGCTGCAGTCGATCGCGCTTCTGACCAGCAGCGCCGTCAACTTTGCCCGCAAGTGTGTCGACGGCATCGAGGCCACCGACAACGGTCCGGCGTTGGTGGAGCGCGGCCTGATGATCTGCACCGGACTGGTTCCGCGCATCGGCTACGACGCCGCGGCAGCCGTCGCCAAGGAGGCATATCGCAGCGGACGCACGGTGCGCGAGGTCGCCCGCGAGTTGACAGATCTCACTGAGCCTGACCTCGATGAGCTGCTCGACCCGCTGAAGATGACCGAGCCTAGTCTGGACAGCATCGGCGGCGCCACAGGCTGACGCTGGGCGGCTGCCTGCCGTCAGGGCAATCAGGCGGCGAGGTTCACGGGCGTCGGCCCGCGGTTTGCTCGCCGCCGGCGCCGCCACACCACCAGGCCGACGACGAGGCCGATGACCACGCCGGCGACGACCAGGCGGTCGAACCAGGGCAGAAACGGAGTGACACGGTCACCGAGCGCAAAGCCGAGCAGGGTGAAGCCACCCAGCCAGATCATCGTGGACGGCAGCACTCCGGCGATGAACTCTTCGTATGGCAGCCGCAGACCTCCCGCGGCGAAGGACGCGTTGATACGCGTTCCCGGGAGGATCCGGGCGATGAGGATGGCGCGGCTGCCACCCCGGCTCAACCATGCCTCGGCGCGTGCCAGTCGCACCGGGGTGAGGCGCACCAGCTGCGCTGCGGCCAGCAGGGCACGGCGACCAACGTGGCGACTGAAGGCGTAGCAGGTGGTGGCACCGAGCACGGCGGCGGCGTAGCCGAGGGGAAGGAAGAGCCAGAGATGGGTCACGCCGATGGCGGCGAGGTAGCCGGCGGCAAGCAGAATCACGTCACCGGGGAGGAAGGGCAGAGGCACGCCGGCCTCCTCGATGAAGATCAGCGCGCAGATCAGCGCGTACGCCTCGACACCGGTCAGAGCGTGCAGGTATTCCACGGTTCGCCGCCCAGGATAACCGCAAGGCCGACCATCTTCGAACGTCGTTAATCAGGTATGCGCCGATACACTGCCGCCCCATGACGATCGACGAGATCCGATCGGTTGCCGTCGTCGGTGCCGGAACCATGGGCAGCCAGATCGCCTTCACCGTGGCGCTCGCGGGCTACCCGGTTCGCGTCTACAGCAGGTCCCCGGAGAGGCTGGAGAGTGGCATTGGCGCCACCGTTCGCCTGCTCGAGAAGCGCGTGGAGAAGGGCAAGCTCGACGCCGCCGACCTCGATGCCGCCCTCAGCCGTGTGAGCACCACCACCGACATCGAGGAGGCTGGCACCGACGCCGACCTGGTCATCAAGACCATCGTCGAGGACCGCGACGCCAAGCACGAGCTCTTCCGTCAGCTCGGGCGTGTGGTGCGCCTCGACGCCATCCTCGCCTCCAACAGCTCGACGATGCCGACCTCCTTCTTCAGCGAGTGCGTGCCCAACCCCGAGCGCCTGCTCAATGTGCACTTTTTCAACCCGGCGCTGGTGATGCAGCTCGTCGAGGTGGTGCGCGGACCGCACACCTCGGAAGCGACCGCGCAGACCTGCATGGACTTCGCCCGCAGGATCGGCAAGAACCCGGTTCTGGTCCGCAAGGAGACCTACGGCTTCCTCGCCAACCGCATTCTCTTCATCGCCATGCAGGAGGCCTTCCAGCTGGTCGAGCAAGGATACGTGTCGATGGAGGACTGCGACCTTGCGGTCAAGAACGGCCTCAACTGGCCGATGGGCCCATTCGAGCTCGCCGACCTGGTCGGCCTTGACGTGACCCAGGACATCCTCACCCAGGGGTACGTGCAGACCGGTGAGCAGCGCTGGGAGCCGACGGGGATCCTCACCGATCGGACCGCCCGGGGTGATGTCGGCCGCAAGAGCGGCCAGGGTTTCTACAGCTACTCGGAATAACCGTCGATGGCGCGAGCGCTCATTGCTCGCGCCGGAGAATCAGGATGTTCTGATGCACGATGTTGGGGACGTACGCATTGGGATATCCATACGGGCGCACGCGTGCCCCGGTGCCGTACCAGACCTTGATCCCCTTGAGGGTGAACCCGGCGGCCTCGAAGCGCCGCGCGACCTCCGCGGAGGCGAAGACGTAGCGTCCCTGTTGGTAGGAATCGCGCATCACCACAGCGCAGTAGCCGTTGACACGCAGCAGGGGCAGCAACTGGCACGCGACACCTTCCATGGCGTCGTAGTAGTCATCGAAGCTTGCCAGGTTGCGCAGATCGTCCTGGCTGGCACCGAAGCTGTCGAAGTCGGTGCGTCGCGCCTGCAGGTCGTAGCGCCCATCGCACATCGTCTTGTCGAGCGCGATGGAGTAGGGCGGGTCGGTGGCGATGCAGTCGAAGACGCGTGACTCCGCTGCCATCGCGGCGAGTACGGCGCGACAGTCGCCGTTGATCATCTCCTGCTCGTCTATCTCCTCGCTCTCGCAGACCTGGTGATAGATGTCGATCCACTCCGGGTTGACCTCGACGCCGGTGGCCTGCCGGTGGCACATGGCGGCGCCCAGCAGAGTTCCGCCGACTCCGGCGAAGGGATCGAGCACGGTCTCCCCGGGAGCGGTGAAGAACTCGATGAGATGGCGCATCAGCAGCGGCGGCTTGTTGGCGCCGTGACGGCGGCGCAGCTGATGACCGGCGTGAGCGGGGTACGACGTGCGCAGCACCGTCTTGGTGAAGTACAGCCACTCGTTGCCGCTGAGCGCGTTCAGCCGGTTGTTGGGATGCACCGGGGCGCGCTGCCAGCGGACCGTGCCGTCGTCGCCGTCGTCGGCGTCGTCGCCGAGGTCGGCGTCCTCGGGTCGACGCTCGACGGCGCTCATGCTGGCGAGCATACGGTGCCCAGACCGTCCCTGCGCCTCGTCGACGGGACGCAAGGTGCCTACACTGCGCCCTCATGCCGATGTTCGAGTCGCTTCAGAAGCTCTTCGCCGCGACCCGGGTGCGCCGCGAGGAGATCCCCTACGTCCTCTGCCGCCTGCAGCCGGGGACGCCCCTCGACCGAGTCGTCCAGCTGCAGCCACCGCCGCTGTGCGTGACCGTCGAACCGGACGGAGCCACCGTCTTCCTCCCCGAGGCCGAGCTCGCCGCGCTCCAGGAGGTCGTCCCCGTCGCCGAGCACGACGGACCCTGGACCGTCTTCGGCCTGTACGCGCCATTCGACTTCGGCGTGACCGGGTACCTCGCCCGGGTCTGCGACGCGTTGGCGGCACGGGAGATTCCGGTGCTCTCCCTGGCCACCTACCGCCGCGACTACATCCTCGTCCCCGGGGCCAAGGCGGACGAGGCCGAGGCCGCCTTCGACGAGCTCGTCCTCGGTCGCGGGGGCGCCTGACAGGCGCGGATCCCTCAGCCGGACGGTGCTGCTGCCCCGGTCAGCCCGAGGGCGACGAGCACGTCGGCGACGCCGGCGCGCTCCGGCGGCGCGCACAGCGCATCGACCCGGCCGACGACGTCGGGCGGCGCGCCCAGCACGGCCACCGCGTATCCCGCCGCGTCGAGCATGTCGGCGTCGTTGGGCGCGTCGCCGACAGCGACCACACCGGTCATGTCGACTCCCAGCTTGTCGCACAGGCGGCGCAGGGCGCGTCCCTTCGACGCGATGGGACTGGTGACCTCGACGAACGGCGGCGACGACCGCGTCACCCGCGCCTCGGCGCCGAGCGTCTCGCGAAGCGTCTTCTCGCACAGGGCCGCGCCGGCTTCGTCGTCGACGACACAGGCGATCTTGGTGCTGCCTCTAGCCGCGACGACGTCAGCGAGGTCGTCGACGAAGGTGATGTCCACCTGGGCGATGCGCGCGTAGAGGTGAGCTTCGGGACGATCCTGGTCGCATAGG
This sequence comes from Candidatus Dormiibacterota bacterium, assembly GCA_035938875.1. Classification (GTDB taxonomy): domain Bacteria; phylum Chloroflexota; class Dormibacteria; order Aeolococcales; family Aeolococcaceae; genus DASZGL01. The sequence continues at coordinate 55,103 of DASZGL010000010.1, forward strand.
AGCCGGTCGTCGAGGTACGCCTGGATGTGCCAACCTCCAGCGCGAGCGACGTGCAGCGCTCGCAGCGCGATGTCCGGTGTCAGCGCATCCTCGAAGAGCGTCTCCCCTGCGTCGGCGCCGTTGTGCGCAACCTCGCGGATCAGCGCCCCCTGGTAGCAGATCAGCGGGGCGGTGACGTGCAGCCGGCTTGCCCACGGCAGCGCGGAGCGGTACATGCGCCCGGTGACGACGAGAACCGTGGTGCCGTTCTCGATGGTGGCATGGACGGCGTCACGAGTCCGCGGGTGCAACCGCTGCTCCGAGTCGATGACGGTGCCGTCGAGATCGAGGGCGACGAGCTCAGGCCGGCGCACGTGCAGCCGTGTGCCTGCGCTGATCAGCGGAGGCGTGCTCATACGATGGGCGGTGGCGACTTGTGCGCCCAGGCATCGGGGTTGACGCAGTGGGCGGGAATCTGGCCCCTCAGCGCTGTGAGCGCGTTGGCGGCGCACAGCTCGGCCATCGCTGCTCGGGTGCGCACCGTGGCGCTGCCAAGATGCGGCGCCAGCACCGCGTTGCGACACTCAGCAAGTCCTGGCGCCAGGGCGGGCTCATCCTCGTAGACGTCGAGCCCGGCACCGGCGATCCATCCCTCGCGCAGCGCGCGCACCAGGACACGCTCGTCGATCACCGGTCCCCGCGCCGTGTTGACCAGAATCGCCGACGGCTTCATGCGACGCAGCTCAGCCTCGCCGATGAGATGTCGCGTGCGTTCGTTGAGCGGCACGTGCAAGGAGATGACATCCGCCTCGTCGAGCATCCGGTCGAAGGACATCGTCTCGACGCGCCCCACAAGGTCGTCGTCGACTCTCGGACCGTCGCCGTGAGGCACGTAGGCGACACGCATCGAGCAGGCGAGGGCGCGCCGCGCCAGCGCCTGGCCGATGCGCCCGAAGCCGACGATGCCGAGCAGCGCGTCACCGAGGTCAAGCCCGAGCAGGTAATCGGGTTCCCACCCGGAAAAACGACCGGCACGCATCTCTGCGTCTCCTTCGCAGATCCGCCGTGCGGCGGCGATCATCAACCCGAGCGCACAGTCGGCGGTGGCATCGGTGAGCACCCCCGGGGTGTTGGCGACGACGATGCCGCGCGCTGTCGCAGCATCGACATCGACGTTGTTGTAGCCGACGGCGTACACGCACACGGCGCGAAGCCGCGGCAGCCCGCAGTCGAGAACGGCGGCGTCAACGTTGTCACGCAGCTGGGGGCAGAGGACGTCGGTCGCGCCGCCGAGCGCCGTGCAGAGCTCGTCGTGCTCGGGAATGCGACCGAGAACTGTGACCTCGGTCTTGGAGCCGAGCATCGTCGCCCCCGGCTCAGGAAGGGCGAGGGTGCAGAGGACGCTGGCCACGACGTCGCGATCGTAGTGGAACGGCTCTGCCGGCCACGTCGGTCCGCCGAAATCCCGACCTCGTGTAGACTGAGGACAACTTTGCGATCACGTTCCCGACTGCGGCCACACCGGCCGCCTGTCGCGAGATCTCGTCCCGAGGGCAGCGCCTCGGTCGACGGGGCCACGACCGAAGACCTCCCCGCCGTCTCATTCGACGTTTTCGAGCTCAGCGACGCCGTCCGGACGGCTGTCGCCGACATGGGCTACGTGATCGCCACGCCGATCCAGGCGCTGGCGATTCCAACGGGGCTCAGCGGCGATGACGTCATCGGCATGGCCCACACCGGCAGCGGGAAGACCGCAGCATTCGGCATTCCCATCGTCGAGCGCCTCGACCCAGCCGGTCCAGCGGTGCAGGCGCTGGTTCTCTGTCCGACCCGCGAGCTGTGCGTCCAGGTTCACGAGGAGATGACTCGCATCGGCGCGCGCCGCCAGATCCGGTCGGTGGCGATCTACGGCGGCGACTCCATCCGCCGCCAGCTCGACGCGCTGCGCACGGGCCCGCACGTGGTCGTGGCCACGCCGGGGCGTCTCCTCGACCACTGCTCGCGCAAGTCGATCTCTCTGTCCACGGTGCGCATCGCCGTGCTCGACGAGGCCGACCGCATGCTCGACATGGGATTCGCTCCGGACGTGGAGCGCATCCTTCGCCAGTGCCCCAAGGATCGGCAGACGCTGCTGTTCAGCGCCACCGTGCCAGACTGGGTCAAGCGGATCAGCGCCAAGTACATGCGCGACCCGCAGACCATCTCGGTGAACACGCGTCCGGAGATCGCGCCCAACGTCCGCCAGGTGTACCTGCAGACGACGTGGGCCAACAAGCTCGACACCCTGTGCCGCATCCTCGACCAGCCCAACGTGACCATGGCGCTGATCTTCACCGAGACCAAGCGCAACGCAGACATGCTCGAGGCGCAGCTGCGCCGCCGCAACTACGACGTCGCCCTGCTCCATGGTGACCTGTCGCAGCGCGACCGGGATCACAGCATGCGCCAGTTCAAGGATCTGCACGTCAAGTACCTGATCGCCACCAACGTCGCGGCGCGCGGCCTCGACATCGAAGACATCTCCCACGTCGTCAACTACGACGTGCCGCTGACACCCGAGGAGTACCTTCACCGGGTGGGCCGCACCGGCCGTGCCGGCCGTGACGGTGTCGCCGTCACCCTGATCACGCCCAGTGAGATCCTCAAGCTGCGCGAGGTCGAGCGCATGGCCAGGACGGTGATCGTCCCGGCGACCATCGAGGAGTTTCCCCTCCCGGAGACCGCGGCGACCGCCTGAGCAAGATCGGCCGAGTCGGGTTGCTGCGAGGCCGTCGACGCTCTTCGACACCCTGCGACGCGGGGTATGCTCCGCGGCCCGTGAACCAGCTCAGCCTGCGGCACCCCCTGGGCCTGGCCACCGAGAGCGCCATCGCAGAGCCAGCAGCGCAAGGAGACGGAGAGCTGCCCGTCTGGGTTGTCGCCGCGCGCGCCGTCGCCATCGCCGCCGTCACCCTCGGCGCCGCGATCGGACTGACCGTCCTCCTCGAGCACACGGTGCAGCCGCGCCTCCCCGCCTACGGCCTGCCGTTCCTGGTGGCCGTCGTCATCACGGCCTCCGTCGCCGGCACCAGGGCAGCGTTGCTGGTGAGCGCGGCGGCGACCGCGTACCTCGGCATCCACCTGGCCGCACCGGGCGAGCTCAGCTGGGACCGCGACAGCGTCTACGTCCTCGCCGCCTTCGCGCCCGCGGCAACCGCCATCGCACTGCTCGTCGGTATCCAGCAGCAGCGCACCGAGCGACGCTACGCCAAGGAGTACCTGCGCGAACGCGAGCACCGTGAGCGCATGGCTGCGCTGGAGCACGTGAAGTCGCAGTTCCTCAACCTCGCCTCACACGAGCTGCGTGGTCCGCTGGGACTGATCCGTGGCTACGTCTCGATGATCGAAGAGGGCTCCTTCGGGCCGCTCGACGCCACCGACATGACTCGCGCCGCACCGGTGCTGACCGCCAAGGTCAGCGAGATGGCCCTGCTCATCGATCGCATGCTCGACACCGCGCGGCTCGAGGAGCACAACCTCAACCTCAGCCTGGCCAGGGTCGATCTCGCCGACATCACCCAGCGCGCCGTCGACACGGTGGCTCCGCTGGGCACCCCGAATCACAGCATCATCTACACACCGCCACGCCGGCCTGTGCCGGTGCAGGGCGACGCTGTCCGCCTCGGCATCATCATCACCAACCTGCTGCACAACGCGGTGAAGTACTCGCCGGGTGGTGGGGTTGTGCAGTGCTTCCTGGGGAGCAACCCGGACGAGGCGGTGCTCAGCGTCTGGGACACGGGCCTGGGTATCGCGGAGAGCGACATCCCACGGCTGTTCGAGCGTTTCGGTCGCCTGGTGACGCGCGAGAACTCGCACATACCCGGCACCGGTCTCGGCCTCTACCTCTCGCGCGAGCTGGCGCGCCTCCATGGCGGTGACATCACGGTGCGCAGCACGCTGGGCGCCGGCAGCGTCTTCACTCTGACGCTACCCCTCGATCACAGCGCGGCGCCGACGGTGCGAGTTTCGCGCGCCATGCAGCACGCTCGATGAGCCAGCCGGCCGGACCTCCATCGCGTCCATTCATCCACGACACCGGCGACGGCCCAGCTGTGCTGCTTCTGCACGCGTTTCCTCTCGACGCATCACAGTGGGACCATGAGGTCGCGGCACTGAGTGGCCGCTATCGCTGCCTGCGACCCGACGCCTTCGGCTGTGGCCTGTCGCCGGCGCCGCCCGTGGGCATGACCCTCGACACCACAGGCGCCGCCATCGTCGAGGCACTCGATGTCCTTGGCGTATCCAGCGTGGCGGTGGTCGGGCTGTCGATGGGTGGATACACCGCAATGGCTCTGCTGCGCCAGGCTGCGCAGCGGGTTCGCGCCCTGGTTCTGGCCGACACGCGCGCCACCGCCGACAGCGAGGCGGCCCGCGCCGACAGGCTGACCATGGCCACCTCGGTGCTGCGCGACGGAGTCGACGGCGTCGTCGAATCCACCGTCGAGCGGCTGCTGAGCCCGCAATCACGCATGGAATTTCACATCAGCGACCCGGTGCGGGCCCGAGTTCGACGTTGCACTCCCGCTGGAGTGGCCGCGTGCCAGGAGGCGATGGCGGCGCGGCCCGACAGCACGGCAACGCTTGCCGCCGTTCGCGTTCCCACGCTGGTGCTCTGCGGCGAGGAGGACAGCGTGACGCCGCCGGCGGAGATGCGGGAGATGGCATCAATCATCGCCGGTTCCCGCTTCGAGATCATCGCCGAAGCCGGACACCTCAGCAACCTCGAGCAGCGCGAGCGTTTCGACGCGTTGCTGAGCGGCTTCCTCGACGGGGTCGCGGCGACCTGACGGTTTTGGTCAGTCGCGGCGCAAACGCCGCAGTGCCGGGCCGCCCGGCTCAGTGAGCGGCGGCGACCGCCTGACCGGTTGCCGCGTTGGGGTTCATGCAGAACCCTTCGTAGTCGATGGGCTCGGTGATCGTCGGGTTCTCCCCGCACACCGGGCAGTGCGGGTCACGGGGAACGCGAAACTCGCGGAACTTCATGTCCAGGGCGTCGATCATCAACAGCCGGCCGGCAAGCGGCTCGCCCTGGCCGATGATCAGCTTGATCACCTCGGTCGCCTGGAGGAGGCCGACGATGCCGGGGAGCACACCGAGCACACCCGCTTCGGCGCACGACGGCGCCTCTTCCGGGGGCGGCGGCGCCGGGAAACGGCAGCGATAGCAGGGCGAGGAGAAGGGCAGCACCGTGGTCACCTGGCCCTCGAAGCGCAGGATGCCCCCGTCGACCATCGGCTTGCGGGCGAACAGCGCGGCGTCGTTGGCGAGGTAGCGGGTGGGGAAGTTGTCGCAGCCGTTGACGATGATGTCGTACTGCGAGAAGAGGTCGACGGCGTTCTCAGAGCTGAGCATCTCGCGGTGCTCATTGACCTTCACGTCGGGGTTCAGCGCGGCGATGGCGATGCGCGCCGACTCCGTCTTGGCCATGCCGACACGATCCATGGTGTGGATCACCTGCCGCTGCAGGTTGCTCATGTCGACGGTGTCGTAGTCGACCAGTCCGATGGTGCCCACGCCGGCAGCGGCGAGGTACAGCGCCGCCGGAGAACCGAGCCCACCGGCGCCGATGAGCAGCACTCTGGCGTCGAGGAGGCGGCGCTGCCCCTCCTCGCCGACCTCGGGGACGAGGAGGTGACGGCTGTAGCGCTGCTTCTGCTCAGCGGTCAGCGCCTTGGGGATGACGAAGTCGTAACCCTTCGCCTTCCAGGCGCCGAACCCGCCAGACATCGACTCGACCTCTTCGTAGCCCATGTCGTGCAGAGCCTTGGCGGCGAGCAGGGAGCGCACCCCGCCGGCGCAGTACAGCGTGATCGGCGTCGACCGGTCGGGGACGCGATCCTCGACCTGGGTCTCGAGAAAGCCCTTGCTCAGGTGCGTGGCGCCCGCGATGTGCCCCTCCTCGAACTCGTAGCGCTCGCGGACGTCGAGGACGACACGGCCGCGCTCGCCAACGCGCTCGTCGTGCACCCGCTCGGGGGTGACCTCGGGGACGATTTCGCGGGCGGCGCTGAGGAGGTCGCGGGACGTCTTGGCCATGATTGTTGAGGAGCCTCGTTTCGGCGGAGTGGCGACGATCGCTCTTGGACTCTACGGCTGCCGCGGCGCGTGGGTCAAAAGTGGATCGGACTAGTCAGGATTGAGCCTTCCCGCGCCGCCGCGGCCCTAAACCGGCCCCGGCGGCCCGTCGCCAGGGCGGCCCAGGCGGGCGTCACGCAAGGATCACCATGGCGATTCCGTTGTTTTTGCAGGCGCCGGGCGCGCTGTCGGTTGGTGTTCGCGGGGTGCCGGGAGTGCCCCGCCCGACCCCATCGTCCCAAGGAGGGTGGTGCCGCGGACGGCACCGGAGGGGTCTCAGCCGCGCGCCGCCCGCGCCTCCTGGGCCGAGTCGCCTCGCACCCTCCTGCGCCCCGCTGCGGGCGGGCTTTCGCCGACCTGCCCCCGCCGCGGGGGTACAGTCGAGGCGTGCCGCAGATCGTTGGCGACGACGAGCTTCCCGAGCCCCTGCGACCGCCCCGGCCCCAGGGGTGGTACGAGGTCTTCTGCTGCGGCGCCGTGGTGCTGCTCATCTTCGCGGGCGCGATCGCCCTGGCGGTCTTCTCGCACTGAGCCGGCGTCCCTTTGAGGGGTACGCTCTCGCCGTGACCACCCTCGAGGCACTGCTGCGCAACTCCGGCTTGCCGGCGGTGAGCGGCGCCGACATCGCGGTGAGCGGCGTCGACTACGACTCGCGCACCACGGTTGCCGGCTCGGTGTTCGTCGCCATCCCCGGGGCGCACAGCGACGGCCACAGCCATGCACGCGAAGCCGTCGAGCGCGGCGCCGTGGCGGTCGTCGCCGAGCACGTACCGGCGCCGTCGATCCCCGCCGGCATCCCGCTGGTCATCGTCGCCGACTCCCGTGCCGCGCTGGCGCCACTGGCGGCCGAGATCGCCGGGCATCCGTCGCGCCGGCTCTGCATCGCCGGGATCACCGGAACCGACGGCAAGACGACGACCACCACCATGCTGCACGCTGCGTGGCGCGCGTGCGGGCTGCGCGCCGGCGCCATGAGCACTGTCGACTTCCGCGTCGACGACAGCGTCACCATCAACGACACGCGACAGACAACGCCGGAGGCGGTCGATCTGCAACGGCGCTTGCGCACCCTGGTCGACGCGGGATGCACCCACGCGGCGGTGGAGACGTCGAGCCACGCCCTGGCGCTGCACCGCGTCGACTGTGTCGACTTCCGCGCCGCGGTCTTCACCAGGATCACCTCCGAGCACCTCGACGTGCACGGCACGCAGGCGGAGTATCTCGAGGCCAAAGCACGCCTGGGCCACGCCGTTTCTGCCAGACATGACGGTATCATGGTGCTCGACGCCGACGACGAGATCGGCTATCCGCGGCTGAGCACCATCGCCGTGGCGCAGCGGCTCACCTACAGCGCCTCGGCCGCAGCGGGCGCCGACCTCTGCGCCGAGTCGGTGACCGCCGACGCCGGCGGTGTCCGTTTCACGGCACTGACGCCGTGGGGGCGGACAGCGGTGCAGCTGAGACTGGCGGGACGTTTCAACGTCGCCAATGCCCTGGCGGCGGTTGCCGCGGCGTGCGCCACCGGCGGCAACCTCGAGGGCGCGGTGCGCGGCCTCGGCGACCTCGACCACGTCAGCGGGCGCATGGAGCGCGTCGACCTGGGACAGCCCTTCAGCGTGGTCATCGACTACGCGCACACCGCCGATTCGCTCGAGCGCGTGCTCAGCGAGCTGAGGGCGGCGACACCGGGCAGGTTGTGGGTGGTCTTCGGGTCCGCCGGCGAGCGCGACCGGCCCAAGCGCGCCGAGATGGGGGCCATCGCCGCGCGACTCGCCGACGTCGTCGTGGTCACCGACGAGGATCCCAGGGAAGAAGACCGCGAGGCGATCCTCGAGGAGATCGCCGCCGCCGCCCGGGCGCACGGGGCACGCGACAGCGACAGCCTGCACGTCATCCCCGACCGGGAAGCGGCCATCGACTTCGCCATTCAGGGAGCCGCTGCCGGGGACACCGTCCTGTGCGCGGGCAAGGGCCATGAGAGCAGCATCATCAGCGGGCGCTGCAAGCTTCCCTGGAGCGAGCACGACACCGTCGAGCGGGCCGTGGCCAGGCGCCTGCACGGCAACCCGCCGCCTGCCTAGGATCACCCCTTTGCTGCCGAGCGACTGGCGGCGTAGCATCGACGGCGACACTCGGTCAGACCTCGGAGGGAGTCCGCGGATGCCGGCATGGAGCAAGCGCGTTCGCACCCTGACGTTGCACGGCGTGGAGCAGAACATGGCGCTGGGTGCGCGCTATTTCCGCTTCGAGGTGCTCGAGGCCGTGGGTGATCCCAACCCGCTGCGTCTGGGATCAGCCGTCTCCGTGCTCGAGGAGGTGAGCTCGCACGGCCGGTGCGTCATCGTCCTTCCCGACGAGCGACGCGTCGCGCTCTACGCGGTGCACCCCGAGAAGGGCGCGTCCGAGATCGTCTGGTACGAGCGAACCGAGCTGATCCCCGGCCCGCGCTAGACCGGGTCGTCGCCCGGCGCGGCGAGCAGCGGCCGGCGCGCCGGCACCCCCGTGCGTCGGGGAAACCTCGTCGGCGTGGACGCCTCCTTGATCACGGTGACGATGTCGGCATCGGCTGCCTGGGGCAGCCCTCCGCCACACGACCGGGCAGCGTATGCGCACTGCGTCGCGGCGGTGACGGCGTCACCGACGAGCCAGCCGGCCACGCCGCCGACACGCACCAGCGGCAGGGCGAGCTCGCACAGCACCGGCGGAGGCGCTGCGGCACGCGAAACCGCGCAGTCGAAGGCCTCGCGGGCGTCAGGATCGTGGCCGAACACCTCGGCCCGGCGACAGACGACGGTCACCTGCTGCAGCCCGAGGACTCCGCAGACGTGCAGCAAAAACCCGCAGCGCCGCTCATCGGCGTCGAGCAGCGTCACCCGCAGGTCGTCGCGCAGGACCGCCATGGGAATCCCCGGCACACCGGCGCCGGATCCGATGTCGACGACACGTGCACGCGCGACCGGCTGGATCAGCTGTAGAAGGCGGCGAGACTCGTCGACGTGCCGCTGCCACGCCTGCTCTTCGGCGACGGTTGTGAGGTTGATGCGCTGGTTGAATCGGTGCAGCTCGCGCAGGTACGTCTGCAGCCGCGAGCGGGTGCCTGCGTCGATCACCGCGTCAGTGTCCCAGGTCAAACCCATACGCGCCGCGGCCTGCCCGGACATGACACGCCGACCATCGGCGGCGGCCGCTTCTGTCCCGCAGACCTGCGGCCGGGAGACGACGTCGAGGTCCCCGCACAGCGATTCACACTCCAGGAGTCCGCGCCGGCTGCAGTCGTGCGATCATGGGGCGCACGAGTTGTGCCGGGCCCGTATGTGGAGTGACGTGATGCCGCAGCCCTCGCCGTGCCCACGTTGCAGCACCACACGGCTTGCCGTGGTGTACTTCGACGCCGAGGGTCAGCCGATTGGCGGCCACCTCCACTGCCCGGAATGCGGCGCGCGTCACGCAGCGCAGCTGGCTGCGGAAGGCAAACGCGGCCGGGTGCGCTCCGAGCTGCTCGAGCGAAAGGCCTCCTAACTCCCCAGCGGGGCTCCTGCTAGGTTGCCCCGGCGGCATGGGCGCGCATTGCCGGCGAGTTCTCGGTCATCGCCATCGGTGCCGGTGCCATCGGCTATGCAGCCGGACTGGTAATCTCCGCGATCGCCGGGCAGCACGTCGGCTCGGGTGGGTGAGTGTGGGCGGGCTCACCGGATCAAGGAACGCCGCTGGGGCGGCAGGACGCGAGGAGTCAGCATGGCCACGGCCCGCGACGACGTCGTACCCGCGCTGGAACGTTCGGCGCTGTTCGGCGGTTTCGACCGGCAGCAGCTGAGGCAGATCGCCGAGCGGTTCGACGAGGAGCACTACCTTCCCGACCACCGCATCGTCACCGAGGGCATGCACGGGATGGAGTTCTTCTTCATCCTCGAGGGCACGGCAGCGGTCGTCGACGACAGCGGCGCCACGGTGGCGACGCTCCAGGCCGGCGACTTCTTCGGCGAGGTGGCGGCGCTGGACGACGGCCCGCGAACTGCGTCGGTCCGCACCATCACCGCGCTGCGCTGCCTGGGCCTGCCCAACGGAAGCTTCAAGCAGTTCCTGCTCGACTACCCGCTGTTCGCCGTCAATCTGCTCCACCAGGTTGTCCGGCGGTTCCGCGCCGTGGTGACGTCGGGAAAGAACGGCCACTGACCACAGCTCCGGCAAGGAGGTCGAACGTTGCCCAGGCGCCGTCGAGAGTCCGAGGGTGACGGGGGGGCGCTGTCGCGCTGGCTGGCGCCGTCGACGACCAGCGAAATCGATCAGATCGACGTCGCCGAGGTCCACGACAGCTGGACGCCGGAGCGCAGCGACGAGCTGCCCCTCGACGCGGCGGTCGCCCTGATCCGCGCTGTCGGCGTCGTCGACCCTGTCCTCCTCCGCCCCCGCGATGGCGGCGGCTTCGAGGTCGTCGCCGGCCACCGCACCGTGGCCGCGGCGCGGGCGGCCGGCCTGGTCAGGGTGCCCGCGGTGGTCCGCCGGATGGACGACGCCCAGGCTCTGTTCGCCCTCGCGCTTGACGGCAGCGCCACGGGGATGATCAGCGCCGCCGGGGTCGGCGAGCTACGCCAGCGCCTCGCCGCGGCGGGCGTTGACGATGAGGTGGCGATCGCCGAGCTGCTCGCCGCCGCGCCAGTGGTCCCCGAGGCGGTTGCCGCAGGCGTCCCCCTGCCGGTCAGCGCAGCTGCAGACGGCGCCGACGTCAATGGCGGCATCCCCCAAGGGCCCGCCGCGCCGGCGAACCGTGACGATGCCCCCGCCCAGCCTGCCCCGGCGTTCGCCAAGTCGGCCGCCCAGCCTGACAAGGCGGCCGCGGAGCCGCCGCGCTGGATACCCCGACCTGCCGGGGCGCCGCGCCTGGCGCGGCTGAGCAGCGCCTTCGCCGACGCTCCCCGGATGCTCCGGGTGCTGGCTGCCGACGGCTTCACCGGGACGGTCGAGCTGGTCGGCAAGGACGGCCGCGAGGATGTCCTCGCCTTCGTCGAGGGCGACCTCGTCGCGGTCACGGTGGAGCGGCGGGGACGCCGCGTCGCGGTGCCGATCCGCCTGCCCTCACCGGACAGCGGACCGATCGTCGAGATGACCGTGCGACCCCACGCGGCGCCGATCGTCGTCGCGCTGGCCCTGGCGTTGCGGGCTCCGGCGCGGTTGACCGGCCTCCACGCCAGCTTCCTCCACCTCCCTGGGCTCCTCGAGGCGCTCGCCCGGGAGCGCGCCGATGCCGCGTGCGTGGTGTCCGCGCCGGCGGGGTCGGGGGTCATCCTGCTCGCCGGTGGCCAACCGGTTGCCGCGTACGCCCGCCGCCAGGGCGAGGGACCCGCGGAGGCCGCGGAGACCACCGACCTGGCTGCGGTGGTCGAGCTCCTCGCCGGCGGGGAGGGTGATGTCGACGTCCACGCAGGGCCGTCCCCGGCGCCTCTCGACCTCGAGGAGATCATCGCGCGCGGTGCCCCGCCGGCAAAGAAGCAGACCGGCGGCCACCCCGAGGACTGATCGCGCCAGGGCGACGCGAGGTTGGCATTTTGTCACTGCTGACATGAACGCTCCGGCCAGAGGTTGATGACAACCTCATCACAAAGCCTTGTCAGCACGGGGCCGCGGTGGCAGACTGCGGCTCCCAATGACCGCCGGCGCTGCATGCGGCCGCCGGCGCCTTGCCGCCATCGTCCTAGCATTCGTCCTCGCCGGGCTCGCAGGGCTTCCTGCCGCCGCCGACACCTCGCCAAGCCCGTCGAGCGACGTCGACCGGGCGCGTTCCGCGCTGCAACGTGCCCATGCCGGTGCAGCCGCTGAGGACAACGCCCTCGCCGCAGCGCGCGCCAACCTGGCGGCGGCGAAGCAGCAGCTCGCCGACATCGACGCCGAATCGAGCCACCTCGACGCCGTGGTGATCGCGGCAACGTCACGCATCACGCAGCTCGAGGAACAGCAGCGCGCTGACCAGGCGCGACTCGGCGAGTACCTGCGCCGTACCTATGAGCAGGGAGACGACGCCGCATTCGTCTACATCGTCAGCGCCGACAGCATAAGCCTGGTGATGCAACGGCAGGCGGAGATGAGCCACGTTGTCGATGCGGTACGCACCTTGGCAGCGCAGCTCGGCAGCGAGCGCAACGACGCCCGCCAGGCGATCGCCGATGCGGCCGCACAGCGCACAAGGCTGGGCGTGCTGCGAGTCCAGGCGCAGGTTGCCGCCGACGTTGTCGCCGCCCAGGAGGCACGTCTCGCCAACGCTGCCGCTGCGGCGAACAGCAACGTCGCGGCGGCCCAGCGAGCCCTCGACGAGGCACGGCAGGCGGCGGCCGCCCAGCTCGCCGACGAGCTGCGTCGCCGTCAGGAGAAACCGGTGCCACCCCCTCAGGGTGTCGTCTACCCGCCGTCAGCAGGCGCGCTGTTCACCGTCGACACCGACCTCACACTGCCGTCGGGCGAGACCGCCGCGAACATCGACAGCTTTCTCGCCGGCACTCCGATGGCCGGTCTTGGTGCACCGTTCATGGCCGCGGAGACGAAGTACCACGTCAGCGCGCGCTATTTCGTGGCGCACGCAATCAACGAATCGGGATGGGGTCGCAGCGCTATCGCCCATGACAAGCACAACCTCTTCGGCTACGGTGCCGACGACACCCATCCCTACCAGGATGCCTACACCTTCGCCACGTTCGCCGACGGAATCGACTTCGTGGCGCGCATGGTGCAGCGCTACTACCTGACCCCAGGCGGCGCCTTCTACCACGGACCGACGCTGCGCGGCATCAACGTCGCCTACGCCAGCGACAAGACCTGGGCGGACAAAGTCGCGCGCATCGCCAGGGCAATTCCCTAGGGCTCGTCCCCGTAGATCGATGGCGGTGCCGGCAGGGGGCATCGTTTTGGGGGGACCGCGGTCGAACTCCTCTGGAGTTCGCCGCTCGCTCTCGGCCGAGGGACCACTCGGCCTGCGAGAGCCCCCCTGCGACGACGCCCCCCGCCAGCCCCGCCTGACGTTCATGAGCCTCGGCGGCTGAACGCCCTGCGCACTGCAGCGGGCGGACATGGGACGTCATCGCAGCGGGTCATTGGAGCGCCGAGCAGTGCGCAGGCGCGACTGAGCGCAGGGACGCCAGAGGCGTCACAAGCGTGCCCGCAAGGTGATG
>DASZGL010000011.1:0-14195 GCA_035938875.1 Candidatus Dormiibacterota bacterium
CCGGGCGCGGCGTCGGGGAACTGCACCGACACGGCGCAGAGCCCCGATGCGTCCTGGAACTGGACGGTGCAATGCCCGGTCTCGGCGGCCGACCGCGCGGGGTCGCACCCCGACGGTTGATCGGGATGCCCCGCCCGCCACACTGGCTGGCGAGCCGTCGACGACGACGCTCCGCAACTGGACGCAGCACCCGCGATGAGCACGCTCAGGGCCAGCGGCAACGCAGGCCGCCGCCCCGTCACCGACCCAGCAGGTCCGCAGCCAGGGCCGACCGCTGCTCCTCGGTGAGCACGGTGCCGGCGCGATAGGCGTCGTGCTCGGCGACGATGCGCACCGGGCCGCCCCGCAGAAATGACGCCCGCTGCCCCTCATCTAGCCGAAATCGCAGGTAGTGGACGCTGCTGGTGCGGTCGTCGCGACTCCGTCCTTCCTCGAAGATGCTCTCGACAGGAACGCCGTCGACCTCCATGCGCACCGTGGACTCGATGCCGCCGAGCGAACTCAGCCACCGGGCCAGTTCGGCGGCATCGGTAACCTCGAGAAACAGCGTAGCCGACAGCTCGTTGTCGCCAGGGATGAGCTCATTGAAGACGGCGAGCTCCTCGGCGATGCGCTCTGGGTCGTCGACACGCTCGGCGCGGAGGAGCTCCTCAACAACGCCCCGGACCGTTTCTCGATTCTCGAAGACGAGGGTCACCAGGTCACCAAGGGCGACGCGGCGATGCTTCTTGAGGTCGATCACCTGACGGCGCGCGTCGGCGCGAACCGGTTCGTAGCTCGCCGGCGGACGAACATCAGCGACTGTCAGTGGCTGCATCGTTGTGCGACTCAGGCCTCGTTGAGAGTGACCAGTCCCTTGCTGAATCGGCCGGCATGCGACTTCTCGGCGCGAGCCAGGGTCTCGAACCACTCGGCGATCTCCTCGAAGCCCTCGTCGCGCGCGGTGCGGGCAAAACCTGGGTACATCTCGGTGTACTCATACGTCTCGCCCTCGATGGCGCTGCGCAGGTTCTTCTCCGTGTCGCCGACGGGAACGCCGGTGACCGGATCACCGACTTCCTCGAGAAACTCGAAGTGGCCGAAGGCGTGCCCGGTCTCACCCTCGGCGACGTCGCGGAACAGCCCCGCGACATCGGCATAGCCCTCAACGTCGGCGCGGCGAGAGAAGTAGAGGTAACGACGGTTCGCCTGCGACTCGCCCGCGAAAGCCGCCTTGAGATTGTCTTCAGTCCTGGTTCCCTTGAGACCCACTGTGCACTGCCTCCAGCGTTGTTGAATCTGATTTGCCTATGTCAGTCGATCGGCGCCCCGCGCCGGTGCGGTTGCCGCGTTCCGGCAGCGGGCGCAGACACCCCTCGCGTGAACCGCAAGCTGCTCGACACGATATCGAGACAGCCCGCTGCCACGCAGCCGGCCAATCCCGTCGAGCTGGCGAGGAATATCCTCGATTCCGCCGCATACCCGGCAGGTGAAGTGATCGTGTTCGCCGATGTTGGCGTCGTAGCGTGTCTTGGGACCGAGGCCGCGCAACTCGAGAATCCGCCCGGCGTCGGCGAGCAGGCGCAGCGTGTTGTACACCGTGGCCACGCTGACCGAGGAATCACGTTCGTGGACCATGGCGATGAGCTGCTCGGCGTCGGGATGGACGGTGGTTCCCACCAATGCCTCGTAGATCAGCCGTCGCTGCGGGGTGAGCCGCCGTCCCGTGGGAAGTCCGGTGTCGTTCATGGGAAGCCCGTATTCTAGAACTATTCTAAGAATGGATGCAAATAGGGCGGTGAACGGCGCCTCCCGGCTCAGGCTGGGTGCGCACTGCCGGAGCGGCCCCGGCGGCGCCAGCCAGCACCTCAACTGTTGTTGATAAACTGGATCGACAATGTCGGCAATGCCCCACGCCCGTACGCCCACGCCAGCTGGGCCCAGGATGGAGGCTCAACTCCTCAGCGACAGGGACCTCAGCAGCACCGCCGCGCGTCTCGACAGCGCTCCCCCTCAGGAGATCGTCCGCTGGGCGCTGCAGAACCACCGCCCGGGAAGAGTTGCCGTGGTGACCGGCCTTCAGGCGGACGGAGTGGCCATCGCCGACATGGCGCTCGCCGTCGACCCCGGGGTGCGCGTCGTCACCATCGACACCGGCCGCCTGCCCAGGGCCACGTACCAGTACATCGACGTGCTCCGGCGCCACTTCGGGCGACCCATCGAGGTGTTGCTGCCCGACCACGACGACGTCGAGCGATTCGTCACCGAGTACGGGGTCAACTCCTTCTACAACTCGGCCGAGAGGCGGCTCGACTGCTGCCACCATCGCAAGGTGGCGCCGCTGGAGCGGGTGCTGGAGACGGTCGATTGCTGGATGACCGGCCTCCGCCGCAGCCAGTCAGCCTCGCGGGCGATGACCCCAGTGGTGCAGCGCGACCTCGCCCACGGCGGCGTGGTGAAAGTCAATCCACTGGCATCGTGGAGCGACGATCGGGTCTCGGCCTATCTGGCGGCCCGCGGCGTCCCCTTCCATCCCCTCTACGCGGAGGGCTACACCAGCATCGGCTGCGAGCCCTGCACCCGGGCGACGACCGCGGGCGAGGATCCGCGCGCCGGGCGCTGGTGGTGGGAGTATGGACTGGACAAGGAGTGCGGCATCCATGGCAGACCGGTGCTGCGAAGAACGGCATAGGCGGTGATGGCAGAGCAGGACAGAAAACGTGGTGTCACCGTCTGGTTCACCGGTCTCAGCGGCGCCGGCAAGTCGACAATGGCGACCGCCCTGGCGGAGCGGCTGCGCGCGTGTGGGCGCGGTGTCGAGGTGCTGGACGGCGACGCCGTGCGCGAGAACCTCTCCAAGGGGTTGGGCTTCAGCAAGCAGGACCGTGACACCAACATCCGGCGGATCGGATTCGTCGCCCAGCTGCTGACGCGCCATGGCGTGGTCGTGCTGGTCGCCGCCATCAGTCCGTACCGCGAGGTGCGCGACGAGGTGCGCGCCACGGTCGGCGCCTTCGTCGAGGTGCACGTCGACTGTTCGATGGACGAGCTGGTCCGACGCGACGCCAAGGGGCTGTACGCCAGGGCACTGGCGGGCGAGCTGCCCAACTTCACCGGCGTCTCCGACCCATACGAGGCGCCGCTGGCGCCCGAGGTGCGTGTCGACACCGCCACCGAGGATGTCGAGGCATCGGTCGCTCGGATCATCGAGGCTCTGCGCCTGCGCGGCTACATCGAGGAGGCGGAGCTGGCTCAGGCCAGCTGAGGCAGGCGCAGGCGGCGGCGCATCGCGCAAGATCGCAGCTGCATGGCAACCTCGTCGGCTACACCTCGAACCCGGAGTCAGCGCCAGCTCGCGAAGACCGACCTGTATGAGGTCGACGAGCTGCTGTCCGACGACGAGCGCCTCGTCCGCGACACGGTCCACACACTGGTCGTCGACCGGCTGCTTCCGGTCGTCGCCGCGCATTTCGAGGCGGGAACGTTCCCCGCTGAGCTGATCCCTGAGGTCGCCGGCGTCGGTCTATTGGGCATGCACCTTCATGGATATGACTGCGCGGGCGCCAGCGCGGTCGCCTACGGCGTCGCCTGCGAGGAGCTCGAGGCCGGTGACAGTGGCCTGCGTTCCTTCGTGTCGGTGCAGGGATCTTTGGCGATGTTTCCCATCCACGCCTACGGCAGCGAGGAGCAGAAGCAGCGCTGGCTGCCGGCGATGGCAGCGGGAAGGGTGATCGGTTGCTTCGGCCTCACCGAGCCGGACGCCGGCTCCGACCCCGCCGCGATGCGCACCACGGCGAGGCGCGACGGCGATGACTGGGTGCTCAACGGCACCAAGATGTGGATCAGCAACGGCTCGATCGCCGACATCGCCGTGGTCTGGGCGCGCACCGACGACGACATCCGCGGCTTCGTCGTCGAGCGCGGCACTCGAGGATTCGCCGCCCACGACATCACTGGAAAGCTGTCCCTGCGCGCGTCGGTGACGTCGGAGCTGTCCTTCGATGACGTGCGTCTCCCCGGTGACGCGGTGCTCCCCGGCGTGGCCGGGATGCGCGGGCCACTCTCCTGTCTCAACGAGGCGCGCTACGGGATCGCCTGGGGCGCCATGGGCGCGGCGCGCTCGTGCTTCGAGGCGGCGCTGGACTACAGCAAGCAGCGCGTGGCCTTCGGCCGGCCGATCGCGGCACGGCAGCTCATCCAGCAGAAGCTCGCCGACATGGCCACGTCCCTGGTGCAGGGCCGCCTCGTCGCCCACCGCCTTGGGGTGCTCAAGGACGCCGGCCGGGCTACACCGGTGCAGGTGTCGCTGGCCAAGCGCGCCAACGTCCGCGCTGCCCTCGACATCGCCCGAACCGCGCGGACCATCCTCGGCGCCAACGGCATCACCCTCGAATACCCGGTCGCCCGCCACATGGCCAACCTCGAGTCGGTGCTGACCTACGAGGGGACCGAGGAGGTGCACACCCTCATCCTGGGCAAAGCGCTCACCGGCGAGGACGCTTTCTCCTGACGTTGTCGCCCGGCGCGACCGCTGCGTCGCCGCGCCGGACGTCGGCGGCGTTCGACGCCACCGGTGATGGCTCACCGTCGACCCATCCCTCCGACTCGCGAAAAGAGAAATGGCCATGACGGGCCACAACGATGTGGTCGACGACGGGGACACCGACCAGCCCGCCCGCCTGGCGGAGCACCGCGGTCACCTGGCGGTCGGCGCGACTCGGCGCCGGGTCACCGCTGGGATGGTTGTGGGCGACAAGCACCGCGGCGGCACCGGCGACCAGGGCGGGGCCGAAGACGTCACGAGGGGTGAAGCGCGAGGCGTTGAGGGTGCCCACCGCCACCACCTCGGTGGCGATGGGACGGTGGCGGCTGTCGAGCATGAGCACGACGATGCGCTCGCGGCGCGCGCAGCGGATGCCGTCGAGGAGGAGCAGCGCGTCGCGGGGAGAGGTGACCGAGGGGCGGTCATCGGGGTACCAGCGCTCGGCGAGCTCCCAGAGTGCGGCGAGGCGCACGGCCCGCTCGGCGGGGACGCCGTGCTCGGCGACGAGCCCGGCAACGCCGAGCGCCCGCCTTCGCCAGAAGGGCACGGCGGCCAGCTCCACCGCGCTGCGCAACACCTCGGCCGCCGGCTCGGGTCCGGCGAGGACGTTGGCGATCAGCTCGCCCTCGCTGCGGGACGACAGCGTGCGATCGGCGATCTCGGCGACCCGGCTGAGCCGCCGCCGCTGCCCGGCGTCCACTCCGCGCTCGACGCTGTTGAGGAGTGGCGCGATCACCAGGCCGAGGCTATCGCCCTCTCTGTTGTTTTGTCAAGACGAAACTACATCACGGCGACGCGGTCGGCGCGGCGTGTCGAGGCGGCGCTGAGGTGACGTTCGAAGAAGCCGCCGACTCGCTCGACGTACTCGCGCCGGCCGGCAAAGTAGGCGCCGACGTGGGGAACCCCGGGGAGTACCCACCGCTCCTTCGGCTCGCCGGCCGCGGCGTAGAGACGTTCGGCGTGAACCGGATGCACCGACGCGTCGGAGCCGCCGTGGATCAGCAGCAGCGCCCTCGGCGCCAGCGCCGCCACGGCCACCAGCGGGCGAAAGCTGGCCAGCTCGGCGCCGGTTCGCCTGCGAAGCACCGTCGCCACCGGGCCGACGATGACCCCCGACGGCAGATGGAAGACGCGGCGGATACCGTCGCCGAGAACACTGCTGGGATCGCTGAAAGCACTGTCCGAGCAGACCGCCGCCACCCTGGGGTCGCCGGCGCCGACGACGATGGAAACGGCGCCACCCAGCGAGAAGCCCAGCAGCCCAACGGGGATCTCGCCGACACGGGCGCACAGGGCGTCGATCGCCGCTTCGAGGTCACGGCACTCGTGGACGCCGAGCGTGTGCGGAGCCGGATCTGATCCCGGAGTGCCCCGCCACCCATAGGCGAGGACGTGGAAGCCACGACGCTGCAGGGCCGTGGAGACGCCGAGCACGTCGCCGGCCCTACCACGGTGGCCACCGCTGACGATGATCGCCGCGTCCCGCGACCCGGGCAGGTACCAGGCGAGCAGGCGGACGCCGTCGCTGGTGCGCACGTCGAGAGATTCGTGCGCCACGCCGAGATCGTCAGGCGTCCAACCGCGCTCGGCCTCGACGCCCCAGTGCCGCGCGCCGAAGGCTCGGACGTACAGGCTGGCGCACGCCGCTGCCCATCCGCCCCCCGCGGCAAGCAGAGAGGCGCCGACGAGGAGCCGGCGCCGTTTCACCGGGTGAGCGCCATGCCGACGGCGAAAAGCGCCACCAGCACCACGCCAAGGGCGGCGACCGCCAGCCAAGCCTCGACGGCGGTCGGCTTCGCCGTCATCGTCGGGATGGTCTCCAGCGGCGGGAGGTTGGTGACGGAATGCTCGTCGAGCACCTCGGGCATTTCCACGCTGATGTATTCCACCCTGCCGTACGAGTCGTCAGGGACCTCGGCCGGCTCCAGGTGGGAAGGCAGCGCCGCGGCACTCCGCCGGCGTCGATGGCGGCGCGCCACCTGTTCGCCGGGGATGGCGCGCGGCGGATCGGCGGTCCCCGGAGCGGTGAACGCCGCCCGCGAGGCGATGTCGTCGTCGCGGACGACCTCTTCGACCATGTCGCGCACCCAGTCGCCGCGCCTCCGGCCCCACCGTCGCTGTCTGGTGCTCAGAGGTCCCGCCGGGGCAGGGCGAGGCTGATGATCGCCAGGAAGAATCCGACGAGGGCGACGACGATGGCGATGGTCAAGGGCCTGCCTGCTCCCGCCCCCAAGATGACGGCGACGACGAGGAAAACGATGGCTCCCACAGCGGCGGCGACGCCGACGGTGGCAACCGTGCGCGGGTCGATGATGGCACGAAAGGGCGACCTGGCTCTGCTCGGCCGGGTGCGGGCGATCGCCGGAACGGGTTCCTGCGGCGCCCGGGCGGCCACGGCCGGGGGTGCAGGTCTCGCGGGCGCCGGCTTCGCCGCTGCGGGCTCGCGCCGGGCACGTCGGGGCCCGATCGCGGGCTGCGGCTCAGCGATGACGGCCGGCATGGACGGCCTCACGTGATCGGAAGGCGCAGCCACCGGTGGCGCATCGAAGGCAGCTTCGCTGACCTCTGGCGCGGCCGGCGCTGGAAGGTCGATGACGACGAGGGCTTCGGCGGCCGCGGCGGCGGCGGCGGGCTGCTCGACGAGGCCCCGCGCCGGCTCGGGAGCCCGTACCGGTTGCGGGGCCAGCACCTCGACGGCGGCGACCGCGGTCACCGGTGGCGGAGCCTGCTCGGCCGCCGGGGGCGGAGGACCGGTGGCGCTCTGCGTGGGCTCCTGCTCCTCCTCCTCCTCGTCAACCACCCACACCGGTTCCAGCGGGCCGACGGGGAAGACAACCGGGTCGACGGGAAGGTCGGCGGGACGGCGCGACGGTGCCAGGCCGACGGCGGGTGATTCCGACATCGGCGCTCCGGCGAAATCCGCCTCGTTGACTAGGTCGGGCACCGCAGACACCACGGGTGGAGGTGCGACGGCGAACGCCGTCATCGGCGCTCCGGCGAAGTCCGTCTCCTCCTCGACGGGCGGCGTGGCAACCTCGATCGGACGCGGCGGCGACGAGACCGGGGGCGCGGGAGGCGGCGGCGCTTCGCGGACGGCGCCGTGCGCTGCGGCGGTGTCGCGCGAGGGCACCGTCGCGATCAGCGCCTCAGCCTCGGTGGCGCTCATTCCCGCGGAGCCGAGCCGCTGGCGCAGCTGCTCGCGCTCGACGCCGCTGAGCCCGCCGCGCAGCATGGAATCCCACCCGCCGACAAGGGCCTCGACGTCGCTCAGTTCGCGGACGATCGCCGGCACGGCGGACTGCGCTGTCTCCCGTGCGGCACGCAGACGCCGGGCGCCGCTGACGACTTCGAATGTGCCGTCGGGACGTGGCCGGAGCAGCAGGGGCTGAAGGATGCCGCTGGCGCGGACGCTCGCTTTGAGGGCGCGGTAGGCAGGATCGGATGAGTCGTCCGCCGGGCGCCAAACCGCCTCGCGAACCAGCTCGATGGCGATCTCCTCGACCCGGGACTCGGCGCTCGGCGAGAGCCAGCTGCCCAGTGCGGCGTCGTCGTCGGGAGGCTGGTCGGCCAGGAGCTCGTCGACCTGGCTGCGGAAGCGCTCAGACACTGGCCAGGACCTCCGCCGCCAGACTGCGGTAGGCCAGCGCCGCGTCCGAGGTGGTGGCGTACGCGGTCACAGGAACGCCCCTGAGCGACGTTTCCTGCAGCTTGACGGTCAACTTGATGATGGTGTCGAACACTTTGAGGTTGGGAATCTCCCGTAGCCCCTCAAGCATCTCACGGCTAAAGGTCGTGCGCAGATTCACGAAGGTGGGCACCAGGCCGAGCACCCTGAGGTCGGGGTTGAGTCGCTGCCGTGCCGTGTAGACGGTGCGGAGCACCTCCTTGAGCCCGCGAATGGCGAACCCGGACATCTGCACCGGGACCAGGACGTGGCGGGCCGCGCCGAGCACGTTGACGGTGTGAAAGCCGAAATTGGGTGGTGTGTCGAAGAGGATGAAGTCGTAGGTCTCGGCGAGTCCGTTGCCGTCGACCGCCCGGCGGAGCAGGAGTTCCCGGTTGAGCGACGACGCCAGGTCGGCCTCGACAGTGCTGAGGTCGGGGGTTGCCGCGACCAGAGCGAGGTTCTCCCACTTGGTGTCCAGAACCGCCTCGCGCATCGACCCGACCCGCCCCAGGAGGACGTCCCGTACCGTGTGAGGCAGTCGATAGGGATCGAACCCCAGCCCGCTGGTCAGGTTCGACTGCGGATCGACGTCGACGACGAGGACGCGTTGCTCCAGCTCGGCAAGCGCGGCGCCGAGGTTGATGATCGTCGTCGTCTTGCCCACCCCACCCTTTCCCGAGACGCAAGCAATGGTGACTGCCACGTTGATTCCGCTGATCTGACATGAACAAGCCGGCGCACCAGTGTACGGGGGAATTGGCGCGGTCGATCTGCGGCCGTCGCCGGCCAGCCTGCGTTGTGCGGGGCTAGGGCTCAGTCAGCGAGGGCGGACGCGCGCGAAGACCGCGTTGAGGCGCCGCTGCAGCGTCGCCATCAGGGTCAACCCACCGACAACCGGGGCGAGCAACCAGCAGACGGCGGCGACCGGCCGGAGCTGCTCAACGCCGATCACGTCGACGCGGTCCTCGAGGACGCGGAGCCGCTCCGCGGTCCGCACCACCGCGACGAGGCTGAAGGGTGTCAGCAGGACCGCATAGGGGATGAGAAGCGGCGTCGCGAGCAGCCAGTAGGCGGTGTGGTCACTCAGCGGCAGGCTGGTCTGCGGCGCGATGTGCGCCGCAGCGATTCGCGCCGCCGCGGTGATGGCGACCGCCCAGGCCGCCACGTAGGGGATCACCACCGCGAGCAGCGACCGCCGTGGGCGCACGCTCATGCGCGGGTCGAAGTTGCCCATCTCCTCGTTGACCCGCAGGTGCCAGCGAAGCGCCGACACGCCCAGGGTGGCCACAGCGGTGGCGACCACGAGCAATGGCGAGCGACGGCGCCCGATGGGGCCGAAGAAGTGGACCTGGGCGGGGCGGATTCCAGCATCCACGCCGGCCAGGTCGAGCTGGGGCTCGGCAAGGGGCTCCCAGGTCGACGCCTCGGGCGGCGAGGCCAGCGCGTCGACGGGACGTGGTTCGTCTGGCGAAGCGGCGACGCCGGCACCGAGGCTCCAGGCGGCGAATGGACTCTCCATGCCGTCGACGTCGGGGGCATGCGCGGGAGGCGCGGGAAGCACGGCCGCCACGTCGGCGGAGGCATCCTCCTGTGTGGCCTCCGCTGTCCCCGGCTGGGTGCCGGGAGAGCCCGGCGACTGGGATCGGGACATCGGCAACCTCGCTGAGCTACGAACACGCGTACGCTACCAGCGATCAGCCCGCAGTGGTGCGTCCGTGCACAGCGAGTGGCTCCGGGTACTGGATTCGAACCAGTGACCTTGCGGTTAACAGCCGCCTGCTCTACCGCTGAGCTAACCCGGAACAGCGCGCGCGGATGATATCAGCCGAATGGCGAATCTCCGGCCTGCGCAAATGCTATTCCAGGTAGTCCTTGAGCTTCTTGCTGCGTGATGGATGTCGCAGCTTGCGCAACGCTTTTGCCTCGATCTGTCGGATGCGTTCGCGGGTCACACCGAAGCGTTTACCCACCTCCTCGAGCGTGCGCTGATGTCCATCGATGAGTCCGAAACGCAGCTGCAGCACGCGACGCTCCCGCGGCGTCAGCGTGTCGAGGATGTCCTCCACCTCGGTGCGCAGCATGGTCAACGACGCCGCCTCAGATGGCGCGGTCGCCTCCTTGTCCTCGACGAAGTCGCCGAGGTGCGAGTCGTCCTCCTCGCCGATGGGAGTCTCCAGGGAGACCGGGTCCAGCGACACTTTGACGATCTCGCGCACCTTCTCCGGAGTGATCCCCATCTCCTCGGCGATCTCCTCGTTGGTGGGGTCACGGCCGAGCTCCTGGAGCAGCCTGCGTGACACCCGGACGAGCTTGTTGATGGTCTCGACCATGTGCACAGGGATGCGGATGGTGCGCGCCTGGTCGGCGATGGCTCGGGTGATCGCCTGCCGTATCCACCACGTGGCGTATGTCGAGAACTTGTAGCCCTTGTGGTAGTCGAACTTCTCCACGGCGCGGATCAGCCCCATGTTGCCTTCCTGGATCAGGTCGAGGAAGGACATGCCGCGGCCGATGTACTTCTTGGCAATACTGACCACAAGTCGGAGGTTGGCCTCGGTCAGCTTGTTCTTGGCGCCGTCGTCACCCTGTTCGATGAGCTTTGCGTACTCGACCTCCTGCTCCGCTTTGAGCAAGGCAACCCTACCGATCTCCTTGAGATACATCCGCACCGGATCGTCGAGCGACACCGAGTCGATGGCCTCGGCGGTGGCGATCATCTCGTCGTCGATCTCGTCGATGGCCTCGAAGTCGCGCTCGCCGTCACTGACCGCGATGCCCATCTCGCGAAAGACGAGGAAGATGCGCTCGAGATGATCGGGCTCGGCCTCCATCTCGGGGAAGGCCTGGAGAATGTCGTCGGGGGTGAGGTAGCCCTGCTCCTTGCCGCGGACGATCAGCGCCTCGGCGGCCGCAACCAGCGCGTCGCCAACACCGACGGGCGCAATCCTCGGCTTTACCTGCGCCATGAATGCTCCTGGAACACCGCCGCCCGGTGCCGCGCGGCCGCAAATCCTATCGAAGGCCACGTCTGATTAATCAACCTCGTGGCACGGCATTCCGCCGATCGGGTGACGACCTCGTTGCAATCCCCGTGACCCGGTCGCAGCGACCGCGCCGCGCTACACGCCTGCGGGTTCGGCGCGGATGTGATGGAGCTCAGCCGACAGCTGCTGCAGCTCCTCGGCGAGTCGCTCGACATCGTCGGCGCGGCCGTCGTCGGCGGCGCGGCGTTTCTCTCTGAGCTTCGCCGCGAGCGCGTGCTCCTTGGCGCTGATGCGAACCCGGTGCACGCATTCGCTGATCGCGTGCGCCAGGCGACTGGGATCCTCGGCGTCGTCGAGCTCGGGCACCGGGCGGTAGAGGTGGTGCGTCGCCAGCTGGCGATCAGCGGGAGCAATGCTCTCCAGCGGGAATGCGGCATGGTCGGGCAGCGACTGCGCGCGGGTGACGATGCGGGCCACGCCGGGATGCTCCAGCTCCTCGCCACGCAAGCCGTGCGCGTCGCGCAGCAGCGCAGCCAGTGAGGGACGTTGCACCACCAGGCGGCCCAGGTACGCTTCCCACGACGACGGAGGAGTCCCCGCATCACCGTCAGACAAACCGTCGCCGTCCGCGCCTGCGACTGCGGGTGGCGACGGTGCTGCGGCGATGACGCGTGGGCTACGCGACGGCGCGGTGCGCGCACGGTCGACATCCGCCCCGAGCGCGGCTGCGGCAACGTCGAGACGTCGCGCCGCCCGCTGCACGTACAGCGTGCGTGTCGCCGACTCGGGGATCCGTGCGAGCACCGCGATGCTGCGCTCGACCGCCTGCCGCCTCGCCTCGACCGAGCCACCCTCGGCGTCGCCGATCGCCCGCTCCAGGAGCACCTGCCACTCCGGCTCCGCGGTGGCGATTGAAGCGACGAATGCCGCCGGGTCGCGCTGGCAGAGTTCGTCGGGATCCTTTGCCCCGCCGGGGAGCAGGCAGATGCGCGCGTCAAGCCCTTCGGCGGCGATGACGTCGACGGCACGCGACGAGGCCGCCCGGCCGGCGTCATCGCTGTCGAAGCAGAGCACGATGAGCTTGGCGTGGCGCGCCAGGGTGTGCACCTGCTGACGAGTCAGCGCCGTGCCGCTGCTGGCCACGGTGTGGGTGACTCCTGCGTGATGCGCGGCGAGGACGTCGAAGTAGCCTTCGACGACGACGGCGGTGCTCTCCTTGACCATCGCCGCGCGCGCCAGGTCGACGCCGAACAGCGCCGTCGACTTGTCGTACACCGCCGTTGCCGGGGAGTTGAGGTATTTGGGCATGGCGTCGTTCAGCGCTCGGCCACCGAAGGCGATGATGGCGCCACGCTCGTCGCGGATGGGAAAGACGAGGCGATGGCGAAAGCGATCGCGGGCGTGGCCGCCACGGTCGGTTTCGTGGGCCAGCCCGGCCGCGGCGACGTCTGCCGCGGTGCCGTGGCCGCGGGCGACGAGGTAGCGGACCAGGGCGTCGCCGGCGGGGCCTCCAGACGGGGCGAAGCCGAGACCGAACTGCCGGGCGAGCTCCTCGCTGACGCCCCGCTCCGCGAGCAGCTCGCGGCCGGCAGCACCGGCATCGGTGGCCCACAGCACCTGCTCGTAGAACGCCTGCGCCCTGGTGTGCAGGTCGAGGGCGCGCCGCCGGCGCTCCGACGCCTGCCGGCGGCCGGGACCTCGGTCGCGCTCCAGCTCCACCCCGGCTCGCTCAGCGAGCATCTCCAGCGCCTGGAGAAAGTCGAGGTGCTCGACCTTCTCGACGAAGCTGATCAGGTCACCGCCCTCCTGGCAGCCGAAGCAATACCAGGCCTGACGCTCCTGGCTGACGCTGAACGACGGCGTGCGCTCCGCGTGGAAGGGGCACAGGCCCATGTGCTGGCGTCCGCTGCGCTGCAGGCGGACGTACTGGCCGACCACCTCGAGGATGTCGAGGCGCGCCTTGATCTCGGTGACTGCGTCAGCGGGCATCGGTGTGGCGATGAGTCTTCACGCGAACATCCGTTCCCGTCAAGGAGGAGATTGGCGCGCGGCTAGGAGCGGCGGAACAGCCAGCCCCGAGGGCGCTGGCGGATCGACACACGCAGGGCCGCGAGCTCGTTCTCCCGCTCCGCCAGGGCACGCTGGTGCTCGGCGATGACCCGCTCACGGTCGGCGATCGACGCCGCCTGCTGGGCACGGACCGCCTCGAGCTCGAGCTGCAGGTGGCGCACCTGCGACTGCCGCGCGTTGAGCTCGGACTCGAAACGCTGGCGCTGTTCGGCGTGGATGCGCTGCTCCAGCGTTCGCTCCCAGCGATCGAGGAGCCCGGCGACCAGGCCGCGCGGGTCGATGGCCGCAGACATGAGTCGTGTCACCGGTTCCATGTCCCGCTCGTCGAGCCGGCTCAGCTCGAGGGCTCCATGCACCCTCGCAGGGGCAGCGTCATGGCCGGACCCGCGCTGCGGCAGCCTGCTGTCCTCGACGGTCGCCGGCGTGGGGATGTCGCCGAGGTCGCCGACGCGCAGGCGATAGGTCACCGGACCGTCGATCGAGTCGATCCGCCGAGCCGGCACATCGCCGGCCTCGATGCGACGGATCAACAGGGCCACGGGAACGCCCATGCGGGACGCCACCTCCTCCACCGACAGCTCGCGCTCGGTCGCGGGCATGGGCGAAGGTACCGGCGGCATTGCGTGACAGCGTAGGCCATGACAGCTGTGGATTGGCGTGCTTCGCTATCCTCGCCCCGCCATGGCCGAGCATGTCCGGATACGCAAGGTGGGCACCCGCGAAGGCCGCCCCGAGATGCTGGCCGACGGCCGCGTCATCGAAGGCGACGAGCTGGCGCCACCGACTCCGGGGATGCCCTACCTGGTGCGGCGCAGCGTCATCGAGGAGGAGGACGCACCCGAGGTGTTCAACACCTCGCCGATCCGCGCGGTGATCACCGAAACCAAGAGCGGTGGCATCGTCCTGCTCACCGACAACTCGCGCTACGCGCTGGAGATCGTCGGCCGCTAGC
>DASZGL010000012.1:0-14955 GCA_035938875.1 Candidatus Dormiibacterota bacterium
AGCGGCGGCGTAGGCCAGAGCGCCGGCGACGAGGTAGCAGGCGATGGCCGCCTGTTCATGAGCCAGCACCCACTCCGACGCCCGGCTGAGGCCGACCACGCTGCGGGTTGCCGTCGAGCTGCCCGCGAACCACTGCCCGCAGAGGATGGCCAGCGCGTAGATCGCCGCCGCGGCGATGCCCGCGATGCGAGACACGCCGCCGAAGAGCAGGCGCACGGTGATTCCGACGAACAGCGCGAGTGCCACGGCCGAGACGGCCACGTCGACATTTCCCTGGAGCTTGGCCTCGGCGGCGGCGACACCGGCGCCAAAGATGACGGCCACGCCTCCGGCCGCCGGCAGGGCAAGTCGCAGCGGTCCTCGCCAGAGCACGACAGGGTCGCCGTGCCGCCGGCGCACGTTGATGCCGGATCGGCGCAATCCGAGTCGCGCCTCGCGGCGCACCTCCTCGAGGTCCTCCATCGCGAGCCGGTCGGCGGAGCACTGACGGCAGAGCCCAGCGACTGAAGCGGCCCCCGTTGCGCACTCGTGGCACAGTCCACCGTGGCACTCCGGGCATTCGGCGACTGCGGCGCGATAGTGAACACGGCACACCGGCGTGGTCATGGCCGAATGCTATGGCCGCTTCCGGCTGACAACCGCGGTGGTGTCACCATGTCGTGGTCGTGTCACGTGGCGTCACGCGATCGCAGACGACTCGGCGACGCCGTCTGTCGCCCCAGGCCAGACGTTCGCTGGCCCTATGATCGCCGCCTATGCCGCCAAGGACCACGAATGACCTGGGAACACCGATTGACCGCAACCTGGCCCTCGAGCTGGTGCGCGTGACCGAGGGTGCGGCCATGGCGGCGGCGCGTTTCATGGGCCGGAGCAACAAGGAAGAGGCCGACCAGGCGGCGGTGGACTCGATGCGACGCAGCCTGGGCTTCGTCGACATGGACGGCCTTGTGGTGATCGGCGAAGGCGAGAAGGATGAGGCGCCAATGCTCTACATCGGTGAGCAGGTTGGCAACGGCAACCCGCCCAGGGTCGACGTCGCCGTCGATCCCATCGACGGCACCCGGCTTGTCGCCCGCGGACTCCCTGGAGGCATCAGCACCGTCGCCCTTGCCGAGCGCGGTTCCCTGTATCAAACGCACTGCGCCTACATGGAGAAGCTCATAGTCGGCCCGCGCGCCGCCACAGTCATCGACATCGATGACTCCGTCGCCGACAACCTACGACGCGTGGCCCGCGCCGAGGGACGCAGTGTCGAGGACCTCACCGTGGTCGTCCTCGACCGCGACCGGCACGAGAAGCTACTCGGCGAGATCCGCAACGCCGGGGCGCGGGTCAAGCTGATCATGGACGGCGATGTTGCCGCGGGGGTGATGGCGGCGATGGAGCATCGCACCGGCATCGACGTCCTCATGGGAATCGGCGGGGCCCCGGAGGCTGTCCTCGCCGCGTGCGCCATCAAGGCGGTCGGCGGCGGCATGCAGGCACGGCTCTGGCCGCGGGACGACGATGAGCGCGCCCTCGTCCGTGCTGAGGGGAAGGACGCGAGCACGGTGCTCAATCTCGACGACCTCTGTGCCGGCGACAACGTGTTCTTCGCCGCGACGGGGATCACGGACGGCGAGCTCCTCCAGGGCGTGCGCTTCATGGGCAGCACGGCGAGCACGCACAGCCTGGTGATGCGTTCCTACTCGGGGACCATCCGATACGTCGAGGCGCAGCACGACATCGCTCGCCTGCGCCGCCGGGCCCCCGCCGACGGAGCCGCCACGCCCTCGCCGATCGAGCACTGATCAGCGCGGACTGGGCGTAAAGTCAGGTCGATGCCCTCCTTCTCCCGCCCGGAGGGGTTGATGCGTTGGTTCACCCCCGGGCTCAACGTCAAACGGTGGCTGGTGCTGCTCTTCGCCAGCATCGTGATGATCAGCCTGGCTGTCGGCTATGCGCTGAAGGACGCCTACACCACCATCCGCTTCCCCGGGTACGTCGGCGACCTCACCCTGCAATTTCTGCCTCGCTCGGTGCGCGCCGCACTCTTCGCCGTCGCCGGCGTCGGCCTGTTGGTGCTGAGCTTCTACAAGCTGGGGCGTTCGGTGATCGGCCCCTTCCTGCCGCTGGCCTCGACCGAGGTCGGCATCGTCGAGCAGATCTACGCGCATCGCATGCTCTCCAAGGGTCCTCGCCTGGTGGCCATCGGCGGCGGTACCGGGATGAGCTCGATGCTCCGCGGCATCAAGAAGTACACCGGCAACCTCACCGCGATCGTCACCGTCGCCGACGACGGTGGTTCAAGCGGCCGTTTGCGCAGCGAATATCGCGTTTTGCCACCAGGGGATTTCCGCCAATGCCTCACCGCGCTGGCCGAGACCGAGCCACTGATGACCAGTCTGTTCACCCATCGCTTCGGCGGTGAAGGATCGTTGAGTGGTCACTCGTTTGGCAACCTGTTCATCATGGCCATGGCGGAGATCACCGGCGACTTCGAGCACGCCCTCAGCGCCTCCGGTCGGGTTCTGCGCGTTCGTGGCCAGATCATCCCCAGCACCCTGCAGGACGTGGTCCTCTGCGCCAACGCGGGCGACGAGGTGCGCATCGGCGAATCACTTGTCCCGTATGGCGATGCACCGATCGACCGGGTGTTTCTCGACCCCCCGGCGCCACCGGTCAACCCCGAAGCCGAGGGCTCGATCCTCGATGCCGAATTGGTGGTGGTCGGTCCGGGATCGCTGTACACATCGATCCTGCCCAACCTGCTGGTCGACGGCATGGTCGAGGCGCTGCGGGCGACCCCGGCGGTAAAGGTATATGTGTGCAACGTCGCCACGCAGCCGGGGGAGACCACCGGGTTCACCGTCAGCGCGCACCTCGACGCCATCGAAGCCCACGTCGGTGGCAACCTCTTCGACTACGTCGTGGTCAACAGCAACTACAGCCTCGCCCTGCCGTCTTCCGCCGTTGACGCGGGGATCACGCGGGTGACCTTCGACCGGGAGCGGGCCTCGCACCGGCCGGTGCACTACATCCTCGCCGACGTCGTCAACCCGCGCATCTCAACGCACCACGACCCCGAAAAGCTGGCGCGGGTGATCATGAAACGCGTCTGGCGCTAGGCTGCAGCGCCCCAAGCGCTAGAAGCGAAAGTCGTACGTAGCGGCGTAGCGTTCGATGAGTGTTTCACGCGCCTGGTTGTAGGCGCGCGTCACCGCGGGCATCATGCGCAGCAGGGAGAGGATGTGGCTCATCGAGCCGCGCAGGTGGACGCGGCGGCGCACCAGGGCGACGATGGCGCTATCCATGCCACGGAGAACGGCGTCGAAGCGGTCGGTCTCGCCGGTGAACGTGAAGGTCGAGGTGCGGTGGTCATCGCGGCTGACGCTCACGGCGCCGCGTGCACCCACGGCATAGCGAGCGTTGGGGAGCCGGCGATCGCTGACGCTGAAGGTGAAGGATAGCCCCTCACACTGGCGGGCCTCGTGGCTGCCGTGCATGAGCGCAGCCATGTTCTCGATCATCTCGGCCATCAGCTCCTCGGGAACCTCACCCGCTCGCCGCAGGACTCGGCGGCGCTTCGGAGGACTCATGGTCGCAAGTATCACGCAGCGGCACGCGGCGTCAATCATCACCCGGTGCTTGAGAAAAGTCCAAGCCAGTGCTTACAATTCCGCCCGCTTCATCACAAGTACTGGAGATGTGCCATGGCTTTGGTCACGCGCGATGTCCTCGCCGAGAAGCTGGCGGCAAAGGCTGAGATCACCATGACGGCCGCACGCGACGAGGTGAAGTGGTTCTTCGACACCATCGCGTCGTCGCTCACCTCCGGTGACGAGGTGCGCGTTCACGGGTTTGGAACCTTCAAGACGGCGCAGCGAGCCGCCAGGGTGGGCCGCAATCCGCGCACCGGGGCAACTGTCCAGGTGGCCGCCCGCCGGGTCGTGCGCTTCTCACCCAGCACCACCCTCGCCGGTGCGCTGAAGACCACCAAGGCCGCAGCCCGGAAGAAGAAGTAGTCACAGCGCGGTCTCTCCGCGCCCGCACCTGCGCTGCTCCGCGACCAATGGCATGATGGCGGTCGATCCCGCCATGCCTGCCACGTCCGTTCCTCCGCGCGATCCGGTCAGTCTCCTGCGCGCGTCAGGGATCCGCGCCACGCCACAGCGACTGATGGTCCTGCAGGTGCTCGACGAGGCGGGTGATCGGCACCTCACCGCCGACGACATCTGCCGAGCGGTCCAGGGCCGGTATCCATCCTTCAACCGTTCCACCACGTACCGCGTGCTCGAACTCTTCAGCGCGCTCGGCCTGGTGCAGCAGACCCGCCTCGGCGACGGCGTCGCCCACTTCGAGGTCGCCGACCAGCCGGGTCGCCATCATCACCTCGTCTGCGTGCACTGCGGCGCGGTGGAGAACGTCCCCGCCGCGGTGCTGGCACAGATCAGCGGCCGCCTCGCGCAACGCCACGACTTTCATGTCGGCACCGTCGACCTGATGATCCAGGGCGAGTGCGCGGCGTGCCATCGTCGCCGCTCGGGGAAGCACACCGCGCAGTGATGCGGCGGCTTCTGCTCGCCGGCGGGATTGCCGCCAGCGCGGTGCTTGGCCTTGCCGCGGTGCTCGGCGGCGTACACCTGGCATCGACGGTGCCGGCGCCGCAGCTCAGCCTCGACGCGCCCGCGGAGATCGCCGCCGCACCTGGAACAGCTCCGACGGTGACCGCGCCGTCGCGGGGGAGCATGGCGATCGAAGCCGCGCCAGGTGAGCGTCTCGCCTCGGTGGCAGCCGAGGACGTGCGCCCCATCGGATCGGTGACCAAGGTGATGACCGCGCTGGCCGTGCTCAGCAGCCATCCACTGGCGCCCGCCGAGCAGGGTCCGCTGCTGACCATGACCGACGCCGACGTCAAGCTCTTCCACGACGAGATCGCCCGCGACGGATCAGCGCTGCCGGTTCACGTCGGTGAGCAGCTCAGCGAGCACGACCTGCTCCTCGCCCTCTTGCTGCCGTCGGCGAACAACGCCGCCGAGACGCTGGCGGTGTGGGTATCGGGCAGCCGCCAAGCTTTCATCGCCAGTCTCAACGCCACCGCGGTGACCGCGGGCATGTCGCACACCCATTTCGACGATCCCAGCGGCTTCAGCAGCGCGTCGGTGTCGACCGCCTCCGACCTCCTGCTGCTCGGCCGCGCCGCTCTCGCCTCGCCGACCATCGCCGCCATCGTCGCGACCGCCCAGGCGTCGCTGTCCGACGGGACGGTGGTGCACAACCGGGACACCCTGCTCGGCATCGTCCCAGGCTGGTTGGGGATCAAGACGGGAGAGACACCCCAGGCCGGTGCGTGCTTGCTCTTTGCGGCGCGGCGCCCCCCGTCCGATGGTCTGGGCGGGCCGCCGGTGACGCTCATCGGCGCCGTCCTCGGCCAGACGGTCCTCGGCGATGCGTTCGACGCCGCCAGGCGAGCGGTCGACTCGGCGATGGCGGGATACATCACGGTGCGGCCAGGCGCTCTGATCCCGGCCAAGGGCGCCGCGGTGACCGCTGTCTGGGATGTGCGGGCGCCGGCGCATGTTCAGGTCGAGGTCGACCCGAACGCACCGGCGGTTCTCACCCTGCTGCGCGGCACCAACCTTCGCCTGGTGACGGGTCGCCCGCCATTGCGCGCACCGCTGCGACGCGGGGACGAGGTCGGCGCCATCCTCGGCTGGCTGGGCACTCAACAGGTGGTCGCCTGGACCGTGCGCCTCGACGGTGACCTTCCCGGGCCGTCGCTGACCTGGCGGCTTCTCTACGGGTGAGGTTGGCGGCTCACCAGGCGGCCTCGGTGCGCTCGGCTGCGGCGCGCAGCGCAGCGAGCGCGTCGGCGGCCCTCTCCCGCAGGTCGGCGGCGACCCTCACCGACTCCAGGCGGTCCTTGGCGACGACGACCTCGACCTCGTGCAGGCCGAGGTGGGGCCGGGCGGCCGGCTGCCCGGTGTAGCCGGCGAGCGGGGTGCGCAGCTTCTCGCGGAGCGCCCGTGGGGAGAGCTCGCCGGCCCTGACGGTGAGGCCGGCGCGGCCCGGCCCCAGGCGGAACCGGTAAGCGATCCGGCCCGACCTGGCGCACGATTCGCACCGCCCGTAGCGCTCGTCGGGGATCTCAGGACGCTTGAGACAGACGCGACACATAGGTCGAGGATACCCGCGCGGGTGGCTGCTTCACGCCTGTGGGGTGGCATTGACAAAAAAACTGACCGGTCATATCCTCGAGCCATGAACGTCGAAGTCCGTGCCGTGGGCCTGCGCTCCATGCGCGAGAAGCACCAGCTCACCCAGCGCGAGCTCGCCCGACGTCTCGGCGTCACCCAGAACTACATCCCGGCGCTCGAGGCAGGCACTCGCAATCCGGGTCCCAAACTTCGCCAGGCGTTGATGGTGCTGTTCCAGTGCGATTTCGAGGACCTCTTCCAGGTGGTCATGGTCAACCCCCTGGATAAGCGCGAGCGGGTGCTGCGCCCCGAGGGCGAGGCGAAGGCCGTCTGAATTCCCTTCGTACAATTCCGGGGTGAGTGATCGCCTCGTCCTCGAAGGCATGGAGTTCTTCGGCTACCACGGGGACATCGAGGCGGAACGAGCCCTCGGCGGGCGCTACAGCGTCGACGTCGAGCTCAGCGCCGACCTTCGCGACGCCGGGCGCAGCGACTCCCTGACCGACAGCATCGACTACGTGCGCTGTTTCCAGCTGGTGCGCGAGGTCGTCGAGAACCGGCAGTTCCGCCTCTTGGAGGCGCTCGCCCAGGCCATCGCCGACGAGCTGCTCGATCATCCGCGGGCGACCCAGGTGCGCGTCCGCGTCGCCAAACAGCCCCCGGTGCGCGGCGGCTTTCGCCAGTTCGCCGTGGTCATCGAGCGGAGCCGGACGTGAGCGCACGCGTCGCCTACTTCGACTGCGTGCACGGCGCTGCGGGCGACATGCTGCTCGCCGCGCTCATCGACGCCGGAGCGTCACTCGACGCCGTGCAATCGGCGCTTCTCGCGTGCGGAGTCGAGGAGGCGACGGTGTCGGTCGATGAGGTGTTCCGTGCCGGGGTGCGCGGTCTGCATCTCGACATCGCGGTCAGCGGCGCCGTGGCAGCTCGCGACCTGGCAGCGTGCGTATCGGCTGTCAGCGCCTCGGCGTTGCCCCCACGGCTGCGCGAACGAGCAGTGGCCGCGCTGCGCCGCCTCGGGGACACCGAGTCGCGGCTGCACGGCACCGCACCTGAGCACACCCACCTCCACGAGCTCGGTGCTGTCGACACGATGGTCGACATCGTCGGCGTCTGCGCCGCGCTGGAGTCTCTCGGTGTCGACGACATCGGCTGCAGCCCGCTGCCAGTCGCTCCCGGGACGGTCAACACCGAGCACGGCGAGCTGCCCCTGCCGGCACCGGCGACGCTCAGCATGCTCGCCGCGGCTGGGGTGCCGGTCCTGCCCGGCCTTGCCGGCGTCGAGCAGGTGACGCCGACGGCGGCGGCGCTGCTCACCACGCTGGCGCGCTTCGAGGTTCCGGCAATGCGACTGCAGGTGACCGGCCACGGTGCCGGGAGTCGTGACGACCCACGGCGCCCCAACCTCGTTCGCTGCTGGCTGGGTGATCCGCTGCCCGACGGCGCAGGCGAGGCGCCCGACGGATTCGACGATCCCTGCGTCGAGCTGCGCACCAACCTCGACGACGTCAGCCCGGCGGTCGTCGCCGACCTCGCCGCGCGCTGCCTTGACGCAGGTGCTGTCGACGTCTGGGTGGTGGCGGCGACGATGAAGAAGGGCCGCCCCGGTCACGTGCTTCACGCCCTCGTCCCCACAGGCATGGACCAGGCGGTGGCGACGCTGTTGCTCGAGCAGAGCCCGACGCTCGGCGTGCGCCGGACTCTGGCGCCGCGCATGGTCGCTGGGCGCGACAGCGCCGTGCTCGACTCGCCGTACGGCGCCGTGCGGGTGAAGCGAAAGGTGCTCGGCGGGCGCGTCGTCGACGCCCGCCCCGAGCTGGACGACTGCCGCCGTCTTGCCAAGACCAGCGGCCGTCCACTTCACGAGGTGGTCGACACGCTGACCGCCGCGGCGCGCGCAGCTCTCGTCACCGTCAACGCGGACGACCGCACGGAGGCCTCATGAGCGCTCGCATCATCGACGGACGCGCAGTCGCCGCTGACATCGAGGAAGAAGTTCGCCAGGAGATCGTGCAGCGGTCCGCCGCCGGGCTCGTGGCGCCCGGGCTGCACGTCGTCCTCTGCGGCGACGATCCCGCGTCGGCCACGTACGTCGGCGGCAAGCAGCGTGCCAGCGAACGCGTCGGGATCCGTTCGACGGTGCACCGTCCGCCAGATTCGAGCACGACCGAGGAGCTGCTCGCCCTGGTCGCCGGGCTGAATGTCGACGACGGCGTCGACGCCATCCTCGTCCAGCTCCCACTTCCGCCACAGGTCGATGCCGGCAGGGTGCTCGACGCAGTGTCACCGGAGAAGGACGTCGATGGCTTTCATCCTTTCAACTTCGGCTTGCTCGCCGAGGGAAGGCCACGGGTCGTCCCGTGCACACCCGCGGGACTGATGCAGCTGCTGGCCCGCTACGAGGTGCCGGTGCGCGGCGCGCGGGCGGTCATCGTCGGACGCAGCACCATCGTGGGACGGCCGACCGCGCTGCTGCTCACCAATGCCGACGCCACCGTGACGGTCTGCCACTCGCGCACGCAGGACCTGCCCGGTGTGTGTCGCGAGGCCGACATCCTGGTGGCGGCAACCGGCAAGCCACACATGATCGACGCCGCCTTCGTCAAGCCCGGCGCCTGCGTACTCGACGTCGGCACCACCAGGGTGGAGGGCAAGCTGAGCGGCGACGTCGACCGCGTGTCCGTCGAGCCCGTCGCCGGCTGGCTCACGCCGGTTCCTGGCGGGGTCGGGCCCATGACCATCGCCATGCTGATGCGCAACGCCACCGACCTGGCCCGAGGACGCCAGCCGGTCCCGGTCGCCGCCGGCTGAGGGTCCGCCTCAGTGGCGCCGGCTCACCGTGGGCGCGGCACAATCCGCCGGTGGCATTGACCTATCGGCAGGCGCTCGACTACCTGGTGATGACCGGGTCGCGGGGCATCAAGGAGGGGTTGCAGCGCACCGAGGCGCTGCTGGAGCACCTCGACCACCCCGAGGCAGGGCTGCGCGGGGTGCTCGTCGCCGGGACCAACGGCAAGGGTTCGACCTGCGCGCTCATCGAGTCGGCGTGCTGCGCCGCGGGGCTGCGTACGGTGATGCTGGTCAAGCCCCACCTGTGCACCTACCGAGAGCGCATCGTCCTCGACGGCGAGCCCATCAGCGACGGCGCGTTCGCCGCGCTCGTCGACGAGATGATGCCGGTCGTCGACCGCGTCGAGCCCATCGCGGGAGCGCCGACGCAGTTCGAGATCCTCACCGCGCTCGGTGTGCTCGCCGCACAGCGACACCGACCCGACGTGGTGATCTGCGAGGTGGGCATGGGCGGTCGGCTCGACAGCACCAACGTCCTCGACCTCGGCGTGGCGGCGATCACCAGCATCGCCCTGGATCATCGCCAGGTTCTCGGCGACACCATTGCCGAGATCGCCTTCGAGAAGGCCGGGATCATCAAGCCCGACAACGACATCGTCACCTCGGCGCGCGGTGAGGCGCTCACCGTGATCCGCAATCGCGCGAGCGCAGTCGGCGCCCGTCAAGTCCTTGCCATCGATGACGAAATCAAGGCGACCACTCGCAGCCGGGGCCGCGACGGCGTCGAGGTGACGGTGCGCGCGGCCGACCTCGACATCACCACGCGACTCCCGCTGTTGGGCGCCTTCCAGGGCGACAACGCCGCAGTCGCCGCCGGTTGCTGCGCGGTGCTGCGAACGCGTGGCGTGCCTGTCGATTCCGCCGCGATCGTGAGCGGCTTCGCCACCGTGTCGTGGCCGGGACGGCTGCAGTGGCTGGCGCTCGATCCGCCGCTGCTGATCGATGGCGCCCACAACCCGGCGGCGATCGCCGCGGTGGTTCCTGTGGTGCGTGAGGTCTGTGGCGAGCGCCGGATCATCACCCTATTCGGCGCCATGGCGGACAAGGACCTCGCCGAGATGCTGTCCGCGCTCCGCCCCCTGGGGACGGTGCCGGTGTTCGCCCAGGCGGGCACCCCGCGGGCGGCATCAGCGACCGATCTCGCCCGGCTGTGGGGCGCCGGCGCGCGGGCCATCAGCTCCCTGCCCGACGCTCTCGCCGCAGCTCGGATGCTCGCCGCGGGCGATGGCGTGGTCTTCGTCTGCGGCTCGATCTACCTCGCCGGTGATGTCCTCCACCTGGTGGGAGGCGACCACGAGGGTTAGCCGTGCTGGACTCGCTGGACCGGGACGCTCGCCCTCAGTGCTTGACTGAGGGTGACGGAGTCGGCGAGGCGGCGGCCGCCGTCGATGGCGCCGCGGGGTTCGCCGCGCTCAACGGCACCATCGGGGCGGCGACCACCACCCCCGAGGACACGCCGGTCAGGCCGTTGCTCAGCGCCGCCACTCCGTTCAACGCGACGGTCAGGGACCGCAACTGGCTGTCGACGGTGCCGGGAAGCAGGGCGACGACGTCGCCGATCAGCGAGCCTGCTGACACCGCAGGCACGACACCGCGAACCAGGGAGGTAAGACCGGCCGGAGTGCCGCTGATCGCCGGCGCGCGCGATGCGGTGTCGGGAACCGGTCGCGAGGGCTGGGCGGCGGCTCCGTGGAGCTGGGCGGCCGAGGCCGTGACCGGCGCGGCGCCGCCGGCGGCAAACGCGGGCTGCCCGCCGCCTCCGGCGATGACCGGGACGGTCCCGGCGGCGGCGATGGTGGCGCTGCCGGCGCCGACCACGGCCAGCCGCCCCACCGCCTGGTGAGCCTGCCTGAGCGTGGTGGTGACGCTGCGCCGCGCCGTGTGGGCGAGCTTGAGCATGCCGAGCCCGAGGAGGAACGCCCGCGAGGGCACACGGAACGCCGTGTTGCGAAGCTCGTCCTCGGTCTGCCGGCAGACGGCGCAGTCGCTGAGGTGCTCCTGGACGCGGTCGCGCTCCGACCGGCCCAGGGTCCCCTCGATCATCTCGGCGATGGGGACGCCCATCTCGAAGCACGCCGCGGGAACTCCACGCCGGGCGACCATGGCGTCGACGAAGGCGCGGCGGAAGCGCTTGCGCGCCCTGCAGTACCACAGCCGGGCCACCGTGACCGGCACGTCCAGCGCGGCGCTGATCTCCTCGTAGCTGCGGTCTTCGAGGGCGCGCATGGTCAGCGTCTGCCGGTAGTGGGGCGGCAGGGTGGCGGCGACGCGGCGCACCAGGTCCTGGAGCTGGCCGCGGACGAGCTCCTCCTCGGGGTCGTCCTCACCCCCGGGGGGCGCCTCGAGCGTGGCCCCCTGCTCGTCGAACGCCGACAGGGTGATCTGCACGTGGCGCGACCGGGAGAGCTCGTTGAGGCACTCGTTGCGGGTGATGCGCAGCAGCCAGGCGGGGAACGCCTCGGGGGAGCGGACGTCGCCCACCCGGGAGAAGGCCTTCATCAGCGCGGTCTGGGTCAGGTCCTCGGCGCGTGCCGGAT
Source organism: Candidatus Dormiibacterota bacterium (assembly GCA_035938875.1). GTDB lineage: Bacteria > Chloroflexota > Dormibacteria > Aeolococcales > Aeolococcaceae > DASZGL01. Next base: position 11,564 of record DASZGL010000012.1, read on the forward strand.
CGGAGAAGAATCGGCTGGCATAGCGTTGCACGAGTGGCCGAACCATGGTGGCCAGCTCGCTCATCGCCTCGGGGTCGCCCGCCTGCGAGCGCACCACGAGAGCGTCATCGATCGTAGCGATCGAGCTCATGCCCATCCCGCCCACGAAAGTAGCACATGGCCCACCGGCGGATGTTCCTCCTGACGCGTGAAGCCGACCTCCCCTCGGGGCGGCATCACATGAGAAGAAACGCACCGGACGCGCCGACTCTTGCGCGGTGGCGGCCTTCTGGCCCCCTGGGACATCTCCGTGTTGGGCCAAAGGCGGTCTCGACCCGCCGATCTGGCCGGTTTTAGGCCCGCGGAGGCCGCCGGCGTCCGGGTTGGGCACCGGCGCGGCTGGTAATGGTGGTGTGGAAGTTGCATTATTCGCACCACGGGCACACACACGACTTGGGGAGACCACCCATGGGACTGCTTGCCAGCGCGCGCCCGCGCGTCTCTGCGGGCCTCGGAGACGTCGGGAAGGGACTGCTTGGCCTGTTCGCGGCCTCGGGAGTGGTCGTGGCCCTCAGCCTGTCAGCCTCGGCGGCCTCGCCGTCCGCCCCCAGCTCGACGTCCTGCTCGACGACGGGCAGCAGCGGGGAGCCGGAGATCTTCTACGTCGGCGGAGTGGTGCCCTCGGGAGGGGCCACGCCGCAGTGCGCCATCATCCAGCCTGCCAGCGGGGTGATCCTGCCCGGCGACACCATCGGAGCGATCTACTCGGACGAGACGACGATCAACACGTCGCCGAGCTTTCCGACGGCGTTCAGCGTCGACGGAGTAGGCCAGCCCTTCACCGTGACCAACATCGTTCCGCCGCAGGGGCAGGACTTCCAGTCCTCGGTCACCATCACCGTGCCCACCAACCTCGCGCCGGGCCCGCACACGGCCAAGGTGCAGGCATGGGACTCCGACCAGAGCGAGGGCGGCGGCGGTGACTTCGGCGAGGTCATCTTCACCTTCGACGTGGCCAAGCCGTCGACCGCTGCTCCTACTCCGACACCGACTTCGGGAGGCGCTGTCCTGGGCATCACCAGCGCGCCGGCGACCGGTGCCCTCGGTCAGGACACCCTGATCGAAAGCCTCGCCCTGGTCACCGCTGGCGGCACGCTTCTCGGGTTGGTCGTCCGCCGTCGCCGCCGCGCCAGCTGAGGTAACCCGGGGCAGGACTCGCCAGGGACCGTCGAAGTAGTCGACCCAGGCGAAGCGGCGGGAGCGCGAGGGGAACGATCCCTCCGGGGACGCGGCGAGCGCGCCCCCCAACCGTTTTGAAGACGGCGGAGCCCACCTGGACCCATGCGCCCCCCTTGCTCCGCCGGGGCCGGCGGTCGCTCAGACGGCGACGGCCGCCTCGAGCTCGCTCTTGAGGTTGCCCTTGGGCCGATAACCGACGAACCGCTTCTCTGCCTTGCCGCTCTTGAAGAGGAGCAGGGTGGGGATGCTCATGACGCCGAACTGGCCGGGGCTCGCCGGGTTGCTGTCGATGTCGACCTTGACCACCTTGACCCGCCCGTCGAGCTCGTCAGCGAGCTCCTCGACGATGGAGGCGATCATCTTGCACGGGGCGCACCATGAAGCCCAGAAGTCGACAAGGACAGGCAGGTCGGCGTCGAGCACCTCGGCCTTGAAGGTGCTGTCGGTGACGGTCAGAGGCTGGGCCATGGAAGTCTCCTGAAGCTGGGACCAATCAGCATCGTATGCAACGGGACGGTTCAGTCCCTGGTGGTCGTGGGTGCCGATGCCGCCGGCGTTGACGGCGAGGTGCCGCCGCCAGACGACTCGGTCTTCGCGGGCGAGGGTGTCGCCGGCGAGGACGTCGGTGATGAGGCTGACGAGGCGCTGGAGCCTCGCGAGTCCGTCTTGTAGAAGCCGCTTCCCTTGAAGACGATGCCCGCGGGGAAGAACAGCCGCGTCCCCGCACCACCGCAGTGGGGACATTCAGCCTGGGCCTCGTCGCTCATCCGCTGCCACACGTCGAACTCCTTCCCGCAGCTCCGGCAGCGGTATCCGTAGGTGGGCACGGCTGGTGGATCTCCTCGTTCGATGCAGTGGGTGCGGCGTACAAATTCTGCCGGGCCCAATGGCAACGCTACCCCGGCAGAGTGGCGCTCAAACCGGGGAGCGGCGCTCAGTTACTCCAGGGAGCGCCCCGCGCCGCCACCCGCCGGCCGTCGACTTCGCGCGATGGCAGGTCGCCGACGGCGATGCGGCGGGCCAGGTGCGCCCCCGGCGCGGGCACACCAGCGCGTCTGCTCTCGTCGCGAAGAAACCGCCGGACGGCGGCGCTGATGAGCTCGCTGCGGCTCAGCGGCGACGACTGGGTGTGCTCGTTGAGGCTGTGCAGCACGTCCTCATCGAGATAGACGTAGATCCGGCGGCCCATGGCCCTTTCATGGTACGGCTTTGCACCCAGGGCGCCGGTTCAAAGCGGCGAGAGCACCAGCCCGGTGGGCACCTTGGGATAGAAGTAGGTCGACTTCTGGGGCATGGTCTCGCCGGCATCGCTGACGGCGATGATCTCTTCTGTCGTGGCCCCGTTGACGCAGACTGCGAGGGCCGCGTTCCCCGAGCTGACCGCCGCCTCGGCCTCGGCGACGCTGCGCGTGTAACCGAGCGCTCCGCCGCTGATCTGCTCGGCGTCGAGGCGGCAGGCGCCGGCGAGGATCGCCTCCTCGAGGACGGTGACGTCAAGCCGCGCTCGTGGCGAGGCGCCGCTCCGGCGTGGTGCGTGCACCAGCGCGGCTCCGTCAGTGGCGGCGATGGCAAAGGCGTGCCGTGTCGTCCGCAGCGACGACGCGTCGGCAGCGGCCGCGGCGAGCGTCGGCTGCGCGACGACGACGAAACCGCGGTCGAGCCTGGCCTCGAGGTCGGTGAGGCCGTGGGGAACCGCCTCGGCGGGACGGACAAGGCGGTGCGTCGGCAGCACCTCGATGGCGGGGTCATCCGCGGCGGCGAGATAGAGGAGGGCCAAGGCGAAGTCGGCGTCGTCGGGTGCGCCGGGCGATTCGGCGCGCCGCTCCTCCGCGTACGCGGCCGCGGTCTCGAAGCGGTGGTGCCCATCGGCGATGTAGAGACGCGACGCGCCAACTGACCCGAGAAGCTGGTCACGCGTCGCCGCGTCGTCGACAACCCACAGGCGATGGTCTTCGTCGGCGACCTCGCCAGCGTAGCGGCCGCTCATCCGCGGCTCGGTGGCGACAATTGCGGCAAGCGCGTCCCCGACGCCCGGAGCCTTGTCCCAGAGGACGAACACCGCGCTGGTCTGCGTCCGGGTCGTGCGCATCAGCGCGAGACGGTCCTCCTTGGGGCCGCGCATCGTGCGTTCGTGCGGTCGCACCTCGGCCCTGTCCCAGGGCAGCGCCCCGATC
>DASZGL010000013.1:0-51588 GCA_035938875.1 Candidatus Dormiibacterota bacterium
TCGTGGCGCAAGCACCTCTCACCGGCGGTGAACGCGGCGACGACGTACTTCTGGCTGAGCCCCGACTGGCAGGACGATTTCCAGGCGGTGTGGCGAGCGGTGGCGGCCCGCTTTCGTGACAACAGCGGCGTCGCCGGCTACGACATCTACAACGAACCGCACCCACTGCCCATCCCACCGCGCCTCTTCGAGGAGCACTGGATGTGGCCGCTCTATGCGCGCTCGATCACCAGCATCGGCAGCGTCGACCCCAACCACCTCTTCATCGTCGAGGGCACGCTGTTCGGCAACTTCGGCACCACCATCGTCCATCTCGAGGCGCCGCAGCTGGTCTACTCGCCGCACCTCTACACCGGATCTCTGGTGCCGCCAGATTTCAACGGAGACCGCGGGCCACTCACCGACAAGCTCCGCGACGAGGCCGCCGAGGCTGCCGCGGTTCCGGCGGCGTTCTGGTCAGGTGAGCTGGGGATCGATCGCACCAAGCCCCAGGCCGCGGGTTGGGCCGACGCCGCGCTCGACGCCTACGACGATCTCGGTGTCGGCTGGGCCTGGTGGCAATGGCGAGAGTCGCGCAGCTGGGGAGTTCGTGACGAGAATGGCATCATCGACACCGCCTTCCTCCGCCACCTGGCCCGCCCCTACGTCCGCGCCGCTCCCTCCGGGGTGCGTGGCGGGCGCGGTGACGGCATGAAGGGCACGCTGCGCATCGATGTCGACGCCAACCACGGCGACGCCGAGGTCGACATCGCCTGGCCGGGGATGACCCTGCCGGCGCCCGCGCTGACCGGTTCCTGCGTGACGGCGAGCAGCTGGTCGGCGGACACGGCGACGTTGAGCATCACGCTGGCCTCAGGTCGGGGCTGCGCCATTCAACTGACAACCACTCCGGCCTGACAGGTCGAGGCGCCGATCAGCCGGCGGCCGGCGCCCGCAGCCGTCGCCGCCGCGCCAGCATCCGGGGCACAAGCGCCACCGTCACAAGCGCCAATCCGGCCACGCGCGCCAGCATCGCCCGGGGAAGCTCAGGCACAACGGTCGAGTTAGCCGCCAGCGGACAGTTGGCGTAGGCACTCGGATCGCACACCGTGACCGCCACTGGGAAGTTCTCCCCCGAGGCGATCACCGTCGGCGGGTTGGCCGCGGGACCTGTGAACGTGTACTCGAGCAGGCGGCCCAGACCGTCGACAGGCCCGGCGGAGAACGACTGTCCGGTGATGGTGCCGACGGCGTCGACGGCGACGTGGATGTCGACGATGAAGAGATCACCCTGCGGGTCGAAGGCCATGCCGAACGGGCTGAACTGGCCGGTCGGCGCCGTCGGCGACGGCGTCGGTGTGGCGTAGGCGGAGGGGATGGGCGCGTGGGTCTGCTGGCCGACCGGGCTCCCGCTGGTGTCGAACCATGCGACGGCGAAGGTGCCGAAGAGGACGTTGTCGACGGCCCAGCAGGCGCACGCGGGGTCCCAGGCGATGGCCGCGGGGAAGGGCATGCCGTTGTTCGCGGTGTTGATGAAGGGGGTCGGGGTGACCACGTGGTAGCTGGTCTGGTTACCGTCGGCCACACCCTTGACGGTCGTGGGGCAGTCGGCCTCGGTGGCGGGCAGCTTGGTCTCGTCGAACTTCAGCACCTCGCCCTGCGGCTGCAGCGTCACAGGGTCGGCCGCGTCGACCGGCAGGAGGACATTGCCGTCTTTGTCGCTGGCCATGATCCCCGGCTGCTGCAGCCCGCCGCTGCCGTCGACGTGGTGGGTCGACCTGCCGTCGGGCCAGACGTTGCCACCGGTGTCGGGTCCGAAGACGATGCAGACGCCGTGGTAGCCGCTGTCTTTGAACCACTCTATGAGCCGTCCGTTGGCCGGCGGTGGATAGGAGCCCTGGGCGGTGCCCAGGTCGACGGCGAAGAAGTTGCCCCGCTTGTCGAAGACGCAGCCGGTGTACGTCCCCTCGTTGTTGAAGGGACCGTTGTTGCTATCGGGCGGGATATCGCCACCCGCGTTCGGTCCGGCAACGCCGTACTGCGTCCATTGCGATGACGCCGGTGTCATCTTGTAGGGGCCGGGGACAAACATCGTCTGCCCGGTAAAAGTGCCGTCCGCGTTGTAGATGGCAACGCCGACCGGTGGCTGCTTACGGGGCAGGAGCGCGCCCTGATTCTGGATCTTGCCGTCGGGGCTCTTCTGGTCCACCCCGGTGGGGTTGTAGCCGGAGGTGAAGCGACCGCTGCCATCGGGCAGCAGGCACATCTGGCCGTTGGGGTCCCAGGGCTTGACCACCTGCTGCGTCGCCAGGCCTGCATACGGCTGCATGTCCGTCGACCAGAAGTCGAGCTCCTCGGTCTGGTCGAAGTAGACGTAGCTTGGTGTCGACGCGGCGTGCACACGCGGCGTCCCGCCGATGGCCAGCATCACCAATCCCGCAACCGGCAGGCCACGCCATAGACGCCCACGGAGCATCGCGACCATCCCTCCTTGGAGCCCCAGCATCCTGAGCGGTTAACGCCGCCAGGGGTCAAACCCTGCGCCGCCGCGATCTCCGGGGCGCAGGGCTTCTCGCTCGTTGCTCCTTCCTGGCGAGCCGTCTCTCCCCTCTGGGCTAGCGCCCGATCCACTCCTCGATGCTCCCTGCCACCGAGCTGGGAGTGGTGTTCGCCTTGACCAGGTACTCGGTGGCGCCGAGCGACAGGCTGCGCTCGACGAGCTCCCGGTCCACGTAGTTGCTCAGGATGACGACGGGGATATGCGCGAGGAGAGGGTCGGCACGAATCTCGGTCAGCACCTCCATGCCATCCTTGTTGGGCATCCGGATGTCGAGGAAGATGATGTCCGGCTGGTGCTCCCTGGCCATGGTCAGGCCCTCGTCACCGTCGGCCGCGGTGAGCACGCGATAGCCGTCGACGGACAGCCTGAGCTGGTACATGTCGCGGATGTCGACGTCGTCCTCGATGAGCAGCACCTCGATGACCTCGTCATCGCCGGCAGGTACCTCCGCCGCCGGCCGAGACTCCACGTGAGCGTGGTCCATTCGGACGGTGACCATACCCGCGAATACCTGTCAGGACTGACAGGATATGGCTGTCTTTCCCATCAGTATCGATAGGCGCCAGGTGACAGAATCGGCCGGCATGCCCACGCGGGTTGTCGCCTTCGACCCCTCGCCGGAGTACCGCAGCGTTGTCGGCTGCCTCCTCGAGCAGACCGATGCCTACGAGCTGGTGGAATGCGAAACCGCGACGGAGCTGTCCGCCGCCATCGCCGAGGCGCCGCCGGGGTTGGTCCTGGTCAGCTTCGCCGACCTCCCCGGTGGTGAGGACGGCCTCGCCGAATTGCGCCGATCCGTTGACGCTCCGATCGTGGCCTTCGTCCAGGACCGCGACGAGACCAAGCGCGCCCTGCGTGGTGGCGCGGACTACGACCTCCCCAAACCGTTCGACCCCGAGATCTTCATGGTCGCCATGGAGGCGGTCATGCGTCGCACCAGCAACAGCCCCGCAACCCTGCTGCCCACGGCGGGGCCGGCGTTCGTCGACGGCCTGAGGGTCTACCCCGATCGTCGCACCGTCGAGCGCGACGGCCGCCGACAGACGCTCAGCCACTCCGAGTGGCAGCTGTTCGCCTTTCTCATCGCCAACCCGGGCCGCGTGTTCAGCCGCCGCGAGCTCGCCGCCGGGGCGTGGGGACCGGGGTACGCCACGCGCGTGCGCCAGGCCGAGCTCTACGTCTCTCGCGTGCGTCGCAAGGTGGAGCGGAACCCACGCTCCCCCCAGATCCTCGAGACGGTACGCGGCCGGGGCTACAGGTTTACCGCAGAGCTGACCGCAACTCCGCCGGCGACGAGCTCGGCCACCCGGTCCTAGGCGCGCGTCTGGCGACCAAGTCCCGTCGAGGCAGGATCCCGGTAAGACGCGTTCGACCCGGGCCCATCTAGGCGGCGTCCAAGCCCGGGATCAGGGAATACGCACGAGGAGGAGTCGCCCGCGAGCTACACGCAGAACGGTATCGAGCGGCAGGGTCGCGCTGTCACCCGCGCCCGGCTCGAGCTCGAGGACGACGACGTCCGGACCGAAGTCGCGGACCGCGTCGACGAGCTCGTCGATGGTTTCCTCGCCGTCGGCGGCCGCACCGTCCGGCACGCGCTGCGGTCCTCCGTCAGCTCCGCGACTCGATGCCGTGGCCTCCCCCTCTCTCATTGCCCCGAGCCCCCCCAGCCCGCCGGCCGATTCCCTCGACGTACTCATACCACATGCCCGCCGGCTGCGGGCGATTGACCGCCCGCACGCCTCGGACCGGAAACAACGCGACCGCCGCACAGCCATTTCTTCGCAGTCGGACAATGCGGTCGATTGGCTGCGCTCTGGCGGAGCGAGAGGGATTCGAACCCTCGATACGAGTTACCCCGTATACCGCATTTCCAGTGCGGCGCCCTCGACCAACTAGGCGATCGCTCCGGCGGGATTGTACCCGCGAGATCGCGTCGCTTTGGCGCGAAGCAGTCGCGGAAGCGGCGTGTAGACTCCCGCGCCGGAGAGGTGTCCGAGTGGTTGATGGTGCCGCTCTCGAAAAGCGGTGTGGTGTTGAGCCACCGCGGGTTCGAATCCCGCCCTCTCCGCCAGAGCGCCCGACGAGCCCAGCGCCTGGCTCTGTCTGTTGCGCTCATCCCCCGGTGAGAGGAACATCGCATCGATGCCAACAGATGTCACCGTCATCTTCGATGACAGCCCCGGGCAGTTGGCGCGTCTCGGCGAGGTCGCGGGCGACGCCGGCGTGAACATCCAGGGCCTTGCTGCCTTCACGGGAGAGGGGCGTGGCATCGTGCACGTCTTGATCGACGACGATGCCGCAGCCCGGTTTCGAGACGCGCTGGGCCACGCCGGCATCGGGATCGCCGATGAGCGTGCCGTGCTTGTCGTCGACGTCGAAGACCGGCCCGGCACCCTCGGGGAGCTCACCCGGCAGCTGGCCGACGCCAACGTCAACATCGAGCTCGCGTACACGACGTTTGGCGGGGTGAAGGTCGTCATCGCCACCGACGACCTCGAGAACGCCCAGGCCGCGCTCAGCTAAAAGTTCCCTTCACGTCAGCCTGGCCATCGACAATGGCGGTGTGCTCCGCGTGTTCCTGGTCACCGTTACGGTCGCCATCTCGCTGCTGGTGGGTCCCGCTCCGGCGGCCGGCCAAGCACGCGTGGCGGCACTGGAGGTGCCCACTGTCGGCGATGATCTTGGTCCGGTCATGCAGACCTGCGAACGGGGACGTGGGCACACGACCCCGACATCGGCCCAGGATTGCCTCGTCTGGGGCGGCGATACTCCGGTGAACGTCGTGCTGGTCCTGCGCGCACCGGACGACGTGGCCAAGCTGGCACCGGCGTGGGCACCGTCATGGCGACCAGCGCATGGGCACTGGCTTGTCGCCAGGGGGCGGGTACTCTCGGAGTGCGGCACCGCCTCCGCCCCGGCAACGACGCTGCAGATCGAGCAGCGCCTGGACCCGGTCACCAGGTTCCACCTGAAGTTCGCCCAGGTGAGCTGCAGCGACGGGGTGACCCGGGTGGCGTTCGGCAGCGCGCACACCGACGTCTACGACAAGCGCCGCTGCGGAGGCGACCACGCCGTGAGTTTCGACTCGGCGCGAGAGGCGTTCGTGCGATCCGTGCTGAAGGCCAATCCCAGGGCGCACGTGACCTATCGCAAAGATCACCCGGTCTCCGCTCTGTACCAAGGCGGATGTGACCAACCTGTGAGCAGCGACGGACGGGTGGCGTACCTGGTGGTCGGCTGAGCTGCGCCGGCGCCAGGACGCTAGGTCAGCGTGATCTCGATCTCGAGCACGCCACCGCTCGTCGACACCGTGCGTCGAGGCGCGCCGAGTCTGCGCAGCGTGGCCAGCATGGCCGTGTTCGACCACATCATGGTGGCGCGCAGGCGGCTGATCCCCTCCTCTCGCGCGCGTTCGGCGAGACGGCGCAGCAGCGCCGAGCCGATCCCGTGGCGCTGCCAGTCGTCGACGACGGCGACGGCGACGTCGGCGACGTCGGGCTGCTGGGGATCACGGATGAAACGAGCCACGCCGGTGCCTTCGTGGCCGATCACGGCGACGATGGCTTCGTGATCGTGATGGTCGACGTCGGTGAAGTAGCGGATCTCCTTCTCGGAGAGCGACGGCTTGGGGCCGAGAAATCGCTTCACCCGTGATTCCAGGCCGAGGTGCTCGAATCCGACGAGATAGAACTCACGGTCGACGGGCGTCATCGGCCGGAGCAGGGCTCGGCGGCCATCACGCAGGGTCACCCGGACTGCCTGCGACGGCGTCGAACGCAGCGCGGCCCAGCCGCCGGCGCCCATCATCACCTCAGCCATCGCCGACCCTCCGTTGGCCTGGGTTGGGTTGCTTCATGCAACCCCTAACCCTAGCAACGTCAGTTGCGTTATGCAACCCTCTTGGGTAAGATCGCGAGGATGCGACGAACGTCCTTTGCCGGCATGCAGTGCTCGGTGGCCCGCACCCTGGAGATCGTCGGCGAGTGGTGGACGATCCTCATCCTTCGAGACGCCTTCTGCGGTGTGCGGCGCTTCGACGACTTCCAGCGTCGTTCGGGCATCGCCCGCAACATCCTCACCGACCGCCTCCAGACCCTCGTCGACAGCGGCATCCTGGAGCGGCGCCGCTACCAGGAGCGCCCCGAGCGCTTTGAGTACCGCCTGACCGAGAAGGGCAAGGACCTCTACCCCGTCGTCATCGGCCTGCTTCGCTGGGGTGATCGCTGGGCGACGGAGGGCGAGCCCGGCCCTCCGGTGGTGCTGACCCACATCCCCTGCGAACACGACGTCACGCCCGAACTTGCCTGCTCCGCGTGCCATGAGCCGGTGACCGCCAACTCCATGCGCTGGCGCTACAGCGAGCACGTGCCCTTGGAGCACCGCCTCGTCCTCGCCGGCGTGGTCCAGGGGTCGGCAGCCGGCTGACCAGGTTGGTCAGGCGCGCAGCTCGCGGAAGAAGTCGCTGAGCAGCTCACCGCACTCCTCGGCGAGCACGCCGCGGGTGACGGCAACGCGATGGTTGCCGCCGGGATGGCTCAGGACGCTGTAGACACTGCCGTCCGCGCCCTTCTTGGGATCCGCCGCCCCGTAGACGCACCGGTCAATCCGAGCCTGGAGCATTGCTCCCGCGCACATCGGGCACGGCTCGAGGGTGACGGCGAGGATGACGCCGCGGAGCCGCCAGTCGCCGACCACCACCGCGGCGCGGCGCAGGACAAGCATCTCGGCGTGCGCCGTGGCGTCGCCAGAGCGCTCCATTGAGTTTGCCGCCGCAGCGATGACACGGCCGCGAAACGCGGCGACAGCACCGACAGGGACCTCGCCACTCGCCGCTGCGTTGCGCGCCATCTGCAGCGCCCGGCGCATCAGCGCCTCATCTGTGAGCAGCGGCGCGGACGAAGTGACGGCCGCGCTCCGTGTACTAGGCAGTGGCGAGCACGGGGATGTTCAGCCGGAGCTCGGGCTTCTCGAGGATGCGCATGGTGTCGTCGACGAAGCGCACGCGCTCGAAAGTGATGCAGTTGACCGGGCAGTGGTCCTCGCAGATCCTGCAGTTGGTGCAGCGGTCGTAGTTGATGAAGATCTCACCGGCGTAGCCACCCGACTCCGGGTTGCCGCCCGAGGTGCGACACACCAGCGTGTCGCCGCCCGAGGAGCGCTCGCGGTCCTCGCCGAAGACGACGACGTCAATCGCCTTCTCGGGGCAGACGTCGTCGCAGGCGCCGCAGAGGACGCACACCGCCTCGTCGTAGTGATGCACCGAGTCGCACTGGAAGCAGCGAATCGCCTGGACGATCGCCTCACGGTCGCTCCACGGCTGCTCCACCTCGGTCATGTCGTAGCGTTTGCTGGCTTCGAGGATGGGCGGCTCGGTGCGCGCGAAATATTCCGACTGGCGGTGGTCGTCGGTGCGCTCGACGACGGTCTGATAGAGGCGGCCGTTCGCCGACTCCATGTCCTCGCCCAGGTACTCGCGGATGGAGCGGGCCACGCGGTGTCCCCAGGCGACGGCGTCGACGATGAACGACGGCCCCTGGACGCAGTCGCCGCCGGCGAAGAGCTTGCCCACGCCGGTGTGACCCCCGCGGTCGGCAGCCACGAGTCCCCGCGGCGTCAGCGGCGTCGGCTCGCCGGGGCTCTCCATGATCTGCCCCGAGGCGAAGATGACGTAGTCACAGGGGATATGCGTGCGCGGCGCGCCCTCGATCTCCTTGACCGACGAGAAGATCAGCTTGCCGGTGAGCTCGTCGAACTCCAGCTCGTGGAGCGGTGCGAATGAGACCCCGGTGACGTTGCCCGCCTCGTCGGTGTGGATCTCCTTGACGATGATCCCGGCGGCAATGCGCAGGCCGATCTCACGTGCCTCGTGGAGCTCGTTGCCGAAAGCGGGCAGCCGGTCCTCGGGCTCGATGGCGCACATCCACACCTCTTTGGCGCCGAGCTTGATCGAGCTCTGGCAGGCATCGGTGGCGATGGCGCCGCCACCGACGCAGACCACCCGGGTACCGGGCTCGAAGTGCTCAGGAATGCGGTCGTAGGAGACGATGCGCAAGAAGCGCATGGCGTCGATGACCTGTGGCGCATCGCTCCCGGGCACCGGCAGGATGCGCCCCTTCATCATCCCGATGGCGACGAAGACGGCGTCGTACTCCTCGAGCAGCTCGTCGAGGTTGATGTCATCGGGGCCGGTGCCGAGGTTGGCGTTGCAGCGCACGTCGATGCCCGTGGCCATGATCATGTCCAGCTCCCACTGGAGTTGGGCATGATCGAATCGGAACGGGGGAATGCTGGTGCTGAGCAACCCGCCCACCTTCGACTCGCGCTCGTAGAGGACGACGTCGTACCCCTCCACGCGGAGGTCGAGCGCGCAGGTGAGACCGGCGGGCCCGGCGCCGACGACGGCGACGCGCTTGCCCTTCGAAGGCTTCACCCGGTAATCGATCCAGAGTCCCTGCTTCCAGGCGAAGTCGGTGCTGAAGCGCTTGATGGAACGGATGGTCACCGGGTCTTCGCCCGCGTCCCAGCCACGCTTGCAGTCGGTCTCGCAGGGGTGGTTGCAGAGCCGTCCGAGCATGCTGGGGAAGGGGTTGGTCTCGTGGATCACCACCCAGGAATCGACATACCTCCCCTGGCTGACGTAGTCGACGTAGGTGGCGATGTCCTGCTTGATGGGACAGTTGCGCTGGCAGGGGCTGACCGGGACGTTGAAGCCCAGGTCACGATGGCCGAGGAGGATCTTCATCGGCGCCTTGTCCACCACGTTGCGGCCGATCTCGGCAAGAACCTGAACCTCACCGACCAGCCCGACGGGGCGTGTCCGGTGCGAGAAGATGCCGCCCTCCACCTCGGTCACCACCACGGCGCCGGCGCCGTTCTCGACCATCTCCAGCGCTGCCGTCTCGGGCGCGTCGGTGCCGCCCCGGGATGACACCGGGAGCATGTGATCGCGCACCCTGGCCACGTCGAACCCGACTTCCGACGCCGCAACGATGGTCTCGAGGCCGATGCTGGCGATGACCTCGCCGTCACGCACCACAACCATCGGCAGGGGATGCTGCTCACTCAGCGGCAGGAGGATGTCGTTGATGGTGTCGTCGGGGTCGCACTCGGCTCCCAGCGGCGCCATGATCCGCGTCAGGTCAGCCACCGGCGACTCCGCCCTGGCGGAGGGCATGGGCGGCGATCTCGCGCACGGTGACCAGACCCACGGGACGCTCGTCGTCGTGCGTCACCAACGCCGTCTGCCGTCCCTGCTGACGCATCACCGCCAGTGCCTCACCCAGCTGCATGTGCTCGTCGACGAGCAGTGGAGGGGTGCGCAGGATGTCACGCGCCAGCACGCTGACGTGCTGCTGGCGCACCAGGTCGCTACCCGACAGCTGCAGGTTGCCTTCGACGAGCTGGTCGAGCACGTCCGCCGACCTGACGTAACCGATGGGCCGTTGGTCGATGAGCACCGGGATCTCGACCAGCGCGTTGTCGGCCATCAGCTTGGCCACGGCGTCGAGCGGTGTGCTGGGCAGGCAGAAGACAACTTCGTCGCGCATCACCTGGGCCACCTCGGGATTGGCGGCGTCGGCGGCGACGCGAGCGGGGTCGACTGCGGAGATGTCTGTCACGCGTCTGCGGGTCGAGGCCGGCCAAACCGAACAGGTGCGCCGCCTCGCTCCGAGTATAGCCCCGCGAGGAGGTCGTCCCCGCCAGGCCGGGTCAGGATCCCGTGCCGTCCCCAGAGCTGTCGGCCTGCTCCTCGGCGAAGCGCCGGAGCACGTCCTGCCACGTCTCTGTCTGTGGCTCTTCGGCCAGCGCTGCGCGCGGCGTCGATCGCAGGATGCGTGCCCTGGTGCGCTCGATCTCTTTGTCTCGTCGCTTGCTGTGCGCGCTCCGGGCACTGCCGGCGGTTCGTTCCAGGTCGGCCTCGACGGCTGCGACCGCCGCCACATCTGGAGCAGAACGGAGCGCCCGCTGCAACCGCGAGGATGCGTCGGCGCTGAGCAGCCCGGAGGAGTCGCGCAGGTGCGCGCTGGCGCGCCGCCGCGCGGTCTCGAGCGCGCGCGCCGCCTTTGCCGCTTCCGCGTTGTCGGCACGCTGCTGCTCGTACAGGCGCTGTCCCTGCTCGACGACGTCGGGATATTGCCACGCCAGACTGAATTTCCCGCTGCTGATTCCTGCGGTCAGGTCATCGAGCCGCTTCTGAAGTTCGGCACGTGCATCACCCTGGAGCAGCGCCAGCAGATCGCCGAGGACAGGCCGCACCCGTCCGAAATCACGCCGCACCCATCCCGGCAGGTGGTGGTGCGACGGCGCGGGCACCGGCGCGGGCCGATCAACGCGAGGAAGAATGCGCACCGCCTCGGCTGCTGCTCGCTTGCTACCTCGTGGCTCGCTCAGCGGCGCTGGTCGGCGGCGATGAACAGGGGTGAGCGGCACCATCGCCTCGTCACCGGCAATCGGAGCCGGCGCCGAAGCGTCACTGGTACGGGTCGCGGTCACAGGTGCAAACAGAGCGTCGCTGATCTACGTGTGCTGGGGACGCGGGCCGCCGTGCCCCCGGAGGTGCGCCCGAGCGGGCGCTCAATCCCCGAATCGTAGCCGAGAGTCGCAGCGACGCGGGATATCGACAGTGTCGCAGCCTGACAACCGCTGCCTACACTGTCTCCCAGCGACGATGACCGACCGCGTGACCACCGATCCCGCTCCTGCCCCAGCGGTCACCCTCAGCGAGAGCGAGATCGCGTCTTTGCAGGACGCGGGGAAGTCGTGGGCGGCGGTGCCGCCGGCGCGTTTCTCACACGACCAGCCACAGATCAACGCGGACCTCGACCCCGCGGACATACGCGGCAGCAGGCTCGGCGATCGTTACCTGCGCTCCGGACGCGCGCGTCGCCAGGGCCTCGAGAAGGTGGCGCCGGGGATTCTCCAGGCGACCGCCCGCGGGACAGAGCCGAAGACCGGCGCCGGTCGTCTCGCACGACGCGTACGCCGCACCGTCCTGGGCCAGCCACTGGCAACACGCCAGCTTGCCCACGAACGACTAACCAAGATCAAGGCGCTGGCGGTGCTGTCGTCCGACGCGCTGTCGTCCGTCGCGTATGCAACCGACCAGATCATGATCGTGCTCCTCGCCGCGGGCACGGCGTTCTACAGCCGCACCCTGCCGATCATGGGGGCGATCATCGTGCTGCTCGCACTGGTGGTCCTGAGCTACCGGCAGACGATCCACGCCTACCCCAAAGGTGGTGGCTCGTACATCGTCGCCAAGGACAACCTCGGTCCCCTCGCCGGCCTGGTTGCCGGATCTGCGCTGATGACCGACTACGTGCTCACCGTCGCGGTATCGATCGCCTCCGGGGTATCGGCGATCACCAGTGCCGCACCGGGCGTGCAGCGATACACAACGCCGCTGTGCGTGGGGTTCATCGTGCTCATCGTCCTCGGCAACCTGCGCGGCATCAGGGAGTCGGGCTCGATCTTCGCCGCGCCCACGTACATCTTCATCGGCGCCATGTTCCTGATGATCGGAACAGTGTTGGTGAAGCTCGCCACCGGGGCCCTCCACCAGGGTTCGCCGCACATCGACCCGGCGAACTTCGACAAGGAGACGAGCATCGGGCTGTTCGTGGTGCTCAAGGCGTTCTCCTCGGGATGCACGGCGCTGACCGGCGTCGAGGCGATCAGCGACGGCGTGCCCGCGTTCAAGGTTCCCGAGTGGCGCAACGCCCGCCGCACCCTGACCATCATGGGCTGCATCCTCGCGCTGATGTTCATCGGGATCACCGCGACGGCGTACATCCTGGGGCTCGCCCCACCCGACTCCAACGACAGCAACATCCTCATCAACCAGCTCGCCAGCCTGGCGTTCGGATCCAATCCCCTGTACTTCATCGCGGTCGCCTCGACGACGGCGATCCTGGTGCTCGCCGCCAACACCTCGTTCTCAGACTTCCCCCGACTGTTCTTCTTCCTTGCCCGCGACGAGTATGCGCCGCACGCCTTCAAGCGAATGGGCGACAGGCTCGCCTTCAGCAACGGCATCCTGGTCTTGGGAACCCTGTCCGCGCTGCTGGTCATCGCCTTCAAGGGAGACGTCACCCGACTCATCCCTCTGTACGCCATCGGCGTCTTTCTGGCGTTCACCATGTCGCAGGCGGGCATGGTCGCGCGCCATCTGCGCCTTCGTGAGCAGGGTTGGCGCATGGGCATGGCTTTCAACTTCGCGGGGATGTGCGCCACCGCCATCGTGCTGGTGATCACCGCTTCGGTGAAGTTCACCTCGGGTGCGTTCATCGTGGTCATCCTCATCCCGCTGCTTGTGCTTGTCTTCCGCGGCATCCACAACCACTACCGCGACGTCCACGGCCTGACGGCCACGGAGACGCCGATATCACCGGAGTCGCTGCACCCCATATGCATCGTGCCCATCTCCGACCTCAACGGGCCCGCGCTGCAGAGCCTCGCCCTGGCGCGCACCATCTCCGCCAACGTCATCGCCGTTCACGTCAACGACAACGAGGAGGAGATCGCTCGCCTCCAAGCCAAGTGGGCGGCATGGGGCAACCACGTCCCGCTGGAGATCATCGAGTCGCCCTACCGCTCGCTGCTCCGACCGCTGCTCAACTACATCGACGCCATCGACAAGCAGGGCGATGACCACACACTGGTGGTCGTCCTGCCGGAGTTCGTGGCCACGCGGTGGTGGCAGCAGGTGCTCCACAACCAGAGTGCGCTTCGCCTCAAAGCGGCTTTGCTGTTCCGCCCCGGAACGGTGGTGGTCAATGTCCCCTATCACATGCGCCACACGGCCGTGCCGCGGCGCCGGCGCGCTCGCCGCGACGGGGCGGACGACCTCTGACGACCGAACCCGCCACACCGGCCGCACCCGCCGCTCCGGCGCCCGAGGCAACGGCGCGCCCGCGGCTGCACCACCGCATCTCGGCACGCACGCGCCGCAGGCTGTTCGCCGCGCTTCGTGCCGTCCTCGGCCTCGCCGTCCTCGGTTACGTGTTCACCCTGGTGCAGCCCGACTCCTTCCGCACCCTGGGCGACCGCCGTCACCTCGCCTGGGCCGGGTTCGCGTTGGTTTGCCTGGCGGCCAACTGCTGGGTCGCTGCGTGGCGCTGGCAGCTGCTCCTCAAGGGTCTCGGCGTCACCGAGCGCATCGCCCCGCTGCTGCGCGCCGTCTACGTCGGTGCCTTCTACAACCTCGTGCTCCCCGGCCAGCTGGGCGGCCAGGCGATCAAGGTGATGCTCCTTGGCCGTCGCTCGCCCGCTCTGCCCGCGATCCTCGCTTCGGTGGCCATGGATCAGCTGGTGGTCATCGTCAGCCTCTTCGGGCTGGCGTTCTGCACCGCCGCCACAGCGCCGGGGATCTCCCACCGCGGCGACTGGATGCTCGGCTTCGGCATCACCGTCGTGGTGGCGACGCTCCTGACCCTCTTCATCATCGCCCCCCGGTTGCAGGCGCGTCTCTTCGCCCGCGTCCGCCGAAGGGGGCGGATGCTCTGGCTCCCCGACGCGTTGCGCCGCCACACGGCGAGCACGTGGCGGGCGATCGCCTCATACGGCGAAGTGCCTGGCCTGCTCGCGCTGGCGGTGGCCCAGGGGCTGATCTTCCTACTCACCCTGGGGGGTATGGCCCTGGGACTAGCCCGGGCGGTGGGGATTGAACTCGACGCCCGGGTCATCCTCTTCGTCCTCATGCTCGCCCTGGTCGCCGGCGCCGCGCCGTTCACGCTGGCGGGATTGGGGACACGCGAGGCGGCCTTCACGGCGGCGTTGGCCGAGTTCGGCATCGCCCGCGGAACCGGGGCCGCATTTGCGCTTTTGTGGCTCTTCCTCAACAGCCTGGCCGACATGGTCGGCGGCGTGATGCAGTTCTGGCACCCCAGGCAGACCGGCACCCTGGAGCGCCCGCAACCGCGCCACGGGGTCGCCACCATGGAGGATTCACCCGGGTAGGCCTGTACACTTCCGCGGACACACCAGCTTCGCGGGCCCGCGGCCCCGCCTCAGCAGACTGACGTACACCCATGCTCGAAATCGTCTCCTCGCAAGCCGCCGAGGTTCCCTCGACCATCCGCCGCTACGGTGGCGGAGGTCCGCGGCGGATCGCTGAGAACGCCGGCCTGGTCATCACCCACGGCGAGGGGGCCCACCTCATCGACGACCACGGGCGGCGGTACCTGGACTTCGCGACCGCCATGGGCGTCGCCGCCATCGGCCACGGTCACCCGCGCTGGGCCGCGGCGGTGGCCGACCAGGCGCGGCGGCTGTCGGCCTGCGTGCTGCACACCCCTGAGCACGCCCGCTACCTCGAGGCGCTGGCCGAGGTGCTGCCCGCCGGGCTCGACCGCACCGCGCTGTACTCCGGCGGCACCGAGGCGGTCGAGGTCGCGGTGCGACTGGCCCAGTCCGTGACCGGTAACCGGCACCTCATCTCCTTCAACACGGGTTTTCACGGCAAGACCACCGGGGTGCGCTTCACCGGGCATCGTTTCGCCAAAGAGCGCGACAAGCTGCGCATAGACTGGGTGCACGACGTCGCCTATCCGGAATGCACCGAGCACGACGTGCTCACCTACCCGCAGTGCAACGACGACGGCGAGCTGGCGTTGGCCGGACTCGAGCAATACGCCGATTCGCTCGATGGAGGTGTCGCCGCGGTCATCGTCGAGCCCATCCTCGGCACTGCGGGCAACCGTCCTCCGCACCGCCGTTTCCTCGCCGGTCTGCGCCAGGTGTGCACCAGGCGCGGCTGGCTGCTCATCGACGACGAGTCGATCACCGGATTCGGCCGTCTCGGGGTAATGTTCGCCGCCGACTGGTATGGCGTCGACCCCGACATCATGGTGCTCGGCAAGGCCATGGGCGGAAGCTTTCCGCTGAGCGGGGTGGCAGCCTCGAGCGCCCTGTGGGACAACAGTCTCTTCGCCGATCCGTCGGCGACATCGAGCAGCTACGGGGCGAACCCCGTGGCCTGTGCCGCCGGGCTGGCGGTGCTCGGCATCCTCGCCGAGGAGGGTTTCCTCGCCAATGTGCTCGCCACCTCGGCGCGCCTGGCACGGGGGCTCGTCGACATCGAGGCGCGCTCGCCCTACGTCCGCCACGTTCGCGGCGTCGGATTGATGCTGGGCTTCGACATCGTCGACCCCGCCACGGGCGAGATCGCCGACACCACGCTCAGCCAGCGACTCTTCCTCTCCCTTCTCGACCACGGCCTGCTCATCGCCCAGGTACCAGCGGTGCGGCTCAACGCGCCGCTGACCCTGACCGAGGCCGAGGCCGACGAGGCCATCGAGGCGCTCAACGCCGCTCTATGCCCCTGACCGTAGCCCTCTGCGGACTCGGCTCCGCGGCGCAGCGCGCCCACGTGCCGGCGCTGCTCGACGCCGCGGAGGCGGGAACCGCGGCCATCGTCGGAGTCTGTGACCCCGACCCGGCGCGCTGGCAGTCCATCGACCCGGTGCGCGGCGCCGGCGCCTACCTCGACGTCGTCGACGTGCTCGACGCCACGCGGCCGGACCTGCTGGTCATCGCCAGTCCCCCGAGCGCTCACCTCGCCGCCATCGAGGCCGCGGCGCTGCGCGATGTCGACGTGCTCTGCGAGAAGCCTCTGGGCATCGGGCCGGGAGACGCTGCCGAGCTCCGCCAGTTGGCGGCGCGCCACCCCGACCTTCTGCTGGCCACCGTTCACCAGTACCACCACGCCCCCGCCTGGCAGCGAATCGCCGCTGCTGTTGGTGCCTGCATCGCCGAGGACCGCAGCTTCACCCTCAGCATCGAGGTCGAGCGGCCCGGCACCGATCCCCTCAGCGCGGGCGGCTGGCGAGCCCGCGGCCAGGTGGAGGGCGGCATCCTCGGCGACCACGCCGTGCACTACCTGGCGATGTGCTGGCTGCTCGACCCTGACACCACTTTGCTCAGCTGCAACCGCACTGGAGAGCCGGGCCGCGAAACCGCCAATGTGGCCCTTCGCCTCGGCCGCACCGGCACGGCGTCGATTCGTGTCTCGTACGCCGGCGCGGCACGGCACAACTTCGTCGCGGCGTCGACCCCGGACGGATCGCTGGACCTGCGCTGGGCGGACGGCGAGCTGACCTCGAGCACCGCCGATGGATTCGTCGAACGCGTCTCCGTAGGCGCGCTGAGCGATCGCCAGTTCGTCAATGACCTCTACCGGGCGCTGTACGCGGACCTTGTCGGCCATCGCCTCGTCCCCGAATGGCGAGCAGCGCGCACCGCGGAGACGCTCGGTGTCGCCGATCTGTTGACAGCCTGTATCGCGGCCTGACAGGTGTCACCAGGTTGCCGCGAGGCGTTCAGTCAGCACCGGCTCCAAGTACCATGGCTTGCAGCGGGTAAGCCGTCTCCGACTTCATCCAGCCGTGCGCCGCTCTGAAAGGGAGCACCGAGGCCCTTGAGCACCGACAACAACAGCCTGGCCAGGGCGATCCTGCTGGCCTTCGCCGATCTCGGCATCTACCTACCCAGCGCACGCGAGCGCCTCGTGCTCAAGGCTCAAGGTCTCGACCCCCACGATCCCGACGATCTCGAGGAGTTCGTCGATCTCTGCATCGAGGCCGAGCTCCTCACCCCCGGGGACGCCGGACGTCTGCGGCTGTCGCCGCTGGAGGCGAAGCGCCTCGCCGCATCCCTCGACGGACACACCCCCGTCCCCGACGACCAGGCAACCGCCTGGGCTCACGTGCTGGGCACCTCCGCTCCCGCGTAAAGCCTGGCCTAGGCTCGACGTCTGGCGGTCGGCCTCCGGCCCCGCCCACCGCTCGCCTTCTTTGGTCGCCGTGCCTGCACCACGAATGCCGACGGGCAGATGTCGTTCATGACGCAGATCTCGCACCGTGGCCGGCGGGCGTCGCAGACCCTTCGCCCGTGGAGGATGAGACGCAGGCTGAGGGCGGTCCACTCCTCGCGCGGCACCATGGAGCAGACGTCCGCCTCGATCTGCACCGGGTCGGTCGACGTCGTCAGCCGCAGGCGTCGCACGAGGCGGGTGACGTGGGTGTCGACGGGAAAGCCGGGGACGCCGAGGGCGACGCCGAGCACCACGTTCGCCGTCTTGCGACCGACGCCGCGCAGCGTGACCAGCTCGTCCATCGTCGCCGGCACCCGGCCGCCGTAGCGGGCGACAAGGTCCTGCGACATCTCCACCAGCGCTCGCGACTTGGTGCGGAAGAATCCCGTCGGCCGGATGAGCGCCTCCATGTCGGCGAGCAACGCGGTGGCCATGGCGCCTGCATCCGGATAGCGGGCGAACAGCGCCGGCGTCACCGTGTTGACCCGCTCGTCGGTGGTCTGGGCGCTGAGGATGGTGGCGACGAGCAGCTCGAAGGGATCGTGATGGGTGAGGGCGCACTCGGCGTCGGGATACTCGGTGCGCAACCGCTCCACCACGCCAAGCGCCCGCTCGCGGGCCCCTCGGGGACGGGAGCGCGATGCTGCGGGAAGGCCACGGGTCACGCCGGCGAGTGTAGGCGCGTGCGCTGAAGCCTCCGACCCAGCAGGATGGCGCCGGCGGCGTAGGCAATGCCCGCGACCACGTCGACGACCCAGTGTTCGCCGAGGTAGACCACCCCGACACAGATGCTCGCCGGGTAGGCGAAGACCCACCAGGCGCGGCGGCCGAAGGCGACGGCGGTCCACCAGGCGACGATCACCGGATAGGACACGTGCAGCGACGGCATCGCCGCGTCGGGCAGAGGATCGGCGCCCGCGTACACGTTGCTCAGCGGTCCCGCGTGGGTCATGACTTCGCTGACGATCCGCCGAACCGCAGGGATGGCCCCGTGGTCGGCGGCCAGCCAGGGCGGCGACTCGGGGAACAGCAGGTAGGTGACCAGCCCCGCAGCCGCCACGGAGACCAGGGTGGCGACATACGGGGTGAACAGCTCGCGGTGCCAGCGCCAGAGTGCAGCACCGCAGATCAGCGGCGCAGGACTGTGCATCAGGTACACCGCGCTGAGCGCGATGTCGTGAAGCCGCAGCGTCCCCGACGCCCCTGCCCAGGCGTGCTGCAGCTCGATCACCGGCTGGTGGCCGGCGAACACCCAGGACTCGAATCGTGCGACGTCGCCGGCGTGGGGCTGGGGTCCGACCGCCTGGATGCCGCGGAGATCGTCGAGGGCGACGATGGCCGCCAGCCATGGCGTCCACGACCAGGCGAACGCCGCGCTTGAGCCCACCGCCGCGTAGCCGACGAGGACGACGAAGATCGCGTACTCCGCGGTCAGCGGAACCGCGTGCACCGCGATGAGCGGAATGCTGCCCGCGGCGAAGGCCGCCAGCAGCACGAACCAGCGCGGGTGCACCCGCCACGCACGCCTGCGAGTCGGTGAACCGGCCATCGTGGCTGGGGCCATGGCCACGCATCATCGTCGACGCGGACTGGGGCACTACAATCGCGCGCGGCCAAAGGCAGGTCCCGTCCAACAATCGAGGTGTGCACGTGCGCACGAAGATCACCGTCGTCGGAGCCGGCAACGTCGGCGCGACCCTGGCGCAGCGGCTCGCCGAGCGCAACTACGCCGACATCGTCCTCGTCGACATCGTCGAGGGACTTCCCCAGGGAAAGGCGCTCGACATGCTCGAGGCGGGCCCCATCGTCGGCTACGACTCCCTGGTGACCGGCAGCAACGGGTACGACGAGAGCGCCGGCTCCGACATCGTCGTGGTCACCAGCGGTCTGCCGCGCAAACCCGGCATGTCACGCGACGACCTGGTGATGGCCAACGCCAAGGTCATCGCCGCGGTGGTCTCCGAGGTGTCGCGCAGAAGCCCGTCGGCCATCCTGGTGATGGTCACCAACCCGCTCGACGCGATGGCGCAGTTGGCCCATGTCGTCAGCGGTTTCGACCGACGGCGGGTCCTCGGCATGGCCGGAGTCCTCGACACCGCTCGATTCCGCACGTTCATCGCCCAGGAGCTCGACGCGTCGGTGGAGGACGTGCAGGCGTACGTCCTCGGCGGTCACGGCGACACCATGGTCCCGCTCACGCGGTACTCGACGGTCGCCGGTGTTCCCGTCGACCGGCTGATCCCGGCCGACCGCCTGGCGGCCATCGTGCAGCGCGCGCGTGACGGCGGCGCTGAGATCGTCAACCTGTTGAAGACGGGGAGTGCCTATTACGCGCCCAGTGCCGCGGCGGCGCAGATGGTCGACGCCATCGTTCTCGACAAGCGCCAGGTGCTGCCCTGCAGCGTTCTGCTCCAGGGCGAGTACGGGATCAACGGACTGTTCAGCGGCGTGCCCTGCCGGCTCGGCGCCGGTGGCCTGATCGAGGTGGTCGAGGTCGAGCTGAGCGCCGACGAGCGCGCCGCGCTGCATCGCTCGGCGGCCGCGGTCAAAGAACTTGTTGACATCATCGTCAGTAACGCCGGCGACGTGGGGGCTGACGTGTCGGCTCTCGCTCGAGGAGCGCGCATCGGCTGAATCCGGCGACACCCGCCGCGACCGACCTGAGACGGCGGCGTGCGTCGCGACGCCGACGGCTGGCCTAGGATGCGGCCATGGCCATGCTCGACCAGCAGGTCGGCGATCCGCTGGCCGCCCTTCGCGCCTCCTGGCAGTCCGCCGCCGCCGCGGGTGCGCTGGCGGCGCCCGACCTCGAAGGCTTTCTCATGCAACGGCTTGATGGGTTGGTCGAGAGCGCCCAGGTCGACGAGGCGAGCCTCATCGATGTCGTCGACGAGGTCCTGGTCGATCTCGCGCATGTGGGCTCAGACCTCGGTCCCGAGGTCGCGCGGCGGCTGATGCGGAGCATCTACGAGTACCTCCTGGCGCTCGACGCGGCGGCGTCGCTGAACGACCCGTTCCGCACGGCGGAGACAACGACGAGTCACCCTCCGCGGGCAGCGGCGGCCGAGCGCCGACCCGCGGACGCCTCGCCGCAGGTGCCGGTCCCGCCACCACCCGCGACAACGGGCGCGACAACTGCGCAGGTCGACGCACTCCTCGATGCGGGTGAGTACGCCGCCGTGGCGACCCTCTTGATGCGGCTGACGTACGGCTCGGGGGTCACCGGCATCGCTCACCTCGCCGTGGCCGCCGGCGACAGCTGCCGCGCCGGGGGTGACGAGCGCGCTGCGGGCGACTGCTACCTCGCCGCATCGACCAGCGATCCCCTCGATGACCTGCCGCTGTGGCGGCTGGCATCGCTCAGCGTCGAGAGGGGTGACACCGAGCTCGCCCTCTCCTATCTGGAGCGGATCGCCGCGCTGGCCCGCTGGCAGGGTGACCCTCGCAAAGTGGAGGTGGTCTATCGCAAGATGTCGGTGATCGCCCCAGAGCGGGAGGACGTCGTGGCGACCCTCCGGCGCATCCAGGAGACCGGGCGGGTCGACTGACGCAGGCCAACGAGGGGGGCCAGCCGGGAGGATTGCAGCATGGCGATCGTGGCGCCCGCCCTCTCCAGCCTCGGTCTCGACGACGCGTTGAATCGCGACCTCGTGCTTGGAGGGCTCGCCTTCCTCGCCGTGCTGGCGCTGGCACTTCGCACTCGGAGCCTGTCGCGCCGGTATCGGGCATCCGTCGCCGAGCTGCAGCAGTCGACGGTGCACGTCACCGCCATCGTCGACTGCTCCCTCGACGCCATCGTCGGCATGGACGAGGAGGGCAGGATCACCCAGTGGAACCCAATGGCCGAGGAGCTCTTCGGCTGGTCGGAGAGCGAGGCCGTCGGCCGGCTGGTCTCTCAGACCATCGTCCCCGAGCGCTACCGCCTCGAGCACGAGAAGGGGCTGAGCCATTTCCGGCGCACCTGTGAGGGCGCCCTCCTGGGACGCGTCACCGAGCTCGTTGCGGCGCGCCGCGACGGATCCGAACTCCCTGTTGACCTGTCGGTCAACCTGGCCGCGCGAGGCGACGACGGAGGGGCCGGCTTCGTCGCCGTCGTCCGCGACGTCACCGCCAGGCAGCGCGCCGAGCGCCTCCAGGGGGTGCGATTCATCGTCGCCGGCGTCCTCAGTGACGCGACCTCGCTGCCGGAGACGCTCGATCGCGTCCTCACCGCGATCGCCTCACGGATGGGATTCGCCGCCGCTGCCCTCTGGACCCCGTCGATCGGCGGGCTGCGCAGCCAGCACCTGTGGGCGGCGGACCGACCCGCCGTCAAGGAGCTGCTCCGGGCCACCTCGCAGACGACGCTCGCGGCGGGTACCGGGCTCCCCGGACGGGTGTGGTCGACGGGTCGGGCGCTCACCCTGAGCGAGCTCGGCTCGGCGCACGAGGACTTCGCCCGGATGGCGACGGCGAGCCAAGCCGGTCTGCGCGACAGCCTCGCGGTGCCGGTGATCGCCGCCGATCGGGTGCTCGCGGTGATGGAGTTCTTCGCCAGCGAACGCCGGGAGACGGACGAGGAGCTGGTGCGCACGCTCACCGACCTGGGCGGTCAGCTCGGGCAGTTCGTCGCCCGGCGGCAGGCGGAGATGCGTGGGGACAGCCCGCAGCGCCTGCAGGAGACGTTGGAGGGGGCCGCCGACGCCATCGTCACCGTCGCCGACAACGGTGCGGTGATGTCCCTCAACAGCCGGGCCAGGTCGGCGTTCGGCTACGGCACGTCGGAGGTGCTCGGCGAAGACCTGCGCACACTCATCACCGAGCCCCAGCGCGAAGGGCTGATCGAATACGTCAGGGACTGCCTCCGTCACCAGGCGGGCGGGCCCCCGCCGCCGCGCTGGTGTGAGCTGGTCGGCCGCCGCAAGGACGGCACCATCTTCGACTTCGGACTCCACCTCACCCCGATCAATGTCGGCGGTCGCAACATCTTCATGGGGCTGATCGCCCCGGGGCCTGCCGCCAGACGGCACGTTTCCGACACATCAGGCAGCAACCCAGCGCTGCGTGTCTACAACGGGCAGGTTGACCATGAGCGCAGCCCCAGGCTCGCCTAGGCGGGCGATGACCGGCGTCGACATCAGCGCGATCGCCGGCAAGGCGGTGCTCGACCTGCGCGGCCAGAGCCGGGTGCTGGGAAGCCTGTGGCGTCACCGCCCGGCGGTGATCAGCTGGCTGCGCCACTTCGGTTGCCTCTTCTGCAAACAGCAGGCGGCTCAGATGCTCGCCGAGAAGCCGCGCATCGAGGCCCTCGGCGCGCGGCTGGCCTTCGTCGGCCAGGGGAACACCAGGCACGCCATCGAATTTCGCCGGCTGTATGCCCCCCACTGCGAAATGTACACCGATCCCTCACGCTACACGTACGACGCCATCGGCGCCACCGACAGCATCATCAGCACCGTCGCGGGCGTCGCCGTCAACGGACTGCGCACGATGCGAGAGGGCTACTTCCAGACGACCATCCTGGGCAATCCGTTCCAGCAAGGAGGCGTGCTCATTGCGGTGCCCGGCGACCAGGCGGCGTACATGTACCTCAGCCGCATCGCCGGCGATCATCCACCGCTCGAGGAGGTCATGGCGGCGCTGCGCCAGGCCGTCTCGCCGCAGCCGATACCGCCGGCTCAGTCCTTCGAGGTTTTCGCGTCAGGGCTGCCGGCCACGCCCCGGTTCGGCTCCGCCTGGCCGAAGCGGGTATCCACCGACTGAGGCTCGGGGTCGGGGCCCGGTGTGCTCACCGAGGTGGGTGTGGGTTCCGGCATCTCGTGGCGAAAACCGAAGAAGGGCCCAAGGATCACCAGCAGACGCATCGTCGCCATGCGCACCTCCGACGTCCGCCACGCTGGGGTCCGCGAATAGAAGAAGAACGCCACAAAACCGGTGAGCAGGGTGACAAAGACGATCAGCAGGACGATGACGCCGAGCGAGTCGATGCTCACGCCTGCCCGTACGCCGCCGCCCGCTAGGCGGGGGCGCCGCCCGCCCCGCTGGGGCGGCCGCGGAGCTTGCCCGCCACCCAGCGAACGGGGTCCCAGTGCTTGTCGGCCACCCGCTCCTTGAGCGGGATGATCGCGTTGTCGGTGATGTGGATGTGTTCGGGGCACACCTCGGTGCAGCACTTGGTGATGTTGCAGTAACCGAGGCCACCCTCCCGGCGCGTCTGCTCGGTGCGGTCGAGCACGTCCTTGGGGTGCATCTCCAGCGACGCGACGCGGACGAAGAACCGCGGCCCGTAGAAGCGGTCGTGGAGGTCGTGGCTGCGCAGGATGTGGCAGACGTCCTGGCAGAGGAAGCACTCGATGCACTTGCGGAACTCGTAGATCCGGTCGATGTCGGTCTCGTCGATGCGCCAGGGCGTGCCGTCATCCGGCGCCGCGGTGAACGGCGGTATGGAGCGATTGACCGCGTAGTTGCCGCTGACGTCGGTGACCAGGTCCTTGATCAGCGGGAACGCCTTCATCGGCCGAACCGTGATCGGACCGTCGGGCAGGTCGTCGACGCGGGTCTTGCACATCAGCGTCGGCTTGCCGTTGACCTCGGCGCTGCACGATCCGCACTTGGCCGCCTTGCAGTTCCAACGGCAGGCGAGGTCGGTGTCGACGTGCTTCTGGATGTAGTGGATGGCGTCGAGAACGACCATCCCGGTCACCAGGGGGACCCGGTACACCTGGTCACCCCGCTCGGCCCCGGGCTCGCCACGGAAGACGTGAAGCTCGATCAGCTCCGCCTGCTCGGCCGCGGAGGTGGGTTGCAGCGACTCGCGCTGGTCGGTGCGCTCCGCAATCGCCACGTGTGTCTATGCCTCCTTGGCCGCCAGTTGCAGCGACGTCGTCGGTGCTATGGGGATGACATGCGCGGCGCGCAGCTCCTCCTCGTCGCGGATGTGCCGGGCGAGATGGTGGGGCACGGGCTGTACGGGGATCGCCTTGATCCGCATGGTTGCGCCGTCGAGGAAGGCAACGTAGTTGACCTGTCCGTGCTCGGGGCTGGCATCGGGGTGATCGGTACGCCACTGCGAACCCCGGCTCTCCCTGCGCTCGATCGCCGAGCGCACGATCGCCTCGCTCACGGTCAGCATGTTGAGCACGTCACGGCACGTGTGCCAGCCGGGGTTGAGGGTGCGCGTGCCCTTGACCCGCAACCGCGCTGCGCGAAGGCGTAGCTCCTGGATCGCGCTCAGCGAGCGGTTGAGCGACTCCTCGGTCCGGGCGATGCCGGCGTCGTCCTGCATGGCCTCCTGCAGCGACTCGTGGATGAGGTAGGGATTCTCACCCTGCGTGCCGTCGCTGCCGTCGAGGGGAACCAGGATGGCGCGCTGCTCGGCGTCGATCTGCCGTTCGTCGAGCGTGCTGAACTCCTTCGACCTTGCGTATTCCGCTGCCGCCTCACCGGCGCGCTTGCCGAAGACGAGGATGTCGCTCAGCGAGTTGCCACCGAGCCGGTTGGCACCGTGCAGGCCGCCGGCGACCTCACCGGCGGCGTAGAGCCCGGGCACGGTCGTGGCCGCGGTCTCGGCGTCGACCCGCGCGCCGCCCATCACATAGTGGATGGTCGGCCCTACCTCCATCGCCTCCCTGGTGATGTCCACCGACGCCAGCGCGTGAAACTGCTCGTACATCGAGGGCAGTTTCTTCTTGATGTAATCGGCGCCGCGGTGACGGATGTCGAGGTAGGCGCCACCGTGCGGCGTGCCGCGCCCTGCCTGCACCTCTTTGTAGATGGAGCGGGCGACGACGTCGCGCGATGACAGCTCGAGCTTCTTGGGGTCGTACTCGAGCATGAAGCGTTTGCCCTCGGTGTTGAAGAGCAGGCCGCCTTCGCCGCGCACTGCTTCGGTGACCAGGATGCCTCGCGCCCCCGGCGGCCACACCATCCCGGTGGGGTGGAACTGGACGAACTCCATGTCGAGCAGCTCCGCGCCGGCGTCGTAGGCCAGCGCCGCGCCGTCGCCCGTCCCCTCCCAGGAGTTCGACGTGTAGCGGTACATGCGGCCCCAACCGCCGGTGGCGAGCACCGTCGCCTTGGCTCGGATGGCGACGAACCGACCGTCGTTGCGCCGGTAGCCGACCGCACCGACGACGCGATCCCCGTCCTTGAGCAGCCGCGTCAGCGTGTACTCCATGAGCACATCGGCGCCCGCGGTGTGCACCAGCCTGTCCTGGCAGGTGCGGATGAGCTCGAGGCCGGTCCGGTCGCCGACGTGGCAGAGGCGCCAGAAGGTGTGGGCCCCGAAGGCGCGCTGCATGATCCGGCCGTCGGGAGTGCGGTCGAAGATCCCGCCCCAGCGCTCCAGCTCGTAGACGCGATCGATGGCCTCGTGGGCGAAGATCTCGACCATCCGCCAGTTGTTGATCATCTGGCCGCCGAGCATGGTGTCGGCGAAGTGCACCTGCCAGCCGTCACGCTCGTCAACGTTGGCCAGCGCGGCGCCGATCCCGCCCTCGGCCATGACGGTGTGCGCCTTGCCGAGCAGCGACTTGGTGACCACGATGGTGGTGCAGCCTGCCTCGGCCGCGGCGATCGCGGCACGCATGCCCGCGCCACCGGCGCCGACGACGAGGACGTCGCACTCGTGGCTGATGTAGGGCTCGACGGTCACGCTCAGAAGATGTGATGCGGGTCGGTGAACCAGCCCGCCCCGAGGATGCGAATGTACACATCGACGCTCCAGACGCTGAACATGCTCACCCACGCCCACATCGGATGGCGGACGTTGAGCCGCGTGACCGCCTGCCAGATGCGATGCCGCGGCTTGCCGAACCGCACGCAGGAGTAGCAGTCCATCCCGCCGCCGACGAAGTGCCGCAGCGAGTGACAGGAGAACGTGTACGCAGCGATGAGGATGACGTTGACCACCATGATCGCCGTGCCCAGCCCGAGGTAGAGGTGACCGCCGAGGCTGAAGGCGTTGACCGCGTCGTAGCCGAGGATGAACACGTAGGCGACGGCGAGGTACATGGTGAACCGGTGCAGGTTGTTGAGCACCAGCGGGAAACGCGTCTCACCGTGATAGGCGCGATGACGCGGCTCGGCCACGGAGCACGCCGGTGGATCGAGCAGGAACGAGCGGTGATACGCCTTGCGGTAGTAGTAACAGGTGCCGCGGAATCCGATGGGCACGAGCAGGCAGAGCAGCGCAGGAAAAACCGGAACGTGCCCGGCCAGCCATGTCGGCGAGTAGAACGGCGACAGGTAGGGTGGATTTCCGGCGATCGAAGCGTCGCCGTGACCGACGGTCGCCGTCCATGCCGAGTAGACGATGAAGCTGCCAAGGACGACGACAACGGTGACCGGGAGGAGCCACCACGGCTTGTCGCGCTGCAGCCGGGCGATGGTGCCGAGACCGGCCGCGTGATCTGCCGATCCTCGCGGCGCAGCGGCGAACTCGGTGCTGCTCACCGTCATCGCCCCGCATCGTAGCGAAAGGCCTCGCCGAACCGGCTTCGCCCCTGAGCTCGGCAGGTCGCGGCCGATCGGGGCGCAGCCGAGCCACGTACCATATATTGTGCTGTACAGGAGAACCTACCCCAAGATGTGGCCTCATCACGTACCCTATGACATATGCCACAAGAAGGCATGGCGCACCGCGTCTCGATCCTGTAGAGTTGGCGATTCCGACGGCAGGGCGTCACCCTTGACCCACCGTCCGCGACAGCTGCCACGTGGCCACCACCCCCGGCCCGGCCGCGGTCGCTCCCCACGCCACGCTTGCACGCACCCATACCCACCCGCAACAGGGACCATGTGATGCCGCTGCCGGTTCCCCAGGGCCTCTACGACCCACGCTACGAACACGACTCCTGTGGCGTGGCATTCGTCGCCAGCATCGCCGGCGAGCGCTCGCACGCCATCGTGGCTCGGGGAATCGAGGCGCTGGTCAATCTCGGCCACCGCGGCGCCTGCGGCTGCGACCCCGAGACCGGCGACGGCGCCGGCATTCTCCTCCAGGTCCCCGACGCATTCCTCCGCCGCGTCGCCGGCGTCGACCTCCCCGCACCGGGGGCGTACGGCGTCGGCATGGCGTTCCTGCCAACCGATCCCGACCAGCGTGCTCATTGCGAGGACATCGTCAGGCGCTGCTGCGAGGACGAAGGGCTGCGCCTGCTCGGCTGGCGAGACGTGCCTCACCAGCCGGCGGAGATCGGCCGGGTAGCCCGCGAGGGGATGCCGGCGATCCGCCAGCTCTTCGTCGCCGCGGTCGGGCTCGACGGCGACACCCTGGAGCGCCGCCTCTACTGTCTGCGCCGGGTCATCGAACGGCGCATCGCCGAGGTGGGCATGAGCCAGGGCCACCTCTTCTACCTGTGCAGCCTTAGCTCACGGACCATCGTCTACAAGGGCATGCTCATGGCGCAACAGATCGCGCCGTTCTATCCCGAGCTGAGCGACGCCGACGTGGCCTCGTCGCTCGCCCTGGTGCATTCCCGCTTCTCCACCAATGTCCTGCCCCGCTGGAACATCGCCCAGCCGTTCCGCTACATCTGCCACAACGGCGAGATCAACACGCTGCGGGGCAACGTCAACTGGATGCGCGCCCGGCAGTCGAAGTTCAAGAGCCCGCTGTACGGCGACGACATCGCCAAGCTGCGGCCGGTGATCGACGAAACCGGTTCTGACTCAGCGCAGTTCGACAACGCCCTGGAGATGCTGGCGCTCACCGGCCGGCCGGTGCACCACGCGATCATGATGATGATCCCCGAGGCCTGGCACGAGAACCAGCTCATGGACGACGACCGCCGCGCCTTCTACGAGGTCCACGCCTCGCTGCTCGAGCCCTGGGACGGCCCGGCGGCCATCGCCTTCACCGACGGCCGGGTCATTGGCGCCACCCTTGACCGCAACGGTCTGCGTCCGGCGCGGTACATGGTGACCGACGACGGCCTGGTGGTGATGGCTTCCGAGACCGGCGTCCTCGACATCCCTGCCGAACGCATCGTGCGCAAGTGGCGCCTGGAGCCGGGAAAGCTGCTGCTCGTCGACACCGAGGCGGGTCGCATCCTCGACGACGCCGAGGTCAAAGCGACGTTGTCGACGCTCCACCCCTACAAGGAGTGGATACGTCAGGGCACCGTGTACCTGCACGAGCTGCAGGCGAAGAACGGTGTCTCCGACCACGACCCGGCGGCGCTGCTCATCCGCCAGCAGACGTTTGGCTACACGCAGGAGGACCTTAAATTCCTTCTGGGACCGATGATCGCCACCGGCGAGGAGCCGGTCGGGTCGATGGGCAACGACACCCCACCGGCGGTCCTCAGCGATCGTCCCCAGCCGCTGTTCAACTACTTCAAGCAGCTCTTCGCCCAGGTCACCAATCCACCCATCGATCCGATCCGCGAGTCGATGGTGATGTCGCTGGTGTGCAGCCTCGGCGCCGGCGGCAACCTGCTGGAGCAGGGACCAGCCCAGGCGCGGCGCCTGGAGATGCCCCACCCGATCCTCACCAACGGCGACCTGGCCAAGATCCGCCACGTCACCCAGCGCGAATTCCCCACGGCGACGATCAACGCCGTCTTTCACCGCGCCGACGGGGTGCGCGGCCTACGCAGCGGGCTCGATCGCATCTGCCGGCTGGCGTCGCAGAAGATCGAGGATGGCTACACCGTCATCGTCCTCAGCGACCGCACCGCCGACGCGTCGCACGTGCCGATTCCCAGCCTGCTGGCCACCGCGGCGGTGCACCACCACCTCATCCGCGAACAGACGCGTACCGGCGTGGGTCTGGTCATCGAGAGCGGCGAACCTCGAGAGGTCATGCACTTCGCCCTGCTCATCGGCTACGGCGCCGAGGCGGTGAATCCATACCTCGCCTTCGAGACCATCAGCGACCTGCAGCGTCGCGGGCTGCTTGGTGAGGGCATGACCGCCGACAAGGCGCAGGGCATCTTCGTCAAGGCGATCAACAAAGGACTGCTGAAAACCATCTCCAAGATGGGCATCAGCACCATCCTGTCGTACTGCGGTGCCCAGATATTCGAGGCCATCGGCATCGGCCGTGAGGTCATCGACAGGTACTTCACCGGTACGGCGTCTCGCATCGGCGGCGTCGGCCTCGAGGTGATCGCCGGCGAGGCGATCGCGCGTCACAGCGATGCCTATCCTGAGGTGCGCGTGGCACCTGCCGCGCTCGACGAAGGTGGCCAGTACCAGTGGCGGCGCAAGGGTGAGTTCCACCAATGGAACCCCGAGACCATCGGCAAGCTGCAGCACGCGGTCAAGACCAACGACGAGACCTGGTACCGCGACTACGCCGCCATGGTCGACGACCAGAGCCGGCAGCTGAAGACTCTGCGCGGACTGCTGCAGCTCCGCGAGACGCCGGCGCCGATCCCCATCGACCAGGTCGAGCCCGCGAGCGCGATCGTCCGCCGTTTCGCCACCGGCGCCATGTCGCTGGGGTCGATCAGCACCGAGGCGCACGAGAACCTGGCGATCGCCATGAACCGCATCGGCGGCAAGTCGAACACCGGCGAGGGCGGCGAAGACCCGCGTCGCTACAAGAAAGACGCCAACGGGGACTGGCGACGCAGCGCCATCAAGCAGGTGGCATCGGCGCGCTTCGGCGTCAACGCCCACTACCTGGTCAACGCTGCCGAGCTGCAGATCAAGATCGCCCAGGGCGCCAAGCCCGGCGAGGGCGGTCAGCTCCCCGGGCACAAGGTCGACGAATACATCGCCTCGCTGCGCTACTCGACTCCCGGAGTCGGCCTCATCTCTCCCCCACCGCACCACGACATCTACTCCATCGAGGACCTCGCCCAGCTCATCCACGATCTCAAGAACGTCAACCCACAGGCGCGCATCAGCGTCAAGCTCGTCGCCGAGGTTGGCGTCGGCACCATCGCCGCGGGGGTGAGCAAGGCGCACGCCGATCACATCGTCATCGCCGGCTATGAGGGGGGCACCGGTGCTTCACCGCTGTCCTCGATCAAGCACGCCGGTGTTCCCTGGGAGATCGGGCTTGCCGAGACGCAGCAGGTCTTGGTGCTCAACGACCTGCGCAGCCGCGTCGTGCTCCAGGCCGACGGACAGATGAAGACCGGGCGCGACGTCGTCGTGGGTGCGCTTCTCGGTGCCGAGGAATTCGGCTTCGCCACCTCGGCATTGATCGCCAGCGGCTGCATCATGATGCGCGTCTGCCACCTCAACACCTGTCCGGTGGGCATCGCCACTCAGGACCCGGTGTTGCGCCGCAAGTTCGCCGGCAAGCCTGAGCACGTGGTCAACTTCATGTTCTTCCTCGCCGAGGACGTGCGCCGGCACATGGCGCGCCTGGGCTTCCGCCGCTTCAGCGACATGATCGGCCGCAGCGACATGCTCGACACCCGCGAGGCCGTCGAGCACTGGAAGGCGCAGGGCCTCGACTTTTCCATGATCCTGCACCGGCCCGACGTGTCGCCGACGATCGACGTGCACAAGACCATCGAGCAGGACCACGGACTCGACAAGGCGCTCGACCACGAGATCATCGCCCTGGCACAGCCAGCACTCGAGGAACGCCAGGCGGTGCAGATCGAGCTGCCCATCCGCAACGGCAACCGCACCGTCGGCGGCATGCTCAGTGGCGAGATCGCCCGCCGCTACGGCGCCGAAGGGCTGCCGCCCGACACCATACGCGTCGACCTCGAAGGATCCGCCGGGCAGTCATTCGGGGCCTGGCTGGCCCGCGGCGTCACTCTGACGCTGCGCGGCGATGCCAACGACTACGCGGGCAAGGGCCTGAGCGGCGGCCGCATCGTCATCATGCCGCCGCCGCAGTCGGTGATCGTTGCCGAGGACAACATCATCGTCGGCAACGTCGTCCTCTACGGGGCGACGGCGGGCGAGGCGTTCTTCCGGGGCATCGCCGGTGAGCGATTCTGCGTGCGCAACAGCGGCGCGACCGCCGTCGTCGAGGGCGTCGGCGACCACGGCTGCGAGTACATGACCGGCGGCGTCGTGGTGATCATCGGTCGCACCGGTCGCAACTTCGCCGCGGGGATGAGCGGTGGGATCGCCTTCGTGCTCGACGAGGAGGACCGGTTCGCCGAGCGCTGCAACCTGGGCATGATCGAGCTGGAGACGGTGGGCAGCGACGAGGACGTCGAGCTGCTTCGCTCATTGCTGCAGCGCCACGCCGACTACACCGGAAGCAGCGTGGCCAAGCGCCTGCTCAAGGGCTGGCCGGTCGCCGTGCGCCATTTCGTCAAGGTCATGCCCGTCGACTACAAGCGCGTCCTCCTGCAGCGACGCGACGCGCCACCCAAGCTGGCCATCGTCGGGTGACGCGCTGATGGGCAAGCTCGGCGGCTTCATCGAGATCGGGCGCACGCTGCCGCAGCGACGCCCGGTCGATGAGCGGCTCCACGATTACCGTGAGGTGTACCTCCCGTGGCCGCTCGAGGCGGCGCGCGAGCAGGGCGCGCGGTGCATGGACTGTGGCATCCCCTTCTGTCACAGCGGATGTCCACTGGGCAACCTCATCCCCGAATGGAACGACCTCGTCTACCGCGACGACTGGCAGTCGGCGATCGCGCGCCTCCACGCGACCAACAACTTCCCCGAGTTCACCGGTCGGCTCTGCCCGGCTCCCTGCGAACCGGCGTGCGTGCTCAGCATCAACGACGACCCGGTGACCATCAAGGCGATCGAGCAGCGCATCGTCGACCGGGCCTTCGAGGAGGGTTGGGTGCACGCCGACCCTCCGGCGCACCGCACCGGCAAGCGCATCGCCGTCATCGGGTCGGGGCCCGCGGGCCTGGCGGCTGCGCAGCAGCTCAACTGCGCCGGGCACTGGGTCACCGTGTATGAGAAGTCGGATCGCATCGGCGGACTGCTGCGCTACGGCATCCCTGATTTCAAGCTGGAGAAGACGATCCTCGACCGGCGCCTCGAGCTGATGAGCGCTGAAGGAGTCTCCTTCGAACCCAACTACAACATCGGCATCGACATCTCCGCCGATGAGCTGCGCGAGCGCTTCGAAGCGGTGGTCATCTGCATCGGCTCGGGTCAACCCCGGGATCTCAACGTCCCGGGACGCGAGCTGCGCGGCGTCCACTTCGCCATGGAGTACCTGCCGCAGCAGAACCGCCGTGCCGCTGGAGACCTCGTCCCGGCACAGACCGCGATCAGCGCACGCGGCAAGCGGGTTGTCATCCTCGGTGGCGGCGACACCGGCGCCGACTGCCTCGGCAACGTCCACCGCGAACGATGCGCCTCGGTGCACCAGTTCGAGCTGCTGCCCAGACCGCCCGACACCCGCCCCGAGGCGAATCCGTGGCCCACCTGGCCGGTGATCATGCGCACCTCGTCTGCACACGAGGAGGGCGGGATCCGCGACTACAGCATCGAGACCACGTCATTCACCGGCAGCGCCGGCAAGCTGCAACAGCTCCACGCGGTGCGCGTCGAGCAGCGCATCGTCGACGGCCGGCCGCAGTTCGTCCACGTGGCGGGAACGGAATTCAGCATGGACGTCGAGGTCGTCCTGCTGGCGATGGGCTTCGTCCATCCCGTTCATGACGGGTTCGTCGAGCAGCTCGGCGTCGCGCTCGATCCCCGGGGAAACATCGCCGTCGACGCCGACTTCCAGACCACAGTCCCCGGCGTCTTCGCCGCCGGTGACGCCCATCGCGGGCAGTCGCTGATCGTCTGGGCCATCGCCGAGGGACGCCAGGCCGCTCGGGGCTGCGACCGGGTGCTCATGGGCTCGACCCGCCTGGACTGATGCACGGCTATTGTCGCCGTGACGATGGACGCGCGAGGCTTTCTCGGACTGCAGCCGACGAGTGATCCCTCGCGGTGGCGCATGCCGGTGACGCGCGGCGTCTGCTCCAGCATCGGCGCGCTCTTCGGTGGCTGTGGGCTGGCCGCGGGCGTCGAGGCGCTGGAGCAGGCCACCGGGCGGCCGCTCATCTGGGCGACGGCGCAGTTCCTCTCGTTCGCCTCGCCTCCGTCGGTGCTCGACATCCGCACCACCGAGATCGTCCGCGGTCACCAGGTGTCCCAGGCTCGCGCCGCGGTCAGCCTCGATGGCGAGGAGATCGTCACCGTGACCGCCGCGCTCGGCCGCCGCAGCTTTAGCAGCTCGGGGTCGTGGGCCGTCCGCCCCGATGTGCCGCCGCCCGAGCAGTGCCCTGCGCGCCCCCTGCGAGCCGATCACGAGGGGACGCTCGCCGACCGCGTCGAGACGCGCATCGCGGTGGGACGCCACCCCGGCACGTTCCCCGCGGCGCCGGGTGACGGTCGCGCCGCGCTCTGGCTGCGCATCCCCGAGCTCGGCGCCGGCAGCGCGGTTCTGGCCATCGCCGGCGATTACGTCCCCTTCGGCATCTCCCAGTCGCTGGGCGAGCCTGCTGGGGGCAACAGTCTCGACAACACGGTGCGCGTCGTCCATGCCGAGGCCGCCAGCGGCTGGATCCTCGCCGACGTTCGCCTCCACGCCGTCGCCCACGGTTTCGCCCACGGACTGGTGCACCTCTGGTCGCAGGACGGCGTGCTCCTCGGCACCGCGGCCCAGTCAGCGATCGTCAGACGATGGGACAGCGAGCGGTTCCGCTCGTGAACTACCGGCGCCGACCGTGCCGCCACCGCCGTGCTGCGCTTTCACCGCGTCGCGATCCACACCCCCCGCGGATGTCCGCGGCAGGGAGTCGACGATGTCGACGAAGCGCGGCTTCTTGTACGAGGCGATGCGCTCCCGGCACCAGGCGATGAGCTGGTCCGCGGTTGGCTGCTCGCCACGCACCGGCTCGACGACCGCCTTGACCGACTGACCCCACACCGGGTCGGGAACGCCGATGACGCAGGCGTCGCGTACCTTGTCGTGGGCTCGCAGGACGATCTCCACCTCGGTGGGATAGATGTTCTCCGCTGCCGACTTGATGAGCTCGGTCTTGGGACCGATGAAGGTGATGGTGCCGTCGGCCTCGCGCCGGCCCAGGTCGTTGCACAGCCGCCAACCGCGAAGCCGTGAGCCCTCGGGTGCATCGCCGGCGTATCCGAGCATGACCAGCGGACCGCGGACGGCGATCTCCCCCGTCTGGCCGGCGGGCACGTCGTGGCCCTCGGGATCAACGATGCGCAGCTGGGCGACGTGCGAGGTGAGTCCGTGAGCGCCGGTTCCCTCGGGCGCGAGCAGATTGAGCGTGACCAGCCCACTCGCCTCGGTCTGACCGTATCCCGCGGGTATGCCCTTGCTGCGTGAGGTCATCCGCGTCCATTCCTCGAACTCCGGAGTCCCCGTCATACCCGGGGTGCGCAGCGACGAGAGGTCGTAGCCGTGGTTTCGCGCCGCCTCGACGACATCGGGGATGGACGGCGGCAGGATCATCGCCGAGGTCACTCGCTCCTCGTGGATGAGTCGAGCGGTCTCCTCGCCCTCGACCCGCGGCAGCATGACGTTCTTGCCGCCGACGTGGAGATGGGCGAAGAGGAACATCGTCCCGGCGATGTGGAACAGCGGGCCGGTATTGAGGTAGCCGTCGTCGGGGGTGAGACCCTGGGCGATGATCTGCGCCAGGTTCTGGGCGAGCAGGCCGCGATGGGTGAGCTGCGCACCCTTGGGTGCACCTTCGAAGGCTGCGGTGTACATGCGCACCGCGCAGCCCTCATCGTCGACGTCGACGCCGGGGTCGTCCGCGTCCGCTGCGGCGAGCCGAGATGGCAAGCCGTTCGGGCCATCATCGTCCAGATCGATCCAGGTCGCCTGGCTCGCCGCGCCCGTAGCCCGCGCCGCGTGGATCACGTCCCCGATCTCCCGCCGCTGGCTGATCACCACCTTCGGCGCCGCGTCGCCGAGCAGGC
The DNA here is from genome assembly GCA_035938875.1 of Candidatus Dormiibacterota bacterium. Taxonomy (GTDB): domain Bacteria; phylum Chloroflexota; class Dormibacteria; order Aeolococcales; family Aeolococcaceae; genus DASZGL01. The sequence goes on from DASZGL010000013.1 coordinate 35,166, forward strand.
GGATCAGCTCCGCGCTGCTGGAGCGCCAGTTGAGCGGCACGAACGTCGCTCCCAGCGCGGCGCTGCCGAAGAGCGCCTCGAGGTAGCGGTGACAGTTCTGGGCGAACCAGGCGACGCGGTCTCCCTCTCCAACACCGCAGTCGCGCAGCGCCGACGCCGCGCGCATCGACGCGTCGCGCAGCTCGGGGAACGTCAGCCGCTCACTGCCACACACGACCGCGGTGCGCAGGGGGAAGCGGCGGGCGTTCTCGCGGATGAGATCCGCCAGCGTGTAGGCCTGGGCACCTCTCACGTGGTCGCCCCGGTGAACTCGGCGAGCGGGTAGAACGGCGGAACTCCGCTGCGTCCGTCGGCGAACAGCCGCGGCGCCGCCTCGCGCAACTGGGCGAGCGTCCAGCGACCGTCGGTGTCGATGTGCTCCGCGGGGGTCCATCCCTGCACGCGCTGGACGCGCCCACCCCACACGGTGAACACCTGGCCGGTGACGTGCGCGGCCGCGTCGGTGCAGAGGAAGACTACCCACGGCGACACGTTGGCGGGATCCATTGGGCCGCCGCTGGCCTGCGCTGGATCCGGCGTCTGGCTGATCAGCCGCGTGGCGGCCCGGGGAGCGATGGCGTTCACGGTCACCGCATAGCGCTCCAGCTCGCGGGCCATCACCACCGTCATGGCCGCGATCCCCGCCTTCGCGGCGGCGTAGTTGATCTGGCCCGCGTTGCCAAAAAGTCCCGACTCGCTCGCGGTGTTGACGATGCGCCAACTCCCCGTCTCCCCGGCCTTGCTGCGCTCGCGCCAGTGCGCCGCCGCTGCCCGGGCGAGGTAGAAGTGGCCATACAGGTGCACCTTGAGCACCGCGTCGAAGTCGGCGTCGTCGAGATTGAACGACATGCGGTCGCGGAGGATGCCGGCGTTGTTGACGAGGATGTCGAGGCGTCCGTACTCGCGCAGCGCTGCCTGGACCAGCCCGGCCGCCGCAGACGAGTCGGTGACGCTGGCGCCGTCGGCGATCGCCCGGCCGCCGGTGGAGCGGATCGCCGACGCCACCTCCTCCGCCGGACCTGCCTCGCCGCCGGTCCCGTCGGTGGCCCCGCCGAGGTCGTTGACCACCACCGCGGCGCCCTCCGCGGCCAGCGCCAGCGCGTGCTCACGGCCAAGACCACGACCGGCTCCGGTGACCACCGCCACCCTGCCGTCAAGCTCCCCCATGAATAATCTCCTCCAACCCTCGGTGACAGGCGCCCATGGTGGCAGACGGCGTTGCCCCGGCGGAGCCGAGCACGATGGCGGCCGTCGAGTGCGGCCGATCAGCCGCGCAGGCCGGCGACGCCTGACGCGGAGGCGCGCTCGAGGGCCCAATTGACCATCGCTGGGACACGCGGACCCATCTGCTCGAAACCCTCACCAAGCGTCATGCCCATGAGAAACCGGGCGTGGATCCCCTCGGCGATGATCGCCAGTTTGTAGTAGCCGAGCGCGACGTACCACTCCAGCGAACTGAGGTCGCGCCCGGTGCGCTCACCGTAGGCGCCGACCAGCTCGGCACGGGTCATGAACCCGGGCTGCGCCGTCAGCGCTGCCAAGGCGAGGCCGCCGACCAGCTCAGGGGGGTCGGTGCGGTCGGCCCAGTAGACGAGGAGCAGACCGACGTCGGCGAGCGGATCACCGAGTGTGCACATCTCCCAGTCGAGGATCGCAGCGATGCGCGCGGGATCGTCCGCTGAGAGCATGGTGTTGTCGAGCCGGTAGTCGCCATGGACGATGCCGGCACCCTGTGACTCCGGCATTCCGGCGACAAGACGGCGTTTCAGCTCTTCGATCTCGGGCAGGTCGCGAGTCTTGGACAGCTCCCACTGCTGCCACCAGCGCCGCACCTGGCGCTCGAGAAATCCCGCGGGGCGCCCGAAATCGCCGAGGCCGACAGCCTCGGGATCGATTGCGTGCAGGTCGGCGAGGGTGCTGATCAGGACGCTTGACATCGCCCAGCGCGTCCTGTCGTCGTCGGGATATGCGTCGGGCAGGCGATCGCGAACGATGTGTCCCTGGACTCGTTCCATCACGTAAAACGGTGCACCGAGGACGTCGCTGTCCGCGCACAGCAGGAACGTCTCGGGCACCGGGATCGACGTCGGACCGAGTGCGGTGATGACGCGGTATTCGCGAGCCATGTCGTGCGCCGTGGGCAGCACGTGGGCGAGCGGTGGACGGCGCAGCACCCAGTCGCGCTCGCCATCGCTGATGACGTAGGTCAGGTTCGAACGTCCACCGGCGATGAGCGACGCCTGCAGCGGTCCGGCGAGGCCGCCGACATGAGGCCCGAGAACGCGAGCCACGGCGAGGGGGTCGATGCCCTGGGGAACCGGCTGGTCCATTGGGCGCTAAGGGTGCCCGATCGGCGGCGACGAAGGCAAAAGCGGGTCCGCTGCGTCCTACACTGCGCCCGTTCGGAGGAGGACGAGGAGGGTAGACGCGTGCAGGCCGAGGGAATCGCCGTGGTCACCGGCGCCAGTCGCGGCATCGGCCGGGCCACTGCGCTGGCGCTCGCCAGGGCCGGTTTCGACGTGGTGGCGACGATGCGCGACCCGTCGGCGGGCTCCGCGCTCGTCGACGACGCCGCCGCCCAAAGCTCTCGCGGCTCATTGCGCGTCGATCGACTCGACGTCACCGACACAGACAGCATTCGCCTGCCGGACAGTCTGCGAGTTCTGGTCAACAACGCGGGAATCGAGGGCGATCATCCCCCCCTGGAGACGACGCCGCTGGCGATGTGGCGAGAGCTCGTCGAGACCAACCTCATCGGGGTCATCGAGGTGACCCGCCGGGCCATTCCGCTCATGCGTGCCGCGGGCGGCGGGGTCATCTGCAACATCACCTCGTCGTCGATCCTGGCGCCGATGCCGTTCTTCGCGCCCTACCGCGCCACCAAGGCGGCGGTGAGCGCCCTCGGCGAGTCGCTGCGGACCGAACTGGCCCCATTCGGCATTCGCATCGTCGAGATCATGCCCGGTCCGATCGACACCGACATGTACGCCGACTCGGAGCGGCCGCTGGCGGCGATCGACGATCCCGCCTATCGCCAACTGGCCGAACACGTCAATGCGCTGAAGGCGCACTCGCGGGCGATGCTCACCCCGGTGGAGGACGCGGCAGCCGCCATCGTTGCCGCGATCCTCGACGATGGAGGCCCGTTGCGTCACGGCTGCGACCCGCTGAGCGTCGGCCTGCTCGAGCAGTGGCGGCGAGTCTCTGACGAGGAGCTGATGTCCGGATACGTCAGCAGCTTCACCGTGCCGCAACGATGAACGTCGAGCGGCTCCCCTACCTCCCCATCGAAGACCACGGGGTCATCGGTGACCTGCACACCGTGGCGCTGATCGCCAGTGACGGCGCCATCGACTGGTGCTGCTTTCCACGCTTCGACTCTCCGTCGATCTTCGGCGCCATCCTCGACCGCCACGGCGGACACTTCACCGTGAGCAGCACCGACTGGAGCCAGCACCGGCGCCAGATGTATCTGCCCGACACCAACGTGCTGCTTACCCGGTTCATGGGCGAGGACTCGGTCGCCGAGGTCATCGACTTCATGCCCGTCCAGCCGCGATTCGCCCCGCCGCGCGGCCGGGTACACCGCATCGTCCGCAGGGTCCGGGGAGTCCGGGGGCGCACGCCCTTCGAGCTCATCTTTCAGCCGGCCTTCGACTACGCGCGCGCGGTCGGCGTGGCCACCGTCAACGCGGGCACCGCGCAGGTGGAGTGGGGTGACCTCATCCTGACCCTGCTGACCACCCTGCCGCTGGAGAGCACCGGCGATGGCGTACGCGCGCGCTTCGAGGTCGGCGAGGGCGACGAGTTCGACATCGTCATGGAGGGACGTGAGGGGGGCACGGTTCGCCTCGACCCGCTCCATCCCACCGAGGCCGAGCAACTTTTTGACGAGACCGTCCGTTACTGGCGGCGCTGGCTGGGACATTGCACCTACCAGGGACGGTGGCGAGAGATGGTGGAGCGCTCGGCGCTGGTGCTCAAGCTGCTCACCTACGGCCCCACGGGCGCCATCGTGGCGGCGCCGACAACGTCGCTCCCCGAGGCGCTGGGTGGGGAGCGCAACTGGGACTACCGCTACACGTGGATTCGTGACGCCTCGTTCACGCTGTACTCGCTGCTGCGCATCGGCTTCGCCGACGAGGCGGCGGCGTTCATGGAGTGGCTCGAGGCCCGATGCCGCGAGCTACCCGACGGACAAAGGTTGCAGATCATGTACGGCATCGACGGTCGCAGCGAGCTGCCCGAGGAGATCCTCGATCATCTCGAGGGGTACCGGGGCTCGCGGCCGGTGCGTATCGGCAACGCCGCGTGGAGCCAGCTGCAGCTCGACATCACCGGCGAGCTCATGGACAGCGTCTACCTCTACAACAAGCACGGCGCTCCGATCAGCTTCGACCTCTGGTGCCACCTGCGCCGGCAACTGCAGTGGCTCGAGGACAACTGGGACCAGCTGGACGAGGGAATCTGGGAAGTGCGCAGCGGTCGTCAGGCGTTCACCTACAGCCGGATGATGGAGTGGGTCGCCTTCGAACGCGCCCTGCGCATCGCCCGTCAACGCGGGCTCCCCGCTCCCCGTGACCGCTGGCACAAGGTGGCCGACGACATCTACGAGCAGGTGCAGAGCCGCGGCTACGACACCAAGCGCGGCGTCTACGTGCAGTACTTCGGCAGCAACAAGCTCGACGCCAGCAACCTGCTCATGCCGATGGTCAAGTTCGTCGGCGCCACCGACCCGCGGTTCACCCGCACGCTTGACGAGACCATGCGATCTCTCGTCAGCGACAGCCTTGTGTACCGTTACGAGCCCGGGGAGGAGGACGGACTCGAGGGTGAGGAGGGCACCTTCAGCATCTGCACCTTCTGGCTCGTCGAGGCGCTGACCCGTGCGGGACGGCCTGCCGATGCCCGGCTCATCTTCGAGAAGATGCTCACCTACGCAAGCCCACTTGGGCTGTACAGCGAGGAGCTCGGCCCCGCCGGCGAGGCCCTCGGCAACTTCCCCCAGGCATTCACCCACATCGGCTGCATCAGCGCCGCGGTCAACCTCGACCGCGCTCTGCGAGGGACGCTCATCGGATGAGCAGACGGCGGCGGGCATTTCTCGAATGGCCGGGACCGATCCCCTTCGCCCATCGAGGCGGCGCCGGCGACCATCCCGAGAACACCCTGCCGGCCTTCGCCGCGGCGGTGGCCATCGGCTACCACCACCTCGAGACCGACGTCCACGTCAGCCGCGACGGCGTCGTCTTCGCATTTCACGACGACGCCCTGGACCGGGTGACCGACCGGCGCGGTCGCATCGAGGACCTCACTGCTGCCGAGATCGACGAGGCCGATGCGGGCTACACATTCACGGCCGACGCGGGCGCAACATTCCCCTGGCGCGGCCAGGGCATCAGGGTGCCAAGGTTCGAGGACGTCCTGGGCCGCTGGCCGAGCGTTCGGGTCAACATCGACCCCAAGACCGACACCGTGGTCGACCCGCTGATGGGCGTCCTGCGCCGCATGGACGCCTTCGACCGCGTGTGCATCGGCGCCTTCTCCGACTCCCGCCTACGCCGCGTGCGCCGCCTCGCGCGAGGCGGCGTCTGCACCTCGATGGGACCGCGGGCGGTCACCGCGGCACGACTGGCGGCGTGGCTGCGATTCATGCCGCGGCTCGGCGCCGACTGCCTTCAGATCCCGGTCAGCCACGGTAGAGTGCGGCTCGCCGAGCCTGGATTGGTCCAAGCCGCGCACCGCTCTGGGCTGCAGGTGCACGTCTGGACGGTGGACAGTGAGGCGGAGATGGACGCGCTCCTCGACATGGGCGTCGACGGGCTGATGACCGACGCTCCGGCTGTGCTGCGCAACGTTCTCGAACGCCGCCGGCAGTGGCATGGCTGACGACCTGGCGTTTCTCGATGCCACCGCCCAGGCGGAGATGGTGCGGCGGGGTGAGGTCTCGCCGCGCGAGCTCGTCGACGCGGCCATCGCGCGCATCGAGCGCCTCAACCCCCAGCTCAACGCCGTGATCCACACGCTCTTCGACAAGGCGCAGGCCGCTGCCGACCATGCACCTGCAGGGCCGTTTCGCGGCGTTCCCTACATCCTCAAGGACGGTCTCAGTCACTCCGCGGGTGACCCGCACCACGAGGGGATGCGCTTCCTTCGCGACGCGAACTGGGTCGAGCCCGAGGACACCTTTGTCGTGGCGCGCCTGCGCGCCGCGGGGTTCATCTTCTGCGGCAAGTCGAATCTGCCCGAGCTGGCCACGGCGAACACCACCGAGCCGCTCGCCTACGGGCCCACGCACAACCCCTGGGATCTCGCGCGATCGCCGAGCGGCTCGAGCGGTGGCTCGGCCGCCGCGGTCGCGTCCGGTATGGTCGCCGCCGCGCACGGCACCGACATGGGGGGCTCGATCCGCACGCCGGCGAGCTGCTGCGGCCTTGTCGGGCTGAAGCCTTCCCGAGGACGCAGCTCGCTTGGTCCCGACCATGGCGAATACTGGGGACCGGTGACCCATCAGCACGCGCTGACCCGCACCGTCCGCGACTGCGCCGCGATCCTCGACGTCATCTGCGGCGCGAGTCCAGGTGATCCCTACACGGCGCCGCCGCCATCACGTCCTTTCGCCGCCGAGGTGGGTGCCGACCCCGGTGGGCTGCGAGTGGCCGTGCGCACCATGCGTTTCGGTGGTGGCGCCGACTCGCATCCCGACTGCGTCGCCGCGGTGTCGGCGACGGCGCAACGCCTCCAGTCGCTCGGGCATCGAGTCGGCTGGGCCTCCATCGACGCCCTCGACGACCCCGCGGGCACCCAGGGGTTCGTCACCGTTCTCTCCTCCGCCGTCGCTCGCGACCTCGATCGCTGGGGTGCCCGCGTCGGCCGAGAGATCACCGAGGCAGACGTCGAGCCGCTCAACTGGCTGATGGCGTCAGGCGGGCGGGCGATCACCGCGGTGCAGTACGTCGAAGCCCTGGAGACGATGCAGGCGTACGCGCGCAAGGTGGCCGCGGCGATGAGCGGTTTCGACATCCTGGTCACGCCAACGCTGCCCGAGCCACCGTTCCCCCTCGGCGAGCTGCGCGGCGACGCACCCGACCTTTTCGCGGTGCTCGCCCGCATGGGCGACCTGGCGACGTTCACCGTCCCCTTCAACATCACCGGTCAGCCGGCGGTCTCGCTGCCGGTGCACTGGAACGACGATGGATTGCCCATCGGTGTGCAACTCGTCGCCCATTACGGTCGCGAGGATCTCCTGCTCCGGGTTGCGGCACAGCTGGAGGAGGCGGTGGGATGGACATCGAGGCGGCCGGCGGTCCACGCGTAGGCAAGGCACACGGTCCAGCGCGCGCGCAAGGTCTGCGCCACCAAGCGCGTCATCAGGAGCGACACCACCTCTGCCACTGAGGTCGCTCCTTGCCTGGCCGCCTGCGGGTTGCCGTACCTTTCGCTGCGCTCGTCGCCACGCTGCCACTGCTGGCTCTGCCCAAACCTGTCCACGCTGACCAGGTCAGCGCGTTCGCCGCTGCGGTGAGCGCGATCGAGGGCCTCTCCTACCAGCCCGCCTACACACCAACCGGGGTCGACAGCGCGTTCGCGGCCAACGCCGTTCCCGTGGTCAACACCCCTGCGGCGTACGACTACACGGGCGGCTCGGTGCCGGGGAGCGATCCCACCGGTGCCACCGACGCACCGCCGTGGCCGCCATCGTTCATCCCCACGACGATCACCTCGACCGACGGCGCCAAGCTCGAGGGAATGGTGGCCATACACACCGGGTCACACCCGGGTGTCGTCGTAGTCCACGGGTTCAACACCAACGGAAAGGAGTCGATCGTCCGCTGGGCGGCGATGCTCGCCGCCAACGGTTACGACGTGGCCGCGTTCGACCAGCGCGACTTCAAAGCCGAGTACACCAATAACGAGGGATACCCCAATCAGAGGCAGACGTTCGGCTGGAAGGAGGCCGAAGACGTCGTCACCGCTGGGACCTGGTTGAGTCAGCAACCCGGCGTAACCGGTGTCGGCGTGGTGGGTTTCAGCGAGGGCGCGCAGAACACCGTGCTCGCCGTCAGTCGCGACACCAACCATGTCTTCAGTGCGGCGATCACATTCAGCGCGCCCGCCGACCAGGACAGCCAGATCTACAGCACCGCCGTGCCGGCCAACTGCCAGACACCGAACTGCAGCTATCCGACCACCGACGCCCTGATCTCGCTGGTGGTGCCGCCGAACTCCTACGCAGACCCCTGCCCGGTGCTCACCGACGCCGCAACCAAGTACGGGACGACCGCCTACCAGATCCTCGCCAACGAGACGGCGATGCACGCCCAGACCGCAGCGACCCTCCCGTTGCTCAACTTCTACGCCGCAGATGATTCGCTCGTCGCGCCGTTCAACGCGACGTATATGGCGGCCTACGAACAGGGCAATCCCCTGCAGCGGACCATCGAGATCCAGCACGGCGAGCACGCCTATTTCTTCGACCGCTGGTGGCAGCAGCAGGCGATCCTGACCTACTTCCACGACCTGCTCCCCGGCGATCCGTCGGTGACTGCGACGCCGACGGTGAACCAGACCGTTGGGGGCGCAGCCCTTTCCCTCCAGGAGGTGAGCATCAGCGCGGCGACTCGCAGCGCCGTCGATGCGCAGCTCTCGCCCTACGTCTGCGACACGTCGAAGCCGGCTCCCGGCATGCAGAGCGCGCAACCGAACCCCGTCTTCAGCGCCGGCGCACCGTTGAGGCTAGCGCTCTCCGGTGTGGTCGCGCTTCTCGGCGGCGCCGTCGTCTATCGCCGGCGTCGCGACAGGGTGCCCCGCGCCGGCTGACTCAGGGCATCGCGCCCCGCTCGGGGGCCGATCGCGTGGCCGGGCGGCATATTGGCGATTCCTCCGCCGGGCGAACCCTTGACTTCAGGTATATGTTTGTCGTACAAACATGTCCATGACCTCGCTCACCGCCGCGCCTGGCCGAGCGGCGACCCGAAGCGGTCGCGCCGTCGTCCCCGCTCCACGACACAGCGCGCGAGCCACACGCGACTCGGGCAGGCGCACTCGCTCTGCTCTTCTCGACGCGGGCACGCGCCTGTTCGCCGCCCGCGGCATGCAGGACGTCTCGCTGACCGAGATCGCCGCCCAAGCGGACGCCTTTCCCAGCCAGGTCACGTACTACTTCGGATCCAAGGAGGCGCTCTTCGTCGAAGCGGCTTGCCGCGAGGTGCTCCACCTCGGCACGCGGGTGGAGACCGCCGGGCGGACGGCCCGATCACGCGCGGCGTACGCGCGGGTCATGGCCGAAACCGCGCTCTCATCCCCCGCCCTGCTCGCCTTCGCCGAGGCCCTGCTGCTCGCCCGGCAGCGCCCCACGCTCGAGCCGCTCGTCGCCCGCACCCTCGACCGCCTTCACGCTGAGGGCGCACGTGCCTGGTCCGAGCGCGCCGCCCGCCAGGGATGGCCGGTGAACGCGCCTGCCGACGCCGTCGCGCGCGGCTTCTGGGCGGTCATCCTCGGCCTCGTCCTCGAGCGGGCGGGCTCGGGCGACGCTTTCGACCTGGCCACGGCCGAGGCCGCCGTGCTCGCCACCCTGAGCGTCCAGTATTCGCCACCTTCGGCCAAAAGCCGCCAACGGAGAGCCTGAAACCATGCTGCCAAGCGACCCTGGCGTTCGCCACATCCCGCTCGTCGAGCACACCGACTGGTACACACCGGACACGCACCTGCAGTGGCTGGTGCGGCGCAGCGTCGGTGAGGAGATCTGGCCCACCGCTGAGTCTGCGCTCCAGGATGCCGGCCGCATCGTCCCCCAGACCATCGAGCCGCTGGCGCGGACCGCCGACCGCCATCCCCCGGTGCTCCACCAGTACAACGCACGGGGAGAGCGCGTCGACGAGATCGAGTTCCATCCCGCCTTCTGGCAGCTGATGGACATCCCCAACCGATTCGGCTTGATCCGCGCCGGTTACATGCCGGGATGGCGCGGCCTGCGCACCAAGGCACCCAAGGCACTGGTCATTGCGCTGGAGTACATCTGGTTACAGGCGGATCAGACGGTGGCGGGCTGCCCGGTGGCGATGCAGGGAGCGATGGCACGGGCGCTGCAGCGCAACGATGCCGAGCTTGCAGCACGCTTCGTCCCCCGCCTCTGCGACGACACCGGCAACCACATGACCGCGGCGATGTTCCTCACCGAGAAGGCGGGCGGCTCCGATGTCGGCGCCAACGAGACGGTTGCCGTGCGCCAGGATGACGGCACCTGGCGGCTGTACGGCGAGAAGTGGTTCGCTTCGTGCGCCCACAACGACCTCATCCTGGTGATGGCACGCCCCGAGGGCGCCGGGCCGGGGACGCGTGGTCTGGGTCTCTTCCTCGTGCCGCGCTTCCTCGACGACGGCACACGCAACTCCTACGTCATCCACCGCCTCAAGGACAAATTCGGCACCCGGGGCATGCCCTCGGCGGAATTGGGCTTCCGCGATGCCTTCGCCTGGCAGGTCGGTGAGCTCGATCGCGGCATGAAGCAGATGCTCGACATGGTGTCAGCGACGCGAGTTGGCATCGCCGCCCAGGCGGCCGCGGTGATGCGGCGCAGCGCCTGCGAATCGCTGATGCACGCGTCACAGCGTGAGGCCTTCGGACGACGTCTCGACATGCACCCGTTGATGCGCGACACCCTCGCCGAGCTGGTGGTCGACAACGTCGCCTCGCTCACCGCGGCGATCTCCGTCGCAGAAACTCTCGACCTCGCTGACGCCGGCGACTCCCAGGCGGGCAACGTGCTGCGCCTGCTCACCCCGCTTTTCAAGATGATCGGCTCCGAGCGCGCCCGCGCCTGTGCAACCGAGGCGATGGAGGTGCGCGGCGGCAACGGCGCCATCGAGGACTGGCCCAACTCGCGAGTGCTGCGCGACTCCTACATCCATGCGATCTGGGAGGGCACGGGGAACATCATGGCCCTCGACGTGCTCCGCGCCCTGGCCCACGGCGCCGGCCCCGACTGGCTCGGCGATGTCGAGCGCCGTGCGGAGAGTGTTGCCGGCTCAGGTCCAGCGGCACCGCTCGGCGAGGTGGTGCTCAGCCGGCTGCGCGGCGTTGAGCGCGACTTCGCCACGCTGGCGACGGCCAATCCCGACGCGCAGCAGCTGCCAGTGCGACGCCTGGCGCGACGGATGGCGATTCTCGCCACCGGGGTGCGCCTCGCCGAACAGGCGCGTGACCACGCCAAAGAGACGGGCAGCGGCCGGCTCAGCTGGATCGCCGCGCGCTACCTCGCCCGCCTGGGTGGTGACGCCGCCGTGGCCGCTGTGGCCGACGACCCGTCGTGGTTCGCTCACACCGAGGCGGTGCTGTACGGAGGCGCCGTGCCGATCGATGTCGGTGAGAGTGCCGCCCGCTCGGTGGCAGCAGCTCTTGGCGGCGTTCCCGCAGCCGTCGCCTAGCGGAGGCAAGTCCTATCCGGGGACAGGAACCTTGGTGATCCTGTCGATCTCCGCACGTTCTTCGGCGCCGGGTTCCCACTCCCCCGCGGCAACGTTGGCGGCGACCTGCTCCGGAGTCATCGCCCCGGCGATCACCGAGGCGACGCACGGTTGGGCAGCGAGCCCGCCGATGGCAACGCTCAGCAGGCCAACGCCACGTTCACCGGCGAAACGCTGCAGCGCCTCGACCACATCGAAGTTGCGCGGCGTCAGGTAGCGCTGCGCGCTCGGTGCACGCGCCAACCTCGTCCCCTCTGGCGCCGCCTCACCACGCCGGTACTTGCCGGTGAGCATCCCTGCCGCAAGGGGGAAGAAGGGCAGCATGCCGATGCCGTGATGGCCGCACGCAGGGATGACCTCCCGCTCGACGCCGCGCACCAACAGGCTGTACTGGTTCTGCGCGGCGGTGAATCGAGTCCATCCGTGGGATCGCGCCGTCCACTCGGCATCGCTGATCTGCCAGCCGCTGAAGTTCGACGACCCGATGTAGCGCACCTTGCCTTCATGGACCAGGTCATCGAGCACCGACAGTGTCTCCCAGATCGGTGTCGACGGGTCGGGCTCGTGCATCTGATAGAGGTCGATGTGGTCGGTCTGCAGGTGGCGCAGGCTGGCCTCGACTGCCTGGCGCACGTAGATCCGTGAGCCGCCGCGCCGGTACAGCGCATCACCACCCATCTCCATGCCGAACTTGGTGGCGACGATGGCGCGGTCACGCCGGTCGCGCAGCGCAGCGCCGAGGAAGTCCTCGCTGCGACCACCTCCGTAGATGTCGGCGGTGTCGAAGAGCGTGATGCCGTTGTCGAGCGCGGCATGGACGACCCGAATCGAGTCGTCACGCTCGAGCCGGCCGCCGAAGTTGTTGCAGCCAAGCCCGACCACCGACACCAGCAGGCCCGATTCGCCGAGGCGGCGCTGCTTCACGCGGTCATTCTGCCGCTCACTCGGTGGCGGGGGCCGGGGCGCGTCGGGGTGCGTACACCGGTTCAGGGCGCTGACGCAGTCCCACGAAGGCCACCAGCGCGCTGGCGACAGCCAGTCCCCCAGCGATCATCATCACCGTGCGAAAAGCACCGACGAAGGCATCGGCGACGGCAGCGTTGGCGGCGGAGGCCTGGGTTGGGTCGGTCCCCTCCGGCGCCCGGGCCAGCGCCAGTTTCGATCTCTGCGAGTCGATGGACTGGACCACCGCGGACGCCACGTGCAGGTTGGACAAGCGATCATCGACACCGGTGTTGAAGCCGTGCACCAGGACGATGCCGAAGATGGCAACGGCGAGAAGCGCGGCGACGCGGGACACCGCGTTGTTGATTCCCGAGGCGACGCCGGCGTGGCGCCGCTCGACCGATCCCATCACCGTGGCGGTCAGTGGAGCGACGGTGATGGACATGCCCAGACCGAGCACAACAGCTGCGGGAAAGAACGTCGTCCAGTAGTTGCCTGAAGCGCCAGGGATGGCGAAAAGCCAGAAGCCGATGGCGGCGACGGCCGGACCCACGGTGAGCAGCATGCGCGCTCCAACCCGGGGAACGAGGCCGCCGGTCAGACGGGACAGGCTGGCGAGCAGCAGGATCATCGGCAGCAGTGCCGCACCCGCGGCCGTCGCCGTGTAGCCGTGGACCTCGATCAGCGAGAAGGGCACGAAGAACAGCGAGCCGCCGAGCGCGCCGTAGAGCAGCAGCGTCAGTCCGTTGGTCACGGTGAAGGGACGCGAGCGGAAGACGTCGAAGGGAAGCATGGGTGAGCGGCGCTTACGGCCTGCGCTGGGCTTCCCCAAACGCGCCTCCAGCACGCCGAAGAGCACGAGTATCACCGCACCGCCGGCCATGGACGCAACAACGACTGCGTCAGCGAAGCCGGACTCGTCGGAGCGGATAAGGCCGTAGACGAGGAGCGCGAGGCCAACGCTCGCGAGTACACCACCGAGGATGTCGGGTGCACCAGTGGCCATCTCGTCGCGGCTCTCGGGCACGCGGGCGGCAATGATCAGCAGGACGACGATACCGAGGGGCACGTTGAGGAAGAACGCCCAACGCCAGGATGCGTACTGAATCAGAGCACCGCCGAGGACGGGCCCCAGTGATGCGGTGATCGACGTTGCTGCCGACCATGTCCCGATCGCTCGACCCCGGCTGTCGTCGTCATACGCGGCGCTGATCAGCGCCAGGCTTCCCGGTGTCAGCAGCGCGCCCGCGGCACCCTGCAGCGCACGGGCGGCGATCAGCGTGCGCGGGTCGGGAGCGATTCCACACAGCGCCGACGAGCCGGCGAAGAGCACGACCCCGAAGCGGAAGATGCGCCGCCGGCCGTACAGGTCGCCGAGGGCTCCGCCGACGAGGAGCAGCGAGGCGAGCAGCAGCGCGTATGCCTCGACGACCCATTGGGCATCGGTGGCGCTGGCGCCAAGGTCGCGTTGAATGGCGGGCAGCGCCACGTTGGCGACGGTGCCGTCGATGAACACCATGCTCGAGCCGATGACCGCAGCGGACAGCACCCACGGCGCCGCGGAGCGCGGGCAGTTGGTTGAGCCTGCCCACGCCTGCATCACCCCTTCGTCGCAGGGCGGACGCACGACATTTGTCATGGGAGCATCACTGGAGTTGATTCGCCGGCTGCAGGGGGTGGGGTGGCCAGAGGGATTTGAACCCTCGACCTCCAGGGCCACAACCTGGCACTCTAACCAGCTGAGCTATGGCCACCCCGAAGGGCCCGATTATATGGGGCGGTCCGCCGAGGCCCCCCTCGATCGCGGCGAGGGCGGCGGTATTCCGACTCCTCGACGAGCGCGACGCCTTCGGAGGCCGGCCCAAGGCGGCGCTGTTTCTCGTCCATCCCGGGCCGTCGCTCCTGGTCACCCTGGTTACTCTCGCCGCAGCCAGCCTTGCCCTGCGAGGCTGGCCGCCGGCTGACATCACCATCAGGCTGGTGCTGGTCATGCTGCCTGCGCAGCTGGCCATCGGCGCCGCCAACGACGTGTTCGACCTGGCCACCGACTCGACGACCAAGCCACACAAACCGCTGGTCCGCGGCGCCGCGTCACCGTCATTCGCTCGAGCTGTCGTCGTCGTTGGCGTGACGACGTCGCTCGCATCCGCGGCAACACTTGGCGCGGTGCCGCTGATCGTCACCGTGGCCGGGCTCGCTGCGGGTCTCGGATACGACGTCGGCCTGAAGCGTTCACCGGCGTCGTGGCTGGCGTGGTGGATCGGCATCTGTGCCATCCCACTCGGCGCCTATGCGGCGGTGCAACGGACCAACGCCGCGCTCTGGTGGGTGATACCGCTCGCGGGGCTGCTGTCAGTGGGACTTCACTGCGCCAACGCACTGCCCGACCTCGAAGGTGATCGTGCCGCCGGTATCCGCAGCCTGCCCGTGTGGCTCGGACCGGCGCGGAGTCGGATCGTGCTCAGCGCAGCCCCGATTGCAGTCGTGATCATGGTGTTCGCCCTGCGCACGCGGCTGCACCAGACGGGTGTCACGCTGCCGATCTGCGCAGCACTGCTGGGACTGACAGCGCTTGTCGTGCTGTCGCTGACGCAAACAGCGGATCCGCCTCGAGCCGGCCTCGGTTTTCCGCTGCTGGCCGTGACCAGCGCGGCCACCGCTGTCGCCTGGCTCGCCGCACTCCCGCAATGAGCACCACGGTCAGGCGCGGCACGCCAACCGTAGACTGCCCGCGGAGCCCCCTTAGCTCAGGTGGATAGAGCAGCCGCCTTCTAAGCGGCCGGTCGTAGGTTCGAGTCCTACAGGGGGCGCCAAATGGATCGTCAGGGCGATTCGCGTTGTGCAGTAACGATCTTCAGGTTTGACCCATCCAGGCGCCAACTCATAGCGAAAAGTCGAAGTTAATGGGTCCCAGCAGCCCGACGGAACCCCTGTCGCGCAGCGCCAGAGCGCGGCGCATCGGTGCCGGCACGGTGCGCCGCGTCCGCGCGTTGGAGCACGCCGATTCATCGCGCCGGTGCCGACGGGAGCCAGTGGTCTGTCGGCGGCCGGTGCGTCAGGGCTCGTTGGCGACGTCGTCAGTCGGTCGGTCGTCCGCCGGGAGCGCGAGCGGGCCGAGCCGTCTGGCAAATCGAGGGATTCCTGGCCCCTGTAGCCGAGAGTGCAGGAGGCGCTCGATCCCCTCGCGGACGAGCTCGGCCTCTGTCGTGCCCTCATCGCGCGCGAGTTGGGCGAGTTCCAGCATGAGGCCATCATCAAGAGAGACCGAGATCGTCGCCATCGCCCCATGATGACTCTCGGCCGGAGGCCGAGTGGGTCACTCGAAGCCGCGGCCGAATGCAACACCTGCGCGCCCTTACCCCGCGACCCATTGGAACCGAGCGGAATGTAGGCTACGCCCAGGCCCATCGAGAGGAGACGCGGGGTTGAACTGCTCCAGCTGCGGGAGCCAGAACGAGGCCGGCCGCAGGTTCTGTGGCGATTGTGGGGCGCCGCTGGCCCTGGCGTGCCCCGCGTGCGGTGCGGCCAACCCGACGCGAGCGCGGTTCTGCGGCGACTGCGGAGTGGCGCTCGCCAGCGTGGCCTCGGGCGCTGCCACAGCGCCGCCACAAGCGAAGGCCTCGGGGAACGGGGCCGCCGCGATCGCCGGCGCCGACGTTTCCCGGGAGCCGGTCACCGAGCGCCGCCTGGTGTCGGTGCTCTTCGCCGACCTCGTTGGGTTCACCACCCTCTCCGAGGCGCGCGATTCGGAGGAAGTCCGCGAACTCCTGTCGCGCTACTTCGAGTCCTGCCAAACCGTTGTCGTCAGATATGGCGGCGTGGTTGAGAAGTTCATCGGCGACGCTGTCATGGCGGTGTGGGGCGCGCCGGTGGCCAACGAGGACGATGCCGAACGGGCGGTCCGCGCCGCGCTCCAACTCGTCGACGCCGTCACCGAGCTGGGCGCTGAGATCGGTGTGCCCGAGCTTCGGGCG
>DASZGL010000014.1:0-4622 GCA_035938875.1 Candidatus Dormiibacterota bacterium
CAACGCGCCTGGCTACGGCTCGACCGGCAACATCCGCCTCAACCAACCGATCGTCGGCATGGCCCGGACGCCAGACAGCGGCGGCTACTGGCTGGCCGCAGCCGACGGCGGCATCTTCCCCTTCGGTGACGCCGTCGGCTACGGCAGCACCGGCAACATCCACCTCAACCAGCCGATCGTCGGCATCGCCGCGGTGCCCCACGGACGCGGCTACTACATGGTGGCGTCCGACGGCGGCATCTTCCCCTTCGGCCCCGACGCCGTCGGCTACGGCTCGACCGGCAACATCCGCCTCAACCAGCCGATCGTCGGCATGGCTGTCACCCCCGATGGTGGTGGCTACTGGCTGGTGGCGTCGGACGGCGGCATCTTCCCCTTCGGCGACGCACCGGGGTATGGCTCGACCGGCAACATCCGGCTGAACCAGCCGATCGTCGGCATGGCTGCCAACCCGCACGGCGGTGGCTACTGGATGGTGGCGTCAGACGGCGGCATCTTCCCCTTCGGCCCCAACGCCGGAGGCTACGGCTCCACGGGCGGCATCCGGCTCAACAAGCCCATCGTCGGCATGTCGCCGACCGCCAGCGGCCACGGTTACTGGCTCGTGGCCTCCGACGGCGGCATCTTCCCCTTTGGCGACGCACCCGGTTGGGGCTCCGCAGCACTGCTCCCGTTGGTGAAACCGATCGTGGGAATCGAAGCGACCTGACGCGCGATGCGTCAGAACACGGCGCTCGGCTGATAGACGCCGAAAACCCCGCGCAGGGTGTTGCACACCTCGCCGACGGTGGCGTAATGAGAGAGCGCGTCGCGCATCAGGGGCAGCAGGTTGTCGCCACCCTGCGCGCCGCGGCGCAGCTCGGCGAGGGCACGGTCGACGCGTGACTGGTCACGACCGGCGCGCACCTCGCGCACCCGCTTGATCTGCTCCTCTTCCAGGGTCGCGTCGAGGCGCAGGATCTCCACCTCATCCTGGCTGGTCTCGGTGAAGCGGTTGACGCCGACGATGATCCGCTTGCCCGCCTCCACCAGCTGCTGATGCCGGTACGCCGATTCCTGGATCTGCTGCTGGTAGAAGCCCGACTCGATGGCGGCGACCGCGCCACCGTGCTCGTCGATGCGCTCGAGCAGCGCGCGGCTGGCGGCGATCAGCTCGTCGGTCAGCGACTCGACGAGGTAGGACCCGCCCATGGGATCGACGACGCTCCCCGCGTTCACCTCGTAGGCGATGTACTGCTGGGTGCGCAGCGCGATCTCCGCGGCCTGTTCGGTCGGCAGCGCAAGTGCCTCGTCGTAGGAGTTGGTGTGCAGCGACTGCGTGCCGCCGCAGACGGCGGCGAGAGCCTGCAGCGCGGTGCGCACCACGTTGTTCAGCGGCTGCTGCGCTGTCAGCGTGGCGCCACTGGTCTGGGCATGGAAGCGCAACGCCTGGCTTCGCGGGTCGCGCGCACCGAAGCGGTCGCGCATGATCTCAGCCCACAGCGCTCGCGCGGCGCGGAACTTGGCGACCTCCTCGAAGAAGTCATTGCTGACGTTGAAGAAGAACGAGAGTCGCGGACCGAAGACGTCGACGTCGAGTGAGGCGTCGATCGCCGCCTGCACGTAGGCGGCGCCGTTGGCCAGGGTAAAGGCGATCTCCTGCGGCGCGGTCGCGCCCGCTTCGCGAATGTGGTAACCACTGATGCTGATCGTGTTCCAGCGGGGCAGTCGCTGTGCGCAGTAGGCGAAGGTGTCGGTGACCAGGCGCATTGAGGGACGCGGAGGAAAGATGTACGTTCCGCGCGCCGCGTACTCCTTGAGGATGTCGTTCTGGATGGTGCCGCCGAGCTTGTCGGCGGGGATGTCCTTGGCCTCGGCGGCGAGCTCGTAGAGCAGCAGCAGGATCGACGCCGGCGCGTTGATGGTCATCGACGTGGTCACCTCGTCCTGGGGAATCCCCCTGACCAGGATCTCCATGTCGGCGAGAGAGTCGATGGCCACGCCCACCTTGCCGACCTCGCCGCGGGCCATGGCGTCGTCACTGTCGTAGCCCATCTGCGTGGGCAGGTCGAACGCTGTGCTCAGCCCCGTCTGACCGGCGCGGAGCAGGTAGTGGAAGCGCTCGTTGGTGTCCTCGGCGCTGCCGAACCCGGCGTACTGGCGCATCGTCCACAGCCGCGAGCGGTAGCCGTCGGCGCGCACCCCGCGCGCGAAGGGATACTCGCCGGGCGGCGGCTGTTCAGCGGCGCTGTCGGCGCGGTAGTACGGGCGCAACGGAATCCCGCTCTCGGTCTCCGCCGGCGGGACCTCGTCCTCAGCGCCCACCGTGTGCCGCCGCGGGCCCGTCCATGCAGAGTTCGGTGAGCACGCCGCCCACCGCCTTGGGATGGACGAAGGCCACCAGCTTTCCTCCGGCGCCGGGACGCGGCCGGGAGTCGAGCAGTTTCACGCCTTGGGCCGCGAGCCGGTCGAGGTTGGCCTGGACGTCATCGACCCCGTAGGCGACGTGATGAATGCCGCCACCGCGCTTCTCCAGGAAGCCGGCGATCTTCGAGTCGGGACCGAGTGATCCGAGAAGCTCGATGCGCGATTCGCCAACCTCGAACATCACCGTCTCGACGCCGTCGGACTCGACGATCTCGCGGTGCGACGGTTCCATGCCGAACAGCGTTCTGTACGACTCAACGGCCGCGTCGAGGTCGGCGACGGCGACGCCGATGTGATCGATCTTGTCGAGCATGGACACTAACGCCACTCCTGCCAGCCGCTTCGGCGACCGAGCTGACGGCCACCGGTGAGCAGGTGCAGTGTCGCGAGCAGCAGACAGGCGCCGATGAAGGCGACGATGATGCTTCCCAGGAAGCCGTAGCGGATGTCGGGAGCCAGGTGGCGGAGCAGCACACCACCGATCACCGCGCCGCCGGCGCCGACGACGAGGTCGCCGAGGCATCCCAGTCCCCGACCCTGGACGACGCGTCCGGCGAGGCCGCCGGCCACCAGTCCGATGATCAGCCAGGCGAAGAGATCGTGATCCTCCACGTAGCGCACTGTATCGCCAGGGGCTTGCGCGACGGCGCGGTCGCACTCAGGTCGCGAGCGCGGCGCCGGCGCAGGGCCGATGCTAGGGTGGCCGCGACCCATGAGCCCCACCCGCCGGCCTCGGCTCGTCATCGCCGTCGTGGCCACCGCACTGTTGGTCGGCTACGTCGTCCTCTGGTTGAGTGTCGACCGACTCCACGAGCGTCGCAGCGACTTCACCGCGATGTACGTCGGCGCCACCCTGCTCCACCAGGGACACGGCAGCCAGCTCTACGACGAATCCTTGCAGACGCCGCTGCACGCGGCGCTCATCGCCCCTGACACCGAGGGGAACCTCCCCTTCCTCAACCCGCCGATCGCGGCCGCGACCATGCTGCCCCTGACCGCCTTCAGCCTGGACACGGCTTACCGCATCTGGTCGCTTCTCCAGGTGGCCCTGCTCGTCCTGGCTGTCGCCGTGGCGGCTCGCGCCGCGCCCTGGCCCCCTGGCCTTCCCCGGGGAACTCGGCTGGCCGTCTGCCTGGCGGCCCTCGCCGGAGTCGGGTCGCTGAGCCTCTTCCTCCTCGGCCAGTGGGATGGGGCGACGGCCCTCGGTCTGGCCGTTGCCTACGCCTGCTGGCGCAGAGGGAACCCGGCAACCGGAGGCGCCGTGCTCGCCGTCTCCGCCTGCATCGCCAAGCCCCACCTCGCCCTCGGTCTCGCGGCCTACGTCATCGCCCGCCGCGACCGCAGGCTCACCCTCGGCGCCGCAGCCGGCCTCGGCGCGGTTGCCGCCGCGTGCCTGGTGATCTCCGGCCCCTCGGGCTGCGCCGGCTTCGTCCGCTCGGCGTTCGACTCGAGCTCGCGCACTCCTCTTGGCGAGCTGCTCGGCTTCACCGGGCTCTTCGGCTCCTGGCTCGGCGACACCGTCGCCGCCCGGGCCCTGGCCACGGCCGCAACCGTCGCCGCCTGCGCAGCATGCGCCGTCCTGGGCGACGCCTGGCGGCGCCGCCCCGAAAACCTCGAAACCTCGCTCGCCGGGGCGACGGCGCTTTCACTCCTGGCAGCCCCCCACCTCCACGGCCACGATCTCAGCATCCTCGCCCCGGTCGCGGTGTGGAGCATCGCCGCGGCGACGCGGCGCGACGGCATCCGCCTGCGCTGGCCGGCGAGGGCGGCGACCCGCCTGCTCGCCCTGTGGCTGCTGGTCAACGTCGCGGCGCTGCTCGACCTGGGCAACAGCCGCTCCGCGCCGCCCGGTCGGGTGGTGCCCTGGGCGCTGCTCCTCGCCGGCGGGGTCGCGCTTACGGCGTGCGCGCCGCGGCTGGGCCGGTCCGGGGTCAAGGAACGCCGCCAGGCGTCGGCCACCTGACCGATCGCCCGGTCCACGGCTACTCGGGCAGGGGCAGGGGCGCCGGCGGGGACGTCGAGTAGTCGTAAAAGCCGCGGCCGTTCTTGCGGCCCAGGCGACCGTCGGCGACGAGGCGCTCCAGGAGCTCGACGGTGGCCCGATCGCCCGGCTGCGCGGACTGCTCGAATCGGTCACGCCGCACATTGAGCACGGTGTCCAGCCCGCTGAAATCGGCGAGCTGGAACGGTCCCATCGGCCAGTTGAGCCCGTGGCG
>DASZGL010000015.1:0-51578 GCA_035938875.1 Candidatus Dormiibacterota bacterium
TATCCGTCCGAGCACCTCGCCGCGTGGACCACCGAGTACGAGCGCAGCTTTTCACCCGGCGCCATCGGCGAGAACCTCACCGTCGCGGGGGGCTCCGAAGCCGCCGTGTGCGTGGGCGACGTCTGGGGGTGGGGCGACGCCCTGCTCCAGGTCACCCAGCCCCGCCAACCCTGCTACAAGCTGGCCCTGCAGATGGACCTCGCCGACCTGCCCAGCCGTTTCGAGAAGCTGGGTCGCTGCGGCTGGTACATGCGGGTGCTTCGCGCCGGTGTCGTACCCGTCGCCGGTCCCATCGTCGTCGTCGAGCGCGATGGTGCAGGCATCAGCGTCCTCGACGCGCAGCGGGCGGCGCGGCGTGACGGCGGCCTGTCGGCAGCCGCGTGCCACGCGGTCGCCGCCCACCCAGCGCTTGGTGCCAGCTGGCGCGCCAGGGTCGTGGACCGTCTCGGTGGTGTAGTAGAGGGCGCGCGCTGATGCGCATCCTTGTCGCCGGCTCAGGCGGCCGCGAGCACGCCCTCGCCTGGGCATGCGCTCGTCGCGGCGCGGAGATCATCTGTGCGCCGGGGAACGGCGGCACCGCAACCATCGCCGAGAACGTCGACGTTGCCGCCGATGATGTCGAGAACATCGTCCGCCTGGCGCGCGAGCGTGGCGTCGATCTGGTGGTCATCGGCCCCGACGCCGCTGTCGCAGCGGGCCTCGCCGACGCCTGCGCCGCCGCCGGCATCGCCGCCTTCGGACCGACTCGCGCCGCGGGTCGGATCGAGTCGAGCAAGGAGTTCGCCAAGCAGCTGATGGACAGCGCGGGCATCCCCACGGCGCGCTGGCGTGCCGGCGGCGCGGGCCAGCGCGAGGCGCTGCGCGCCTTTGTCGACGAGCTCGGTGGTGCCTGCGCGGTGAAGGCTGACGGCCTCGCCCTGGGCAAGGGCGTGACCGTCTGCGACGACGCCGCCCAGGCGCGCGCGGCGATCGACGCGTGCCTGCTGGACGGAAGGTTCGGCGACGCCGGCGCGCGCGTCGTCGTCGAGGAGCGGCTCACCGGACGCGAGGTCAGCGTGCTGGCGCTGTCCGATGGCGAGCGCCTGCGCGTGTTGGTGCCGGCCTGCGACCACAAACGCGCCCACGACGGCGACCGCGGTCCCAACACAGGCGGCATGGGCGCATACGCGCCCGTCGGCTGGCTCGACGGCGACGCGCTGCGCACGCAGGCTGTGGAGCAGGTGCTGCAACCGTGCGTCGACGCGCTGAGCGAGCGCGGCACGCCATACCGCGGGTGCTTGTATACCGGGCTCATCCTCACCGCAAGCGGGCTGCGGGTGCTCGAATTCAACGCGCGCTTCGGCGACCCCGAGGCCCAGGTACTGTTGCCGCTCCTCGTTGACGATGCACCGACGATGTTCGCTGCTTGTGTGCACGGTGAGCTCGTCGCCGGCGATGTCGCGGTTGTCGCGGGGGCGTCGGTCGGCGTCGTCGCCGCAGCCGAGGGCTACCCCGGCAGCGTACGCAAGGGCGACGCCATCGAGGGCGTCGACGAGGTCGAAGACGACGTCCTCGTCTTCCACGCCGGCACGGCACGCGATGCCGACGGCGTGCTGCGCACCGCCGGAGGTCGGGTACTCACCGTGGTCTCACACAAGGCCACGCTGGAGAGCGCACGCCGGCATGTCTATGCCAACCTTGACCGGATCAGGTTTGCCGGTAGCTGGTACCGCAGCGACATCGCTGCGCCGGCGGCGCTGACGGTGCCGGTCCGTTGAGGAAGAGTCGATGAGCAGTGTCCTGGTGGGCATCGTGATGGGCAGCGAGAGCGACATGTCGGTGATGCAGCGGTGCACCGAGGTGCTCGACGGATATGGGATCGCCAGCGAGATCGGCGTCATGTCGGCGCATCGCGCGCCCGACGTGGTCAGAGCGTACGCCAGCAGCGCCCGCGACCGCGGACTCCGCGTGCTGGTCGCGGGCGCGGGAGCGGCGGCGCATCTTCCCGGGGTGATGGCGTCGATGACCACGCTCCCGGTCATCGGTGTGCCCCTGTCGGGCACGCCGCTCCACGGCTTCGACGCACTGCTCAGCGTCGTGCAGATGCCCCCGGGGATTCCCGTCGCCACCGTTGCCGTCGGCGAGATGGGCGCGCGCAATGCGGGCCACCTGGCGGCGCAGATCCTTGCCCTGTCCGACGCGGCCATCGCCGAGGCCGTGGAGCGGATGCGCGCGGGGATGCGCGCCAAAGTCCGCCTTCCCGAGGGCTTCTCCGCGCCGGACTGAGCCGGAGCGGGACCGGGGCGCATCTACAATGGCTCGGCCCATGCCCACCATTGAGCTGGTGGAGACCTCGCTCCGGCACGGCCAGCAGACCCTTCTTCTCAGCCGTCTCCGCCGCCGTCACCTCATCCCGGTTGCCTCGCTGCTCGACCAGTGCGGGCTGGCGGCGCTGGACGTCTTCGGCGGCGCCACCTTCGAAGCCTGCCTGCGCTTTCTCGGCGAGGATCCATTCGATCGCCTCCGCGCCATCAAGGAAGCTGCGTCGACGACGCCGCTGCTCGCCCTGGTTCGCGGGCAGGCCCTGGTGGGACACCGGCAGATGGCCGACGACGTCGTCGCCGGCTTCGTCAAGATCGCCGCCGCAACCGGCGTCGACATCTTCCGCTGCTACGACTCGCTCAACGATCCCCGCAACCTGGAACGCATCGTCACCGCCGTCCACGCCGAGGGAAAGCGTGCCGA
This sequence comes from Candidatus Dormiibacterota bacterium, assembly GCA_035938875.1. Classification (GTDB taxonomy): domain Bacteria; phylum Chloroflexota; class Dormibacteria; order Aeolococcales; family Aeolococcaceae; genus DASZGL01. The sequence goes on from DASZGL010000015.1 coordinate 2,725, forward strand.
GGGCGCGCTCGTCTACACCGAGTCGCCGGTGCACAACGTCGACGGCTTCGTCGCTCTGGGCCGGCGGCTGCGCGAGCTCGAATACGACTCGCTGTGCGTCTACGATCCCGCGGGCCTGGTCGGCGCCGGCACCGTTGCCAGGCTGGTACGTGGCTTGATCGACGCCACCGGGCTTCCCGTCAATGTCCACTCCGCCGCGCTGACCGGGCAGGCGGGTCTCGCCTACCTTGCCGCCGCGCAGGCCGGCGCGGCGAGCCTCGACGTCGCCCTCGCGCCGTTGGCGGGAGGCGCGTCACTGCCGGCGACCGAAGGCGTGGCCACCGCGCTGCAGGGCACGCCGGTCGAGGCCTGTGGCGACCTCGACACCATCGCCGCCGCGTCCGCGCTGCTCGACGACGAGCTCCATCTCTACCGCGCGCTCGTCGACCCCGCGGCGTGGCGCATGGACACCTCGGTGCTGCGCACTCAGCTGGCGCCAACCGCGGTCGACCATCTCCGTGCCGAGCTACGCGAGCGCAACGCGCTCGACCGTCTCGGTGCCGTGCAGGCGGAGATCCCCCGGGTGCGTGCTGAGCTCGGCTACCCGCCGCTGATCACCCCCATCTCCCAGATCGTCGCCACCCAGGCGGTCTACAACGTCTGCGACACCGAGCGCTATTCGACCATCAGCCAGGAGGTCAAGGACTACTGCCTGGGCCTCTACGGCGAGCCGCCGGGACGCATCGACCCCGACGTGCGCCGCGTCGTCAACGGCCGCGAGGAGCCGATCACCTGCCGGCCGGCGGATCTGCTCGAACCGCAGCTGCCAAGCCTGCGTCGGGAGATGAAGCGCGAGGGGATACGTGTTTCTGGCGAGGGCGACGTCATCTGCTACGCGCTCTTCCCGCACGCCACCGCCGCGCTGCTCCAGGGCGAGGCAACCGTCGAGCTCCTCGGCGACGAACCCGAGGCGCAGGTGCAGCCGGCCGACGAGACCGCGACACCGATCGCTGCCGACGAGAAAGCGTCGTCGGCGGGTGCAGGCTCGCCGCCGGAGGCGCCGCCGGCGGTCGAGATGCGTGAGCTGCGCGTCGAGGTCGACGGAGAGGAGTACATGGTCAGGGTGACCGCCCCGGCGGGAACATTCGGCGCCGGCGGCAGCGCCTCCAGCGGTGACGGAATCGCCGCCAACGGTGGGCGGCCGGTGGTGCGTGAGGGCACGGTGGTGGCCCCGATGCAGGGACTCATCCTGCGCGTGCCGGTGTCCGTCGGCGACAGCGTCGAGCTCGGTGACGTCGTCGCCGTGCTCGAGGCGATGAAGATGCAGAACGACGTCGTGGCGACGCGCGCCGGCGTGGTCCGCGAGGTCTACGTCGACGAGGGAACCGTGGTCTCCCCCAAGGATCCCATCGTCCTGATCAGCTGATCGGCATGACGATGTTCGACAAGGTCCTGGTCGCCAACCGCGGAGAGATCGCCGTGCGCGTCATCCGAGCCTGTCGCGACCTGGGTGTCAAGAGCGTCGCGGTACACAGCGAAGCTGATCGCACCGCGATGTTCGTCCGGCTCGCCGACGAGTCGGTGGAGATCGGGCCGCCGCCGGCCGCGGAGTCGTACCTGGTGATGGAGCGGATCATCGAAGCAGCGCGGACAACCGGCGCGCAGGCCATCCATCCGGGGTACGGGTTTCTCAGCGAGAACCGCGACTTCGCCCGCGCCTGCGCTGACGCTGGCATCGTCTTCGTCGGGCCACCGCCCGAGGCGATGGCGGCGATGAGCGGCAAGGTGCCGGCGCGCGCGCTGATGGCCGATGCCGGCGTGCCCATCGTCCCCGGCAGCGGTGCGCTGAGCAACGTCGACGACGCGGTTGCCGCCGCCGTGCACATCGGCTACCCGGTGCTGATCAAGGCCAGCGCAGGCGGTGGCGGGATCGGTATGCGCGTAGCCGCAGACGAGAGCCAGCTGCGCGCCGGGCTGGAGCAGGCCCGGAGCACCGCCGAGCGCGCCTTCGGCGACGCCACCGTCTTCCTGGAGCGCTACGTCGACGAGCCGCGGCATATCGAAATTCAGGTTATGGCCGATTCCCACGGAAACGTCATCCACCTCGGTGAGCGCGAGTGCAGCATCCAGCGGCGTCACCAGAAGATCATCGAGGAGTCGCCCTCGCCGGTCGTCGACGCCAAGCAACGGGCGCGCATGGCCGAGGCGGCGGTGACCGCGGCTCGAGCGGTGGGCTACGTCAACGCCGGCACCGTGGAGTTCATCTACAGCCGTGGCGACTTCTTCTTCCTGGAGATGAACACGCGGCTGCAGGTGGAGCATCCGGTGACGGAGATGGTCACCGGTGTCGACCTGGTCACCGAGCAGCTGCGCGTCGCTGCGGGAGAGCCGCTGAGCCTCCGCCAGGAGGACATCAGTCCCCGCGGCCACGCCATCGAGTGCCGCATCAACGCCGAGGACGCGCTGCACGACTTCGCCCCGACACCGGGACGCGTCAGCGGCTACCGCGAGCCCGGCGGGCCCGGAGTCCGCATCGACAGCTCGCTCTCCGGGCCGGGCACGGTCGCCCCCTACTACGACCCGATGATCGCCAAGCTCATCGTCTGGGGCGCCGATCGTGACCAGTCGATCCGGCGCATGCGCCGTGCGCTCACCGAGTTCGCCGTCAACGGCATCACCACCAACATCGCGTATCACCTGGCCATCCTCGACGAGCCCGACTTCGCGGCCGGCCGGCTGTCGACGCACTTCATCCCCGACCATCCCGACCTTGGTGATCGCTGTGCCGACTGGACCGAGCGCAAGCGGATCATCGACCGCAGCGCGCGCGATAACGCTCACGTCGCCGCCATCGGCGCGGCGATCGCCGTCACGCTGTGAGCGTCCCGTCGCCGAGGTACGGGACACAAGCCTGATGCCGGAATGGTCCGGCGAGCTCCTCGTCGCCGGCTGCCTTCGTCCCTGGGCGGAGCGTGTCGTCGACGTGGTGCGACCGCTGCCCGGCGAGCGCTGCCTCGACGTCCTCAGCGACGGCACCGCGCTGCACAGCCGGCTGCACAGCGCCGTGGGCGACACGGGATCGGTCAGGGTTGTCGGCGATGACATCGCCGGCCTGCGCGAGCATCGAGGAGTCATCGACGTCGCCGTGTCGCTCTTCGGTCTCGCCCACGCGGTCGACCCGGCGGCGACGCTTGCGGCGATGCACGCGTCGCTGCGCGAGCGAGGGCGCCTCGCCTGTGTCGTGTGGGGGGGACGCGAAGGCGCGGCGCACGAGGCCGCCCTGTTCGATGCGGTGGCGCACGAGACGGACGTACGACTCGCCTTTGTCAGCTCGGCCATGGCCCTCGGCGAACCCGGCGCCGCCGAGTCCGTCGTCGCAGCGGTAGAGATGCGGCATCAGCTGCGATTGCGGCGGCTGCGTGACGTCGTCCGCTTTGACGGCGTCGATCACCTCTGGGCCGCCCTCGTCGACGAACGGCCCGACGTCAGCAACGCGCTGCGCGACTGCACAGCCGAGGGGCTACGGGCCGCACGCCGGCGCTGTGGCCGCAGCCTCGTCGATTACGCGGCCGCCGACGACACCCTGCGCATCCCTGTCGAGGCCGTGCTCGTCGCTTGCGGCCCGGTCGTCATACCGACAGCGGCTCAGCCGTTGAGCGTCGTCCGATAGGGCGCAGCCAGTGGCTGGCCTTCGACGTCGATCAGGCTGACACCGATGCTCAGCGTCAGCGGCCGCGCACCGGTGACGCTGACGGTTGCCACCCGCGTCGACGGGTCGTACGTGACACTCGTGTCGAGGTGCTTGCCGGCGCTGTTGAGCACGGTGATGGCCTTGGCCACGGTCTCGCTGCGCAGGTCGCTGTCAAAGGTGATGTGCAACACGGTGCTCAGTGGATCGCCACTGCTATCGACGTGGACGACCTGTGCGCCGAGCGGCTCGGGGCGTAGCGGCGTCGCCGCGATCGCCGTGAGCGCGTAGGGACCGCCCGCCGTTGCGCGGTCGACGGTGGCTGTCTCGTCGCTCGACAGCGCCGGGCTCAATGTCGCGGTATCGAGCTTGCTCGGATCGCGGATCAGCCGGATGCTGGCGACGACGGCGGTGCTGCTCCCGGGCGCCCGCTCGATGCGGACGACATAACCCCGGCTGAGCGCCGCCGGCGTCACCGTGACCAGGTCCGCTGCGGCCTGCGGCGCCACCAGCGAGCCGAGCGTGCCCACCGAGCCCCCGACCTGGGCGTCGACCAGCTTGTTCACCAACGCGGAGGCCTCGGCGGGAACGCTGCTGGGGGCCTCGCCCGTGGCGGCACCGGGCAGCGATGCCAGCTCGGCAGTCGCGTGGGTTCCGCCGGCCACCGTCGCCAGGGTGTCGCCCCCGGCGGAGAGCACGGGACGGCCGAGTCCCTGGCTCGACACCGTGGCCAGCAGCGTGCCCGCGGGCAGGTTGGCGACGCGGAGCTCGCCGGCGCCATTGGCGTGGTGGAGGATGTAGGCGAGGCGAGATCCGCTGCCGTCGACGGCCAGGGAGTCGACGCTGCTGCCCTGGTCGACGCCCGGCACCGGAACGTTGACGCTGTCGCCGCCCGCGGATGCGGCGGACAGCAAGGCAGCCGACGTGGAATCCACCCAAAGAACCCTGTTGCCGTCGCGGCTGAAGGCGACCGCGGTCGCGGCGTGGTTCAGCGGGTGGCTGCTGCCCGTGACCAGGTCGACGACGATGCCCTGGGCTGCGGCGCCGCCGGGAGTGGCCGCGGGGGTGGAGCCGGGAGTCGGTGACGACCCTGGGGTCGGTGCCGGCGTTGCCGACGACGGCGCCGGGCCGATGTAGGCATAGCGGCCGTCCGCGGAGAAGACCACCGTCGCGCGTGCGGGGATGGCGTGCTGCCCGGGAACCGTGCGCACCTTGCCCTGGAGATCGACGGTGTGAAGCGAGCCGCCGGTCACGAAGATCACCGTGGGATGCAGGTCGTCACCGCCCCACGCCAGTGGGCTTTGGGGGTCGTCGGTCGTGGTCAGTGTGGTGAGGTGCGATCCATCCGCATTGGCGACCTCGACGGCCGCGTGACCGCTGCCGTCTGCCGGCCCGAGCAGGGCAAGGGAGCGCTCGCCGCTGCTCAGCGCGATGGCGGCCACGGGGTCACCGAGTCGTTGCGCGGTGCCGTCGGCGCTGACCCGGAACAGTCCCGGTGCGGGTGCCGACGGCGTCGGCGCCGGTGTGAGGGTGACGCCAAGCGGCAGGGGCGTCGCCGTCGCGGGGGCTGGTGAACCCGGCGCCGGCGTTGCCGGCACCGACGATGCGCTCGTCGGGGCTGCGTTGCTGGCCAGGAGGTTTCCGTCGCCGCCGATGATGAGCTGGGCGCCGCCATCCACGGGGACGACCGGGTGCAGCGCGAGCTGCGGCGGGCCGGTGGGCGTCGGCGTCGGCGTGGGGCTCGCCGCCGGGTGGGTGCCGAAGGCGATGTGGATGTCGGCCGGGGCAACGCTTCCGTCGGCGGCGCGCGCCGAGGCCTTGGCGATGGTGACGGTGTACGGCGTGTTGCCGCTCAGCTTGTTCACCGGGGTCAGCACCAGCGTGTTGCCGTCCCACTGCCTGGTGACCTGGGTGGCGGGCTGGATGCGCAGACCACCCTCAACGGCGGCGTGGTCCATGGCCTGGGTGAAGGAGATGCGGATCACGTCGTTGGGATCGACGTTGGCCTGTCCGTCGACCTGCGAATTGGCGCTGACGACGACGCTGTCGTGCGGGTGGGAGAGCACCACCGTGGCGACGACGGCGGCGATCATGGCGACGCCCAGTCCCGCGCCCGTCCAGGCAAATGCCGCCGGGCGCGGGCGGAGCCTGCGGAGACCGCGGGGGCGCAGCTCCGCGGCGGCTGCGTCCACGAGACGGGCGCGCAGGTACGCCTTGAAGTGCGGTGCCGGCACGGGATCGGGCATCGAGGCGTGTAGCCGTCGGGCCACGTCGCGAAGCTCGGGCTCTTTGTTGTAGATGTCCTCGAGCTCGGGGTCGAAACCGCGGTCGAGCGGCGGGCGACCGGCCATCACACCGTCTCCCGAAGGCTGGCCACGCCGATTCCCAGACGCTGGCGAACGCCGATCATGCCGCGGTGGATGAGCAGCTTCACCGCTCCCTCGCTCTTGCCCATGATCTGGCCGATCTGCGCCAGCTTGAGATCCTCGCCCAGCTTGAGGGTCAGTGCCGTCCGCTGTTGCACGGGCAGCGTGTCGATCGCCGCCCACACCCGGGCTGCCTCATCACGCTGCGCGATCTGCTCGTCGACGGGAAGCTGCCGGTCGGAGACTCCCATCGCCGAATCCAGCTCCGCCTCGGGGCGCTTGCCGCGGTAGTGGTCGGCGATTGCGTTCACGCTGATCTGGTAGAGCCAGGCACTGAATGGATGGCCGCTCGGCCGGTAGCGATGGATGGCGCGGAGCGCCTTGAAGAAGACGTCGGAGGTGACGTCTTCGGCGGAGTCCTGATCCCGCAACCGGCTGTAAACAAACCTGTATATCTGCCCGAAATAGTGGTCGTATAGCTCGCCGAACGCCTCGGGCTCGACCTTGGCTCGCTCGACCAGCTGGTCCTCGTACGCCCGGGGGAGGGTCATCTCCTGCTCGGACGTCCGTGCCTGCAAAACGGCACGCGCGTTTCCTCAGTTACGCAGTTGGACAATGGACCTCGGGGCGCCAGCTGGGCTCTGGGCCGCCGGCGGGGGAAGCTGCGGGGCCGCTCGCGACGTGGCTGGTTGGCGGGCCACGAGTATAGGTAGGCCGGTCCGCAGGCCGGAGCGTTGGGCGACCGCAGGTACAATTCCGAATACGTGATCCCGCGCTACACCCCACCGCGCATCGCCGCGATTTTCAGCGACGAATCGCGGCTCAGGCGGTGGCTCGAGGTCGAGCTGCTGGCCGCTGAGGGATGGGCGGTGGCCGGTCATGTCCCTGCAGAATCGGTCACGGTGCTGCGGCGTCACGCGCGGGTCGACGCGGCCCGCGTTGCCGAGCTCGAGGCCGAGCAGGGCCACGACGTAGCCGCCTTCGTCAGCGCGGTCCAGGAGGGGCTGGGCGAGGAGGGACGGTTCATCCACCTCGGCCTCACCTCGTCTGATGTCGTCGACACCGCCCTTGCCACCCAGCTTCGCGACGCGCTGGCGATCATCGATGGCGACGCCGCGGCTCTGGAGAGCGCACTCGCCGAGCGCGCGGTCGAGCACCGCCTCACGGTGATGCCGGGGCGCACCCACGGGGTCCATGCCGAGCCGCTGACACTGGGCGTCAAGCTCGCCAACCACTACGACGAGGTGCGCCGCTCCCGATTGCGCCTCGCTGCTGCGGCCCGCGAGGTCGCGGTGGGCAACGTCAGCGGCACAGTCGGAACGCACATCTCGGTGCCGCCGTCCGTCGAGGAGCACGTCTGCCGCGGCCTGGGACTCGACATCGCCGCGGCGTCGACGCAGGTGGTGGCGCGCGACCGCCATGCGGCGCTGGTCAGCGCCATGGCGGTGTTGGGGGCTGTGCTCGAGCGCCTGGCCACCGTCATTCGCCTGCTCCAGGTCACCGAGGTCGGCGAGGCGGAGGAGCCTTTCGCGGCGCGGCAGAAGGGCTCGTCGTCGATGCCCCACAAGCGCAACCCCGTGCTCTGTGAACGAATCTGCGGCATGGCCCGCGTTCTGCGTGGCCACACCGTCGCCGCCCTCGAGGACGTTGCCCTCTGGCACGAGCGGGACATCTCGCACTCGTCGGCGGAGCGCGTCGTCCTCCCTGACGCGTGTGCGCTCCTCGACTACATGGTGCAGTTGAGCACGCGGATCGTCCGGGGACTGCACGTCGACGCGGCGCGGATGCGCGAGAACGTCGACTGGGGTGGCGGACTCGTCTTCTCGCAGCGGCTGCTCAGTGCGCTGGTGCTGGAGGCGGGATGGCCGCGCGAGAAGGCCTATCGCGCCGTCCAGGACATCGCCTTCGCGGCGCGCGCTGGACGCGGGGGGTTCCGCGACCTCGTCGCCGCCGACCCCGCGATCACCGCGGCGCTGCGTTCGGCGAAGGTGGAGCTCGGCGTGATCTTCGATGTCGCCGCGTACCTGCGTGGGGTCGACGAGACCTATGCGCGCCTCGGTCTGTCGACCGCCGTCGCCGAGCCGGCGCCGCCGTCGTCGCTGCGCACCGAGCTCGCTGTCGAAGCCGGTCTGGGTGGAGGTGAGACACGACACTGATGCCGACATTGACCAGCGCTGTCGCCGAGGGACTGACCGTGTTTCGCCGCGGCAAGGTGCGCGACACCTTCGACCTCGGTGACGGCACCCTGCTGATGGTGGCGACCGATCGCATCAGCGCCTTCGATGTCGTCCTGCCGACGCCCATCCCCGAGAAGGGTGCGGTGCTCACCCAGATGTCGCGTTGGTGGTTCGGCCGGACGTCGACCATCGTGCCCAACCACCTCCGCGCCGACGACCCCGCCTCGCTGCCCCAGGCGGTCGACTGGGATGCCTGGCGACTCCGCGCCATGCGCGTCGCCCGCGGTGAGCGCATCGACATCGAGTGTGTCGTGCGCGGCTACCTCGCCGGCTCGGGCTGGAAGGAGTACCGCACCCAGGGCACGCTCGCCGGCGAACCGCTGCCTGCGGGATTGCAGAATTCCTCGCAGCTACCCGAGCTGCGGTTCACCCCGGCTGTCAAGAACGACGCCGGACACGACGAGAACATCTCCCGAGCTCAGCTCGCCGGCATTCTTGGCGCCGAGCTCGCTCGGCGACTCGAAGATCTGTCGCTGGCACTCTTTCGCTACGCAACCGGCGAGTGCGCCCGCGCCGGGATCATCCTCTGCGACACCAAGTTCGAGTTCGGTTGGGTGGACTCGGAGCTGACCCTCATCGACGAGATCTTCACCCCGGATTCGTCGCGCTTCTGGGAGGCGTCGTCCCATCGTGCGGGGGTAGACCAGCCCTCCTTCGACAAGCAGTTCGTCCGCGACTATCTGGAGACGCTGGACTGGGACAAGACTCCGCCGGGCCCCGAGCTGCCTGAGGACGTCGTCGCCGCGACCGGCGCCAAGTACCGCGAGGCGGCCCGGCGGATCTGCGGAGTCGAGTTGTGATCTACCAGGCGGAAGTCGTCGTCGAGCTGCGGCCGGTGATCAACGATCCTCAGGGACTCACGGTCCGAGACGGCTTGCGCGCGCTGGGCTTCGCGCAGGTGCGCGCCGTGCGCGTCGGCAAGGTCATCCGGCTCGAGCTCGAGGCCGCCGATGACGCCGAGGCCCGCGCCGGAGTCGTCGACATGTGCGAGAAGTTGCTGCGAAACCCGGTCATCGAGGACTACACCATCGAGGCGGTGACCGCGGCCGAGGCCGTGCCCTGATGCGCTTCGGCGTCGCCGTCTTTCCCGGCACCTGGTCGGACCGCGACTGTGCCCACGCGGTCAGCCTCGCCGGCCACGAGGCGGTGATGCTCTGGCACAAGGAATCTCACCTTGGTGGCGCCGACTGCGTGATCCTTCCCGGTGGTTTCTCCTACGGTGATCACTTGCGCTGCGGGGCGATCGCTCGCTTCGCGCCGCTCATGAATGCGGTGCAGGAGTTCGCCGCGCGCGGCGGCCTGGTGTGGGGGATCTGCAACGGATTCCAGGTGCTCTGCGAGGCGCATCTCCTCGAGGGAGCGCTGATGCGCAACGTCTCCCTGCAGTTCCGCTGCGAGCCCTCATGGCTGCGTGTCGAGTCCGCGGCGACTCCGTTCACCGCGTCGTGCCGCGTTGGCGACGTCCTCGAGGTTCCCGTCTCCCACGGCGAGGGACGCTACGTGGCCGATCCTCAGACGCTGATCGACCTCGAGGCCGAGGACCGCGTGGTGCTCCGCTACGTGACCCGTGAGGGCGATCCGGTGGGTGAGCAGTCGCCCAACGGCTCGATGCGCGACATCGCCGGCATCGTCAACCGGCAGCGCAATGTCCTCGGCATGATGCCCCACCCCGAGCGTGCCTGCGAGCCGCTGCTGGGCAGCGCTGACGGCATGGCCTTGTTCCGTTCGGTCGCGGTATCACTCGACCGCCAGGGTGCCTTCGCGGGAGCAGGGTGACCGACACCTCCGTCATCCCCCCGGCACACGTCCTCGCCGAGGTGGCGCTCACCGAGAGTGAGTATCGCCTGGCCGGCGAAAGCCTCGGCCGGGCGCCCAACACCGTCGAGCTGGGCATCATCGGCGCGCTGTGGAGCGAGCACTGCGGCTACAAGACGAGCAAGCCGCTGCTCCGCCGTCTGCCCACGACGGGACCGCGAGTGCTGCAGGGTCCGGGTGAGAACGCTGGGGCGGTCGACATCGGTGAAGGACTTGCGGTGGTCTTCAAAATCGAGTCGCACAACCACCCCAGCGCCGTCGAGCCCTACCAGGGCGCGGCTACCGGCGTCGGCGGAATCCTCCGTGACGTGTTCACCATGGGTGCACGACCGGTGGCGCTGCTCGATTCGCTTCGCTTCGGCCCGCTCGACGAGCCTCACCAGCGATACCTGTTCGACGGAGTTGTGGCCGGAATCGGCGGATACGGTAACTGCGTCGGCGTCCCGACCGTCGGTGGCGAGGTGTACTTCGACGAGTCCTACCGGCACAACTGCCTGGTCAACGCCATGTGCGTGGGCATCATCGAGCGGTCGCGCTTGACCCGCGCCGTCGCGGCAGGCCCGGGGAACCCCGTGCTCCTGGTCGGCGCCGACACCGGACGTGACGGCATCCATGGGGCGACCTTCGCCAGCGCGGAGCTCGACGAGGCCACGGAGCAGCGGCGGCCCGCGGTGCAGGTGGCCAATCCCTTCCTGGAGAAGTGCCTGATGGAAGCGTGCCTGGAGCTTGCCGGCGATCCCCGCATCGTCGCCATGCAGGACCTCGGCGCCGCCGGGTTGACCAGCAGCACCGCAGAGCTTGCGGCGCGCGGTGGCTGTGGCATCGAGATCGACGTCGCCTGCGTCGCCCGGCGCGAGCGCGGCATGACGCCATACGAAGTGATGCTCAGCGAGTCGCAGGAGCGCATGCTGCTGGTGGTCCGACGCGGTGACGAGCAGGCCGTGCAGCAGGCGTTCGCTCGTTGGGATCTGCACTCCGACGTGATCGGGACCATCACCGACACGGGGCGGCTGGTCGTCCGCGACGGCGCACTGCCGGTCGCCGACCTGCCGCTCCGCCTGCTCATCGACGAGGTCCCGTTGCGCCATCCGCTTGCGAAGAGGCCCGCCGGCATCGACGCCGTGCTCGCCGTCGATCCGCTGGCGCAGACGCCGCCGTGGACCCCGAGCGATGCGCTGCTGCGCCTGCTCGGCAGCCCCAACATCGGCAGCCGGCGCCCGGTGTTCCGCACCTACGACCACCAGGTCGGCGATGACACCGTCGTCCCTCCCGGCGCCGACGCGGCGGTGCTGCGCATCAAGGGGTCGCGCATCGGCGTGGCCCTCACCACAGACGGCAACGCCCGCTATGGCGTTCTTGATCCGCGCCGTGGCGCCGAGATCGCCGTCTGCGAGGCGGCGCGCAACCTTGTGGCGTCAGGCGCCGAACCGGTTGCGGTCACCAACTGCCTCAACTTCGGCAACCCGGAGAAACCCGAGGTCTTCTGGCAGCTCAGCGAGGCGGTCGATGGCATCGCCGCCGCGTGCGCAGCGCTGGGCACACCCGTGGTCAGCGGCAACGTCAGTCTTTACAACGACACCAGTGGGGTGAGCATCGATCCCACACCGGTGATCGGCATGGTGGGCAGGCTCGACGACATCGACCAGCGGCGCACGCCGAGCTTCGCCCCCGGCCATCGCATCGCCCTGATCGGCCCGACCGCGGCGGAGCTTGGCGGCAGCGAGTATCAGCGCCTGGCGCACGGCTGCAATGCCGGCCCGCCGCCACGGCTCGACCTCGACCTGGAGAAGCGGGTGCAGGCGATGGTGCGCGCAGCGATCTCCGGCGGGCTGGTGGAATCGGTCCATGACTGCGCCGAGGGAGGAGTGGCGGTAGCCGTCGCCGAGTGTTGCATCGCCGGCGGCCATGGCTGTGAGGTCGAGTGGAGCGCGCTGAATGACGCGTCCAGCCGGGGTTTGCCCTCCATACTGGCCGGTATACTGTTCGGGGAGACGCAATCGCGTTTCGTGGTCGGCTTCCGCGAGGAGGCGGCGATGCGGCTCCAGGCGCTGGCAAAGGCTGATGAGGTCCCTCTGATCGAGCTGGGTACAGTCGGCGGAGACCGCATTCGCTTCGGGGGAGTGATCGACGTGTCGCTGAGCGATGCGGCGGCTGCGCATGAGAGGGCGTTGCTCGCTCATGGCTGACGAGATCTGCCCGGAGATCGACCTCGGCGACGATCCCCTTGACCGCCTGGCCGAGGAGTGCGGCATCTTCGGCGTCTACGGTCCCGGCGAGGACGTCGCCAACCTCACCTACTTCGGCCTCTACGCCCTGCAGCACCGCGGCCAGGAGTCGGCGGGGATCGCTGTCAGCGACGGCGACTGGATCCGTATCCACAAGGAAATGGGGCTGGTCGCCCAGGTGTTCGACCAGGAGGCACTTGCAGACATGCGTGGCCATATCTCCTGCGGCCACACCCGCTACAGCACCACTGGCAGCACCAGGCTGCCCAACGCCCAGCCGATGCTCGTCGACCACGGCCAGCTCGGTGCCATCGCCTACGGCCACAACGGCAACCTGATCAACGCCGCCGAGCTGCGCAACGACATGATCGAGCAGGGCGTCGACTTCCTCACCACCAGCGACAGCGAGGTGATCGGCGCCGTGATCAGCCGGACCCCTGGCGACAACCTCGAGGTCGTGCTGCGTCGCGCTCTGCCCCGTCTCGAGGGTGCTTACTGCCTGCTTCTCTGCACGCGCACCCAGCTCGCTGCGGCGCGTGATCCGCTGGGAATCCGCCCGCTGTGCATCGGCCGCCTCGGCGACGTCGCCGCGCCCGGCGGCGCCGGCTACATCATCGCCAGCGAGACCTGCGCCCTCGACGTCGTCGGCGCCAGCTTCGTGCGCGAGGTCGAGCCCGGCGAGATCGTGGTCATCGACGCCGAGGGCATCCGGTCCAGCCACGTCCCTCGGGACGTTCCCCGGCCGGCGATGTGTTCATTCGAATTCATCTACTTCGCCCGCCCCGACAGCGTGATGATGGGCCGCCAGCTCTACGAGGCTCGGGTGAACATGGGCCGTGAGCTCGCCGCGGAAGCGCCGGCCAACGCCGACATCGTCATCTCCCTACCCGACAGCGGCACTCCCGCGGCGGTCGGCTACGCGGAGGCGTCGCGCATCCCCTTCGTCGAGGGAATGATCAAGTCGCGCTACATCACGCGCACCTTCATCCAGCCCAACCAGCGACTGCGCGAAGCCGGTATCAGGCTGAAGTTCAACCCCATGCGTCATGTGCTCCAGGGCAAGCGGGTGGTGCTGGTCGATGACTCCATCGTCCGGGGAACCACGAGCAGTCGCATCGTCGAGGAGCTGCGCCGCGCCGGTGCGGTCGAGGTGCACATGCGCATCGCCTCGCCGCCCATCATGTGGCCCTGCTTCATGGGCATCGACATCGCCTCGCGGCGTGAGCTCATCGCCGCCAACCGCACCCAAGCCGAGGTTGGTGAGCTGATTGGCGCAGACTCGCTTCGCTACCTCAGCATCCCCGGTCTCAAGCGAGCTGTCGGCGAACACACCGGCGAGGGTTTCTGCTTCGCCTGCTTCGACGGCAACTATCCGCTGCAGGTGCCCCAGCAGCTGGAGATGGACAAGCTGGCGCTGGAGCTGCCGGTCACCTCCGTCTGATACGCGAAGGCGGTGGCAAGGCTTAACCGGGCGGGATGTTCTGATTGAGCCGGAAGAAGTTGTCGGGGTCGTACTTCCGCTTCAGCGCCTTGAGGCGCTCGTACTTCGCAGCCCCATAGGCCTGCTGGATCCGCTCCTCGCCCTCGTCCATGAGGAAGTTCACGTAGACACCGGTGTGGTGAGGGGCCAGGGCCGACCAGAACGCTCGCGACCACTCCCGCTCCTCGTCGAAGCCCGCCGCCGTCTCGGTGGTCGCGTTGATGTTGATCGTATGCCCCGCGCCGCGTCCGTTGTACGCGGTCTCATGCTCGCCCACTCGATTGATCGCTCCCCCAAGGTGGAAGATCGGGAACGCGGTGAGCGGGGAGCGCATTTGCATGGCGTTGTCGGCGACGATGTCGATGACGCTGTCACTGAGCTCGGCCACGTCGCATGATCGGAAGTAGTACCACCAGCCGTGCGGGAACGAGGGATCGAACATCGACTGATGAGTGAGGAACGGTTTCGGCGCGCACAGGTCGAGCAGGGGCGATCCGAAACTTCTCAGGGGACGCACGACCCGCTCGCCGTCCTCGATCGGTCCTGCGTAGCAGCACACCACGGCGACGACGGGTGTGCCATGGAGCTCCTCAGGAATGACCGGGAGTGCAGGCGCCTTGCGGTGGACGACGATCGTCGTCAGCTCGTCGGGCGCCTCGCTGATCCAGTCGCGGTAGAAGCGCAGGACCGCGGGTGAGTCCTTCATCGGCCAGAAGATCGGACCGGCCAGCACGATGGGGCCGAGAGGATTCAGTCGGAACTCGAACTCGGTGACAATGCCGAAATTGCCACCGGCTCCGCGCACTCCCCAGAACAGGTCCGCGTTGGTGTCCGCGCTCGCGGTGACGAGCTCGCCGTCGGCGGTCACCAGTTCGGCGGAGAGGAGCTGATCGATGGTGAGTCCGTACTTGCGCATCAGCCACCCGATGCCACCACCCAGTGTCAGCCCGGCAAGACCGGTGTGGGTGACGATACCCGCGGGGACGGCGAGCCCGAATTCCTGGGTGGCGTTGTCGAGCTCGCCGAGGAGCACGCCTGCCTGGCACCGTGCGATACGCGCCACAGGATCGACCCGGATGCCCTTCATCGGCGAGAGGTCGATCACCAGACCACCGTCGCAGGACGACAGACCAGGAAAGCTGTGGCCGCCACTGCGCACCGCGACGAGCAGGCCGGTCCGGCGCGCCATGCGCACGGCCGCCACGACGTCAGCCGGGCCGGCACACCGGACGATCATGGCGGGGAACCGATTGACGGAGCCGTTCCAGATCCTGCGTGCCTCGTCGTAGTCCGTGTCGCTCGGCCGAACGAGCTGACCGCGGAGCGATTTCTCGAGCTCTGCCACCGCGCCTGGATCAATGTCGACCGCTGCACCGATGCTGCTCATCGCGACTCCCCCGTGCCCGCCCAGACCGGCTCGAGCCCACACCCCGAGGCGCCTCAGAGTATGCGGCTCACTGCTGTTCTGCTGCCACATCCCGCGGAGCGCGAGACTTGCCACGTCGCCGGTGAGTCCGTCGCGGCCCCGGTTCGCGGACGGCCGCTGGCGCTTCCCCAATCGGCATCGGTACCCTGCGGCTCAAACCACCACCGTCCATCCATGACGAGATCGAGAACATGACCAGTGCAGAAGACTCGCTGAGGCGGATCGGCGCGCCGGCGACGACGCGATCCTGAGCGCCGACCTTCGCCGGGCGGCCGCCGACCTCGCCGCCAGGCTCCCCGAGCCGCTGGCGGGCCTGGCCACGCTCGGCTACAACTACCGCTGGTCGTGGACCGGCGGTGACGCGCTCTTCGCGGAGATCGATCCTGACCGCTGGGAACTGACCCGGTTCAACCCGGTGCGCTTCCTCGTGGAGACGTCGATGGCGTCGCTGCTGCGCGCGGCTGAGCGCCCGGACTTCGTCGCGCGTGTCGCTGCTGCCGTCACCGAGCAGGCCACGCACATGGCCGGCGCTCCTGCGCATGATGCCGCGCCGATCGCCTTCATCTGCGCGGAATTCGGCATCCACCGCTCGCTGCCCATCTACGCGGGTGGACTCGGCGTCCTCGCCGGCGACTTCCTCAAGGAGGCGAGCGACAGCGGCATTCCCCTTGTTGGCGTCGGCCTCTTCTATCGCCAGGGATATTTCCGTCAGCGGCTCGATCACGACGGCTGGCAGGTCGAGTACTGGACATGGAACGACCCCGAACGACTTCCCATAGCGCTGGTCACCGACACGCGCGGCGACCCGGTGACGGTGACGGTCCCCATCCGCGGCTTCCCCGTCGTCACCCAGATCTGGCGCGTCGACGTGGGCCGCGTCCCCTTGTTCCTGCTCGACTCCGACCTCCCCCAGAACCGCCGTGTCGATCGCTGGACAACGTCGCGCCTCTACGTCGCCGACCGGGGCACGCGCATCGCTCAGTACGTGCTCCTCGGCAGAGGCAGCATCATGGCGCTGCGCGCGATGGGCATCGAGCCGTCTTTGGTGCATCTCAACGAGGGCCACGCGGCGCTGGCGCCCCTGGAGATGGCGCGCAAAGCCGTCGACGAGGGAAGCAGCATCGACGCCGCGGTCGAGGCAGTTCGCGAGCGCACGGTGTTCACCACGCACACGCCGGTCGCCGCGGGCAATGAGACGTTCACGCGCGCCGAGAGCGCCTTGCTGCTCGACGGGCTGGCTGCCGATCTCGGTGTCGCCAACGAGGATCTCCTGCCCCTGGGACGCGTGCACGTCGACGATGCCGACGAGCCCTTCGGTCTGACCCCACTGGGGATCCGCCTGAGCCGCTCGACCAACGGCGTCAGCCGGCGCCACGGCATCGTGGCACGGGAGATGTGGCGCGACCTGGCGCGTGGTGGTGCCGTCATCACGCATGTCACCAACGGCGTGCATCTGCGCACCTGGATGGCTCGCGACATGCAGGACCTCCTCGCCGATGTCCTTGGTGACGACTGGTACGTCCGCGCATCAGATCCGACGACGTGGGAGCGATTCGACGCCGTCTCCGACGAGACGTTGTGGGCGGTCCGCAACCGCTTGCGCGCGATACTGGTCGACGACGTGCGCGATCGCAGCATCATCGCGCGGCTGTCGCGTGACGAGGACGCGGAGTATGCCCAGGAGGCGGCGCGCACCTTCGACCCCGCACGGCTGACGCTCGGTTTTGCCCGGCGCCTGGCCACCTACAAGCGGCTCCGCCTGCTGGCTCACGACATCGACCGTGCCCTGGCGCTGCTCAACGAAAGCGTCAACCAGATCCAGGTCGTCATCGCCGGCAAGGCACATCCGCGCGATGACGCGGGTAAACGCACCCTGCAAGAGCTCTTCGAACAGCGCACCTTTCCCGGCGCGGCCGGTCGCGTGGTCTTCCTCGAGGACTACGACATGAACCTGGCGACACGTCTGGTTGCCGGCTGTGACGTGTGGATCAACGTACCCCAGTTTCCCTTCGAGGCAAGCGGCACCAGTGGGATGAAGGCAGCGATCAACGGTGCGCTCAACCTCAGCATCCGCGACGGCTGGTGGGAGGAGGGCTGGACCGGCGACAACGGCTGGGGATTCGGCGGCGCCGGCACCGACCAGAGCGGTGACGTCGACGCGCGCGACGCCGCGCAGCTCTATCGCATCGTCGGTCAGGAGGTGATGCCCCTGTTCTGGGACCGAGGCGACGATGGCATACCGCACCGCTGGGTCGCGTACGTTCGCGCTGCTATCCGCAGCGTCGCCATGGGATTCGGGGCCGGACGGATGCTCGGCGACTATCGTCGAACGGTGTACTCTCCCGCAGCGAACCGGCACACAGGGGAGACGACGTGAACTGGTACGAGTTCTGGCTGTTCCTCCACATCATGGCGGCGATCGTCGCCTTCGGACCGATCTTCGTCTTTCCCCTGGTGGGCATCCTGCGCGCCAAGAATCCGCAGCACGTGCTCTTTGCCGTGCACATCGACGAGGCGATCGAGAGCCGCCTGGTCATCCCCTTCGCGCTGACCATGCCGGTCTCGGGCACAGCGCTGATCATCAATCGCCACATCGACCTGACGTCGAGCAAGTGGCTCGGCGTGGCGATCCTCCTCTACGCCATCGCCCTGGCGCTGGCTCTGTTTCATCAGGTCCCGGCGACCAGGCGGCTCGTCCGCATCGCCGAGGCGATGCCGGCGCACGGGCCGGGCGCTGAAGCCGCCGGCCCGCCGCCGGAGATGGTCGCCATCTTCAACAGAGTCCGCGCCGTGGGCATGCTGCTCACCCTGTTGCTCGTCACCATCGTGGTGATGATGATCTTCAAGCCGGGCGGAACAACCTTCACCACCTGATCCGGTGGTGATCGCGGTATGCCGCTTCGCTTTCGTGTGCGTGAGGGAGAGCTTGCCGACCTCGGCGTGATCGAGGAGATGTTGGAGGCGGCGCTGAACTGGGATCCCTCGGCGCCCCGGCGCTCGCTCGCTGAGCTGTACGCCGTCGATGCCACCGTGCGGCGTTACCTCGCTGAGTGGGGGCGTGCCGGCGACGCGTCGGTCATCGCCGTGGCCAGCTCCGGGTACTGCATCGGCGCCGCCTGGTTCCGGCTCTTCTCCGCGGAACAGCCGGGATACGGCTTCGTCGACGCCAGCACCCCCGAACTGTCCATCGCCGTGGCCCGGCCCTACCGGGGACGCGGCGTCGGCTCGGCCCTTCTGGCGGCGCTGCTCGCCGCCGCCGCCGAGCGGGGACACCCGAGGCTCAGCCTGAGCGTCGCCATCGGCAACCCGGCACAGCAGCTCTATCGTCGCCACGGGTTTGTCGACGTCGCCACCCGGAAAGCCGATCTGCTCATGGTGGCGCCGACGGCGGTGGTGGGGGCTCGGTAGACTCGCCCGCTGTGGGTGACCTCCGCTACGCCGACGCCGGCGTCGACATCGACGAGGGCAACCGTGCCGTCACCCTCATCAAGCGCACCGTCGCTTCGACGTTCACACCTGCGGTGCTCGGCGGCATCGGCGCCTTCAGTGGCATGTTCGCCCTGGAACCGGGCCGATTCTCCGACCCCGTGCTGGTGGCCAGCGCCGACGGTGTCGGCACCAAGATCAAGGTGGCCATCGCCTGCAACATGCACCGCGGGATCGGCACGGATCTTGTCAATCACTGCGTCAACGACATCCTCTGCTGTGGCGCCGAGCCGCTCTTCTTCCTCGACTACTTCGCCACGGGGAAGCTTCGCCCCGAGCAGCTCGCCGAGATCGTCGAGGGAATCGCGCAGGCGTGCCGCGAGTCGGGTTGCGCGCTGATTGGTGGTGAGACCGCGGAGATGCCCGGTCTCTACGGCCTCGGCGACTACGACCTCGCCGGCTTCATCGTCGGTGCCGTGGAGCGGACCCGCATCATCGACGGTGCACGGGTGCGTGCCGGTGACGCCGTGCTCGGTCTACCCAGCAGCGGGCTGCACACCAACGGCTACTCGTTGGTGCGCCACATCGTGCAGGATCGCGAGCTCGACTACTTGTCGACTCTTCCAGGCACGGACGCGCCCCTGGCCGAGCTGCTGCTGGCCCCCCACCGCTCGTATCTCGCCGCGGTGCGCGAGCTGCGCGCCGCGCTCGACGTGCGCGCCCTTGCGCACATCACCGGTGGCGGGCTCAAGGAGAACGTTCCCCGGGTGCTTCCGCAGGGGCTTGGAGTCGAGCTCACCCGGGGGAGCTGGCAGGTGCCTGCCGTGTTCGGCGCGATCGAGACGGCGGGCGGCGTCCATCCCGACGAGATGTGGCGGACATTCAACATGGGCATCGGCATGGCCGTCGTCGTCCCCCAGGACGACGCAGCGCGGCTCGCCGAGGTTGCGGGACTGCCCGTCTACCGCATCGGCCGCGTCGTCGAGCAGTCCGGGGCAGAACGGGTGGTGCTCCGCTGAGCGAGCGGCGACGGGTTCCGGTGGCGGTCCTGGTGTCGGGGGCCGGTAGCAATCTTCGCGCCCTACTCGACGCCAGCAAGGAGCCCGACTTCCCCGCGCAGGTCGTGCTTGTGATCAGCAACCGTCCCAGCGCGCCGGCGCTGCGCATCGCCGCCCACGACGGCGTTGACACCGCCGCAATGCCCGTCTCCGCATTCGCCGGTGACAGCGCGGCGCGCGACCTGGCGCTGCGCGACCGATTGATCGACGGCGGCGTGCGACTCGTGGTCTGCGCGGGGTACGACCGTGTCCTCGGCGACGTCGTCCTCGACGCGTTCCCCGACGCGATCTTCAACGTGCATCCCTCGCTCCTTCCGGCGTTCGGAGGCGGCATGCGCGCGGTCGAGGACGCGCTTGCGGCGGGCGCCAAGGTGACCGGCTGCACGGTGCAGTTCCTCGAACGGGGCGAGCCCGACGGAGGCGCGATCGTCCTTCAGGGAGCAGTGCCCGTTCTCGAGGACGACGACGCCGAACGGCTGCGCGCGCGTATCCACGAGCAGGAGTGGCGCCTGCTCCCCGAGGCGGTGCGACTCTGGTGCGAGGGACGGCTGCGCCGTGAGGGACGCAGGGTGCGCATCCTCGATCCGGTTACCGCGGCGCAACCGATGCCATGACCATGCGCGCGCTGCTCGGCCCCTACGACAAGACCGGGCTCGCCGATTTTGCCCGGGGCCTTGCCGCCTGCGGCGTCGAGCTGATCGCCACCGATGGCACACGCCGCTTCCTCGGCGAGAGCGGCATCGCCTCGCGCGCTGTCGCCGACGTCACCGGATTCCCCGAGATGCTCGACGGCCGGGTCAAGACCCTGCATCCCGCCATCCACGCCGGCATCCTGGCGCGCCGCGACATTCCCGCGCACATGGCGGCGCTGAAGCAGCGAGGCATCGCACCGATCGACATCGTGGTGGTCTCGCTCTATCCGTTCCGCGAGACCGTCGCGCGCGGCGCCTCGCGCGAGGAGACGATGGAGAACATCGACATCGGCGGCCCGACGATGATCCGCGCCGCGGCGAAGAACGCCGACGCCGTCGCGGTGCTGGTGTCGCCGGCGCAGTACAAGGCCGTGCTCGAGGAGATCCGCGACTCCGATTCGGTCAGCGAGGCGACGCGGCGGCGCCTCGCCGCGCAGGCATTCGCCCACGTCGCCGCCTACGACACCGCGGTGGCCGCGTACCTTGCCGGCGACCTTGGCGGTGACGGCATGCCCGACGAATTCACCGTCGGCGGTGCGCTGCTCCAACGCCTGCGCTATGGCGAGAATCCGCATCAGCACGGTGCCCTGTACGCTGTTCCCGGTGCGCCCGGCGGTCTGGCCCACGCGCGTCACCTGCAGGGGCCGGCGCTCTCCTTCACCAACTGGCTGGACGTCGAGTCGGCGCAGCGCATCGTCACCGACTTCGAGGAACCTGCGGCGACCATCATCAAGCACACCAATCCCTGTGGCTTCGCCATCGGCACCGACCTGGTCAGCGCCTATCGTTGCGCCTTCGAGTGCGATCCACGAGCCGCCTTCGGCGGCATCGTCGGCCTCAACCGTCCCCTCGACCTGGCCACCGCCGACGAGGTGGCCAAGACGTTTCTCGAAGCCGTCGTCGCGCCGCAGATCAGCGACGACGCGGCCGAGCGCTTACAACGCAAGGAGCGGCTGCGCGTGCTCATCGTCGACCGGCCGTCGCCGGCGGCGCAGCACGACGTGCGCAGCATCGACGGTGGGCTGCTGGTGCAGACCGTCGACCGCGTCGGACTCGACCGCACCACCATGCAGGTGGTCACCAGGCGAGCGCCGAGCGAGGCTGAGTGGCACCAATTGCTCGTCGCCTGGCGACTCTGCCGTCATGTGAAGTCCAACGCGGTGGTGATCGTCAAGGACGGCATGGGAGTTGGTGTCGGAACTGGCCAGATGTCGCGTGTCGAGGCGGCCGAGCTCGCCGTCAGCCGCGCCGGTGAGCGCGCCAAGGGTGGCGTCGCCGCGTCCGACGCCTTCTTTCCCTTTGCCGACGGGCTCGAGGTCGTCGGCCGTGCCGGCGTGACGGCGATGATTCATCCCGGCGGGGCGAAGAACGACGCCGAGGTCATCGCCGCAGCCGACTCGCTCGGCATGGCGATGGTCCACGCCGGGGAGCGCCACTTCCGGCACTGATGGAGGCGCAGGAGCACTCGGCGGGCGGCACCGCCGACTACGAGTACGACCGCGACACCCGGGTCGAGCGGACCGGCGAGGGTCGCTGGCGCGCCACCGTCACGCCGCGCTGGAGCATCGGACCCTACCCCAACGGCGGCTACGTCCTCGCCGTCGCCATGCAGGCCGTCGCCGCCGAGCTGCCCCATCCCCATCCCTTCGCGGTGAGCGCCCACTTCCTCCGGCCCACGGCACACGCTTCGGTCGACATCGAGGTGGAGCAGATCCGCGCCGGGTGTGGCCACTCCACCGCCGAGGCGAGGCTGATCCAGGACGGCAGCGAGCGGCTGCGCGCGCTGGCCACCTTCGGCGACCTGAGTGCCGCCAGCGGAGCCAACGTGGTCACCGCCACCACGCCCCAGATGCCGCCGCCGGAGGAGTGCCTGGGTCGCCGCGACGATGACACCGTGATGCCCAACGGGCTGCAGGCCAGCATCCGCGACCGCGTGGACCTGCGCCTGGTGCCACAGACGGCCTCGGCGCTGCTCGGCCGGCCCCGCGGTGTCGGCGAGATCGGCGGCTGGATGCGCTTCGCCGACGGCCGCCCCGTCGACGCGCTCAGCCTGCTGCTGCTCTGCGACGCCTGCCCGCCCGCAGCCTTCGACCTCGTCGAACGTCCCGGCTGGGTCCCGACCATCGAATACACCGTGCTGGTGCGTGGCGTGCCTGCACCGGGCTGGTTGCGCTGCTGGTTTCGCACCCGCTTCGTCGTCGACGGCTACATCGAGGAGGACGGCGAGCTCTGGGACTCCACGGGGAGGCTGGTCGCGATGTCCCGCCAGCTGGCCCGCATCAATCCGCAGTAGGCGACATGCGACTCGGGGTCCCCACGGAGCCGTCGTCGCCGGGTGCGGAATCCGTGGGGTGTAGTCGGGGCTATCATCGTGCGCCGCCGGCGCACGTCGGCACAGCGGGAGGAGCGCGTCAGATGATGCCGGGTACCGACATCCTCGCCGGTCACGCGGCACAGCAACCCGACAAGGTGGCTGCCGTCGACGAGGACGGCCACTCGCTCACCTACGCCGAGCTCAACCGCCGGGCCAACCGCGCCTACTGGGCGTTGCACGCACTGGGGATGCGGCGTGGTGACCGCTGCGTGCACATGAGTCACAACTCCCTCGAGGGCTTCGAGATCGGCCACGCGCTGCGCAAGACGCAGGCGGTGAGCACACCGATGAACTGGCGTTTGCGCGGCAAGGAGATCGCCTACCTGCTCAATGACAGCGGCGCATCGGTCGTCGTCGCCGGCCACGACTTTACCGCGGTGATCGACGAGGCACGGCCGATGGTCGAGGACGCCGCCGGCCGTCGCTGGCTGTGCCACGGCGGCGCCGCGCCGGCAGGCTGGCAGTCGTACGAGGCGCTGCGCGACGCCGCCGGCGAGCAGGAGCCGCCGCCCAACGAGCAGGTCAGCGGTCCGACGATGGTGTACACGGCGGGGACAACGGGGAATCCCAAGGGCGCCTACCGCCCCGACGGAGTCCTGCTGGGAACCATCCTGCAGTTCATCCAGGCGTTCAAGCTGGGCTCCTCCGATGTCCATCTCCTCGCCGGACCGGGGTATCACAGCGCGCCGGCGGCGTTCAGTGGACTGCAGTCGATCATGGGCGCCACCTGTGTTGTCATGCATCGCTTCGACCCGGAACGGGCGATTCAACTCATCGCGGAGCACGGGGTCACCTCGACGTTCATGGCCCCGACGCTGGTCAAGCGCATCGTCGACCTGCCCGAGCAGGTGCGCGCCAAGTACGACGTCTCCTCGATGCGCGCGTTGATCGTCGCCGCAGCGCCGTTTCCCGCAGACATCAAGCAGCGCGCCGTCGAGTACTTCGGCGACAGCGTCTACGAGTTCTACGGCGCCACGGAGACGGGGATCGTCACCGTGATCGGCCCCGACGAACTGCTCGAGCATCCCCAGTCGTGCGGCCGCGCCTTCGAGGGCGTCGAGATCCGCCTGCTCGACGACGATGGCGATGACGTACCCGAGGGTGAGCCCGGTGAGCTCTGGTCGCGCTCACAACAACTGCTGGGCGAGTACTACAACAAGCCCGAGGCCACTCAGAAGAACAGTCGCGACGGCTTCTTCACCGTCGGCGACATCGCTTATCGCGACGCCGCTGGCTACTACTACATCTGCGACCGCAAGATCGACATGATCATCAGCGGTGGGGTCAACATCTACCCGGCCGAGATCGAGGCCGTGCTCCTCACCCATCCCGCCGTCGAGGACTGCGCCGTGCTCGGCGTTCCCGATGAGGAGTGGGGTGAGGTGGTCAAGGCGGTGGTCCGTGTCCGTGACGGACACAGCGTCGGCGCCGACGAGCTCATCGCCCTGTGCGCCGCCAACCTTGCTGGGTACAAGCGTCCGCGCAGCGTGGACTTCGTCGAGGACTTCCCCCGTGACGCCGCTGGCAAGCTGATCAAGCGACAGCTGCGCGACCGCTACTGGGCGGCGGCCGGTCGCCGGGTGTGATCGGCGGCCGCAGCACGTAGACTGGAGGCACGCAACCGTCCGACCGGGCTGCCCCCGGGTGTCAGGAGTGTCACACATGGCCGTGACCACCAAGCCCGACGTCGCCGCGGTGCAGCGCCAGGAGCGTCCGCTGTGGCGAGGGGTCAATCACCTCGCTCTGATCACCCCCGACATGGATGCAACGGTGCGCTTCTACCACGGGGTTCTGGGCATGCGCCTGGTGGCCACGGTGATGGCGGGACCGATGCGCCACTACTTCTTCGAGATTGCCCCGGGCAACACCGTCGCCTTCTTCGAATGGCAGGGGATGTCCACCTTCGCCAAGCCGGCGGGCAGCATCGTGGAGCAACCGCTGCAGTTCGATCACCTGTCCTTCAACCTGCCCGACGAAGCTGCGCTGGTGGCGCTGCAGGAACGGTTGCGCAGCGCCGGCGTCGAGGTGACCCGCGTCGTCGACCACGGCTTCATCCACTCGATCTATTTCACCGATCCCAACGGCATCGCGCTGGAGGCCTCGTACTGGCTCGCCGACGCCACCGCCGCCGCCGAGACAGACCGCAGCGCGTTCAACGATCCATCGCCGGTGGCTGCGGTCACCGAGCTGGAGCGTGACGGCGTGCTCGAGTGGCTGCCCACGACCGAGCTGGTGGACGCACCGACCGGCGTCGTGTAGCAGGGCACCCTGCCTACAATCCAGGGCCATGGCCCTGACCGCACGCCCCGCCGGCACCGTGCGGCCGCGGCCGGTGTGGCCCGACAACGTGCTGACCTACAGCGCGTCGTACACCGTCGACGTCACCTATCGCTGTGCCAAACGCTGCGGTTACTGCGTCTACCGTAGCGACGACGGTGGGCTGATTTC
Source organism: Candidatus Dormiibacterota bacterium (assembly GCA_035938875.1). Lineage (GTDB taxonomy): Bacteria > Chloroflexota > Dormibacteria > Aeolococcales > Aeolococcaceae > DASZGL01. The sequence goes on from DASZGL010000015.1 coordinate 27,939, forward strand.
CTGGGAGACGATCGACTCCCAGCTCGACGAGGCGGCGCAGCTCGGAGTCCGCGAGATCCTGATCATGTCGGGCGAGGAGGTCTGGCTGCTTCCCGACCTTGGACTGCGCGACGAGGCGGCATTCGTCGAGCGCGTCATCGAGATCTGCCGTCGTGCCATGCGACGCGGCCTGCTGCCGCACAGCAACGTCGGCCTGCTCTCGCGTGAGGGGCTTCGCGCGCTGCAGCCGTACAACGCGTCCATGGGGCTGATGCTCGAATCCGGCACCGACATGCTGCGTGCCCACGCGTACGGAGGGGGCAAGCGCGTCGCCGACAGGATGCGGCATCTGGAGGACGCCGGCACGCTCGGCATACCCTTCACCACCGGCATCCTCGTCGGTATCGGCGAGTCGCCGGCCGACCGCGAGCACGCTTTGCGGCTCATTGCGCAGGCGCAGGGACGCCACGGACACATCCAGGAGGTGATCGTCCAGAACTTCGTCCCCAAGCCGTTGACGCCCATGGGCCACCTGCCCGGCGCCGACACGGCGACCATGCTCGCCACCGTGCGCCTGGCGCGGCAGATCCTGCCGCCATCGATCACCATCCAGGTCCCCCCCAACCTGCTCGACGGCGGCTGGCTCGAGCTGGTCAGCGCCGGCGCTCGTGACCTCGGTGGAGTTTCTGCCAATGGTGACAGCGTCTCCCCGGAGAAGGAGTGGGACCCGGTGGCGGTGATGGCCGCGCAGGCGCGCAGCATCGGCTTCGTCCTTCGCGAGCGGCTGCCCGTGTATCCGCAGGTCGACGCCGATCTGCAACCCGCCGCCGACGAGCTGCGTCGCATCCTGGTCGGCGACGAGGTCACCTACGTGATCTGTCGCAACGTCAACATCAGCAACGTCTGCGTGGGCTCCTGCAGTTTCTGTGGCTTCATGCGCCGCAGCCATGACGCCGCCGGCGCCTGGCACCATGACCAGGCCACCGTCTTCGCCAAGATCGAGAACGCGGTGTCGCGCGGCGCGACCGAGGTGTGCATGCAGAGTGGCCTGCAGCCGGCGCTCAACCTCGAATACTTCGAGGACCTGTTCACCCGCATCAAGCGGCGCTGGCCGTCGCTGCACATTCACGCGCTCAGCCCGGAAGAGATCCGCTACATCGCCCAGGTCGCCGCCAAAACGCCGCGCTACTGCATCGAACGGCTGCGCGACGCCGGCCTCGGCACCATGCCGGGGACGGCTGCGGAGATCCTCGTCGAGGACGTGCGCCGGGTGATCTGCCCCGAGAAGCTCAGCACCCAGGAGTGGGTCGACATCCTCCGCGACGCTCATCTCGCCGGGGTGCGCAGCACCAGCACGGTGATGTTCGGCCATCTCGAGAACTGGGACCACCGCATCGAGCACCTCCGCGTGATCCGCGACCTCCAGCGCGAGACGGGGGGCATCACCGAGTTCGTCCTCCTGCCCTTCCAGGTGGAGCGCAACGCCCTTGGCCGTCACTACGGGATCCGCCAGAGTCCCTCGCTGAGCGATGTCCTGCGCTACACGGCGATCGCCCGCCTCTACCTCGGCGCCGACATCCCCAACATCCAGTCCTCCTGGGTCAAGCTCGGTCCCGACGGCGTCGCCGAGTCGCTGCGCTGGGGGGCCAACGACTTCGGTGGCACGCTCATGGAGGAGTCGATCTCCCGGGCGAGCGGCGCCGATCACGGCCAGAACCTCGAGCCCGCCGAGATCGAGGACTGGATCCGCCGCGCCGGACGCATTCCCCGGGAGCGGACGACGGTCTACGAGAACGTCGGTCGCCGTCCCCGCGATGACGCGCCGTCAGCGGCCCCGCTCACCCCGCTGCCGCTGGCCACGGCCTAGGAGGGCTCAGGCGGGGCTGCCTTTGGGGCTGAGGCGCGGGGCGGGCGATCCCCGAAGCTCGGTCGCCGACTGATCCAGTTCGGCTCCCCAGCGCCGGCGCAGCTCCGCCTCGCGTTCGCGGGGCGCCAGGCGCATCAGGAAGAGCACGTCGTCGGTGGCCAGCCGGGCCAGCGCCGGCACCGCGTCGACAGCATTGGTCCACTCGGCCAATAGGCCGTCGGCCATGCCCTGGACGCGGGCGGGGAGGCCGTCGAGGAGCTGCTCGCGGACGGCGTCGCTGACACCCACCACATCTGTAGAACGACTCAGATCGCCGGATCCGTCGGTCACCGGGCCCCGTCCTCCGGGGTGAGCCAGAGCACCGCGAGCGGGGGCAGAGACATGACCGCCGAGCAGGGCTGGCTGTTCCACGGGGTCTCGGACGCGGTGACCATGCCGAGGTTGCCCACGTCGCTGCCCCCATACGCCCCGGCGTCGCTGTTGATGACCTCGCGCCACCGTCCCGCCTGGGGCATGCCGACGCGGAAGTCGTGGCGCACCACCGGCGCGAGGTTGGCGACGCACACCGCGCCAGCATGGCCGGCGGCGTCGCGGCGGAAGAACGAGAGGACGTTCTGGTCGGCGTTCCCCCAGTCGATCCAGGCGAAGCCGTCTGGGCTGTCGTCGCGCTCCCACAGCGCCGGCAGCTCGCGATATCGCGCGTTGAGGTCGCCGACCAATCGCTGCACGCCGGCGTGTCCCGCCTGCTCGACGAGGTGCCAGTCGAGCGAGCGGTCGTGCGACCACTCGCGCTCCTGGGCGAACTCGCCGCCCATGAACAACAGCTTCTTGCCGGGATGAGCCCACATCCACGCGTACAGGCTGCGCAGATTGGCGAAGCGTTGCCAGGGATCACCGGGCATCTTGCCGAGCAGGGAGCCCTTGCCATGCACAACCTCGTCGTGCGACAGGGGCAGGACAAAGCGCTCGGAAAACGCGTAGACCAGCCCGAAGGTCAGCCTTCCGTGGTGAAAGCGGCGAAAGACGGGATCCTGCTGGAAGTAGTCCAGGGTGTCGTGCATCCAGCCCATGTTCCACTTGAAGCTGAAGCCCAGTCCGCCGCCTGCGGTGGGCCGGGTGACCCCCGGCCAGGCAGTCGACTCCTCGGCGATGGTCAAGACCCCGGGATAGTCCTGCCTCAGCGTTTCAGTCATGTCGCGCAAAAACGCGACGGCCTCGAGGTTCTCCCGTCCGCCGTAGACGTTGGGGATCCACTCGCCCTGCTTGCGCGAGTAGTCGAGGTAGAGCATCGAGGCGACGGCGTCGACGCGCAGCCCGTCGACGTGGAACTCCTCGATCCAGTAGCGCGCGTTGGCGATGAGAAAGTTGCGGACCTCGTTGCGCCCGAAGTTGAACACCAGCGTTCCCCAGTCGGGCTGCTCGCCACGGCGGGGATCGTCGTGCTCGTAGAGCGCGGTGCCGTCGAAGCGCGCCAGCGCCCAGCTGTCACGGGGGAAGTGGGCCGGCACCCAGTCGAGGATGACCCCGATGCCGCGCTGATGCAGGATGTCGACCATCGCCCGGAGCTCGTCGGGTTCACCGAATCGCGACGTCGGCGCGTAGTAGCTGGTCACCTGGTAGCCCCAGGAGCCGCCGAAGGGATGCTCGGCGAGGGGCAGGAACTCGACGTGCGTGAATCCCATGCTGGTGCAGTAGTCGGCCAGCTCGCCGGCGGCCTCGACATAGCTCAGGGGACGGTCGCCCGGCTCGCCGCGGCGCCGCCACGAGCCCAGGTGCACCTCGTACACGGAAAGCGGCGCGACGCTGGACTGGCGGTGGCTTCTGCCCTGCAGCCAGCGGTCGTCACCCCAGGTGTAGCGGGACTCGTCGACGATGCTGGCGGTCGCCGGGGGAGGCTCGCTGCGACGCGCCATGGGATCGGCGTGCAGAGCCTTGCGTCCGTTGCCGCCGGCGATCGAGAACTTGTAGCGGGTCCCCGCGCCGACCCCGGGGAGGAACAGCTCCCAGACGCCGGACGGCCCCAGCGATCGCATGGGGTGCAACCTGTCGTCCCAGTACGAGGCGTCACTGAGCAGCTGGACGCCACGAGCGCTCGGCGCCCACACGGCGAATGCGGTCCCGGTCACCCCCTGCTGCTCGGTGACCCGAGCTCCCAGGCGGCGCCAGAGCTCGAGATGGCGTCCCTCGGCGATGAGGTGGAGGTCGAGCTCGCCGAGGGTCGGCAGGAATCGATAGGGGTCGTCGATCTCCCAGTGCCAGTCGCCGAGGGTGAAGCGAAGCCGGTAGCCGGTGAGCTCAGCGGATCCAAGATCGGCGCTGAAGAGACCGCGAGGGTCGATCCTGGTCATGGCCACCACCCCGCCGCTGTGGGCCACCTGGGCGGTCTTCGCGGTGGGGTGAAAGGCGCGGACGACCAGCAACCCGGACTCGGTGTGGGCGCCGAGGAAGCGGTGCGGGTCGCTGTGCTCACCGGCGAGCAGCCGGTCCATCTCGGCGCCGAGGTCGATGCCGGCCTCGCCGGTGGTGCGGCTCACGACCCCACCTCGCGGAGCAGGAAGCGCAGGGGAATGGCCAGCCAATCGGGGCGGTGACCGAGCTCGTAGTCAGCCTCGTAGACCGCCTTCTGCACCTCGAACGCGCGGCGCAGCGCGGTGGTGGCCGCGGCGTCGGGGAGCATCGGAGCCGTGCCCACCCGGGCCAGGTAGGCGCCCCAGAAGAGCCGCCGGTTGGCCGCCGCCCAGGCGTCGCCGTAGGCCATCAGCCGGTCCCGGTCTGGGTCGGTTGGGGCGGTGCGTTCGAGCAGCGCGACGGTAGCCGCGTAGTCGAGCGATCGGGTCATGCCGGCGACGTCACGCAGCGGGGAGCTGCGCAGGCGTCGCTCGGAGAGGTTGCGTGTCGGCTCGCCTTCGAAATCGAGCACCGTCCAGCCCGCGTCGGTGCGCAGCACCTGGCCGAGGTGATAGTCACCGTGCACACGGATGGCCAGGCCGCCCTCGCGCAGCTCGCCGATTGCGTCAAAGCCGGCAACAACTGCCGGGCGAATGTCACGCAGAGGATCCAGCGCAGCCGACTGACGTTCCAGCAGCCTGTCGAGGTCGGCGGTCATCTCCGCCGCCCACCGGCGCAGCGTCTGCTGATCGACGGGCTGCGGCCGCATCGTCTCCGGGAGTCGATCGGAGGACAGCGCGATGTGCATCTCCGCCGTGGTCTCGCCGAGCCGTGCCGCCTCGGGCAGGAACGTCGAGCCCTGGCTGTCGATGGCCGCGCGAATCGCGTCTGCGCCCTCGTCGCCACTGTCCTCGGCGGCGGCGTACAGGTCGCGCAGCGATGTCAGCGCCATCGCCCAGCCCTCGGTCCCGTTGTGGAAGAAGGGTTGCAGCAGCGCGGCCAGGCTGGTGTCGAGGCCCTCGCGGCGGTACTCGATCGCCCCCAGCGGGGTGGGCACGGCGGTGAACCCGGCGCTGCTCAGCGTCTCGGTCATCTCCAGTTCGGGCGTGGGTCCGTCCTCGAGGTGGCGGAAGCACTTGAGCAGCTCGCTGTCGGCGCGCACCAGTGAGGTGTTGCTCTGCTCGCGTCCCAGGGGGCGCAGCTGCTGGGCGAGGTCGCCATCGATGTGGATCGTGGCGCCGCGGCCGCGCAGCTCGCCATGAACCGTGGCCACGGTGCGCTCCTCGGCCATCACCCTCCACAGAACCGAGGCGCAGCGGGCGTGGGTCAGGGCATCGACGAAGACCACGGGGCTGCCGTCGCGAGCTCCCTCGGCGATCACCCAGGCGGGATCGGCGACATCCTCCGCGGTGCCCTCGATGACGCCGATGGGAACCTGGTAACGATCGTGCGCGCCACCTTCGTAGTCCACCGCCAGCACGGTGAAGAGGACGGCGCAGCCGGTCTCCTCGGAGAGCACGGCGGCGTCATCGACCTCCGTCGCCGTCACCGCCGCGTCGCGCTCGGCAAACCAGCGCTGCACAGCGGCGAACGCCGCCAGCCGGTCGGCGGCGTGATCGCGAAATCCGTAACGGGCGAGCAGCTCGGTGGTGGTCATGCGTTGTCGCCGCTGGTGATGCGGAACCAATAGAAGGCATGCGGCGTCATGGTGAGCAGGTATGGCAGCTCACCGATGCGCGGGAAGTGCACCTTGCCGACGAGCTCCACGGGAACGCCGCCGTCGTAGCGGCGTAGGTCGAGCTCCACGGGCTGAGCGAAACGGCTGAGGTTGTTGACGCAGAGGACGACGTCGTCGCCGAGGGTGCGCAGGAAGGCGAACACCGACGGGTTGCTGGCATCGAGCGCATCGAAGCCGCCGTCGCCGAAGACGGGATGGCGGCGGCGCACGGCGATGAAGCGGCGCAGCCAGTGGAGCATCGACGACTCGCTGCGCTCCTGCGCTTCGACGTTGACCGCCTGGTATCCGTAGACCGGATCCATCAGCGGGGGCAGGTACAGCTGGGCGAAATCCGCCCGGCTGAACCCGGCGTTGCGGTCGGCGCTCCACTGCATCGGGGTGCGCACTCCATCGCGGTCACCGAGGTAGATGTTGTCGCCCATGCCGATCTCGTCGCCGTAGTAGAGGATCGGCGTTCCCGGCAGCGATAGAAGCAGGCCATAGAACAGCTCCATCTGCCGCCGACCGTTGTTGAGCAGCGGCGCCAGGCGGCGCCGTATCCCCAGGTTGAGCTTCATGCGCGGATCCTTGGCGTACTCCCCCCACATGTAATCGCGCTCGTCATCGGTGACCATCTCCAGGGTCAGCTCGTCGTGGTTGCGCAGAAAAAGCCCCCACTGCGCCTGCTTGGGGATCGGCGGGGTGCGCTCGAGGATCTCGGTGATCGGGTAGCGCTGCTCGCGGCGCAGGGCCATGAACATGCGCGGCATCAGCGGGAAGTGAAAGCACATGTGGCACTCGGGACGCTCGTCGGTGCCGAAGTAGTCGACGACGTCCTCCGGCCACTGGTTGGCCTCGGCGAGGAGCACCTTGCCGCCGCCGTACTCACGGTCGACGGTGGCGCGCAGCTCGGCGAGGAACTCGTGGGTCTGGGGAAGGTTCTCGCAGTTGGTGCCCTCGCGCGCGAACAGATAGGGGACGGCGTCGAGGCGGAAGCCGTCCATGCCCAGGTCGAGCCAGAAGCGGACGACGTCGAGCATCGCCGCCCGCACCTCGGGGTTGTCGAAGTTGAGATCGGGTTGATGGCTGAAGAAGCGGTGCCAGAAGAATGCCTGTGCCTGTTCGTCCCACGTCCAGTTGCTGGTCTCGGTGTCGACGAAGATGATCCGCGCGTCAGCGAAGGCGGTGGGTGAGTCCGCCCACATGTACCAGTCCCGCTTGGGATTGTCCGGCGAGGACCGCGACTCGATGAACCAGGGGTGCTGATCACTGGTGTGATTGACGACCAGGTCCATGATCACCCGCATGCCCCGCTCGTGGGCCTGGCCGAGCAGCTCACGCACGTCGGAGACGGTGCCGTACTCCGCCTGCAGGCTGTAGTAGTCGGAGATGTCATAGCCGCCGTCGCGCATCGGGCTTCGGTTGATAGGCAGCAGCCATATGCAGTCGACGCCCAGCCACTGCAGGTAGTCGAGGCGGCTGACGAGTCCCCGGACGTCGCCGCTGCCATCACCATTGCCGTCGGCGAAGCCCCGCACCAGCAGCTCGTAGAAGATGGCGCGCTTGTACCAGGTGGTGTCGGCTGCCGCCGCCTCGTCCGGTGCGACGGCTCCGACGGTCTTCGCTCTCTTGGACACCGCCCTGCTCATGGCTGGCGCACGCTGAAGACATGGGCCGGCTGTACCTCGGGGTCGAGGCGAACGTAGTTCAGCGGTCCCTGCCACGTGTAATCGGCGCCGGTCAGCTCGTCGTGGACGGTGAAGGGCCGGTCATCAGCGATTCCCAGGGCGTCCATGTCCAGCCATGTGGTGGCTTCGTGTGCCGCGGTGGGGTCGAGGTTGAGCACCATCAGGAGCACGTCGCCGCCGTCGTCGCTGGCCCTGGAGACGCAGATCAAGGCGTCGCTGTCGATGTGGTGCAGCCGCAGGGTGCGCAGCAGGCTGATGGCCTCGCGATGACGGCGACGGATGCCGTTGAGCTCGGTGATGAAGGGGGCCAGGGAATCGGGCTGGCTCCAGTCCCGAGGCCGGTACTGGTACTTCTCCGAGTCGAGGTACTCCTCACTTCCCTCTCGCAGCGGCGTGCGCTCGTAGAGCTCGTAGCCGGAGTACATCCCCCATGAGGGACAGGCGATCGCCGCCAGAGCGGCGCGCATGCGGAATGCAGGGGGGCCGCCCTTCTGCAGCATCTCATGGAGAATGTCCGGGGTGTTGACCCAGAAGTTGGGGCGGAAGTAGTCGACCATCGGTGTTTGTGACAATTCGTACAAGTACTCGGAGACCTCCGCTTTCCAGTTGCGCCAGGTGAAGTAGGTGTACGACTGGGTGAATCCGGCCTTGGCGAGGTAGCGCATCACCGCGGGACGGGTGAACGCCTCGGCGAGCACGATGATCTCCGGGTGGGCTGCTCGCAGCTCGCCGATCAGCCGCTCCCAGAAGGGCAATGGCTTGGTGTGCGGGTTGTCGACGCGAAAGACGCGCACCCCGTGGCCGATCCAGAAAAGAAGGATGTCGCGACACGCCGCATAGAGGGCCTCGATGTCCTGGGTGTCGAAGTTGAGCGGATAGATGTCCTGGTAGCGCTTTGGCGGGTTCTCCGCGTAGCGGATGCTGCCATCGGCCCGGTGGCGAAACCACTCGGGGTGCTCACTGACCCAGGGATGATCCGGGCTGCACTGGAGCGCGTAGTCGAGGGCCACCTCGAGCCCGAGGCGCCGCGCCTCGGCGACGAACGCGTCGAAGTCGGCGACGGTTCCGAGGTCGGGATGCACAGCGGTGTGCCCGCCCGCCGGCGAGCCGATCGCCCAGGGACTGCCGGGATCTGCAGGGCCGCAGTCGAGACTGTTGTTGGCCCCTTTGCGGTGGCTTGCGCCGATGGGATGAATCGGCGGCAGATACACGACGTCGAAGCCCATCGCGGCGATGTCGCCCAACCGCCGCGCCGCGGTGCACAGCGTCCCGCTGCGTGTCGCTGTGGCGCCCTCCGAGCGTGGAAACATCTCGTACCACGCTGAGAACGTGGCCAGTGGGCGGTCGACGAAAAGGGGAAATGGACCGATGACCGTCGCCCGGCTGCGGTCCGCCGTCTCGCGGAGCAACTCCCGTGTCGACGGCAGCTCCGCGGCCTCGAGCTTCACCTCGGCGGAGCTCTTGCCGCGCAACGTGGTGAGCAGCCGCTGCAGCGACTTGCGCGCGGCCGCGGAGGTACGCGTCGCGCTCAGGTGCTGCTCGACGATTCGCGCACCATCCTCGATCTCGACAACGACGTCCTGGCCGGCGTCGATGCGCATCCGCAGGTCACGAACCCAGGTTCCGTAGTGGTCGTACAGACCGACGACCTCGAACTGCCAGGGACCCGTCGCCGGCGGGGTGAACCGGCCGGCCCATTTATCCTGGCCGAGGTGTCGCATCGCCACCTCGCCGTGGCCATCGGTGGGCGCACCCGGGGTGCCGTGGCGCACCCATGCGGTCACCAGTCCCGGGCCGTCGGCGAACACCGAGGCGGTGACCTCGACCGGCTGATCGAGCGCCGCCTTCGCGGGGAAACGCGCGCAGTCGACCAGCGGCCGCACGTCTTCGACGACCACGCGCTCCATCACCGAGGCAGCCTATACGGCGTGTACCGCGGTCGACGCGGCACAGCGCCGCCGATCACGAGCGGCATCGCAGCACCACCAATGAGCGGCCGGTGACCGTGAGTGCGCCACCCTGCGTGCAGCGACGCGTACCTGGCGGCTCGGCGGGTGCCGCGGTGTCGAGGATGACGTCCCACTCCGCACCCCACCCGGTGGGCAGCTGCCACGCGGTCTCGTCGTGGTTGGAGTGGAGCAGGATCAGCAGGCTGTCGCCGACGATGGGTTCGCCACGTGGTCCGCGATCGGGAATCAGGTCGCCGTTGAGCAGCATGCCGAGCGACTGGCGCGCCTCGTTTCCCCAATGCCGGTCGGTCATCTCCAGGCCGTCGCGCCGGAACCAGCCGATGTCCTTGCGCCGCGTGCCCCGCCCCACCTGTCCCTGGAAGAACCGCTGGCGGCGCAGCACGGGTTGCTCGGCGCGCAGCTGGATGAGCCGCCGGGTGAACGCCAGCATGGTGGCGTCCTGCTTGCGCCAGTCGATCCAGGAGATCTCGTTGTCCTGGCAGTACGCGTTGTTGTTGCCTCGCTGGGTTCTGCTCATCTCGTCGCCGGTGAGCAGCATGGGACATCCCTGGGAGAGGAACACGGTCGCCAGCAGGTTGCGCTGCTGCCGCGCGCGCAGCTCGAGGATCTCGCGGTCGTTGGTCTCACCCTCGACGCCACAGTTCCAGGACCGGTTGTCGTCGCTGCCGTCGCGGTTGTCGTCGCCATTTGCCTCGTTGTGCTTCTCGTTGTAGGAGACGAGGTCGCGCAGCGTGAAACCGTCATGAGCGGTGACGAAGTTGATGCTCGCCCATGGCCGCCGCCCGTCACCCTGGTAGAAGTCGCTGGAACCGGTCAGTCGGTAGGCGAGGTCGCTGACGCCGGCGGTGTGTCCCCTCCAGTAGTCGCGGACTGTGTCGCGGAAGCGGCCGTTCCACTCCGCCCAGCGAACCGGGAAGTTGCCGACCTGGTAACCGCCCTCGCCGACATCCCACGGCTCGGCGATCAGCTTGACCTGAGAGATGAAGGGGTCCTGATGGATGATGTCGAAGAAGGCGGAAAGGCGGTCGACGTCATAAAACTCGCGCGCCAGCGCCGACGCCAGGTCGAAGCGAAAGCCGTCGACGTGCATCTCGGTGACCCAGTAGCGCAGGCTGTCCATGATCAGGCGCAGCGTCTGCGGCGTCTGCACGTTGAGCGTGTTGCCGCAGCCGGTGACGTCGTAGTAGAAGCGAGCGTCGTTCTGATCGAGCCGGTAGTACGCCTGGTTGTCGATGCCGCGAAAACAGAGCGTCGGTCCCAGGTTGTTGCCCTCTCCCGTGTGGTTGTAGACCACGTCGAGGATCACCTCCAACCCCGCCTTGTGCAGGGCGCGCACCATGGCCTTGAACTCGCGCACCTGGGCGCCGTGATGTCCGGCAGCCGAGTAGCGCGCCTCGGGGGCGAAGTAGCCGATGGAGTCGTATCCCCAGTAGTTGCGCAGTCCGCGCTCGACGAGCTGCGGCTGATCGACGAAATGGTGGACTGGCATCAGCTCGACCGCGGTGACTCCGAGACGAACCAGGTGGTCGATCGCCGCGGGATGCGCCAGGCCGGCGTAGGTGCCGCGCAGGCCGCGGGGGACTTCGGGGTTGCGCATGGTGAAGCCGCGCACGTGCATCTCGTAGATGACGGTGTCGGCCCACGAGGTGTTGGGGCGCCGGTCCTCGCCCCAGGGGAAGTACGGGTCGACGACCACGCCGAACGGCATCGACGTCGTCGACTCCAGCTCGCTTGGCTTGTCGTCGTCCTCGCCGAACGCGTAGCCGAAGACCTCGGGACCCCAGCGCACGTCCCCGGCTATGGCCTTGGCGTAGGGGTCGAGAAGCAGCTTCTTGGCGTTGTAACGCAGGCCTTCCTCGGGGGCGTACCGGCCGTGGACGCGCAGGCCGTAGTGCTGACCCGGGCCGACGCCGTACACGTAGCCGTGCCAGTGCAGATCGGTGTGCTCGGCGAGCTCGTGGACGGTGCCGATGTCGCCGTGGCGGTCGAGGAGGACGAGCTCGACGCGCTCGGCGTGCTCGGCGAAGACCGAGAAATTGGTGCCCTCCCCATCCCAGGTGGCGCCAAGAGGGACGTGTTGGCCCGGCCAGGCGGGGGTCAAGCGGTCAGGGGAGAGGTCCGAGGCGGTGCGCTCGGGTCGGTTGCGGCGAGAGGTCCGAACTCGATCATGACAGCTCGGGTAGTCTAAAAGAGCAGCCTGCCGCCGTCATTTGCGGCCTCGCCCGGCGTAACGCGTTTGTGACGCAGCGCGTTATACTCGGCAGAGCCCGGGCCGTCCCCCCCGGCTGAGATCGAAGCACGGAGGCGACTCCATGACACCGCGAGAGCTGGCCATCCAGCTGGTCCGCCTCGTCAACGAGCGCGACGTCGATGCCGCCCTGGCATTGTTCCATCCTCGTGCAGAGCTCTGCTTCCCGCGTTTCGCCCCGCGCACCGTCTTCCGCGGCGGTCCTGAGCTGCTCGAGTTCTTCGCCTGGCTGACCGCGAACCTCCCGGTGCAGACCATGGCGACCGACCGCGTCGTCGCCACCGACTCCACGGCGACGGTGGAATTCGAGACCGCCGGGCGCAGCCAGAACGGCCACGATTTCGACAGCACCGGCGTGCTGGTCATCGACGCGCACCTCGGCCTGATCGACGCGATCCGCGTGTACCTCGACACCGCCGACCTGGCCCGCATCCTCGACGTCGCCTGAGCGATTCGCGCACTTCAACACGCTCCTACGGCGAACGCAGACGCCAGACGCTGACACCGGAGTCGCTGTAGACGGTGTCGAAGAATGCGCTGCGGTCGAACTGCGTCGGCGGCTGCGAGCCGCACTGCAGCGCTCCGCCGCTGGAGAGGACGTAGGTGGCGCCGGTGGTGCGCATCACCTGTGCGGCCACGGCCTCACCCGCGCAGTACACCGCCTGCACGTCAGCCTCGCGCGCCGCGGGGTCGTAGCCGATGTTGGCGACGTAGGGCCCGAAGGTGGTCAGTCGCAAGCGGCCGGCCAGGTCGACGGGGCTGTTGATGAAGGCGTCGGTGACGAACACTGACCGCTCCGGCGTGTTGGCCTCGATCCATCGCGCCGCGCGCTCCTGGGCGAGCGAGAGCACGACCGCGTCGCTGCGGACGTGCCACACGGCGATGAGCAGCGGTGAGAGCACGGAGAGGAGCAGAACCGGCGCGATGAGCAGCCGCGGCCAGCCGCGCATCAACCAGGCGGCGAGGATCGCCACGGGGATCCACATGATCTGGAAGAACTTCGAGCCGTCGAAGCTGACAAAGCTGACCTGAACGGTGTTGGGCACGGCGAAGAGGGCCACCATCCAGCCCACCAGCCACCAGCGATGGGGGACGCGCTTCAGGCACGCGGCGACGATCGCCAGCGCAAAGGGCACACCGAGATTGGTTGCGTAGAAGAACGCGGTGCGCAGCGGGCCGTCACCCGGCAGGGCATCGGGCCAGCCGCGAACCAGCCGCAGGGTGCCCAGGTCGTGCTGCTGCAGCGCTGGGCCGATGACCACGGGCAAGGCGAGCAGTCCCGGGGCGAAGAGGAGGGCGGCGTCGCGCAGCCACTCGGGATCGCGCCAGGCGCGGCGGGCGAGGAGCTGAACGACGAGGATGAGATAGATCGCGGCGAAGGCGAAGAAATGAAAGGGAGCCAGCATCGCCGCGAGCACACCCGCGAGGAGCACGCCGGCGGGGTTGCGTGACCAGCAGACGTGAACGATGAGCACGACAGCGACGACAGCGGGGAGGCCGTAGGTCGTCGCCCGTTGCACCAGCAGACCGGTTCCCAGCACCGAAGGGATGTGGAAGTAGGGGAAGTCGGTGCCCCACGCGTTGTCGTAGGGGCGGTTCGACACCAGGTCGATCAGGTTCCCCTGGCCCGAGTGGAGGTCGATGAACAGCCGGATGAAACCGAGGCCGCCGGCGAAGAGTGCGAGCACCGTGGCGAGGTTCGCGGCTCGGCGCGACTCGGTCAGGGTGAGCGTCAGCTCCCATACCAGCATGGCGAACGCTCCACTGAGCAGCGCGCTGCTGAACACCATCACGGGGATGACGTCGACGCCGGCAACTGTTGCGGCGATGGCGGCGTGGAAATCGCCGAACCAGTGGTAGGTGAGCGGCACGCCGGCGAAGTAGGGGACGTCGGGTGGAAAGTTGCCGTGCTGGATGCTCGAGGCGATCGACACGTGGACGAAGAGGTCACTCCAGTTCCAGCCGCCGGAGACGAAGCCGGCTTCGGTGCGCCGCCAGACACCGAGCTCGAGGATGGTGCCGACGACGAGCGCCGACGCGGCGCCCAGCGCGAACCCACCGCGATGTGTTGCGATCGCCCGACGGCAGCCGCGCCACGACAGCCTGGCCGGAGCCGCCAGCAGGGGCACCTCCTGGGTTGCCAGGAGCCACGTGGACACCGCCAGCACCGCGGCACTGACGATGATCACCGGCACGCCGAAGCCCATACCGGTGCGCGCCAGGGCGTTGACCAGGTGCGCGGAGAAGAACACGCTGATGAGCACCGCGAGACCGCAGCGACCCACCGGCGAGACCGAGGGCAGAGCCCGCGCCGCCAGCCACCACCCGGGCACGGCGAAGAGCAGCGGCCAGACGAGCACCACGGCGAGGATCGCCATCGGCTTGGAACGCTAGTCGGCAGCGCGCTGGGAGCGGCGACTACGCGGTCGGCGACAACCCGAGCGCAGCCATCTCCCTGCTCGTCGCTTGGTCGTGCGCCTTCTCGTCGCCGCGCGCTCGGGCCGGGCTCCAGCGGCCGGAGAGCACAAAGATCAGCGGGATGAAGATCACCTGGCCCACGAAGCACAGCCAGAACCAGTGCTGCCACTCGTAGGGCGCGTTCGACTGCGCCCTGAGGACGTCGGGACCGTGCGCTGCGACGTAGTCGATCTTCGCGCGGGCGACGGGGTCGCTCAGCGCCGCCTGCACCGCGGGCCCGTGGGCGGCGACGTACGCGAACTTGGGCCCGGCGACGGGGTCGGACTGGGCGGCCAGCACCTGGGGTCCATGGGTGACGACGTAGATGAGCTTGGGGCCAGAGACGGGGTCGGCGCTCGCCGCGCCGACGGTCTGAAGCTGCGCCAGCGCCTGCGCGCCGCCGCCGAGCGCTTGCACCGCGCTTGCCAGGACCGCCGGGGGGATCTGAGTCGGCGGGTACTGGGCAAGCTGGAGAAAGACGGCGGGATGCGCCTGGATGATGGGCACGGCCGCCGCCACCTTCGCGTCCTGCAGGTCCGCCAGCACGGTCGGCCCGTACTGGACCGCTGCCGCGACCGTCTGGTCCTTGAGGTACTCCTGGACGGTTGGGCCGTACTGCACGGCCGCAGCGACCTTCGGGTCCTTGAGGTCCGCCTGCACAACTGCGCCGCTCTCGACGATCGGCGTCACCGATCCGATGACCACGGGGATCAGCAGGAAGGAGACGGCGACCACGGCTCGGATGATCCACCCCCAGACCGCGAGGCCCGTCGCCGTCGCTGCGGGGCTGATCTTCTCGACGGTCTCGGTGAACGCCGCCATCCACGGTGCATAGGTGAGGGCGATGAAGAAGGCGAGGAACGCGAATATGACGACGAGGGTGTTGTAGCTCGTGTCCGACACGCCGGTCTGGTGGATGAGGACGAGCTGCATGACGAGCACGCCGATGGCGCCGACCAGCATGAACGGCTTGCGCACCAGGAGCCTGTCCGAGAGCGCCCCGACGACGACAAGTGCGACCGCCTCGACGCCCCACCACCAGTTGAGCATGGAGTTCGCGTCGTCCTGGGTGAACGCCGACCTCGCAAACACGGTCGTGATGTACACGACCATGAAGGCGACCGCGGTGTAGTAGAGGATGAGAAAGAGGCTCACGGCGAGCGCGCCCGCGACGATGTGCGGCCGGGCCACCCGCCGCCAGTTGCCCTCGAGGGCTTTGTCGACGTCGAGTGACCTCGCCCTCGCCTCGACCAGGGCGCGATCACGCAGGCTGACCATGAGCTGGTCACGCAGCTGGGGCGACAGCTCACGCAAACCGACGAAGGCGATGGCCCACACGATCATCCCGACGATGCCGGCGATGCGGTACTGGGTCTGCCAGTCACCGGGCGCGAAGTGCGACAGGGAGTGACTCGTCACCTCGGTCACGACCAGGCTGCCGATCACCGGCCCCAGTGTCCAGAACCCCATCGCGGAAGCTCGTCCGATCTGCGGGGAGAAGTCGCGCACCAGCGCCGGCGTGGCGACCAGGACCATGCCCTCGACGATGGTGATCAGGGAGTACATGACGCCGTAGGAGAAGCCGTCGTGCGCGTTCGGGACCCCGACGAGTGCCAGCAGCGCGGTCGCCAGCAGCCCGTAGGCGACCAGGTTGGCACGCCCCCAGCGGTCGGCGAGCCCGGCGAAGAGCGAGGCGAAAGCCCCCAGCGCGTTGCCGAAGACGAGGATCAGGACGTAGTACTTGAACGAGATCCCGTAGCCCTGGAGGATCGACGGGGTGACCGCACCGTTGATGTAGAGCTCGTAGTACAGGGTGATCGTGGCCAAAACCACGATCCCCAGGTACACGTAGCGGCGAGCCGTGTCCGGGTAGCGGGGGATCTGCCGCTGCCAGAGTCCCCGGACGAAGCCAGGTCCCGACGCGGCCTGGACTGCTGTGGCCATGGTGCACCTCCCCCTTGGTCGTCATGTCTCGGGAGCGACGTGCGACCGTCGCGAGAGGGTACGGCTCGACCAGCCGGGGGTCAAGCGTGAACGCGTCCGAGCCGGTCAGCCCCCGCTCAGACTGCGGCGCACTCTCCCTCGCCCGTCTTGCCGGTGAAGGCCGTGTCCTGGTCCCAGTCGATCGTTTCCTCTCGGTCAGGCATGTCGCTGAGCGCGAGGTCGGCGAGGTGTTGCTTGACGGATTCGCGGTCGGCACGCTCGATCCACTGCGCGAAGAGCTCGCCGCGGGCGCGTTCGTCGCGGTACTGCGTCATCAGCCGGTCGAGCGCTGCAGGCACGCGGCGCGCGGGGATCTTCATCACCGCCTGCGCCATGCGCGCGCCCTTGGCGTCGATGGCGCCGCCGAGCATCATCATGTAGTGCGGCACGGGCTCCTCGCCGACGTGCTTGCTGTTGCCGTAGAAGCCGACGGTGGCCACGTGGTGCTGGCCGCAGGAGTTGGGGCAGCCGCTGGCTTTGATGGTGGCGCCGCTCAGCTCGGGAAGATCGCCGTAGCGGTTCTCGTCGATCCAGCGGGTCACCGCCCGGCCAAGTCCTCGCGACGAGGTGATGCCCAGGTTGCAGGTGTCGGCGCCGGGGCAGGTGACGATGTCGCGGATGCCCTTCGCCTCGGCGTCGGCGAGGCCGTGCGGTGCCAGGAAGTCGTGGAGCGCGGCGAGGTCTTCGCGGCGCACGTCGCGGAGCACCAGGTTCTGGCCAACTGTGGCACGAGCTTCGCCGCCGCTGAACCGCCGCGCCGCCCCGGCGACGACGCGCAGCCGGTCAGAGGTGATGTCACCGAGGGTGAGCCGGACGGTGACGATGCCGTACCCCGGCTCGCGGTGCTCCATGACGTTGGTCGCCTTCCAGCGTGCGTAGGCCACGCCGCGGCGAATCTCGTCGAGGGAGACCGGTGCCCGCGAGGTCAGCTCGGCGCGCCTGGTTGCCTCGCGGTCGACGCGCTGGGGGAGCTCGGCGCTGATGCTGAAGCAGCGCGCGTCGCTGGGCAGCGAGGCGCGGATCTCCTCGACGCGGGCGCGGAAGCTGTCGGCGTCGTAGGTCTTGTCGAAGAGGAACTTGAGCCGCGCCCGGTTGCGGTTCTTGCGCGGTCCCTCGGCATCGAAGATGCGCACGATGGCCTCGAGGGTTGCGTAGAAGTCGGTGACGGCGATGAAGTCGTAGAGCAGCGTCGCCGCTCGGGGTGAGTTGCCGAGCCCGCCGCCGACCCACAGCCGGAAGCCGCGCTGATTGTCGACAACGCGAGCGACCGCGCCGATGTCGTGCATGGCGCCGAGGCCGCAGTCGGACTCGCAGCCGCTGAAGGAGATTTTGAACTTGCGCGGCAGGTTCTGACAGAACGGGTTGCGCAGGAACAGCTCGGTCGCCGCCTGGGCATAGGGAGTGATGTCGAACGCCTCGGTGCCGCAGGCCCCGGCCAGGGGGCAGCCGGTGATGTTGCGGACGGTGTTGTAGCAGGCCTCACGCGTGGTCAGGCCCGCCTCGGCGAGGTGGCGCATCGCCTCGGGGACGCGCTCCAGCTTGACGAAGTGGAACTGCATGTCCTGGCGGGTGGTGATGTGGCCCATTCCCGCACCGCCGCCGCCGGGGTACTCGCCCTCGTCGCAGAAGCGCTCGCTGAACTCGGCGAGCGCCTCCAGCTGGTTGCTGGTCAGCCGCCCGTGGGGGATCTTGACGCGCACCATCTGGTAGCCGGGCTGACGCTGGCCGTAGATCCCGTAGGAGAGCCGGTAGGGCTTGAAGCTCTCCTCGTCCTCGTCACCGCGACGGAAGGCATCGGCCCGTCGCTCGAACTCGGCGATCTCCTCGAGGATCGTCGGCGACAGGGCGACCGGCTCGGGATCGCTCGTCGCGGGCTTGGGGGCGACGATCATCCAGGCTCCAGGTTGAACTTGATAAACCGAATCGGGATTGTCAAGTATCGTCGCTGGCGCGGGATCTGCGCAAGGCGCGGCGACGGCCGCCCCGGGCGCCGCCAGGATCACGCGAAGGGGTGGGACAATCTGTGACCGGTCACGGTTGCGGAGACACCCAGATGACGACAGGCGACCTCCACGGCGTTCGCGCGCCGCTCGAAGGAGCCGGCGGCCTCGAGATCTACCGGCTCGACCGGCTCGCCACCCTAGGCATCGGTGACCCGGCGCGTCTCCCGGTGACCGTCCGCATCCTGCTGGAGAACCTGCTCCGCCACGCCGGCGAGCGCTACGTCGCCGGCGGCGACATCGAGGCCCTGGCGCGATGGGATGGTGGCGCCGTCGTCGAGGACCGCGAGCGCGCCTACATGCCCTCGCGCGTCCTCCTCCAGGACTTCACCGGGGTGCCCGCGGTCGTCGACCTGGCGGCGATGCGCGCTGCCTTGGCGCGCACCGGCGGCGACCCCAGCAGGATCGATCCCCTGGTCCCCGCCGACCTCGTCGTCGACCACTCGGTGCAGGTCGACGCCTTCGGCAACGCGCAGGCATACGCGCGCAACATCGAGCGGGAGTACGAGCGCAATCGGGAGCGCTACGAGCTGCTCCGCTGGGCGCAGCAGGCGCTGCACGGATTCCGCGTCGTCCCTCCGGGGATGGGGATCTGCCACCAGGTCAACCTCGAATACCTGGCCCACGTCGTCGTGGCCCGCGACGGGGTGGCATTCCCCGACACCCTGGTGGGCACCGACTCGCACACCACCATGGTCAACGGCATCGGCGTGCTCGGTTGGGGGGTCGGCGGCATCGAGGCCGAGGCCGTGCTCCTGGGCCAGCCCCTGTTCCTGCTCACCCCGGTCGTCGTCGGCGTTCGCTTCATCAATGCGTTACCGCCAGGAACGACAGCAACCGACCTGGTGCTGACCCTCACCGAGATGCTCCGCAAGCACGGCGTGGTCAACAAGTTCGTCGAGTTCTGCGGCACCGGGCTGACCTCGATGACCGCGGCCGACAGGGCGACGCTGAGCAACATGTCTCCCGAGTACGGCGCCACCGCGGCGCTGTTCCCCGTCGACGACCAGACGCTGCGCTACCTTCGCGAGAGCGGCCGTGACGCCGAGCTGGTCGCTCTGGTGGAGCGCTACTGCCGCGAGCAGGGGATGTTCCGCACCGACGAGTCGGAAACGCCGATGTTCACCGAGCTGCTCGAGCTCGACCTGGCGTCGGTGGAACCAAGCGTCGCCGGACCCCGCCGGCCCCAGGATCGTGTCCCCCTCGGCCGCGTCCGGCAGTCGTTCGTCGACGTTTTCGGCCACAAGCCGGAGACGCCCGATGGCGACAACGGCGAGCTGGTACGTCTCGAGGGAGAGGGCGGCAACCCCGCCGCCGCGAGCGGCGCTCGGCATGCCGTGGCGCGCGCAACGCCCGAAGGCGACGTCGCTGACGGCGTGGGCGACGGCTCGGTGGTCATCGCCGCCATCACCTCCTGCACCAACACCAGCAACCCCTCGGTGATGGTCGGCGCCGGGCTGCTCGCCCGCAACGCCCTGGCCCGCGGGCTGCGCGTCCCCGATCACGTCAAGACGAGCCTGGCGCCGGGCTCCCGGGTGGTCACCGACTACCTCGAGCGTGCCGGGCTGCTGGGCGCTCTCGCAGACCTGCGCTTCAACCTCGTCGGCTACGGCTGCACCACCTGCATCGGCAACAGCGGGCCACTGCCCGAGGCGGTCGCCGAGAAGGTGCAGAACGACGATCTCGCCGTCGTCGCCGTGCTCAGCGGCAATCGCAACTTCGAGGGCAGGATCCACCCCCAGGTGAAGGCGAGCTACCTCGCCTCACCGCCGCTGGTCGTCGCCTACGCGCTCGCCGGCAGCGTCAATCTCGACCTCACCGTCGACCCGCTGGGAACGGGCAGCGACGGCGCCCCCGTGTACCTGCGCGATCTCTGGCCCACCGCCGCCCAGGTCGGCGAGGCGATCAGCGCAGCGCTGAACGCCGGCATGTTCACCGACGAGTACTCGCGGGTCCTCGACGGCGACGAGCACTGGCAGAGCCTGCGCGTCGCCACCGGGGCGATGTTCCAGTGGGACCCGGAGTCGACCTACGTGCGCGAGCCGCCATTCTTCACCGACATGCCGGCACAGGCGCAGGCGCCGACGGACGTCAGCGGCGCTCGGGTTCTCGCCGTTCTCGGCGACTCGATCACCACAGATCACATCTCCCCAGCGGGCACCATCAGCAAGACCAGCCCCGCCGCCGACTACCTGCGCGAGCATGGTGTCGAGGTCGCCGAGTTCAACACCTACGGCGCCCGGCGAGGTAACCACGAGGTGATGATGCGCGGCACCTTCGCCAACATTCGCCTGCGCAACGCGCTCGCTGGCGGGCGCGAGGGCGGCCTCACCGAACACCTGCCCAGCGGCGAGGTGGTCAGCATCTACGACGCGGCGATGCGCTACGCGGCGGAGTCGACGCCGCTGCTCGTGCTCGCAGGCAAGGAGTACGGGTCGGGCAGCAGCCGTGACTGGGCAGCCAAGGGGACGGCGCTTCTCGGTGTGCGCGCGGTCATCGCCGAGTCCTACGAGCGAATTCACCGCAGCAACCTCGTCGGCATGGGGGTGCTGCCCCTGCAGTTCCGTGAGGGCGAAAGCGTCGCATCGCTGCGGCTCAGCGGTCGTGAGACCTACGCCGTCGGCGGCATCGCCGAGGGACTCACGCCGGGCAAGGTGGTGCGCGTGCTCGTGACCGCGGACGACGGCACACAGAGCACCTTCGAGGTCATCGCGCGCGTCGACTCGCTGACCGACATCGACTACTACCGCAACGGCGGCATCCTGCCGATGGTGCTGCGTCAGCTGGGGGGTTGATCTCCCCAGGAGGCACCCTCGGGAGCCGGCGCCGGCGTCTTCTGCGACTCGGGCAGTTCACGCACGCTGTCGGCGGCCTTGTCGTGGATCCTGCCCTCGGCCTTCGACTTGTACAGGGCCTCGTCGGCGGTGGCCAGCAGCGACGCCTCGTCGTCACCGCTGCCGAGGACCGACCAGCCGACGCTGACACCGACGCGCACGTTGACCATGGGAAGGGCGACCGGGGTGTCGTTGGTCATCTGCAGCAGTTTGTCGGCCACGCGTTCAGCCGCTTCACCGCCGGTGTCGGGGAGCAGCACGATGAACTCGTCGCCGCCCCATCGCCCCGCGGTGTCGGTGCGCCGCACGGCCCGCTCGAGACGCGCCGCGAGCGCCTTGAGGACACCGTCCCCGGCCTGGTGGCCGTAGCGGTCGTTGACCGCCTTGAGGTCGTCGACGTCCGCCAGGAGCACCGCAAGGGGCCTGCCCGTGCGGCGTGACCGGTCGAGCTCGGCGGCCAGCCGGGCCTCGACGGCGCGCCGGTTGGCCAGGCCCGTGAGGCTGTCGGTCTGGGCGAGACGCTCCCAGCGGGCGGCGGCGGCGCGAAGGCCGGCGACCTCGGCCTGCAGCAGGGTCTCCTCCTCGAGCCGTGCGGCCATCAGCTCGATGGTGGGTCCGGCAAGGGTGCCGAGCTCGGAGGGATGGACGCCGAACCACGCCGCCACGGCGTCGCGCTTACCGCGAAGCGCGAGATCGCGACGTTCCACAGAAGTCCCGACAGTTGCAATCGAGCTCAGGATCCCTTCCTCCACCCGGAACGGCGCGCCCCGACCACGCGCCAGCAGGCCATCCGAATCGACGCGTACGACCGTTTTTGCGGCCGCAGCGATTCACGCATTCGCGCACTCATTTTCCACCCTCCCCTTGCCCCTTCGTGCAAGTGGTGCCAGACTACGAACGTCTGTGCGTTCCCTCTCCCCGCCCTGCCCCTCGATCTACGCACAATCTACCCTATGAGACCGGCTTTGCGGCGCTGGAATCTCAGCACGGTCGCTCCGCTGCCGGGATTTGGGCCGGTGATTGGGCAGATCCTCGGCAGCCGGGGCATCGACGCCGCCGCGGCCACGGCGCTTCTTGGCGGCGAGCGCAGCCTGCACGACCCCTTCACCCTCTGCGGCATGCCCGAGGCGGTCATCGCCATCGGCGTCGCCGTCAGCCAGGGGCAGCGCATCGCCATCTACGGCGACTACGACGCGGACGGCGTCACCGCCTGCGCCATGCTCACCATCGCCCTGCGCGCCGCCGGCGCCGACGTGGTGCCGTACATCCCCAACCGGATGACCGAGGGGTACGGGCTGCACGCTCCGGCCCTCGACGAGCTCGCCTCGCGCGGTGTCGGCTGTGTGGTGACCGTCGATTGCGGGACGAGCAGCGCTGACGTCGCCGCGGGCCGCCCGGCGGGCCTGCGCCTGGTGATCACCGACCATCACCTGCCGCTCTCGCCCGGCGGAGGCGCGCCGCTGCTGCCCGATGTCGACGCCCTGGTCAATCCCAAGCAGCCGGCGTGCAACTACGCCTTCGACGCCCTGGCCGGTGCCGGGGTCGCCTGGAAGCTCGTCTGCGCCCTCGAGGCCGAACGGGTGGTCCCGGCCGGGTCGGCCGATGGGGCGGTCGCCCTGGCCGCGTTGGGAACGGTCGCCGACATGATGCCGCTGCGCGGCGAGAACCGCGACATCGTCGCCCTCGGACTGGCGGCGATGGCCGCGAAGCCGTTGCCGGGATTGCGTGCGCTCTTTGACGCCGCCGGGGTTCGCGGCAAGCCACGCTCCAGCGACCTCGCCTTTGCCGTTGCACCACGCATCAACGCGGCCGGGCGGATGGAGGACGCGGAGCTGGCGCTGCGCCTCTGCCTGGCGAGCGACGTCGACGAGGCCCGTCCCATCGCCGAGCGTCTCCAGCTGCAGAACGCCGAGCGTCAGCTGCTCGTCGCCCGCGCCCTCGCCGAGGCCGAGGCGTGCGTTGCCGGTCTCGCCGACGACGTGCCGGCCATCGTCGTCGGCGACGCGGGCTGGCCGATGGGCATTGTGGGACTGGTCGCCGGCCGTCTCGCCGAGCGCTACGCGCGTCCGGCGTTCGTCGTCTGCCTCGATGGCGAGGAGGCCAAGGGCTCCGCCCGGTCGGTGCGTGGAGTGCACGTCGTCCAGGCGCTCGACCGCGCCAGCGCGACGCTGTCGCGCTACGGCGGTCACGCGGCTGCCGCCGGATTCTCGCTGCAGCCTTCGCGATTCGACGAGTTCGTCGCCGCGGTCAGCGCGGCTGTCAGCGAGCAGCTGCAGGACGCCGCGCGCGAGCGCGTCTTCCATGTCGACGCGGTCGTTCAGGTCGCCGACCTCACGCCGGGGCTGTGCGACGAGCTCGACGTCCTTGAACCCTGCGGCCAGGGAAACCCCGAGCCGCTCCTGGCCCTGCTCGGCTGTCGCGTGCTCTCGGCGTCGACCTTCGGCAGCGACGGGCAGCACCTCAGAGTTGCGCTCACTGATGACAGTAACTCGGTGATCGAAGCGGTGGC
>DASZGL010000016.1:0-16879 GCA_035938875.1 Candidatus Dormiibacterota bacterium
AGCGCCGCGGTACCGTTGCACACGGCGACGGCGTGGGCCACGCCACAGCGTTCAGCCAGCGCCTCCTCGAACCTGGTCACCGCGCTCCCGCCGGTGATCATCCCAGAGTCGAGCGCGGCAATCACCGCGGCTCGGTCGTCGTCATTCAGCTCGTGGCGCCCGTAGGGCAAGGGGGTCGTCCGCACCGGGGCGCCCCCAGCGATTGCCGGTGCGCCGGAGTCGCTCATCGCGATGCCAGCGTCGTCTCGGCGACGGGTTGCGTCTCACCCAGCAACTGTCGCAGCGTGACCACGTCGAGCCAGACGTCGTTGCTGTCGCTGGTGTACGAGTAGCCCTCCGGCAGCGCCCGCCGTCCGTTGTCTGTCGCGGTGGTCCAGAACGGGTGCTCGGGCTCGATGACCAGGTGGTCCCCGGCATCGACGCTGTGCCGTGCCTCCTCGGCGGTGAGCAGCGCCTCGTGCAGCTTCTCACCGGGCCGGATTCCCGTGTAGCGGATGGGCAGGCCCGGAGCGATCGCCTCGGCAAGATCGACCACGCGTGTGCTGGGGATGCGCGGGATGAACACCTCGCCGCCACGCATCCTGCCGATGCACGCGGCGACGAACTCGACAGCCTGGTCGAGGGTGATCCAGAATCGCGTCATCCTCGCGTCAGTGATCGTCAGCTCTCCATGACCGATCTGCTCGCGGAACACGGGCACCACGCTGCCCCGGGAACCGACGACGTTGCCGTAGCGAACGCATGACAGGCGGGTCGGTCGGGTTCCTGTGTAGACATTCGACTGCACGAAGAGCTTCTCGGCGCAGAGCTTGGTGGCGCCATAGAGATTGGCAGGCGAGACCGCTTTGTCGGTGCTCAGGGCCACCGCCTTCTGCACACCGACGTCGATGCAGACCTCGGCGACGTTCTGGGTACCCAGGATGTTGGTCTTGATCGCCTCGAAGGGGTTGTACTCGCACGCGGGAACCTGCTTGAGCGCCGCGGCGTGGATGACGATCTGGGCGCCTTCGACGGCGCGCCGGAGTCGCGAGCTGTCGCGGACGTCGCCGAGGAAGAAGCGCAACTTCTCGTCGGGGATGGCCCGCGCCATGTCGTGCTGTTTGAGCTCGTCGCGGCTGTAGATGCGGATGGCCGCCGGGTTCCAGTGAGCAAGCGCGTACTTGGTGAAGTGCTGCCCGAACGAGCCGGTACCGCCGGTGATAAGGATCGTCGTGCCTTCAAACGGATTCATGGCGCTCCCATGGGCGTTGTGCATCGCGGTGTATTGGTGGCCTGCGACTCCGGCTTGAGCTCGGTCACGTGCCCTTCAGCGAAAGAACCGCGAGAAAGGTCCGCGCCAGGATGAGCAGGTCGAGGCTCACTGATTGTCGCTTGACGTAGTAGAGATCGTAGCTGAGCTTGACGCGCGCGCCGTCGACGCCACTGCCATATCCGTGGTTCACCTGTGCCCAGCCGGTGAGGCCGGGGCGCACGGTGAGGCGGGTGTTGTAGAAGTCGATCTCCCGGCGCAGCTCTTCGACGTAGTGCGGCTGCTCCGGGCGCGGTCCCACCAGGCTCATGTCACCGACCAGCACGTTCCACGCCTGGGGCAGCTCGTCGATGTGCAGCTTGCGCAGGACGCGACCAATGAGGGTGATTCGGGGATCGGCCTTCTCGGCCCAGACCAACGCAGCCTCGCTGCTGGCGCGCATGGTGCGCAGCTTGATGAGGGTGAAGGTGTGTCCGTACTTGCCTACTCGTTTCTGCCGATGGAACACAGGGCCGCGGTCCTCCAGCTTGATGAGTGTGGCGATGGGAAGAAGGATGACGGCGAAAAGGACGAGCCCGACGGCGCCGGTGATCACGTCGACACCTCGCTTGACGCTCGCGTACAGGCGCGAGGTGTTGCTCCGCATCGGCAGCGACATCAGCCAGGTGTGGCCGAGCTGGTCGAGGAGCAGGCGCCCGGTCAGCTCCTCGTAGAGGTCGGCGAGTGAGCGAACGGTGACACCCTTGTCGTGGCAGCCGAGGACGTCGCGGAAGAGGTCGCGGGAGACCTCGTCACGAACGCCGAGAACGATCTGGTCGACCTTGCGCTGTTCGACAACGGTGCGCAGCCGCTGGCCGCTGTCGGCCCGCGACGGATCGACGAGGCCGACGACGCGGTAGAGACCCCCGAGGTTGCGCGAGACCTCGGGCCACACTGTCTCCAGGGCTTCGCTGCTGGTCACCAGGGCGATCCGGCCGGCGAAGAACGATCCGGCGAATATCCGGCGATAGAGGTAGCGCCCGGCAAAGAGTGTGATCGCTGCGAAGGGAAGCCAGAGGACGAGCGTCGGCCGGGTGATCCGGTAGGGGACGATGAGGAAGGTGACCAGCAATCCGCCGAAGCACATGCTCAACGCGGTCAGCAGGACTCGCGCGGTCGCGCGAGTGCTCACCGCGGTGCGCAGGTCGTAGGCGTCGGCGATCTGGGCTGCGACCAGCCACAGGCCGCAGACGATCACCGTCCCCAGGCGGGGAATGTAGAACCCGGCGTCACGGGCGACGCTGGTGCGCACGTTGAACGCGGCCACGAAGGCGACGGCCACCGCGACGAGGTCAAGCGAGGCCAGCAGGAGCCGCCGCTCGGAGACGGGGAGGGCCCCGCGTCGCTCTGCCACCACCGCCGGTTGGGCAGGAACGTCGATCACGGCGGCAGCCTACCAGCGAAGCCGCCGGCGGGGGTCACCACGGGGCAACAAGCCGACAACACAGCCCTGCCAGAAGACCTGCGATCCACCACCATGCTGGTGGCGCCGCCGCCCGCCGTTACCACGCGATACAGCCAGGGTCCTTCGGCCCCGGCGCCGGGTAGTCGCACCGACTCGAGCTCCGCGGTGCCCCCGGGGCACGTGCGATCGGCGAGGCCGTCGGCAGTGGCGACGTGCACGCCCAGGTATACCCAGGTGACACCGAAGTGCTCGAGCCGCGTCGCCGTGCCCGCGCTGCAGAGCCCACGCAGAGCTGCCTGGATGTCGGCATCGGCCGTCGTCCCCGCCCAGTCCTTGCTCAGCAGTGTGCTGTCGTTGGTCAGCGTTGTGATCCACGCGCCGCCGTCGGCGGTGCCGTCGGTGAGGATGAGCGCAGTCGACGGAACGATACCGTCGAGGTGGCGCAGGGCCTCCTCGTCGGCGGGTGTGAGCGCCATCTGGTAACCCTCGGCGTGGGCCAGCATCGCCGGAGCCAGCCCGATCACCGGGAGGACGACGATGGTCAAGCCGATGACCGCAAGGGCACGCGCTGTCTGGGGCTGGCGTCTGACGGAGGCGAGCCATGTGGCCAGCGCCGCCACGCCGATGGCCCCCAGCGGGGCGAGGACGAACCAGTCGAGATAGAGGAGCCGCTCTGCGGTTGACCACGGAAACACCGACGACAAAGCCCTGGCGGGCCACTGCCAGCCCCAGGCATCAACCTGCAGGGCTAGCAGCACGATCCCCAGTCCGAGAAAGGCTTGCACGCCGCTGCGTCGCCAGGCAAAGACGAGCGCGGCCACCGCCAGACAGGGAAGCGCGAAATCATGGACTGACGTTGTGACCGCGCCCAGCACATCGGAGGCGAAGCCGTCGAGATGGCGAGGGGTGAAGAACTGCTCGGCGTCGATGGCGCTGCTCGTCGACGTCCCGAACCGGGTACCGGCGATGGGTTGGGCTCGGTACCTCGTCCAGGGGATCGCCATGGCGATGATGGCCGCGCCGGTGGCGGCGAAGGCGAGAAGCCGCCGTCGGGTTGGAACGGGGAACGGCCGGACGGCGAGAAGGACGGTCGCGGTCAGCAGCGCGACCGTCGGAAGGTCGCTGGGATGGATGTACACCACCCCGGCGACCAGCGTCGCGGCGGCGATGCAGGAACCGACGCGCCCCGAGCGGATCGCGTCCGAGAGGGCGACGGCCGCGACCGGCGCCACCGCGTAGCCGCCGCAGAGCAGCGGGCTCTGGCCCAGAGCGAGGATGCGGAACGGGACGATGCCGACGCCGAGGCAGGCGATGCCGCCCAGCCATGCGACGAACCATGAGCATCCAGCGCGGCGCAGCATCAGCATCACCCCACCCGGCAGAAGCGCGATCACCGGCCAGGTGGCGAGGATGACCGCCCTCGCCGGGTCGATGCCGGCGCCGCGAACCAGGGAAGCGGCGAACACGTGCCAGCCGTAGCGGGTCTCCGGCGCCCGGAGCGCGGAGACGTGGTCGACAAGGTATGGCGGCGCCGCATGGCCGTCGAGGAACCAGCGAACCAGTTGGCCGTGGACCAGGGAGTCCTCGGCCGGCGGCGGGTTCAGGCCCCCGATCGCCTGGACCGCCAAGCCCGTCAGCACCAGCCCGGGTAGGGCTCCGAGCAGGAGCAGCCTCCAAGGTAGGCGCTCGGTGTCCGCTGTTCCTCTGCGCCACCACGCCGCAGCCATGAGCAGGACATCGAGGCCGATCAGCCAGGGGAGGGATGGGGCCAGGTCGGCCACCCCGAGGAGAGCGGCGAGCAGGGCGACAACGGCGAGAGAGGTGGGCCCGGCGGCCAGAAGCCTCTCCGGCTGGGAGCGCGGCCAGCCAATCGCCCGAAGGAGCAGCCATCCGGGGAGGACTCCGACGACAACGCCGTTGAAGGCGACGACCAGGACAGGCATCAGGACCCGGTGACCTCTGTCCCCAGGACAGCTGCGTCGAGCGGCGACCCGGATCGCCGCAATGCACCCACCATGCATGGGATTGTGCGACCGGTCGCTCCGAGTGGGGTCGCCGGATGATCAAGCCGCTGTGTCGCGACTGTCACATCAGCGCACGCGCCAGCGCGACTATGCTCAGTCGGTCGTCCTCACCTCAAACACGCGCGCCACATAGCCGGCGACAACGGTGGTGATCAGCGGTGTGACCCCTGCCAGACGCGCGATGCATGTGGCATCCCATATCGGATCACCTCCACGCTGCCGTGAGCCGACGTAGATCGCCCTCACCCCGCTGAGCGCCGCCTGCGCGCGCCCCGGATCGGTGCACGCGACGGCGAGGGCGCGCGACCTGTCGTCGGTGAGGATGACGTGACCGTGGGTATCGAGGATGCCGCGGACGAACCCGATTGGTGCGAACTCGATGTCACTCGTCACCGCGTTGATCCACTGTCCGGCGTCGGAGGTGCCGTGAGTCAGAACGATGGTTCCGGGTGGCAGTGTGGCGTCCATCTGCGACAGCGCGGCGACGTCGGCGTCGGTCGCCAGGCCGTGAACATCGACTGTCTGATCGTATGTCGAGTGATCGTCGCGCGTGCCCGATACGGCGGTGACCGCAACCGCGACGAGTGCCAGGCCGGCCAAGCCGAAACGCAGACGGCGCGTCGCCTGCGCGCCGCCAACGCCGTTGCGACGCGGTCCTTCGAGAACGGCGCGTATCAGCTCGACGGCGGAGACGAGGCCATAGCCCATGAGGATCGGCACGACCCAGTACTGCATGCCGAGGAGCCGGTCGACAACGGCCCATGGGAAGATCGCGTTCCACAGGCGCTCCAGGGCGTGCCCGTAGCCGACGTCGGCGAGGCAGGCGATGAGCAGCAGGTTGACCACCAGCGCCCAGCGCAGGCGGTGGCGGATCAGCACCGCCGCCATGCCGGCGATGAAGAGCGCCAGCGCCAGTGGCGTGATCAGCACCGAGTCGCGAAAGACGTTGACAACCTCAGGGGCGTCGCGCGCCGAACCGAGGATGCCGAGGAAGTGCGCCGCAGGCGTGTCGGTCGTGCTGGCTTCGGGATTGGGAAGGCCATGCGGTGTTGCGGGGATTCGCGTCAGCATCGTGGCAACCAGCGCGCCTGCCGCGGCGGCAGCGATCACCATGATTGCCGGTCGCAGCGCGTGTCGCCAGCGCCAACCGATGGTGGCGAGGATCAGTGGGGCGCCGATGAGCAGGGCGGTGAGCGCCTCGAGCCCGTGGACGACCCAGATCGCGGTGACGCTCACGCCGACGAACGCCACGTGCTGACTCACTTGACGGCGCTGCAACGCGCGCAGCGCGGCGATCACCAGCGGCACGACCAGAGTTGAATCGGCGAGCAGGGGATATTCGCCGAAGACGATGGGAAATCGTGGGAACGGCATTCCCAGGGCGAGCACAGGGACGACGGCGGCGAACTGCCACGATCCGCTCGCCTCGAGAGCAAGGAACGCGAGGCTCATCGGTATCAGCAGGACGGCGAGGAAGGCGAGCGGCTGCATGTCCTGCGTCGGTCGCGGTCCGCCGAGCCACGACACCGCTGCGGCCGTCGCCTCGAAGCCGGAGCGCGGGCGGACGCCACCGCCACCGTTCGCGGGAATCGGCTCGATGGGCAGGATGTCGTGGGTGCGTGCCGTCGCTTCGGCCACAAATGCGTGCACCGGCGAGTCGGTCGCCGGTGGCAGCGGCATGCTGCGAAAGGAGCTGACCGCCGCTCCGGCGGTGACGGCACCGCTCAACAGTGCGGCGCCGACCACCACCAGTGTTGGAAGCGCGGCGAGTCGCGCGTGCTCCACGTCTGAATGGGCGCGGGCGCGGCGCCGTCGGATCACGCCGGCGACAACGGCCGCCAAGACAATCGCGGCCAGAACTGGGAGAACGCTGCCGGCTTCGAAGACGATGTGCGCGTCGTGGTAGGCGAGTCCCGTGACGCCCACGATGCCAGTGCTGAAACCGGGTGCAGCAGCCAGCCACTGCCACCAACGCCAGGAGGGCACGAGCATGCTGGCCAGGGCGAAGCCGGGGATCACGCCGACGAGCAGAGCGCCGGGAAGAGCCTGAAAGAGATCGCCTAGGGGCACGCCCAGACATTCTCGGGGCAGCGGGCGCAGCGCGCGCGAACGTTCATGTCACGAGATGCCAGAGCTCGACGCCGCCGGTGTTCGCAGGCCCGAAGCGTGCTACCAGCCGCGCGAGGCGAGCAACTCCTCGCGTGGCAGCGAGGCCACGTCGACTCCGCGCATTGCCTTGCCCAACCCAGCGCTCGCCTCGGCGACGATGTCAGGCTTGTCGAAGTACGTTGTCGCGGCGACGATCGCCTTCGCGTAGTTGAGCGGGTCGTCGCTCTTGAAGATGCCGCTGCCGACGAAGTTTCCTTCGGCGCCGAGCTGCATCATCAGTGCGGCGTCGGCCGGAGTGGCAATGCCGCCGGCGGAGAAGTTGACCACCGGCAGCCGTCCCGTCTGGTGGATCTCGAGCACCAGCTCGTACGGCGCCTGCAGCCGCTTGGCCTCGGCCATCAGCTCGTCGCGACGCAGCGACTGGATGTGGCGGATGCCGGCGTGCACGGCGCGCATGTGACGCACCGCCTCGACGACGTTGCCGGTACCCGCCTCACCCTTGGTGCGAATCATCGCCGCGCCCTCACCGATGCGGCGCAGCGCCTCGCCGAGGTCTCGCGCGCCGCAGACGAAGGGAACCGTGAACGACCACTTGTCGATGTGGTTCTCCTCGTCGGCCGGCGTAAGCACCTCTGACTCGTCGACGTAGTCGACGCCGAGAGACTCGAGCACCTGCGCCTCGACGATGTGACCGATGCGCGCCTTGGCCATCACCGGGATGGTGACCGCGGCCATGATCTCCTTGATCAGCGAAACGTCGCTCATGCGCGCCACGCCGCCTTCCTTGCGGATGTCTGCAGGAACGCGCTCCAGCGCCATCACCGCGACTGCACCGGCGTCTTCGGCGATCTTGGCGTGCTCGACGTTGACGACATCCATGATGACGCCGCCCTTGAGCATCTCGGCGAGACCGCGCTTGACGCGAGCCCCTCCGGTGTCGTGTCCACTGTTCTGGGGCGCCTGGGCGCCGTTGGCGTCGGGGCTCATGCCGGTTCGCTCCTGGGGACCGCCCTCCGACTTGTGAACGGAGGCGCTGCGTCTGCGTCGATTGTAGGCGCACTCGCGGTTCTCATCGCCCAGAACAAGCCGAGCACAATCGCGCCCGAGCACAGGCTCTCCACGTGTCGCCACGCGACCACCGTGGGCAGGTGAACGTCGATCAGCCAGGCAACGCTGAGCACGGCTGACGTGGCGATGGCCGCAAGCGGCGCTCGCCGGCACCACAACACCATGGCCACGGTCAGCAGGATGAGGTCGTCCGGGTAGGTATGCGGTGAGCACACCACCGACAGCGCGATGGCCACCGCGATGGCGCCTTGGGCGTCCCCATGCAATGACTCGCGCATCCGCCAGCACAGCCACAGGCCGCCGAGAGCGAGCACCGCGGCGGCCACATACGCCGCGGTCGTGCTGCCGCCGAACCCGGCAACCAGCCCGGGTAGTCCCTCCTTGTCCTCCGCGTGGGCGACGCCTCCGTCGCGGACGGCGTCGACCCAGGTGCGCAGCTGCCCCGGTCCGATGATGGCCACGCTGGAAAGCAGCCAAGCGGCTGCGCCGGCGGCGAAGCCAGCGCAGAGGCGCCACAGTCCAGCGACGAGGAGGACGGGAAGAATCAGCCAGGCAAGCTGCGGTTTGACCAGGAGGAGGGAGAGCACAAATCCCGACATCACCATTGCTCGCGGTGATCGGTTGACGATCACCACCGCCGCAACCGTTGCCAGGAGCAGCAGCGAGTCCCACTGCGCGATGCGCAACGCCGTCAGGGCGGGGAGCGAGGTCACCGAGACCGCGATGGCGAGGACGCGCCGCGACGCAGGCCAATCACGCGGGATGAGCCACCACGCGATCAACAGCGCCGACGCGGCAAGGCTGAGAAGCGAGATCACCTCGAAGATGCGCAGACCGTCGCCGAGGGCCAACGAGCCGAAGGGACGCATCGCCAGCGCTGCCAGCGGCGGATTGACGAAGAGGTTGGTGAACGCGGGGTGGAAACCCAGCAGCGCGTTCTGCAGCGACGCTTGCGTATCCAGGCAGTACAGGCACGTCGAACCCCAGTCGAGCACCCTTCCCCCGGTGGCGAAGGCGACGTAGTCGGTCGTCTGCGGGTAGGTGAGCGCCGTGCTCACGGCGTCGACGAGGAACCAGGCGACGACGCCGGCGACGCCCAGCGCGAGCATCGCCTCGAGCCCCCGCCGCGGCGACGACGCGGCGGCCATCGATGTGCCGGCTCTGCTCAGACGTCTGTCGACCACGGCCATGTCGGGCGCAGTCTGGCACCGGGTCCGACAGCGCAGCGCCGCCGGAGCACGCCTGTTACGCGGGCACAGCGCAACCGCGAAGAGGCGGTGGCGGCGCTACTGGGCCAGGCCGTTGCTGATGTTGCTGTACAGGTGGCTGGTGTGGGTGCCAAGCACCTGAACGGCGAGGATGACGAAGATGGCGATGAGGACGAGGATCAGGCTGTATTCGACGAGTCCCTGGCCGCGTTCAGCGCAGCGAGGGTCAGGCGCGACGGTCTCGAGTTGGGGCGCCGGCTCGTTCGGTCCCAGTGCGGAGGCGTTCGGGGGGGTCATCGAGCCGATTGTCGACTAGAGGCCGGTTTTCGCAACCGCAGTCGACGAAATTTGACCGACTCCGCACGGTCAGTCATCCCCAGCGAGTGGATCGCGTTACAACCATCACGTCCATCGCCTCCGGGGATCCTGCCGGGCTTGTCGATAATGGGACGGTGAACAGGCCACTCATCGGGGTTCTCGCCCTCCAGGGCGACG
Source organism: Candidatus Dormiibacterota bacterium (assembly GCA_035938875.1). Classification (GTDB taxonomy): domain Bacteria; phylum Chloroflexota; class Dormibacteria; order Aeolococcales; family Aeolococcaceae; genus DASZGL01. Next base: position 9,598 of record DASZGL010000016.1, read on the forward strand.
TGCGAGAGCACCGTGCGGCGTTCGAGCGCTGCGGTTGCCCCACCATCAGTGTGCGACTGCCCGAGGAGCTCGACAGGATCGACGCCCTGGCCCTGCCTGGTGGCGAGTCGACGACGATCAGCCGGTTGCTCCGGGTCTTCGCCATGGAGGAGCCGCTGCGACGCCGTCTCGAGCGCGGTCTGCCGACGTTCTCCACGTGCGCTGGGATGATCGTGCTGGGTAAAGAGATCCTCGACGGCAGGCCCGACCAGCTCGCCCTGGGAGCCCTCGACGTATCCCTGCGCCGCAACGGCTACGGCCGCCAGGTCGAGTCCTTCGAGGCCGACATCGACATCCCCGACGTCGGGCCGCCGCACTTCCGCGGCGTCTTCATCAGGGCGCCCCGGGTGCTCTCCGTCGGCGATGGGGCCAGAGTGATCGCGCGCCTGGGTGACGATCCCGTGGCCCTTGTCCAGGGGCCCCACCTGGCGCTCGCCTTCCACCCCGAGCTGAGCGGCGACGACCGACTCCACCACCTCTACGTCGAGCGCGTGCTCAGCGGGTCGCTGGCGGCCTAGCGACACCGGGCTGGATCTGCGTCGCCACCGCGAACCCGCGGTAGACTCCGATCGTGAGTGTGGCGCGCGGCAGCCTCATCGTCATGGGTGGCTGCGTGGCGCCCCTGGTCCGGCGGGTCCAGTAGGGGTCTACGGATCATCCGCTTCGCTGGCGATCAGTCCAACAGGCAACTCGTCGCTCTTCAATGAACGTTCGTAGCGCAAGCTTTCGCGACCTCGGTCGCATCGACCAGCTCTGGCGCGAGGCCACCACCCGCGAGGAGTCGGGTCTGACCTCCTTCGCCGGCGACAGCCCGGTGCCCCAAACCATCCTGGTTCGCCTGTGGCACGCGGTGAGCAAGACCCTCTCGTCCCTGGTTCCCACCGCAGAGCCCGACACCGCCCTCCTGGTCGCCGAGGACACCGACGGGTCGATCGTCGGCTTCATCCAGGCCCAGGGGGTGAGCGGTCAGCCCAAGGCATGGCACGTCGTCAACCTCTGCCTTGCCGCCACCGGCCGCGGCCACTTCGCCGGTGCGCCGCTGATCACCCACCTCTGCAACGAGGGCCTGTCCCGCAGGGTGACCCGATTCTCGGTGCGCATCCCCGTCGACCACACCGCGGTCAACCTCTTCCTTGAGCAGGGCTTCACCCAGTACGCCACCGAGCAGATCCTCTTCCGCGACGACAGCGCCGACACGCCTCGGGTGGTCGCGCCGGGCGACGGCGCCCGCCCGCTGCGCCCCGCCCGTCGCGAGGACATCGGCGGCATCTATCACCTCTACCTGCGCACCACGCCTTCCCACGTGGCCAACCTCGAGGGACCGTCGCAGAAGGCATGGCAGGCCTCTTTCCAGCAGGGCTGCATGGCCCGGCTTGGTCGCGACGACATGCGCCATTTCGTCGCCGAGCGCGCGGGCATCGTCGCCTGGGCTGCGCTGCGGCCCGCCTCCGCCGCTCGTCCGGCGGTGCTGGCGCTGATGTGCGAGGGCCAGGATGCCGGCTTCCGTGAGGAGGTCATCGAGGCGGCCCTGGCGCATGCCCAGCCCGGTCCCGTTGCCTGCGTCCTGCGCCACTACGACTCGGAACTGATCCGCGCCCTGCAGCGCCGCGGCTTCGAGATATACGGCACCCAGCTGCTCCTGGTCCGTGACCTGGCGCTCAAGGTGCGCATCCACGCCCCGGTTCGCGACAAGAAGAAGGTCGCCCTCGCCCACGCCGGACTGGCTCGCAGCGCTGCCGGGCCGGTCAACCGTCCTCTCCACGTCCTGCCCACAACCCCCACGAGGAGATCGACATCATCGTCGCCGAGATGACTCTCTACGGTCCCGCCTGGCACGAGGAGCTCAATCTGCTCTTCGACGCACTCCCACCCCGCGTCGCCGAAGCCGCGCGACACATGCCGCCGCACCGCGGCGAGCTGCTCGAGATCGTCCTCGACCTCGGTCGTGAGCCCGAGGCGCGCTTCGACGGCGGCGAGGTCATCCTCGACACCCTCCAGGTCACCCAGGAGGACATCGAGTACGTCGTCGCCCGGGTCGGTGCCTTCGGCGACGACAACCGCGCCGGCATCGAGCGCACCCTGCACCGCATCAGCGCCATCCGCAACCGCAGCGGGCGCATCGTCGGCCTGACCTGCCGGGTGGGCCGCGCGGTCACCGGGACCATCGACATCATCAAGGACATCGTGGTCAGCGGGCGGTCGATCCTGCTGCTCGGCGCACCGGGCATCGGCAAGACGACCATGCTGCGCGAGTGCGCCCGAGTTCTCGGTGATTCCTGCGGCAAACGAGTCGTCATCGTCGACACGTCGAATGAAATTGCCGGAGATGGCGATATCCCGCACCCAGGAATCGGCCGCTCGCGGCGCATGCAGGTGCGCACCCCGGTGATGCAGCACGCGGTGATGATCGAGGCGGTGGAGAACCACATGCCGGAGGTCATCGTCATCGACGAGATCGGCACCGAGCTGGAGGCGGCGGCGGCGCGAACCATCGCCGAGCGCGGCGTGCAGCTGGTCGGCACAGCGCACGGGCGCAACCTCAACAACCTGCTGGTCAATCCGACCCTCAACGACCTGCTCGGCGGCATCCAGACGGTGACCCTCAGCGACGAGGAGGCGCGGCGCCGGGGAACGCAGAAGAGCGTGCTCGAGCGCAAGGCACCACCGACATTCGACGTGCTCGTCGAGATCCAGGAGCGTGACCGGGTGGTGGTCCACATGCCGCTTGACGAGACCGTCGACGAGGCACTGCGCGGCCGGGTCAGGCCTGCTGAGCTGCGCATCCGCGAAGACGGTGGTGAGATCGTCAAGCGAGTAGAGGCCGGGTCGCCGGCGTCGGGGGTGTTCGACCTCCCCTCCTTCGGCGGAGGTGGTCGCCAGGGCCGCCGCGAGCGCGACGGCAACGGGCGCCCCCGCCGCTCGCTGCGCACCGTCGAGCCCGATCAGTTCGCCCTCGCTCACGAGGGACGGGAGCGCGAGCTTCGTGCGGCGACGCGGCGTGACCAGCCCTACCAGCAGCTCTCCGTGTTTCCCTATGGGGTGTCGCGCACGTACCTGGAGCAGGCCGTCCGCGAGCTGCACCTGCCGGTTCGCATTCAGCATCACGTCGACGACGCCGACACCGTGCTCACTCTGAAGAACTACTACCGGCGCAAGGACTCGCCGGTGCGCACCGCGGAGTCGACGGGAATCCCCATCCAGGTGCTGCGCAGCAACACCGTGTCGCAGATCAAGGGAGCACTCGCCCGGCTCTACGGCGTCGACGTCGGCGATCCCACCGAGGTCGCCCTCCAGGAGGCGCTGGAGGCGATCACCCGGGTGCAGCAGACTCACCAGGCTGTCGAGCTCGCGCCGCAGAACTCCTATGTCCGCCGGCTTCAGCACCAACTCGTCGAGCAGCACGAGCTCCTGGCACGGAGCACTGGCGTCGAGCCCAATCGGCGCCTGCAGATCCACGGCTCAGAGGATGACTGACCCCGGTCTCCCCGAGCCACATTGGGCCGGTTACTTCATCTCCTTCGAGGGCGTCGACGGCGCCGGCAAGAGCACCCAGGTCGCCGCGCTGGCCATGGCGTTGCGCGGCGAGGGCCACAACGTGGTCACCGTCCGCGAGCCGGGCGACACCAACCTCGGCGAGCTCACCAGGGCCTACGTCCTGCAGCACCAGGAGCGCCCGCTCTCCGCCTGGGCGGAGGCCCTGCTCTTCGTCGCCGCCCGTGTCCAGCTGCTCAACGACGTCATCCTCCCCGCACTGCTGAGCGGAGATGTGGTCATCACCGACCGATACGCGGACTCCACCCTCGCCTACCAGGGGGGTGGCCGCGGGCTCGACCTCGGCGCCCTGCGCCGGCTGCACCGCGATGCCTGTGGCGACGTCTGGCCTGACCTCACCGTTCTGCTCGACCTGCCCCCTGCCGCGGCGGTCTCGCGGCGCCGCGCCGGCGAGCTACCCTTCGACCGCATGGAGCGGGCGCCCGAGGAGTTCCATGCGGCGGTGCACGCCACCTTCCGCGACCTCGCCAGGGCGTCCGCCAAGAGGATCGTGCTCGTCGACGCGTCGGGGCCGGCGATCAGCGTCTCCCAGCGCGTCTGGGAGGTCGTCGCCGAGCGCATCGCCGACATCGACGGGCGGGTGACGGCGTGAAGCTGGTCATCGCCGTTGTTCATGGCGACGACGCCGCGGCGTGCAGCGATGCTCTCAGCGACGCCGGCTTCGTCTGCACGAGATTCAACACGTCGGGTGGGTTCCTGCAGACGGGCAACGCCACAATCTTCACCGGCGTCGAGGACTCCAGGGTCGACGAGGTCGTCGAGTTGCTCCGCGTCCACGCCAGGGGTCGCCACGAGTACATGAACCCGATGCCGCCGATGGCCGAGCCCGCCGAGTTCTTCGTCCCGTTTCCCGTCGAGGTACAGGTCGGCGGCGCGACGGTGTTCGTCGTCGACGTGGAGCGCTTCGAGAAGCTCTAGCGGGTCGGTTCAGGCGGAGATGGCCGGCTGCTGCTGAGGACTGCGCAGCCGGCGACGCCATGCCGGAAGCGCGACATCACGCCCGGCGAGGAGGTGCGCCGCGGTGAGCAGCAACGCCACCGAGGCGATGCCGAGCGGTAAACGCAGCAACACGTCGTAGACGTGCTGATTGACCCACAGGTCGAGATACGCGGTCGCCGGAACAAGGGCGAGGGAGAGAAGCACGCACAGGCGCGTCCGCCCGGCATACAGCAGGAAGGGAATCGGCCACATCAGGTACTGATCAGCGGTGGTCGGCGACAGCGCCAGCAGCAGCACCATGCCGAGCGCGACGGCATCCGCGGGCCGATCACCGCGGCGGCGGCTGAGCACGGCCGCGGCGATGACACAGACTCCGGCGACGATGTTGAGCACGCTGACCACACCCTGCGAATGGCCGATGGCCAGCTGGCCGGTGCCCAGTCCCTCGACTGGAGCCGAGTAGCGCACCATCCGCGAGATTCCGTCGACGATGTGCGCGGGATGGATCAGTGCGTAGCCGGCGAAGGCCAGTGCCATCGGCGCCGCACTCACGGCGACAAACCGCCACCACGCGCGCAGCGGCAGCCCGGCGAGCAACGCGGGCACGAAGAACAAGGCCCAGGGTTTGACCGCCGCGGCGACGCCGACGAACACGGCAGCCAGCAGCCACCTTCGCGGGATGACGATCACCGCGAGCAGCAGCAGCAGGGCGACGCACGCGTCGTCCTGTCCGTGCAGTGTCGACACCGCGATGGCGATGGGGCTCAGTGCATAGAGCCAGCCCGCGCGAACGCCACGACCACCGCCGACGACAACAAGCAACAGCGGGGCGATGGCGGCGTCGGCGAGCAGATAGGGGAGTCTGAGGATCGCGGAGTACACATGCGTCTGGTCACCGGGAATGGCCCAGCTGACGAACGCCCACCACCACACCATGACGGGCGCGTAGTTCTGCCTACCGACGTATCCGGGATCGAACGCGTCGCCGCCCTGCCGGACATGCTCGCCGACCCCGCGGAAGGCGTAGAAGATGTCGTACTGGTCGCCGTCGGAGAGGAGGAGAAACGCCAGCCGCACGGCGACCGCGGCGATTCCCACAGCGATGGCGGGATGGATCCGTGCGCTGCCCACCGTCGACGACGTCGGCCACCACGCGACCGCGACGGACAGCACGGCACACGCGGCGAGTGCGGCGACGCCCACCAATTGGAGCACGCCCACGGAGGCGATCACGCCGCGAGTGTATGTTCGAAGTTCGTATCACGCCGGGGACGGAGCCACCCCGTGACCTGGATGCGACGACGCGGTTAGCGTGCTTCCAGGACGCCGAGCAGGTCGATGACAAGGTCCGGGTCACCGGGGATGACGTCGGTGAGCACTCTGGCCCAGCGCCGCAGGTCCCACGAGGCGCCCGGAGCGTGATGGACAAAGGGACACTGGTCGGGGCGCTGACAGCGACGGCTGTCGGCACCCAGCGCGTCTGCGGGCAGCAGAGCATGGCCGGCCACGCCCTGAAGCGGGGCGTGTTCGGTTTTCGGCAGCTTTCCTGCCCAGTTGCTCACACAAGCAATGACAAGGCGCGACCTCGCCGCGTTACGCGCAGGCCTGCATCAATCGGGCGCTGACGCGTTTGTTGCGCTGTCGACGGCGACGACGACTTCGTCGGCAGGCAGCAGCCGCTCAACCCTGGTGCCGGCGAGGTGGACCCGCACCCCGCTCACCCCCGGGATCCCAGGCTCAAGTCCCTGGGCATAGAGGTGGCGGGCCTCGCCGACGGTGCTCGCCGGCACCGTCCTGCGCCCGTCGGTGAAGCTGATGATGCCGGGCCTCGTGGGAAAGCCGAAGCCCACCTCACCGCCGGTGCGGAGGTAGGCCCGGACGCTGGCCAAGGGCCGGTCGTCATCCAGTGCGGCTGTGGCGCTGGTCAGCACATCGGCCACGGAGGGCAGGGCGCCTGCCTTGGCACCCTCGCGCACGGCGGCGCGCCGGGCCACGTGGCTCGCCCGCTCGCGGCGCCGCTGCTCGGTGGCCACCTCGCCGGCGCGGGCACGGAGCTCGGCGAGCTGCCGCTCGTACGGGGCCATGGCCGAGCGGGTGGCCCGCTCCGAGGCGGAGATCGCCTCGAGGACGGCGTCCAGCTCGCTGTCGTCGAGCTCGCGCAGCGCTTCTGCCTCGACGGCGTCGGGGAGTGGCGGTAGCGGCGCCGGGTCGTTCTGCGGTGCCATCCCGGCGATGATGCGGCACCGTCGAGGCCGGTCACAGGGGGGCAACGCCGAGCGGTCGCGGCGCCTGGGCGACCATAGACTGCGGCCGTGGCCCTACGGCAATCCTCCGCGACCATGCCGTCGGCTCAGCCCGCGGAGCTCGGACGCCGCCCCCTGGTGAGGTGGCCACGACTTGGTCGCAGCCTGCTCCGCGCCGGCGCGCTGGCGGCCGCCGTCGCCGGAGCCGTCACCTTCGTCGTCCTCCCCCTGCAGGGAAGGTTCGCCGGCGACTTCGAGGACTTCCGCGCCTATTACGACGCCGGTGCGGCGCTCAACAGCGGGGCGAGCCCCTACGGCGAATTCGTCCACCAAGCCCCCAACGTCGCGCTGAGTGGGTTCGACTATCCCCCGCTCATCGCCTGGCTGTGCCGCCCCCTGGCGCTGCTGCCGTACCACTCCGCGGCCACCCTCTGGCTCTGGATCGGCCTTGCGGCGACGCTGGTGGGCAGCCTGGTCGTGGCTCGGACGCTCCTCCCGGCGAGCTGGCC
>DASZGL010000017.1:0-1808 GCA_035938875.1 Candidatus Dormiibacterota bacterium
ACATCACCGCGCACGACGAGGAGATCCGGCGCTGGTTGCGACAAGGAGTCAGGTACGCTTGTGGTCATCTCAGTTTCCCCCCAGCGTGGCAGCGCGGTGCGCTTCCCCGACGGGACCCGGCGGAGGTGACATCGTGACCGCGAGTGAGCGGCCGGGCATCGAAGAAGGCTGGCTGGACGGCGAGCCCTACCCGCAGCTGGTTGACGGCGAGGAGCGCCGCGACGGTGTCGTCCATCCGGTCATCGACCCGTCGACCGAGGCTCGGGTTGCATCGTGGCACGAGGCCACGAGCGAGGAGGCCGGCGCGGCCGTCGCCGCGGCACGACGCACTTTCGACGCCGGGGTGTGGCGCCGCATGCCACCGGGGCGACGCGCGGAGGTGCTCGAGGAGGTCGCCGCACGCATTCGCAAGGACGCGCCGCGGCTCGCCGCGTTGGAGGCGGTGGACACCGGCAAAGCGGTAGGTGGCGCACTCATCTACGACGTGTACGAGGCGGCGACGGCGTTCGCGTACGCGGCAGGTATGGCGCGCGATCTGCACGGCGATGTGCGACACGCCTCCTTTCCACCACAGCTGCTCCCCGCGGGTGGACCCGACATTCTCACCATGCGCCTTCGCGAGCCAGCGGGTGTCGTCTGTGAATTGCTGCCGTGGAATGGGCCGCTCATGACCGGAAGTCAGCGCATCGCCGCGGCACTCGCCGCGGGGTGCTCGGTGGTCGCCAAAGCCCCAGAGGAGGCGGTGATCAGCGTCGTCCAGCTGGGGCGCATCCTCGGCGAGTGCGGGCTGCCGAAAGGAGTGCTCAACGTCGTGCTCGGACGCGGCGAGACCATCGGCGAGCAGCTCGCCGGCGATCCCAGGATCGACCTCGTCAGCCTCACCGGCAGCGTGGAGACGGGACGGCGGGTGATGGAGATCGCCAGCCGAAACCTCACCGCCGTGCATCTCGAGCTCGGTGGCAAGTCGCCGGTCATCGTCTTCGCCGACGCCGACATGTCCCAGGCGATTCCCTGGGCGATGATGGCGGCCTTCGTCAACATGGGAGAGGTCTGCGTCGCCGGCAGCCGCCTGCTCGTCGAGGCGCCAGTGTACGAGGAGGTGGTCAACGGGGTCGCCGAAGCAGCGTCCCATCTGCCGATCGGCGACGCGCTCGACCCGCAAACCTTCATCGGACCGCTGGTGACGCGGCAGCACGCCGACCGCGTGCGGGGCTTCGTCGATCGAGCCTTGTCGCACGGTGAGGCGACGGTCGTCGGCGGCGGCACGGTTCCCGATGGGCGCGCGCCAACCTTCGTGGCCCCGACCGTGCTCGGTGGCGTGCACCCCGGCTCGGAGCTGGATCAGGAGGAGATCTTCGGCCCGGTCCTGGCGGCCATGCAATTTGGCGATGAGGCACAGGCTGTCGCCATCGCCAACGGGACCCGATACGGCCTCAACGCCACCGTGTTCACCAGGGACATCGAACGGGCATTTCGACTTGCTGACGAGCTGGTCTGCGGCGAGGTCAACGTCAACTGTCATTTCTCGCCCGAAATGAACGGCGGGCGTGGCGAACCACGCAAGATGAGCGGGCTGTCGCGTGTCGGAGTCGAGGGGTACACGGCGTTGCGTGCCATCAACCTGCAGATCCGCTCATAACTCATCCGCGCGTGACCGTTCGCTCGCTCCAGTGCCGTTCCTTCCACGTCGGTACATAACCAGCATCGACGGGATCGATGGTGGTTCCCGGCGGAACCAGCTCGTCGATTCGTGCCAGGACGGACTCGTCGAGCTCAACCTCCATCGCACCGAGCTGGTCGACAAGCTG
>DASZGL010000018.1:0-4792 GCA_035938875.1 Candidatus Dormiibacterota bacterium
AGGGTCCGTTTCATCGACGCCGCCCGCAGCGGGTCGCAGTCCGCGTAGAGGATGCCGTGCTGCTGGCGTAGCGGGCCGGCGACGAACTCTCCAGCCGGCGAGACGATGACGGAGTCGCCGTCGTTGAGCCACTCATCGTCGTCGGGAAACAGCGTGTCTCGCCCGGGGAAGTCTGGGGGGATGTCGCGAGCCTGGATCGAGGTGCCGTTGCCGAGGACCCAGCAGCGGCCCTCCTGGGCGATGTGGCGCATGGTTGCCAGCCAGCCATCGCCTGAGTCCCAGGTTGGCGCACAGTAGATCTCGACGCCGTCGGCGTAGAGGGAGAAGCGTGCCAGCGGCATGTAGTTCTCCCAGCAGATCAGTGCACCGACGCGGCCCACCGACGTGTCCACGACGCGCAGGCCGGCGGCGTCGCCGAGGCCCCAGACCATCCGCTCGGGGTTGGTGGGCATCAGCTTTCGATGGCGGTTCAACACCGTGCCGTCAGGCGCGATAACGACGACGGTGTTGTACAGGGTGGCGCGGCTGAACGCGCCGTCCCGCTCGTGCACCCCGACGACCACGGTGACGCGATGCTGCTCCGCCGCGCGCGCCAGCGGCGCCAGGTCGTCCCCCGACAGATCGACGGCCGACTCGATCAGGCGCTGGTGGATCTCGTGCGTCAGCGCGTAGTCGGCCTCGGGCCGCAAGCGCCATATCCACACCGGGTAGCCCGGGACGAACGTCTCGGGGAACGTGATCAACGTCGCCCCGGCCGCCGCGGCCTCGGCGACCAGGTCGACAGCGCGGCCGATGGTCGCCTCCCGATCGAGGAGCACCGGCGGGTGCTGCACCACTGCGACTTTGTGGCCGTCAGGGCTGCTGCCATCCATGTCGGTCGCCTCCTGTGGCCGGGCGGGGCTGCAGCGCAGCCGACGCGCCGATCGCCGCACCTGTGTAGATCATCGCCAGGCGTTCTTGCAACTGGCTTGCAGCCGAAGCCTGTGCGGTAGGGTTCGGTCGCGACCAGGTTCAAAGGAGACATCGTGGCTACGGCCGAGGCCAAGTCGCTGACCGCGCTTCTCTCACGTGCTGGGTTCATCGCTGCAGAAGAGGAGGCGGATGAGCTTCTGGCGTGCGCTGCCGGTGATGGCGAGCTTCTCGATTCGCTCGTCGCGCGTCGCCTCACGGGCGAGCCACTCGCGTGGATCACCGGGCGCGTCCTCTTCTGCGACTTGGACATTCACGTCGATCCTGGGGTCTACGTTCCACGCTGGCACAGCGAGGCCCTCGCGCGTCGCGCAGCCCAGCTCCTGCCACCGAACGGTGCGGCGATCGATCTCTGCACCGGCACCGGAGCGATAGCCAAGACGTTGATCACCGCGCGCCCCGGCGCGCGCGTCGTGGCCTCCGACATCGACCAGCGTGCCGTCGCCTGCGCGGCGACCAACCGTGTGGAAGTCTATTGTGGCGATCTGTTCGCCCCGTTACCACGCACGCTCGAAGGACGCGTCGACGTCGTCGTCGGCGTGGTGCCCTACGTGCCGACGCCAAAATTGGCGCTGCTGCAGCGCGACACCTTCACGTTCGAATCACCGCTGGCCTACGACGGCGGTGGCGACGGGACCGACATCCTTCGACGCGTCCTGACCGACAGCCCCGGGTTCCTCCGACGCGGCGGCGCGCTGCTGCTCGAGCTCGGTGGTGAGCAGGCCGACGCGCTCGGCGATGACCTCGCGCGTCTCGGCTACGTCGACGTTGCCATTCTCGTCGACGATGACGGTGACCTCCGCGGCATCGAGGCGGCGCTTGGAGGAGTAGCATCGGCTGGGCCGCGGACGCATCGAAGGAGGTGACTCCGATTCCCCCCAAGCTCGGTAACGGCAAGATCTGCTATGTCGAGCTACCCGCCATCGACGTGGCTCGGTCGGCCGACTTCTACACCAAGGTGTTCGGTTGGCAAACCAGGCGGCGTGGCGATGGACAGGTCGCCTTTGACGATGGGGTCGGCGAGGTGAGCGGCACGTGGGTGGTCGGACGGCCGCCGTCCTCGGCAGCACCTGGTCTGCTGCTCTACATCATGGTCGACGATGCCGCGGCAACCGTCGACGCAGTCAGAGCGCACGGAGGCGAGATCGTGCAGCCGATCGGCGTCGATGCTCCGGAGATAACGGCGAGGTTCCGTGACCCCGCCGGAAACGTGATGGGCATCTACCAGGAGCCGAACAACTGAGAACGTTCTGTGTGGCCCGCGGACGTCGATCAAGGCCGACCTCTTGTCAATCGACTCTGGCGAGCGTAGGCTGCCCACCTTCCAGAGGCCGCAGAGGAGAAACGTACTATGGGTGCAACCGAGAACGTCGACGTTGTCCGTAGGGGATACGAGGCTTTTCAGAAGGGCGACCTGGCAGCTTTCGATGACATCCTCGCCCAGGACTGTGTCTGGCATGTTCCCGGGCGCGGTCAGCTTGCCGGCGTCAAGAAGGGCCGCGCCGAGACCGTGGCCTACTACGCCAAGCTCGGTGAGCTGAGCGCTGGCACCGTTCGTGTTGACCTCCACGACGTGTTCGGCAACGAGGAGCACGTGGTCGGACTTCATCGCGCGTCAGCAGAGCGGGGCGGCAAGTCCTATGAGACGACCTCGGTCATCGTCTTCCACATGGAGGGGAGCCGGGTCACGGAGGCATGGGAGCACCCGTTCAATCTCTACGAGCAGGACGAGGTCTTCGCCTGAGTCACGCCGGTGCCGGGCGTTGGATTCCCTCTAAGATCGGCTCGCATGACCCACACCGTGCGAGTTGAGCGCGCCGATCCACGTCCGCTCGCGGCGATTCGCAGTACAACAACGCGACAGCAACTGGGTACGGAGATAGTACGGCTGCTCGACATCGTGTGGCCGGCGCTCCGTGGCCAGGGCGTGCGTACCGGTCACAATGTCGTGGTGTACCGCGGCAGCGAAGGTGGCCGGCTGACAATCGACGTCGGCGTCGAGGCATTGACCGACTTCGAGCCCCTCGGCGTCGTCCAACATAGTGCGACGCCGTCAGGCGAGGTGGCTACGACAGCCCATTACGGCGATTACGCAGATATGGGTAGCGCGTACGCCGCGCTCGAACGCTGGTGCAAGGACAACGGACGCCGGCCGACGGGAGTGAACTGGGAGGTGTACGGCGATTGGGACGATGACCCGGCGAGACGACGGACTGACGTGTACTTCCTGCTCGAATAGACGTACGTCACGACGACGCCTTGCCCGCAGCCTCCGTGGCCACCGCCGAGAACACCGGCAACGCGATTCCCTCGGCTACGCGATCGAACCCCAACATCAGACGCACGCCCTCAACCAGCTCCGCATCACCACCACCGCGCACCGTCGCGTACATGCAGGGGCCCTCATCGAGCTCGACGATGCCCACCGTATACGGCAACGCTTCCGCGAACGCGGGGTGATAGAGCTGATGAAACGTCACCGCGCTGCGCAGCGTTGCACCGCCACCGCAGCGCACCCAGGTCGCGTCGCGCGACCAGCATCGCGGACACAGCGGCGCCGGTGGGAATCGATGATGGCCGCACGCGTCGCAGCGCTGCACGCGCAGCTCGCCCGCGGCGCACCCCTCCCAGAATGGCGCGGTGTCGAGGGTGGGGTGGGGGAGGGGGCGCGTCGGGGCGGCATCGGTCATCGCGTCAGCACCAGCGACGACCACGTCACCGCCGGCGGCGTCTCGTGCACGGCGCCGCCATAGCCACTGACGAACGCCGTGCGCGCGCCCGCCACCTGCCGCAAGCCGCACTCCCCGCGCAATTGCCGCACCGCCTCGACAATGTGGCCCATACCCATGAGATGGGAGTCGCTCAGCAGCCCGCCGTGGGTGTTGACCGGTAACCGCCCGCCCAATTCGACGGCGCCGTCGCGGGCGAACGCCCCACCCTCGCCAATCTCGCAGAACCCGTAGTCCTCGAGCTGAAGGAGCACGGTGATGGTGAAGCAGTCGTAGAGCAAGGCGACATCGATGTCTTCATGTGCGACGCCCGCCTCGTCGAAAGCGCGCCGCGCCGTCGCCGGCGCGCCGCCACGACCCGTCACATACGAGCTGAACATGTCGGCACGCGAGAACTGCCCGGCGCCGGCCACGGTCACCGGGACCTGGCGCGCGTCAGCGGCTAGGTCACCCGCAGCGACGAGGACGGCGGCTCCGCCGTCACTGATCTGGCAGCAGTCGAGCAGCCGCAGCGGGTCAACCACGATGCGGGATGCCGCGTGATCCTCGAGCGTGATCGGGGCGCGCTGCTGAGCCCCCTCCTTCAGCGACGCGTGGCGCCTCATCGCCACCGCGACGCTGCCGAGGTCGGAAACCTGCAACCCGTGATGATCCATGTGCTGCCGCGCCTGGTGGGCGTGGTAGGCGACGGCGCCATAGACGCCGAACGGCTGGGTGAACTCCTGCGGCGCACGTGTCGACTGCGGACGTCGCACGGTGGCCGACTTGGTGCCCATCAGGCAGAGGACGGCGCGGCACTGCCCGTCGCGAATCAGCGCTCGGGCCATCTGCACAAGGACGCAGGCGGTGGCCCCACCCGCGTCGACGGTTACGGCCACAGCCGGCTGCAACCCGAGGTGCGCGGCGAGCAGGGCGGCGAAGCCGTGCTTGTCGCCGCCACCCAGTGGCGAGACCACGAGCAGCCCGTCGACCGCGTCGTGTGGCAGTCCGCTGTCCTCGACGGCCAGCGCCGCGGCCTCGAGGTGAAAGCCGAGCATGCTCATCTCGGGGACCTTGCCGTGCCGCGTCTCCCCGGCGCCGAGCACGACGACGTC
>DASZGL010000019.1:0-9981 GCA_035938875.1 Candidatus Dormiibacterota bacterium
CGACACTGGGAAGATCTGGCGGTCGCCGTCGCAGGCGTTGTATATGTAGACACCATATTTGCGCTCACGGCTGACTGCGTTGACGCGGATCAGGCGCCACTCGCTGTAGTAGCAGTAGCGGCCAGGAGGTCGAGTAGGTACATTGTGACCCGCGCCCGAGGTATCAACCGCCGAATGGAGCGTCAGGGTCTCGAACGCAGTGTTGCCCACGGTGGTTGGACTCAAGGTCACAAATAGTTCGGTCTGCGATCGCGGGGGCGGGCTACCGCTGACGGCCATCGTTGAGATGATCGCCGTCGCGAGAGACGGCATAATTGCTAATGCAAGCTTGAGGCTAACCACTTGCCACCTTGCCTGTCGAACGAGAAGTCGGCGTGGAACCGAGTCGTTTCGTGATCGGTTTCAATCGGATCTAGCGCTGGCCAATTCGCCTCATGACCAACTAGGGAGTAGTCGACAGATGCAATCGCTGAATCGCCTGTTACCGACACGCGCCACGACGCTTCTTGGAAATTGATTCGAGTGGCTGCGAAGCAGCGCTTATCCAGACGGCTGTTAGTCGCCGGAACGCCGGCATTGCCGTCGGCTTGGCTGCCCGGTTCGGTTAGTGCGTGGAGCGGCGTGGGATCGCCTGTCTTTACGCTCTCCTCCAAAGCCGCAATAAACGCGCGCACCGCCGCCTTCACCTCCGCCACGCGAGGGTCCGCCGTCGCTGACGGTGTGGCGCTCGCCGTCGTCGAGGTCCGCACCGCCGTCCCCGATCCCCCCGACCCGCGAAACGCAAAGACGCCGATGGCAGCCACGATCCCCAGGCCGACAACGACCCCGGCGACCTGCAGCCAGTAACGGCGGACGAATCCCATCCTTCCTCGAGCGGCCCGTGCCAGCGCCGGGTGGGCTGGCAACATACACGGAGATGTGGTAGTCCGTCAACCGTCCTCGCCGTGTCGGACAATCCGTTCGCATCCATGAACGCCCAGCTCTTCGCCTTCATCGGCGTCGCCGCCCTGCTGACGATCACACCTGGTGCAGACATGGCGCTGGTCACCCGTGTAGCACTCACGCGGGGGCGGCCGACGGCGCTCAAGACCATCGCCGGGATCTGCAGCGGCCTCATGGTCCACGCCACGGCCTCGGCCGTCGGGCTCTCCGCCATCCTGCTGCGCTCAGCCCGAGCGTTCGACACCGTCAAGCTGATCGGGGCCGTCTACCTCCTCTTCCTCGGCGTCCAGGCGGTCCGCGAATCCCGGCGGTCCGACGAGGAGCTGGCCCGCCACCTCGAGGCTCCCGCCACTCGGGGCATCGCCGTCCTCAACCACCCCTACGCGATGGGGCTGCTGAGCAACGTGCTCAACCCCAAGGTGGCGCTCTTCTACCTCACCTTCCTTCCCCAGTTCCTCTCGCCGGGCGATCCCATCCTCGCCAAGTCGCTGCTCCTCGCCGGCATCCACGCGACCCTCGGCGTCATCTGGCTGGTGGCCTACGCGACCCTCATCGTCCGCCTGCGTGCGACGTTCACCCGTCCCACATTCCGGCGCTGGATGGAGCGCACCGTCGGCGCCGTGCTCATCGGCTTCGGCGCGCGACTCGCCTGGGTGCAGCGGTGACCATCGCCGCGCCTCCGCTCCCCGACGGCGCCACCGCGCTCGAGCTGCACATCACCTCGGGTCGTATCGCCGCGTGCAGCTTCGGTTCGAGCGATGCGCCGCTGATCCTCTGCGTGCACGGGCTGAGTGCCAACCAGCGCAGCTATGACGTCATCGCGCCGCGCCTGGCCGCCCAGGGTCGCCGCGTCGTCGCCATCGACCTGCGCGGGCGCGGGTACAGCGAGGTCACCCCGCCCGGCACCTACGGATGGGATGCGCACGCCGCCGACGTGCTTGAGATCGCCACCGCACTCGACGCTCCGATGTTCGATCTCGTCGGCCACTCCATGGGCGGCTACGTCAGCATGATCGCGGCGGCGCGCCAGCCGGAGCGCATTCGCCGCCTGGTCCTCATCGACATCGCCGGCAGACCGGAGCCCGACAGCACCCCACCGATCGTCGCCGCGGTGGAGCGTCTCGGCGTCGTCCAGCCGTCGGTCGACGCCTACATCGCGAAGATCCGCGCCACGGCTGCCATCGACGTCTGGAGCGAGAAGTGGGAACGCTACTTCGCCTACGAGCTGCGCGAGACCGAGGGCGGTGTCGTCTCGCGCACCAGCCGCGACGCGGTCGTCGAGGACATGAGCCACGGAGCCTCGCACGACATCGAGACCGTCTGGCCGCTCCTGCGCATGCCCACGCTGCTGGTGCGAGCCGGGCGCCCGATTCTGCCAGGCCTCGGCTACGTCGTCAGCGCCGCGGATCGCGATCGCTTCGTGAAGACCGCCCCGGACGCTCGTGCCGTGGACATCGACGCCAACCACTACGGCGTGGTCATGCACGAGGACACCGTCCGCGCGCTCGAGGCTTTCCTGCGGTGAGCAACGCGTCGCACCTGGCCGGGCGGCGCGCACTGGTCACCGGCGCCGCCTCGGGGATCGGCCTCGCCGTGGCGCGGCACCTCGGTGAGCGCGGCGCCACCGTTATCCTCAGCGACCTGCCCGGCGACGGCCTGGCGCGCGCCGCCGCCTCGATCCCCGGCGCGCTCTCGATCCCCGCCGATCTCTTCCAACGCAGCCAGGTGCACCACCTCGCCGACGGCGCTGGAGATGTCGACATCCTCGTCAACAACGCGGGCCTGCAGCACGTCAGCCCGATCGAGGAATTCGACGAGCAGCGCTGGGACCTGCTCGTCGGCGTGATGCTCACCGCTCCGTTCCTGCTCTGCAAGCGCCTGCTCCCCGGGATGTACGCGCGCGACTTCGGCCGGATCATCAACATCGCCTCGGTCCACGGGCTGGTCGCCTCGCCGTTCAAATCGGCGTACATCTCCGCCAAGCACGGCATCGTCGGCTTCACCAAGACCGTCGCGCTCGAGGCGGCGACCCACTCGAGCAACGTCACCGCACACGCCATCTGTCCGTCCTATGTGCGCACCCCATTGGTCGAGAACCAGATCGCCGCCCAGGCCCGGACACACGGCATCGCCGCCGACCAGGTGCTCGACAAGGTGATGCTCACCAGCAACGCGATACGACAGCTCATCGAACCTGACGACGTCGCCGGCGCCGTCGAGTTCCTCTGCGGTCCGTCCGCGTGGTCGATGACCGGCTCGGTGCTGACCATGGACGCCGGCTGGCTGGCGCACTGAACCCCGCGCCTCAGGCGATCGAACGCTCCTCGCGGTCGTCCCATATGGCGATCCGGCAGCTGCGACCGCGCTCGCCCTCGGCGGCCTCGCTGCGCTCACGCCGCCGACGACGTTGCGCCGCTCGACCGGCCACGTCGTCGCACGCGTCGACCAGGGCGGGGACGAACACCTGGGGGTTGAGCGCGCAGGCGAAATGGTCGCCGTCGACCTCGAAGACTCGCGCACCGGGAATCGAAGCGGCCATGATGCGCTGTTCGGCGGCAGGCACGAGTGGGTCGCGCATGGTGAGCACCACGGCGGTGGGCACATCGACCTCGTTGAGCCAGCCGAGGGCAGAGAACCGTCCCAGCTCGAGGCCACCCTCGACCAGCGAGCGCGCATCGTGTCCGCGAATCTCGCCGGTGTCGATCCATCCCGGTGGCGCCACAGCGGTCATGACCCTGCGGACGACGTCGCCGAGGCGCGGGATCGGTGTCAGAGTGACCCCGGCAAGGAGTCCGTAGAACAACGGTGTCGCCTGCGCTGCGCCGGGGAACGACGCAGCCGTCGCGCACAGCACCACGCCATCGACGGCGTCGCGATGCCGCTGCCAGGTGAGCAGCGAGATCGGTCCACCCATCGAGTACCCGGCGAGAATCGCATGCTCGACCTCGAGCACGTCAATCAGCGCGGCGATATCGTCCGCGCAGTCGACCAGCCGGAACGGCTTGCAGGCGATTCCCTTGCCATGCCCGCGCAGGTCGATGGCGATCACCCGGTAGCGCTCGCCGAGCGCGGCCATGCTGGGCCGCCAGTTCAGCAGCCCCGTCGCGGTCCAGCCGTGCACCAGGATGACCGCCGGCGCTCCCCGCGGCCCGGGGATCTCGCGAACGAACGTGGTGCCGCGACCAGGTAGCTCGACGGGGCGTCCCGGAGGCACCTGTGACGGGGTTGGTCCGACAGCCATGGCGACCCCACCATAATCGTCCAAAACCCAGCCTCGTGCACAGTCAACAGAGCGTTGCTGAGTCAGGACAGGCGAAGGGGCAACCCGTCGCCGTGCTGCAACCCCGCGGGTCCCGGGGGTATCCGGTCCTCGTCGCGCGGCGGCGCCGCGGGGACAGAAGACGCCGGTGCAAGTCGTGACGCGTTCGAGAGCATGGCCGTCTCGACCGCGATCGCCGGTGCGGGCAGCGGCGTCGGCGGGGGCGTCGGTTCGCCTGGGGGCTCCGCTTCGAGGTTGACGGACGCGGCGAAGGCGGCGAGCGACTCGCCACCGCTCACGCGCACCCGCGGCAGCAGGAAGCGCTGCAGATCGGACTGCACGGCGCCCGGCATCGTCGTCGTCGCGCTTCGGAAGCCGGCGCGCTCGACCATGGCGATGGCGGTTGAGTTGAAGTGCCCGAAGGGATAGGCGAAGTCGGTGACCGGCTGACTGGTCAGTGCGCGCAGCTGGTCGCGCGACCCGGCGATCTCCGCCCAGGCGACGCCGGGTGACATCTTCGCCAGGTCGACATGGTGCACGGTGTGCGCGCCGATCACCGATCCCAGCGAGGCAACGCGCTGCACCTGCACGGTGGTCATGTAGTTGGGCTTTCCGAGGAGCCCGGGGCACACGTAGGTGGTTCCCCTGAAACCGTGCCACGCCATGATCGGCTCCGCCGCCGTCGCGAAGTCCGCGTAACCGTCGTCGAATGTCAGGACGACCGAACGAGCTGGCAGAGACGCCTTGCCGCCGACCGCATCCATGACGTCGCCCATCGACACCGAATGGGCGCCGATGCGCTGCAGGTAGCTCATCTGCCTGGCAAAGTCCGCGGGAGTCACCGACAGGTTGAAGCCAACCCGGTCGCCGGCCAGCGGGTTGGTGCGAATGTAGTGATACATCAGCACCGGCACACGGACGCTGCCCGCCGCAGCAACGTGGTGAACCGGACGTAGCGCACCCACTGCAACTGCGGCAAGAGCGGTGCCAGCGAGAATCACCGTGACAGCAATACGTCGTCGCAGCGACGCAGCCGAAGACCTGAAGATTCCCGCCCCCCTTTCCGAACAACCCTGGGCCGCCGGGTGGGATGGTCACTGATCCCGGCGCCACATCAGTATGGCGTCTATATCGGGCAAAAGCGGCGTCAGGTTACGCCCTTAACAACCTCTTACCGTGGATCGACTCATGCCTTTTCGAGGACCGAGGCGGCGGGGCGCTCACCCTCGCCCAGCTGAGCGTCACGGACGCGCGCTGAGTACTCGTCGAGGAGCGCCCTGGCGCTGTCGGGATCGTCGACGCTGACGATGATCCGGTAGTACGGCGCGTCGGCGTCGGGAAGTACGAGGACGAAACCGCCGGCGACATGGATCTTGATGCCATCGGTGAGATCGAGACGGCCATCGCGGTTCTGCTCGAGCAGCACCCGCATGACGCGTCCCTTGACCTCCCAGGGGCAGAACTCGCTGCGGGAGAGGTAGGCGCCGGCGGGGAGTGACTCACGGACCTCGCTGAGCAGCCGCTGCGACCGGGCGCGCAGCTCGAGCAGCTTTACAAGCGTGTACATGCCGTCGAAGCCGCCGAGGTGCTGCGGCCAGACGAAGCCGCCATTGCCGTCCGATCCGAGCAGGACTCCCTCCTGCACCGCCACCCGGGCGACCGACGCGGGATCGTTCTTGGTCTCGATGGGGACCCCGCCGGCCGCCTCGACAACGCGGCCCAGCCAGTGCGGCGCGGCGGCCGGTATCAGCACCGAACCACGCTCGGCGTCGAGGCTGAGCACCGCGAGTACGCCGAACAACCGGTGGACGTCGACCACCACACCGGTCTCATCGAACAGGACCAGGCGCTCACCCGACGTGCTGATGGTGCAGCCGAGGTCGGCACCAAGCGTGCGGGTGATCAGCGCCGCCTCATCGAGCGCGCCGCGGAACTGCTCGGGCGGTTTCGGTCGGTACAGCTCGCCGAACCCCGTGTGCAGTGGGACGGCAGTCACGCTCAGCTGGTTGAGAATCTCGGGCAGGACCATCGACGCGGCGCTGTAGTCATAGTCGATGAGCACGCGCAACCCCGCGCTGCGGATCACCTCAGCGTCGACTGTTGCAAGCACGTGCTCGACGTAGGCGCGCTGCGGTGTGGCGTATTCGATGTCGCCGATCTCGTGGAAGCCGACACGGCGGAAGTCCTCGCGGAAGAAGAGGTTCTCGATCTTGCGTTCTGCACGTTTGTCGATCTGCAGCCCCTGGGCGTCGTAGAAGCGCACGTCCGCGCTGCGCGGATCCAGCGGTGACGAGAGGACATGGATGCCGGCGGCGACGTGGCTCTCGGTGTGCACGTCGAACTGAGTGATCGGCACGGGGAGCTCGCTGAGGTCACGGACATTGCCACCGCCGCTGGTGACGCCGCCGATGAGGGCTCGCTTGATCATGCGCGATGCGCGAGCCGCGTCGCGGGTGACGGCGATGGACACCCCCTTGGGCAAGGTCGCTGCGAAGGCAGCACCCAACCTGGCGCAGAACTCGGGTGTCAGCTCGACGTTGATCAGCCCGGTGAGGCCGTACGCGGAGAACAGCCCGCTGCGCCATTCACCTGCCCAGATGATCGACTCGTGGACGCTGGATCCCGGCTGCACGTCCTTGTTCGGCCACAGCTTGACGTTTGCCTGGATGTGGGCACCCTGACCGATCACGCACTCGTCGCCGATGACTGTGTTCTCGTCGAGCAGGCAATTGTTCTTGATGGTGACGCTGCGGCACACGATGCTCTGGCGCAGCCGCGAGCTCTCGCCGATGTAGGCGTGCGGCCAGAGCACGCTGTTGCTCAACTTGGCGTTGTCGTCGACGACGGCGTAGCGGTCGATGACCACCGGGCCGTTGATGAACGCGCCGGCCTTGATCTCGGCTTCATCGCCGATGAACGCCGGGCCCTCGATGCGCACATCGATGCCGAACTGCACGTCATTGCCGATGTACACACTGTTGGGGTGACGAGTACCGGCGACGTGACAGCGCACCTTGCCTTCGAGCGCGTCCCAGTTGGCCTGGAGGTAGGACTGGATGGTGCCGACGTCGCACCAGTAGCCGCCGGCGACGACTCCGTAGAGCGGGTCGCCCTTGCGTAGCATCGCGGGAAAGACGTCCTGCGACCAGTCGCATGCGGTGTCCGGCTTGATGTAGTCGAACACCCCTGGCTCGATGACGTAGATCCCCGTGTTCGCCTGGTCGCTGAACACCTCGCCCCAGGACGGCTTCTCGAGGAATCGACGCACCGCGCCGTCGGACTCGGTGACCACCACACCATACTCGAGGGGATTGGGCACGCTGTAGAGCACGATGGTCGCCTGTGACTGCTTCTCGCGGTGCTGGGCGATGACCCAGGAGAGGTCGATGTCGGTCAACGCGTCGCCGCTGATCACCAGGAAGGCGTCGTCCATCAGCAGGTGCTGGGCGTTCTTGACGCTGCCCGCGGTTCCCAAGGGCTGATCTTCGACGACGTATTCGATCGACATGCCGAAATCCTCGCCGTCGCCGAAGTGATTGCGGATCTCCGAGCCGAGGTACTGCAGCGTCACCACGACGTCGAAGATGCCGTGGTCGCGAAGCAGGGTGAGGATGTGTTCCATGATCGGCGCCCCGGCCACCGGTACCAGCGGCTTGGGACGGCGGCTGGTCAACGGTCGAAGCCGCGAGCCTTCGCCACCCGCCATGACCACGGCCTTCATCCACTCAGCAGGTCGCGGGCGACAGCCTCCCAGAGCTCGGTGCTGAGGCGCAGCGATTCCTGGTCGATGCGCTCGTTGTTGCCGTGGAACATCGACGTGTACAGCTCGAAGGGGATTCGGGGGCTGAGCAGTCCAAACCCGTATGCGGGGATGCCGAGATCGCGGAAGAACCTGGCGTCGGTGCCGCCGGTGGTGAGACTGGGGATGCATCGCGCACCGGGATGGAGTCGTTCGGCGGCTCGGGCCAGCGCATCCCACAGCGGTGTGTCGACCGGCGAGATCGAGGCTCGCACCTCGTCGTCGACACTGAACTCGACGTCGTTGATCAGCTCACCGAGGGCCTCGCTGATGACCGCACGCACACTCTCGACGTCCTGTCCGGGCAGCATGCGGATGTCGACGCGGAGCTCGACGCTGTCGGGGATCACGTTGGTCTTGGTGCCGCCGTGGGCCACCGTCGGCGCGATGGTCATGTGGGTGCAGGCGTGGGCCATGCGCGCCCACTCCATGGGCAGCGCGTCGATTCCCTCCCACACCCGCGCCGGGTCGGTGAGCGCAGCGATCAGCTCCGGCGGGTAGGCCATGCCCACAAGGTACCGTTGCCACACGACACCCCAGTCGCCGCTCAGCTGCGCTGCGGGGCGAAACTCGGCCAGGCGCTGCACCACCCTCGCGGCCTTGACCAGGGCGTTGTCGGTGTGCAGCGGGCGCGACCCGTGCCCCGGTGTTCCATGGACGCGCAGCCGGCTCCAGCAAATACCCTTCTCGCCGACGGTGATGCCCAGGCGTCGACCCGCGGGGGTGTCGATGGGAATGCCACCCGACTCGGTGACCACATAGTCAGCCTGCACCGCATCCCTGGCGTTGCGAACCAGCCATTCGGCGCCGTGATGCCCACCCGCCTCCTCGTCGGCGACCGCGAGGTAGATCAGCGTTCCCCGCGGCCTGAAGCCGGTGGCCGCGAGGTGGCGGACGGCCACGGCCATCGAGGCGGTGATGTTGAGCATGTCGATGGCCCCGCGACCCCAGATCACGCCGTCGACCAGCTCGGCGCCGTGGGGATCGCGTTCCCAGCCGTCGGGGTTCACCGGGACGACGTCGGTGTGCCCCATGAGCAGCAGAGTCGGCGCCGTCGGGTCGCTGCCCTCGATGCGGGCGACCAGCGATTCCCGCCCGGGCAGGGACTTGAAGGTCTGCAGGTCGAGTCCGAGGATGCCGAGGTAATCGCGGAGGAGTTTGGCGCTGCGCACCTCCTGCCCCGATTCCGGCGTGCCGTCGTTGACGCAGGCGTTGCGGATCAGCAGCTGGAGCAGCTCGGTGACCTCGGCCGTCAGCGTGTCGGGCACCGGGTCATCGTAGCCTGCTCAGCCGCTAGGCTTGCAGGGTGTTGAAGGGCGGCGGCGGCGACGATGGCCGGTCCCACCTCTCCATCTGACACGGGACGGGGCGAGGCGATTCGCGCTGTCGACGTGCGCAAGGCGTACGGGCCGGTCGAGGCGCTCCGTGGCGTCAGCCTGACGCTCCACGAGGGCGAGGTTCTCGCCGTGCTCGGCCCCAACGGAGCGGGCAAGACGACGCTCGTCGAGATCCTCGAGGGATACCGCGACCGCGACGCCGGCGATGTCAAAGTACTCGGCCGCGATCCGCGCAGCGGGTCGCGCGTGCTCCGCGAGCAGGTCGGCCTGGTACTCCAGGAAGCGGCCGTCCAGCCGTACCTCACCGTTCGCGAAGTCATGGAGATGTTCGCCGGGTACTACCCCGCGCCACGCGACGTCAACGAGACCGTCGAGCTGGTCGGACTCGGCGAGAAGCGCGACGTGCGGGTCAAGAAGCTCTCCGGTGGCCAGCAGCGCCGGCTCGACCTCGGCCTGGCGTTGATCGGCGACCCCCGCCTCATCTTCCTCGACGAACCGACGACGGGTTTCGACCCATCGGCACGCCGCACGGCGTGGCAGCTCATCCGCGACATGCGAGCGCTGGGCAAAACGGTGCTGCTCACCACCCACTACATGGACGAGGCGCAGAACCTCGCCGATCGCATCTGCGTGATCGCCGCCGG
>DASZGL010000020.1:0-47765 GCA_035938875.1 Candidatus Dormiibacterota bacterium
GAACATCCACACATCGCTGTTGCCCTGCCAGCTGTTCGAGTTGGCCGAGCCGACGCCCAGGTGCGTGTAGTTGCCGTTGAGGATGTTGGCACGATGATCGGGACTGTTCATGAACGCGTTATTGACGTAGTTGGCAGACCCCCCGCCGTCGCCGGCGTTGCTCGACCAGCCGATGTTCTCGCCCGCGGATCGATAGCCGATGCCGTTGGCATTGATCATGCTGAACACGTACTGACCGCAGTTGAGGATCTGGTGTGAGAAATAGGAGCGCTGGATCATGTCCACGGAGCGTCCGTTGACGTTGAACCCACAACCGCCGTAGGGCCTGCCCTCGCCGATGCTGCTCAACGTGGTTCCCAGCTGTACCGCGCCAACGCCATTGCTGGCGCGGTCCTGGTTGGTCAGCGAGAGCATGTAGGAGTCGGCACCCGCGTCGGCTGCAGCGCGCTGCACCGGAGTTGTGAGCACGTGCCACGCAGCGAGGCCCGCACCGGCCGCGAAGGCGGCCATCATGCAGCGCGCGGTGCGCCCCGGCAGCAGCCGCGCCCCCAGGCGCGCCGCCTCCTGGTGATCAGACTTGTCAAGCGCCTCGGCGGTGCGCAGCAGCACCTGCCACCGCTCTTCCGCTGTGCGAGTGGTGCCTGTGTCCTCCCTCTCCCAGTCGGTGTCGTACTGGTCGCCCGGGATCATTGACGGCGGCGGTTTTGCGATACCTGGTTGAGCATGTTGGTGCGGCGGTCGGGAAAGATCCTGGCGAGGTCGCCGGGGAGCGGGATGCCCATGTCGAAGAGCCGGTTGATGATCTGTGGCCTGATCCCCGTGGGCACGAAGTCGCCGATGATCCGTCCCGTTTGAGCGTCGGCACCGCGCGGCTCGAAGAGGAAGATGTCCTGCATGGTGATGGTCTCACCCTCCATGCCGATGATCTCGGTCAGAGAGGTGACCCGCCGCGAACCGTCCTTGAGCCGGCTCAACTGGATGACCAGGTTGATCGCCGACGCGACCTGCTGGCGGATCGCGCGCACCGGCAGCTCCATGCCGGACATGAGCACCAACGTCTCCAGGCGCGCCATTGCGTCGCGCTGGCTGTTGGCGTGGATGGTGGTCAGGGAACCGTCGTGTCCGGTGTTCATCGCCTGGAGCATGTCCAGCGCTTCTCCACCGCGGCACTCGCCGACGACGATGCGGTCCGGTCGCATGCGCAGCGCGTTGATCACCAGGTCGCGGATGGCGATGCGGTTCTCACCGTTGAGATCGGCAGGACGCGACTCCATGCGGCACACGTGCTCCTGATGCAACTGCAGCTCCGCGGCATCCTCGATGGTGACGATGCGTTCGTCGACGGGGATGAATCCGGAGCAGACGTTGAGCAGCGTTGTCTTGCCGGTGCCAGTACCGCCGCTGATGATGATGTTGGCTCGCGCCAGTACGCATGCGCGGATGAACGCTGCGCTCTCCTCGGTCAGCGTGCCGAAGGCGACGAGGTCGGAGACCTGGTAGGGGTCCTTGGAAAACTTTCTGATGGTGAGCAGCGGCCCGTCCATGGCGACCGGGGGGATCACAGCGTTGACACGAGACCCGTCCAGCAGGCGCGCATCGACGAGTGGCGAACGGAAGTCGACGCGCCGGCCCACCGCGGTGACGATGAGGTCGATCACCCTGAGCAGATCGTTTTCATCCTCGAAGCGCACGTCGGTGAGCAGGAGTTTTCCGGCGCGTTCGACGTACACCATCTCCGGGCCGTTGACCATGATCTCGGTCAGGCTGTCGTCCTCGACGAGGGGGCGCAGCGGGCCCAGGGCATCAAGGTACCGAGCCATGTCCTCCGACGTTCTCGGAGCGGTTGTGGTGATCACGATCCAGATACCCCATGTCAGCCGTCGATGACGCACGCGGATCTGAATGCCTGAGTCCGCTTGGGGGCGGCGCGGGCACTGGTCCGCCGCAGTGCGAGCCGATTCTCCGCCCGGTCAGCCCGCGGTGGCCGCCACCGCGACCGCTTCGATACGAGCGGCACCAGCTTGTTGCAGCGCCTCGGCGGCGGCCACCAGGGTCGCCCCGGTAGTGACCACGTCGTCGACCAGCCAAACCGCCAGGCCGCTCAGGGTGCGGCCCTCCCAGACGAAGGCGCCGCGGAGGTTGCGTCGGCGCTCACGGCGGTGCTGGCCCACCTGGGTGCCGGTCTCCCGGCGGCGACGCAGAGCCGTGGCGAGGGTTGCGCCCACCGTGCCGGCCAGGGCCCGGGCGACGACCTCGGCCTGGTTGTAGCCGCGAGCCCGCTGCCGGCGGCGACCCAGCGGGACGGGCACCACCACGTCGGGTCTTGGCAGAGCGAGGAGTTGCGGCGCCAGCCGTTCGGCCGCGACCGCAGCGAGCAGGTGCATCGCCCGGCGGCAACCGCGGTACTTGGCTCGGTGGATGACGCCGCTGACCGGCGGCACGTAGCCGAGCGCAGCCCGGCAGATGAGGTTGCCGTGACGCGTCATCGGCGGGAGCGGCAGACCCACGATGAGCTCGACGCAGGTCTCACAGAGGACCTCCGGCGCCGGCTCGGCGCATCCGGCACAGCGCCGGGGCGCCACGGCGTCGAGGAGGCGACCCATCGCCCTGCCGACCATCACGACAAACCAGTGTAGTTGCCGTCGCCGGCGGTGAGCACGGAAGCCGCAGTCAGACCAGGCGGAGGTAGGCGCCTTTCTCCACCCCGATCGCCGCGAGCGTTCCCGCGGGAAGCTCGATCGCCGACTTGGCGCGCCGGACGATCCGGCTAACCCGCCAGGGACGGAGGCCGTGGTAGACGCGAAGCACGCGACCATCCTTGTCAAGGAAGGCCACGTCCAGCGGAAAGCGCATGAAGAACATGTGGATCGAGTTACACGGCTGCAGCGCCAGGCCGTGCCCGGCGGGAAGCGATCGGCGGAACATCAGGCCGATGAAGCGACTCCCGGTCGAACGAGCCTCGACCACGTGCTCGGCGACCAGCTTGCCCTCGGTCGTCTCCAGGCGCCGCACCGCACCGGCCATCCGGCCTCCCTCCGTCCCGTCCCTATCCGCGTCCGCGGATGATGCATCCGCCAGGGGTATCGTCGACTCATGAGCACCCCCACAACCGAGGTTGACCTGTACGTCGATCCAGCCTGCCCCTGGGCTTGGCTGACCTCCCGCTGGCTGGTCGAGGTGGAGCGGGTCCGACCGGTCCGGGTCACCACCCGGCTCTTCTGCCTCGCCGAGATCAACCGGGACGCCGAGGCGGACGACCGGCTCCGCCGCGCCCACGAGGCCTCCGAAAGAGCCCTGCGCTGCCTCGTCCAGGCCAGGCGCGAAGGCGGCGATGCGGCGCTAGCCGCCCTGTACACGTGCATCGGCGACGCTTATCAGGAGCGCGCCGAGCCGGTCGGCGACCCCGAGACCCTCGAGGCCGCAGCGGAGCAGGCGGGCATCGACGGCGGCGTTGTCGCTCGCGCGTTGTCCGATCCCAGCACCCTGGATGACCTCCTCCGCGAGCACAGGCATGCGGTCGAGGTCCTCGGCGCCTTCGGCGTGCCCACCCTGGTCATCGATGCCCACGCGGCCATCTTCGGCCCCATCGTCGATCGCCGCCTCGAGCCGGCAGAGGCGGGTGAGCTCTGGGACCACACCCGGTGGCTCATCGAGAACGCGCGCTTCTTCGAGCTCAAGCGCAACCGCACAGGCCGCGCCGCGATCGGTCGGTATGCCGCCGCCACCGCGAAAGAAGCCGCGACGGCTGCTCAGAGGAGTGGCGGCGCCGCCCACGAGGCGTCGGGCACCTCGGGGTAGGCGGCCGCGCCGAGGCCATCGTCGGGATCGAGCTCGAGAAGGAAGCTGCGGCAGCGGACCGACTCATCAACCTCCCCCAGGGCGGCGGCGGTCACCAGGAGGAGCTGGAGAGCGCGGAGAAAGCCGCGATTGCCGGGCTCACTCCAGCGCACCGTCCCCGTCCCGCCCCAGCCGTGGCGGCGCAGCCGGTCGAGGCCCCGGTGATAGCCGACCCGGGCGCAGGCGTAGGCCATCACCAGGTCGCCCGCGGCCAGCCGCCACTGTCCCAGCCGGGCCCAGGCGTCGAGATGGTCAGGCCACCGCGCGACGACCTCGCGCAGCGCCGCGTCACTCTTCGCGGTGAGTGCAGCGGCGAGCGCGGCATCGGCTTCCTCTGATTCCCGCGGCAGCACGGTCTCGTGCCGCGGCGGGGCGGCGGTGTCGCCGGCCATGAGCGGCACCTCGCGGAGCGGTCGAGGAGTCTCCGAGCTCATCCGCGCAGACTAGCGCCGGCGGTGACATGGAACAATCGCGACATGGCAATCCAACCGCAGCGGCGGGGGCGGCGCATCGCCATGACCGACGAGGAGCGCGATGCCTTTCTTCGGGTCGAGCGCACCTGCCGAGTCGGCACGGTGAGCGCCGACGGCGTGCCCCACGTCACTCCGCTGTGGTTCGTATGGCACGATCGCTGCATCTGGCTGTACTCGATCACGCGCAGCTGGCGCTGGTCGAACCTGAGCAACAATCCCATCGTGTCGGTGGTCGTCGACACCGGCGATGAGTTCTTCGAGCTGCGCGGCGTCGAGCTGATCGGTCAGGCAGTGCCGGTCGGCGAACAGCCGCGTAGCGGCGAACCGTGCGCGGAGCTGGAGGAGCCAGAACGGCTCTTCGCCGCCAAGTACACCCGCGGTACTGTGCTGGGGTTCGACGGACGGCACGCGTGGCTGCGGGTCACCCCGCAGCGCGAGTTCAGTTGGGACTTCCGCAAAATCGCGCACTGACACTGCGGCACGTTCGCAGATCACCATCGAGGCGACAGCAACCGTGAAGACTCAGCGAAACCTTGGCCTGGTATCCGCGGCCGCGGCGGCGATCCTCGTCGCCTCGTGCGGGAGCGGCGGCGCGACCAGCTCCGCCGACAACGGCGAGAGCTCCAAGGCTGCCAGCCAGATCCTCCAGGATGTCGCCAGCGCCTACCGGTCGGCGAAGTCCGTGCACCTCGCCGGTTCGGTGAACAGCTCGGGACAGACGTACACCGTGGACATGAAGATCGTCGCCGGTGGCACAGTCAGCGGCAACATCGCCTTCCAGGGCGTGACCGCCGACGTCGTCATCGTCGGTGGCAAGACGTACATCAAAGGCAAGTCGCTCTTCGCGCAGTTCGCCGGGCCCGCTGCGGCTGCCACCATCGGCGACAACTGGGTGGCCGTGCCCGCAAGTGCCGCCGCGGAGATCACCGGCGGATTCGCGACGCTGACCGACTTCAATCAGCTTGCCGATCAGCTGAAGACGCCCAGCGGGACGGTGACCAAGGGGGCGAGCACCACGATTCTCGGTCAGCCGGTGATCACCCTGAGTGATGACAAGGCGACGCTGTACGTCGCCGCCAGCGGTAAGCCATACCCGGTTCAGTTCAAGCCCACCAGCGATGCCACGCAGCACCTGGATTTCACCGAGTACGACCAGAACTTCAACATCGCAGCACCGAGCGGGGCGATCGACTACTCGGGCGTCGGCGCAGGAACGGGAGCGTCCTCACCGACGCCATGATCGGCGCCCGATTACGGGGCGCTGCGGTTACTTGCTGCCGAACTGGTGGACGACGGAGAGCAGCGCGGGGCCGAGCAGGACGATGAACAGCGTCGGGAAGATGCAGCCGACCATGGGGAAGAGCATCTTCAGCGGCGCCTTCTGACCCTGTTCCTCGGCGCGCTGACGGCGTCGCCGGCGCATCTCCTCTGACTGGATGCGCAGGACGTTGGCGATGCCGACGCCCAGCTGTTCGCTCTGGATGACCGCTTGGATGAAGGTGTTGAGCTCGTCGACCTTGTTGCGCTTGCCCACGTCTTCGAGGGCCTCGAGGCGCGGCCGGCCGAGGCGAATCTCGTTGAGCACCTGGGAGAACTCGAGCGACAGCGCGTTGTTGTACTTCTCGACGACTCGTGCCAGCGCGGCATCGAATCCAAGACCGGCCTCGACGCTGATGGTGAGCAGGTCGAGCGCATTGGGCAGGGAGAGGAGGATGTCCTTCTGGCGTGCCTTGACCTTGCGATCCAGCCAGATCGACGGGAAAATGTAGCCGAAGACACCGCCCCCCACCGGAGCCATGAGGACCAGCGTTCCGGTCAGGGCGAGCAGGAGCGCGAGCAGATATCCGACCAGGGTGAAGACCACCAGGGCGATGAGCTGCAGGCTGAGGAAGCTGCCGACGCTGAGATTGAATGGCCGTCCCGCGAGGTTGATCTTGTCCTGAAGCGCCTGCTGTTGATTTGCCGGGGTGCGCTTGGCGATGACCTTGCCGATGCGGTCGACGATCGGCCTGATGACACGGTCGACAAGCGGCGTCGACATCTCCATCTCGTCGAGCGTCAGCTCGCGATCGGAGAACTGAGCGAGACGCGTCTCGAGCAGGTCCACCTGGGGGCTGCTCAGGCCTTGGAAGATGAGGAAGACGCCGAACGCAACGGCCATGGCGAGGATGATTCCGGTGATGGTCACGGCTCAGACCTCGATCTTCACGATCTTCTGAATGACGGCGAATCCCACCGCCATGGAGAACCCGGCCATCACCAGCATGATGATGCCGAGCTGCTCATGGAACATCGGAGTGAAGTAGTCCGGTGAGATGACTGTGAGGATGCCGGCCAGCGCGACGGGGAGGATGGTGATGATCCATCCCGAGGCCCGCGCCTGGGCGGTCAGCGTGCGGATCTCGCCCTTGATGCGCACGCGTTCCCGGATGGTGTGAGCGATGGTGTCGAGGATCTCGGCGAGGTTTCCGCCGACGACGCGGTGAATCTGCACCGCGGTGACCATCAGGTCGAAGTCCTCGGAGTTGTTGCGCTTGACCATGTGATTGAGGGCGTCGTCGACGCTGATGCCGAGAGCCATCTCCCTGGTGGCGCGGTTGAACTCCTCGGAGATCGGCGGCGACGCCGTCTTGGCCACGGTGGCGATCGCCTGGGCGAACGAATAGCCCGCCTTCAGAGCATTGCTCAGCAGGACGATGGTGTCGCCCAGCTGCTTGTCGAACGCGGTGCGCCGTCGCGACTGCAGCACCTTGAGCACGACGCCGCTGAGCAGCCAGGCCGCGGGCGGGCAGGGCAGGAAGGCGACCAGCGAGGCGAAGCGGACGGCGACCAACAGACCGAGGAGGACGCCGGCGCCGATGACGATGAGCACCCACTCCGACGACTTCAGCTTGAGGTCGGCCCGCGCCAGGTCCTCGGCGAGCTTGCCCGTCCGCGACGATCGCGACATGAGCACGTTGAGCGCGTCGGTCATCGAGTTGAGCAGTTCTCGGGGTGTACGCGGGGCGCGGGGTGGGCCGCCGGCGGCGACGTCGCCGAACTCCGCGTAGCGCTCCAGCCGCCGGGTCACTTCGTCGACCTCGGTGTCGCGGTTGCCCAGGCCGAAGAACACCAGCATCACCGCCAGCGCGGCGATTGCGCCCAGGGCAAGGTAGACGACGTCGAATCCGCCAACTTTGGCGGCATCGCTAAGAGGTGCTCCAGCGAGGAGGAACGCGGTGATGCCGGTCATGCCTGAGCTCCCACTACCGCTGGACGGGACGGCGCGAACATGGACACGTCGATTCCCTCACCGGAGGTGACGATGTGCTCGAGATAGTGTGGCGTCGCGCCCGTTGGCATCAGCGCGCCAAGGACCCGACCATCTTCGTTGACGCCCGTCTGCTTGAAGACAAAGATGTCCTGAAGGTCGATGTGCTCGCCGTCGAATCCGAGTACCTCGGTGATCGCCGTGATCCGGCGGGTACCGTCGCGCAGGCGCATCTGGTGGCAGATGATGTTGACCGCGGAGGCGATCTGCTCGCGGATGGCCCGCGAGGGAAGCTCGGCGCCGGCCATGAGCACCATCGTCTCCAACCGGGAGAGCGCGTCGGCAGGCGAGTTGGCGTGCACTGTGGTCAGCGACCCGTCGTGTCCGGTGTTCATCGCCTGGAGCATGTCCAGGGCCTCGCCGCTGCGACACTCACCGACGACGATCCGGTCGGGGCGCATGCGCAGGGCGTTGATCACCAGCTCACGGATGCGCACCGAGCCACGTCCCTCGACGTTGGCGGGACGCGTCTCCAGGGTGACCACGTGCTCCTGGCGCAGCTGCAGCTCGGCCGCATCCTCGATGGTGACGATGCGCTCATCGTCGGGGATGAAACCGGACAGGATATTCAGCGTGGTCGTCTTTCCCGAACCGGTGCCGCCGCTGACGACGACGTTGAGACGGGAGCGCACACAAGCGCGGAGGAAGTCGAACATCTCCGGCGTCGCCGATCCGAACCGGATCAGGTCGTCGACGGTGTAGGGATCCTTGGAGAACTTTCGGATGGTGACCGTGGGACCGCGCAACGCCAGCGGAGGGATGATGACGTTGACGCGCGATCCGTCCTTGAGCCGCGCATCGACCATCGGCGACGATTCATCGACACGGCGGCCGATGCCGCTGACGATGCGGTCGATGACCAGCATCAGCTGCTCGGTGTTCTCGAAGGTCACCGTCGACTCGTGGAGCTTGCCGCTCTTCTCGACGAAGATCTGCGAAGGGCCGTTGACCATCACCTCGGTCACGTCGGGGTCGGCGAGGAGTCCCTCGAGTGGGCCGAGGCCGAGAACGTCGTTGATCAGCTGCTCGACGATGCGCTGCTTGTCCTGGCGCGCCAGGGGCATGGACATCTCCACAGCGATCTCGGTCACCAGCTCGCCGAGCTTGGCGGCCACCGAATCGCGCGAGGTGCTGTCGGTGTCGAGCATCTCGTCGACGAGCCGCTGGTGAACGACGGCGCGGAGCTGCCCGTACTGCGCGTTCAGCCCCGAACGGCCGGGCACGGACCGGCTGGCGCCGGTGCGGTTGAGCAGCGGCGACCCCAGCCGCCCGCCGGGGGCGCCGGCCTCGGCGCGGGCCCCGGCCTCGGCGCCCGATGCCGGTTGACCAGGCGGCGCCGGCGCGCTCGGCGGTGGGGCCGGGGGAGCCTCCTCTCCGGTGGCATGGCGCTGGACGCGATCGAGCAGGGACATGGCGGCTACGACCTACCCAGGCCGAAGAGGCCGCGCTGACGCTTGCGCTCGCCGACGCCGGCCGCGGCGACCGCGGGCGTCTGCTCGAGGGGCACCAGGCGGCTGACCAGCTCGCGGATGCTGCGGCTCACCTCGGCCTCGGGGTTGGAGGAAACGAAGGGCGCTCCCCGGTTGACCGAGGCGCTCACCACCCGGGAGTCGAACGGGAGCTGCAGGGCGATGGGGAAGCGGAGGTTTTGCTCCACCGCCTCCTTGTTGAAGTCAGAGTGGGCATCGCTGCGGTTGAGCAGGAGGAGGATCCGCTCAGGGTCCACGTTGAGCGAATCGAGGACCTTGAGCGTCAGCTTGGTGTCCTTGATCGCCGGGATGTTGAGCGCGGTGACCACGATCACCCTGCTGGCCAGCTCGGTCGCCTCGAGATTGATCTCGCCGAGGTGGGACGCGGTGTCGACGACGATGAAGTCGAAGGTGCGCCGCAGCTCCTCCATGATCGACCGCAGGTGCTCGGAGGTGACCAGGTCGGCCAACTCCGGGCTGATCGGTGCGAGCAGCACCCTGATGCCCTCGGGGCCGTTGGCCAGGACGTCCTGGAGGAACTCGGGATCGACCGAGGTGGCGCTCTCGGTGAGGTCGGTGATGCTCCGGGTGTGGTCCAGATTGAGGAGCACGCCGACGTCGCCGAACTGGAGATCGAGGTCGACCAGGGCTACCCGGGCACCCGTCTCCATCGCCAGGGCGACGGCCAGGTTGGAGGCGACGATCGACTTGCCCACGCCGCCCTTGCCGCTGAAGACCAGGAAGACGTCGCCACGGGGAGGCCGGGCGGCGGTCTGGCCGTCGCCGCCGCCGGCCGCCGGGGCCACGTTCTTGGCCAGGTACGACTCCTTCTTCTGTTCGAGGGAGTCGACGCGGCGGATGCTGGCGATCAGCTCATCCCCGCTGAACGGCTTGATGAGGAATTCGCGGGCACCGGCTTGCATGGCGCGGCGGATGTAGTCGCGCTCGCCCTGGACGGACATGATGATCACCGGCGAGCCCGGCGCCTCCTGGGCGAGGATCTCCGTCGCCTGGATGCCGTCCATCTGCGGCATGTTCACGTCCATCAGGACGATGTCAGGCTGGAGGCGACGTGCCTCCTCGATCGCCTGGCGGCCGTCCGACGCCGTTCCGCAGACCTCGATGTCGTCCTCGAAGCTGAGCAGCTTCTGCAGGTTCTCGAGAGTGCTGCTGATGTCGTCGACGATCAGGACGCGAATCATTCGCTACCCGGCCTCGTTCAGTTCCGGTCCCGCGCCAAG
Source organism: Candidatus Dormiibacterota bacterium (assembly GCA_035938875.1). Classification (GTDB taxonomy): domain Bacteria; phylum Chloroflexota; class Dormibacteria; order Aeolococcales; family Aeolococcaceae; genus DASZGL01. Next base: position 10,331 of record DASZGL010000020.1, read on the forward strand.
CTCACCCGGCTCACTTGGCCGGGAAGAGCGCGTTGAACAGCTGTGTGGTGACCGGATTGTCCTTGAACGCGGGCACGCTGGTCGAGCCCGAATCGAGGTACTTGGGCGCCTCGCCATTCTTGTTCTGCGGGGTGCTCGCGGGATTGGAGTCGTCATGGCTGCTGCGCAGAACGTAGCGCACCACGGTTGCCGGGCCCTTGTTGGTCATCAGGAAGGCCATCGACTCGGCCTGGTCGCGGGGCAGCTCGACGGTGTAGTTGGACGGGCACGCGGACGCAGCGGCGGCACCGAAGTCACCGGTCGTCAGCACCCGAACATCCTGGAAGGCGTACCGGATCGACGCGTTGCCCGGGTCGATGAGCATGTCGATGTGGTCCTCAGGATGGATGTAGCACGCGACGTTGGTGAGGTGCGCGGCGTCGGTGCCGAAGCTGGCCGGGATGGCCATGGCGACGTAGCCACTGCGGATGTTGAGGGGCGCCGTGGTCAGCGCCTGCGCCTTGGCCGTGTTGGCGTTGGGCGCGATGTCACCGGGGACGATCGGCGTGTTCTTGGTGACGCCGACGGCCAGGAACTGGCCGACGACCGGGCCCGCGTCGGGATACGACCCGACAGGTGCTTGGTCGGCGTTGTACTGGGTGACGGCCAGCTGGTCCGCGGTCAGCTGGGTGCCCTGCAGCAGATCAGTCTTGGCGACCACCACCGACACGGTGGCGGCACCCGACGACCCTGACGTGCCCGAGCTGCTGTTGTTGGAACGAGACAGGTAGAGGACCGCGGCAAACGCGCCGATGGCGACCACAGCCCCCACTAGCACGAGAACCCGGTTGTTGCGTTGCTTGACCTCAGTGGCCACCCTCAAGACCTCCTACGTTCCGGTGTCGTTCCGGACATGGCCGGTGTCGCCGGCTTGAAATGTTCACACCCGCCTGTTACTGACAAGCCCGGCACCCCGGAGGAGTGCTGGGGTAATTGCCTCTTTGGATGTTTCTCTTGTTGTCCAGAACCTGTGGCTCTGGGTGTTTGTTGGGGTTAGGGGGGAGCCGCGAAACCCGCGGCCCCCCTTGGTTGCGCGTGTGTCGAGCGCCGACCTACTGGTTGAGGCCGTTGCTGATATTCGAGAAGACGTTGTTGACCTGACGACCGACGACGGTCAGGATGACGATGACAACCACAGCGATAAGAACGAGGATGAGGGCGTATTCGACCATGCCCTGCCCCTCCTCACGATTGCGAATGCGCTCCTGCGCACGCTCCGTGAGCTCGCGAAGACGAAGGTACAGGTTGCTCAGCATGTTCCGGTTCACCTCCTTTTTCTCGGAAGTCGACGGCCCTCTCTGCCGGCCGCCGCCCTGACCCACTAGTCGAGGGGTCGGCAGCAGTATCCAGTGCCGCATGCTCTGCGCCTGTCGCCTCCTTGCATACTCCTAGTAACAGACTGTGACACCCCACCTTGACCGGGTGACGGCCTGGGATTTGGGCGAAGTTGGCCGGATCATCGACCATGGTCGCCGATTACGACTCACCGTGATCGGTTGGATGTTCGGCTTCACGCGCATCTGCGTTACGCCGTGCAACGGCGCTGTCACCCGGTTGCGGCGGCGAGGACACGAGCCTCGCCCGCGTGCGCGCGTCTAGAAGTTGAAGTTGACCCTCACCTCGGTGCCGCTGCCGATCTTGGACTTGATCTCCAGGGACCCCTTCTCCAGGTCGGCTCGTTCGCGCATGGAGATCAAGCCGAGGTTGCGGGTCCGGCCCAGCCTGGCTTCGGTCGCGGCCACGTCGAAGCCCTCGCCGTCATCCTTGACGACGGCGACCACCTTGCGTGGCTGGAGGGTGAGGTTCACCTCCGCGGTGGTGGCGTGGGCGTGCTTGCGGACGTTGGTCAGCGCCTCCTGGATGATCCGGAAGAGGACCCCCTCGTAGTTGCCCGGCAGCCGCCGCTCCTCGCCGACCAGGTGGAAGCGGGCCACGATGCCGTGCTTGTCGCCGTACTCGCGGACCAGCCGGCGCAGGGTGGGGACCAGCCCCAGGTCATCGAGGGTCATCGGCCGCAGGTCGAAGATCAGACGGCGGGTCTCCTCCAGGGCGTCACGTACGCCGTTCTTGAAGTCGGCCAGCTCGGTGAGCACCAGGTGGGGGTCGCGCTCGAGGAGGCGCTCGAGGACCTCGGCTTGGAGGACAAGGTTCGCCATGGACTGGGCCGGGCCGTCGTGCATGTCGCGGGCGATCCGCATCCGCTCCTCTTCGATGATCTGGAAGACCTGCCGGGAGGCGCTGCGGAAGCGCGCCGCCCCGTCGGCGGCGTTGGCGCCGTCGAGGTCGGCGAGGTCGTCCAGCGAGCGGTGGACGCCGCGCAGGGCCTCGAGCTCGCCGCCGACGTCGCTCACTCGCGCGGTCATCTCCACCATGCGCTCCTCGAGGACGGCCAGCTCAGTCCGCAGCGAGGCGGAGTGGACGAAGGCCTGCTCGATGTCGTCGGGCCGGAGGCGGCCGAGGTTGTTGATCACGTGGCGGCGGACGACCTCGGCCTGCTCGGCGCGTTCGCGGAGCTCGGGGCGGCGCTGCTCCGCCTCGGTGAGGCGGCGCTCGAGGTGCGCGGCGACAGCGCTGAGGTCGGCGATCAGCTGACTGACGTGGTATCTGGCGCTGCCCAGCGGAGAAGGTCCGATGGGCTCGTCAGCCTGTTCATCGACACCGGCGGGAGCGGCGGCCTTCGCGGAAGTCACAAATTCGGGTCACAGGTACATGACGTGGCAACAGTGGGTGTCACAACCCTGGACTACACTCTAGCGCATGGCAGTTGGCGCCACGACTGGTATTGCAACCCCCGCCGCGCGCGTCACACCGCTGCCGCTGCGCGAGCGCCTGCGCCGTCCCGAGTACTGGCAGTGGGTGCGCTTCGCAGTGTTCGGCCGCGCCGTTCCCGCGATGCTGTTCGGCTTCATGGCGTGGTTGCAGATCGGTCACCTGCAGACCAACATCGCCGGGTTCAAGGACGATCCTGCAGCCGGCGTGATGCTGCGTTCCGTTCTGCCAAATGCGCTGTACCTGGCGTTCTGCGGCATTCCGGTGGCCATCTACCTGACACGACCGATGCCGCGCGCGCGCGATGGTCGCGTGGTCGCCCGGGCAGCCGCATTTACCGGCACGCTGATGCAGCTCGCCGTCGGTGCGTTCCTGCCAACCGGGCGCCAGCTGTTCGACTCGCCGCTGTGGTTGCGTGACCTGTCGGCGCCGGTGGCAATGTGCGCGTTCGGGTTCGCTGTCGTCGGCCTCGCCTATCTGCGGCGCAACCTGAGCATCATCCCCGAGGCGCGTCGACTGACCACCTCCGGTCCCTACCGGCTGGTACGGCATCCGCTCTACTTCGCTGAGATCCTTGCGGCCATCGCGCTGGTCGTCGCCAGTCCCAAGCTGGTGCCCACGGCGGCCCTGCTGGTGTTCATCGCGATGCAGAACCTGCGCGCCCACTTCGAGGAAGGGTTGCTGCGCAGAGTCTTCCCCGAGTACACCGCATACGCGCGCCGAACACGGCGACTCATTCCGTTTGTCTGCTGAGAGCTCCCGCGGGAGAGCGTTGCGCGGGCGGGCGCAGGCGCTCACCACTCCCCGGGGTCTCTTCCTGGTCACCGCCCTTCTTCTCTGCGCGCTGCCTGTCACCAAGGACATCCGCGATCCCGACTTCTGGTGGCACCTGCGCACCGGGCAGCTGATCGTCGACAGACGCGGGCTCCTGGGCACCGATCCATTCACCTACACCGCGTCGACGCATCACTGGACGATGCACGAGTGGCTCACCGAGGTCCTCTTCGCCGGTCTGTACCACGCCGGCGGTCTCGCCCTCATCGTCGTTGTGCTCAGCGTGGTCACCTGGCTGGCGCTGGTCTGCATCTTCCGCGCGGCCCAGCTGCGCCGGCCTCATCACCTGGCACTCGGCCTGGGGCTGGTGCTCGCCACCATCAGCGGCTCACCGGTGTGGGGGCCTCGTGCCCAGATGATCACCTTCGCCTTCACCTGCCTTGTGCTCTACATCGTGGAGCGACACCTGCGCCAGGGTGGCCGGCTCATCTGGGCGCTGGTGCCGCTCTTCCTGGTGTGGAGCAACCTCCACTCCGGCTTCATCATCGGCGCCGGGTTCATCGTCCTCATCCTCGGCGCCGAGTACGCCGGCAGCCGCTTGGGCCTGCCGGGCACGGCACCACCGGACAGAGTGCGCACCCTGCTGATCGCGCTCGTCGCCTGCGGTGCGGTCGTTGCCCTCAACCCCAACGGCCTGGAGATCTACCTCTATCCATTCCAGACCCAGGGCTCGACCGCGCAGCAGAGTCTGATCCAGGAGTGGCAGTCCCCCGACTTCCATGACGCGTCGGTGTGGGCCTTCGAGTTCATGATGCTCTCGCTGGCGATCATGCTCGTCGTCAACCGCCGGGTCGCGCCCCGCGACCTCGTCCTGGCCCTGACCACGGTGGCTCTGTCGCTGCAGTCGGAGCGCCACATCGCGCTCTTCGTCGCCGCCTCGACACCGCTCTGGATCGAGCAGGCGAATCTGTGCGGACAGCGGCTGCTTACGCGACGGCGCCATGTCGGAACGGCACCGACGGCAAGGCCACCGCGCCCACCCCGCTTCGCCTGGATGCTGTCTGTGACGGTGATCGGCGGCCTGGGTCTGTTCGTGCTCACCTGGCTGGCCAACGCGGCATCCACTCGTGAGGACTCGCTGACCTACGCGCGCGACTATCCAGTGTGTGCCGCGCGCTGGCTGGCGGCGTCGCCGTCGGGTCTGCACATCTTCGACCAATATGGCGAGGGCGGCTATCTCGCATCACGCCTCAGCGCCCACGGCGACAAGGTGTTCATCTTCGGCGACGCTGCGTTGATGGGCGACGACCTGCTCAACCAGTACGGCGCGGTCGAGGGTGTCTCCCCACGATGGGATCGCATCCTCCGCGACAACGGCACCGACCTGGTGCTCTTCGACACCGGAACCTCATTCAGCAACATGATCAGCCAGAGCCAGCGGTGGACCGAGGTATACCGTGATCCCCGCAGCGTTGCCTTCGTTCCCGCCACCGACGCAGGCCGCGCTCTCGCGGCCCGACTGGCGCCGGTGCCGAGATACGTCGCAGGGTCCACAGACACCTGCGCGCAGCTGCAGAGCGGCGGGCTGAGCACATGAGCCACGGCACGCTGACCGCCAACGCTGCGCCCGTGGTGCCGAGCACGGCGGTGGTCGAGACAGGCTCGAGCGCCCTTGCCCGACGCGACGACCGCGCCCGCCGTGCCGTGTGGCTGCTCGGCGCGGCCGTGCTCAGTCTGGCGTTCACCGTGCAGCCCTTCCGCGATCCCGACGTGTGGTGGCATCTCGCCGCCGGCAGGCTGATCACCGACCACGGCATCCCCTCCAGCGAGCCGTTCACCTTCCTCGGCGCACCGCATCAGTGGATCGGTCAACAGTGGGGCTACGAGGTGCTGCTGGCGCGTCTGGTCGACGCCGGCGGCGCCGGTCTGGCCATGCTGGTGATGGGCGCTGTTGCCGCCGGCGCCCTGCTCGTCGCCGCGTTCGCGCTGCCCCGGCACGCCGCGGTGCCCAGCTGGGCGCGGGCGGCGGCGATGCTGGTCAGCGGCCTGGTCTTCGCCCAGCTCGTCGGCGTGCGCGGCCAGGTGATCTCGCTGCTCGGCTCTGCCCTGGTCCTGCTCATCGTCGCCCGCTGGCGTGACGGGTCGACACGGGCGCCGTGGCTGCTGGTGCCGCTGATCGCGATATGGGCCAACCTGCACGCGGGATTCGTCGTCGGTCTCGGCATTCCGGTGATCGTCGCCGCCAGCGTCGCTGTGTGGCGTCGCGTCGATCGGGGTTCGGCGCCGTCTGCGAGTGTGCGCACCCTCCTGCTCGCCACCGCCGTCGCGGCAGCGGCGGTGATGCTCAACCCCGCAGGTCCGCACCTCTACAGCTACGTCGCGGATACGTTCGCCAACCCGACGCTGACCCAGGGAATCGTCGAATGGCAGTCGCCCAGCTTCCACAACACCTTCCTGCGCCTTTTCGAGGTTGAGGTCGTGGCTCTGGTGGCGTTGTGGGCGCTGAGCCGCCGCCCCGATCCCGTCGATGTCGTCCTGGGAGTCGGCGCCGTGCTCATCTCCCTGCAGGCGCAGCGCAACGTCGCCGTCTTCGCGGTCGTCGCCGTTCCCCAGCTGGCGCGCTACGGCGCCATGTGCTGGGACCGCCTTGGCGGCGGACGCGGCTTCGCCCGCCCGCGCCGCCCCGCGCCGACCGGCTTGGTGGTGATGCTCGCCGCCATGGTCGGCGCGCTGACGGTGATCGTCGACGTCGTGCCTGCGACGCGGGCGTCGGCGACCGCCGACTACGAGGCCGAGCACTATCCCCGTGCCGCCGCCGACTACGTGGCGTCGCACCTGAAGGGGCAGCGGCTGTACAGCACCTACGAATGGGGGGGATACCTCGCCTATCGCTTCCCCAACAGCCGCCTCGTGTACATCTACGGCGAGTCGGCGATCTTCGGCAGCGACCGGCTCAACGAATACCTGCAGGTGCACACGCTGCAGCCCGGTTGGCCCGACGTGCTCTTCCGCGACGGCATGAACCACGCGGTCGTCCCCGCGTCGTCGCAGGAGACCACGGCGCTGCTGGAGCTGGGCTGGCAGGCGCTCTGCTACGACAACCGTGGGGGGGCTGTCGTGCTCGGCGCCCCCCAGACCCCAGGTGCGGTGTCCCCGGCCAGCCTGCCGCCCGACGTCACCCAGGCATCGTCCTGCTGACGGTCCCGGATCAGCCGAGCCGCCGCAGCCGCAGGCGCGCCAGGTCGACGAGCATCCGCCCCGAGTCGCGGACCGCGTGCACACGCGACGCCTCGACATGACGCCAGCCGTTCACCGGCACCTCGGCGATCGCCCAGCCCTTGCGCCGCGCTCGTAGCAGCACCTCGGCATCGAAGCCGAAGCGCAGGGTGCGCAGCGGTTCGAAGCAGGCGACCGCGGCTTCGGCGGTGAAAACCTTGAACCCGCACTGGCTGTCGTGGATGCCGGGGAGCACGAGCAGGCGAAGCAGCCGGTTGTAGGTGCGCCCCATGAACTCGCGACGCCACTGCTGGTGCACGGCGATCCGCGCTCCCTTGGCGCCGCGCGAGGCGATCGCCACAGCACAGCGTCCCCGCAGCTCGGCGCGAAGCCTGGGGAGCTCGTCGATGGGCGTGCTCAGGTCGGCGTCGCTGAACAGACGATGCTCACCGCGAGCCCTGAGCATCCCAGCACGAACGGCGGCGCCCTTGCCGCGGTTGCGGTCCAGCCGGATCACCTCGAGCTGTGGCCAGGAGCTGCACAAACGCTCGGCTGTCTCGGCGGTGACGTCCCGGCTGCCGTCGTCGACGACGATCACCTCGTACGTCTCATCCGAGCCGTCGAGGTGTCTGCGGATGGCCTCGAGCGTCGGGGGCAGGCGGTCGGCCTCGTTGTAGGCGGGTACGACGACGCTGAGCACGGCGGCCAATCCTAGGGCTCTTTCACCGTCTTGCCCGCGACTCCTCGCGACGCGCCAGCCACCAGAAGCCGGGCAGGGCGAGCTGGCGCCGCCACCGCCAGGGTTGGCGCAGCAGGCGCCAGGCCCACTCCAGACCGGCTCGCTGGAGCATGCGCGGCGCCCGACGGACCCTACCGCTGAGGAAATCGAAGGCTCCGCCCACGCCGATGCCGAGGGCGGCTCCACTCGTCGCCAGGTGGGCTGCGAGGAAGGGCTCCTGCCGGCCACCGCCGTAGGCGGCGAGCACGACCTCGCAGCCGGAGGCGGCGAGGCGCTCAGCCGTGGCACGATCAGGGCCCCCCGAATCGGTGATCACGATCTGCAGGCCCGAGACCCTGGATTCGAGGATCCGCGCCGCTTCAGCGGCCGCCCCCGGGGCGCCGCCCACCATGGCGACGCGATGACCGAGCGCCGCCGCCCGCGGCGCGTATCCCACGATGAGGTCGACGCCGGTGACCCGCTGCGCGTCCGGGTGACCGCGGCGGCGCAGGGTCCGCACCAGGCCGACGCCGTCGGGAACGATCAGCGCGGCTCCGGCGATGATCCGCATCAGCTCTGCGTCGGCGCGGGCGCGCATGAGGATCTCGGGGTTGAGGGTGACCACCAGCGCCGGCGAGCCACGTCCTGCGCGCGCCGCCTCCACGGCAGCGACCACCATGTCGATGGCTGCGTCCATGTCGACGACATCGACAGGACAGCCGAGGACGACGACTCGAGGAGGAGGACGAGGAGGAGTGCTGCCGCTCAGCAGCCTGTCCCGCTCAGCGCTTGGTGTACTGCGGCGCCTTGCGCGCCCGCTTGAGGCCGTATTTCTTGCGCTCCTTCTCGCGCGGGTCACGCGTGAGCAGTCCGGCCTTCTTCAGCGCGGGGCGCAACTCCTCGTCGGCGGCGACGAGGGCGCGGGCGATGCCATGGCAGATGGCGCCCGCCTGGCCGGCGATGCCACCACCTTCGACCTTCACGCTGGCGACGAAGCGCCCGATGGTGTCGGTGACGCGCAGCGGCTGGGTGACAATCGTCTCCAGGTCGCGGCGGCCGAAATATTCAGACGGGGGCTTGCCGTTGATCACCAGCACGCCGTCGCCGGGAATCAACCGCACGCGCGCGACTGCCGTCTTGCGACGGCCGGTGCCGTAGTGATAGTGCTCGCTAGTTGCTGGCAACCTTGATCTCCCCGAGCTCACCGAAGATGATGCGCTGCGGACGTTGGGCCTCGTGCTTGTGCTCCGGGCCGGCATAGACGCGAAGCCGCTTGAGCATGTCGGCACCGAGAGTGTTGTGCTGCAGCATCCCCCGCACCGCGTGGGTGATGGGGAACGTGGGGTTGCGCTCGATGGCCTCTTCGAAGGTACGAACCCGACGACCCCCCGGGTATCCCGAGTAGCGGTCGTACTGCATCAGGCTGCGCTTGCGTCCGGTGACCACGATGTCGCGGGCGTTGATGACCACCACGTGGTCGCCGGTGTTGAGGTGTGGCGTGAACTGAGGCCGGTGCTTGCCGCGCAGCAGCCGCGCGACGTTGACCGCGAGCCGGCCCAGGGTCTGACCACGCGCGTCGACCAGGTACCACTGCGACGGCACGGCGCCAGCGCTCGGCTGATAGGTCTTCTGTGTCATGAGTAGGTGACCTGCCACTGGTGAAGCCCGTGCGCCGGAGCCACGGCGATCCGGGGCCGGCCCACCGCCGGCTCGTCGACGAGCGCACGGAAATCCTCGTCGGCGAGGTGGCCGGTGCCGACGGCCACCAGCGCGCCGGCGATGGCCCGCATCATGCCGTAGAGAAATGCGTCGGCCTCAACGTCGATGATCACCACCGCGCGCGGCGGGGCGTCGCCGGCGGCGCCGACCTCGGGCGCTTCGACCCGGCGCACGTCGACCGAGCGCACGGTTCGGACCGTCGTGCCTCCCGGGCGCGGCGACCGGCCGAACGAGGCGAAGTCGTGGGTGCCAAGGAGCTGCTGCGCGGCACGGCGCATCGCCTCGGTGTCCAGCGGTCCGCGGACGCACCATGCGTACTGGCGGGCCACCGCCTGCCGCTGCCGGCGCGGCGAGACGACATAGCGATAGCTGCGGGCGATGGCGTCGAAGCGGGCGTGGAACGTCGGCGGTGCCATTTGCGCGTCGACGACGACGACGTCCTCGGGAAGGTGCGCGTTGATCGCCGCGGCTAGTCGTGCCGGATCCCAGGGCTTGCGCAGGGTGCAACCCACGACCTGTCCGTGGGCATGAGCGCCGGCGTCCGTGCGCCCGGCGGCGGTGAGCAGCGCCTGCTCACCGGTGGCTCCGGCGATGGCCAGGAGGAGCACCCCCTCGACGGTGCGCCGGCCGGGCTGCCGCTGCCAGCCGCTGAACGCGGTGCCGTCGTACTCCAGAGTGAGCGCGTACGCCGCGCGCACGTCTGTGTCGAAGCCTGTCGCGGCGGTGGTCGCCATCGTCACTCCACCAGCTCGATGATGGCCATCGGCGCGCCGTCGCCGGCGCGCGGGCCGAGACGATAGAGACGTGTGTAGCCGCCAGGACGATCGCGAAATCGCTCCTTGTAATCGGTGAACAGCTTCTGCGCAACCTCGCGGTCGTTGATGTACAGCGCGGCCTGGCGCCGTGCGTGCACGGTGTCGGGCTTGGCGTCGGTGATGACGCGTTCGACCCAGCGTCGCAGCTCCTTGGCCTTGGCCTCGGTGGTGCGGATGCGGCCATGCCGAAGCAGCGCGGTGACCTGGTTGCGGGTCAACGCCTGCCGGTGATCGGCGGTCCGGCCGAACTTGCGGCCGGCCTTCTGATGGCGCATCTTCTGTCAAGAACTCCGAATCGTGCCCTAACGCGACGGCTGGAACAGCGTCGCCAGCTCCTCCTCGGTCACCAGCTGGCGCTCCACGAGCTTCTCGCGGATCTCGTCAAGAGACTTCTGGCCGAAGTTGCGTAGCGAGAGCAGCTCCTCCTGGCGCATCGCCACCAACTGGCCCACGCGGGTGACGTCGTTGGCCTTGAGGCAGTTGAGCGCCCGCACGCTGAGCTCGAGCTCCTCGATGGGAACGTCGGCAAGGCGGCTGGGCAGGTCGTTGCCCCGAGCCTTGGTCTGCTGAGGTGCGCTGAGATTGTCGCCGAAACGAACGAAGAGCTCGAGGTGACGGGTGTAGAGCTCAGCCGCCTGGCTCACCGCCTCGACCGGCGCCAGAGTCCCGTCGGTCCAGACCTCCACGAGCAGGCGATCCCACTCCGTCTCCTGGCCGACGCGGGTCTTCTCCACGGAGAAGTTGGCCTTGCGCACCGGGGTGAAGATGGCGTCGATGGCTATGACCCCGATCGGCTGCCCCTCCTTCTTGTTGCGGTCCGCAGGGACGTATCCCTTGCCCCGCTCGACGGTGAGGTCCATGCGCAGGCTGGCCTGGGCTCCGTCGAGCGTGCAGATGTGCAGCTCGGGGTTGCGGATCTCGACGTCGCTCGTGGTCTCGATGTCGGCGGCGGTGACCACCCTGGCGCCACGGACGTCCAGGGTCATGCGCACCGGTTCGTCGACATGGCTGACGACGTTGAGTCCTTTGATGTTGAGCAGGATCTCGGTGACGTCCTCCTTGACGTGAGGGATCGCCGAGAACTCGTGGGACACGCCCTCGATGCTCACCGACGTGACCGCTGCACCGGGCAGCGAGGAGAGCAGGACGCGACGAAGGGAATTGCCGAGCGTGGTGCCGAAGCCAGGCTCGAGCGGCTCGATCTCGAAGCGACCGTAGTCGCCTGAGGCTTCGAGCTCGCGGACCGAAGGGGTGGAGATGGTGTCGACCATGCGGTGGGAATGGGCCTCGTGGTCGCCGCGCGTCCGCGGCGGTGGTGCGGGTCGGACGCGCCGTCGCGCGCCGCCTTGGGTGCCGGATTAGCGGCTGTAGTACTCGACGACGAGCTGCTCGTCGATGAACGCGTCCATCTCCGTGCGATCGGGAAGACGGATCACCGAACCGGTCAGCTTGGTGGCGTCCAGGGTGAGCCATTCGGGGACAGGCCGTCCCTGGATGAGCTCTTGGGCCTGGACGATTGGCTGTGCTTTGCGACTCTTGTCGCGCACGGCGACGACGTCACCGGGGCGCACCCGGTACGAGGGGATGTTGACTCCGCGCCCGTTGACGCTGAAGTGCCGGTGGCTCACCAGCTGGCGCGCCTCCGGGCGCGAGGCGGCGAAGCCGAGCCGGTAGACGACGTTGTCGAGCCGCCGCTCGAGCTCCTGGAGCAGCACCGTGCCGGTGACACCCTGGCTGCGCTCGGCGCGCTCGAAATAGTGACGGAACTGCGTCTCCAGCACGCCGTAGAGACGGCGGGCACGCTGCTTGGCGCGAAGCTGAATCCCGTAGTCGCTCACCTTGCGGCGGCGCGCCATCCCATGCTGCCCGGGCGGCGTCATGTTGCGCCGGTCGAGGGTGCACTTGGTCACGCACTTCTCGCCCTTGAGGAACAGCTTGACGCCCTCGCGACGGCAGAGCCGGCAGACGGGGTGGTGGGGATTCGCCATCTGTCTCTACACCCTGCGCCGCTTGGGTGGACGGCAGCCATTGTGCGGAATGGGGGTGATGTCGGTGATGGCGCTCACCTCGAGACCCGCGGCCTGCAGGCTGCGGATCGCCGCCTCACGTCCCGCGCCCGGCCCCTTGACGTAGATCTCGATGGTCTTGAGCCCGTGCTCCATGGCCTTGCGGGCGGCGGCCTCGGCGGTCACCTGGGCGGCGAAAGGCGTGCTCTTGCGCGAGCCCTTGAATCCCTGGCCCCCCGCCGAGCCCCAGGCAATGACGTTGCCCTGGGTGTCGGTGAGGCTGACGATGGTGTTGTTGAATGTCGACAGGATGTGGGCGTGTCCCACCGCGATGTTCTTGCGCTCGCGGCGCCGCGTCCTGACGACCTTCTTCTTCTTTGCCATGCCTGCCTACTTCTTCTTGCGGCGCACGCCCACGGTCCGCCGTGGCCCGCGCCGGGTGCGCGCGTTGGTGCGGGTGCGCTGACCGCGCACCGGCAGGCCGCGGCGATGACGCAGCCCGCGATACGTGCCGATCTCCATCAGGCGTTTGATGTTGAGGGCGATCTGCCTGCGCAGGTCGCCTTCGACGCGGCCCTGGAGCTGCTTGGCGATCATGTCGCGCAGACGTCCGACCTGGGCGTCGTTGAGGTCCTTGGTACGCACGTCGCCGTTGATCTGCGCCAGCGACAGGATGCGCTTGGCGGTCGTCGGCCCGATGCCGAAGATATAGGTGAGCGCCACCTCAACGCGCTTGTCGCGCGGGATGTCGACGCCTGCGATACGTGCCACCTGGCTCCTCTTATCCTTGACGCTGCTTGTGTTTTGGGTTGTCGCAGATGACCCGGACCGCGCCGCGCCGCTTGATGATCTTGCAGCGGTCGCAGATCTTCTTGACCGAGGCCCGAACCTTCATCGCCTTGCTCTTTTCCTGTCGCCTGTCAACCGAGTCGCTGCACGATCCGGCCCCGACCGGGGTCGGCGGCGGAGACTTCAATCTGCACCCTGTCCCCCGGAAGGATGCGCACCGCCTGGATGCGGGCCTTCCCGGCGGTGTGGGCGAGGACCCGGTGCCCGCCGTCCAGCTCGACCCGGTAGAGCGCATTGGGAAGGGTTTCGATGACCCGGCCCACGAGGGGAGCGCTGTGCCCCGTCATTGGGCACGCCGAATCGGGCTGACCGACAGCCACAGGACGCGAGTATACCCCGCCGTCGAGTTCGGCGGCAAATCGAGCGGGGTGGGCGCGGGCCTCACCGACCACCGCCTCAGGCCGCCTCGTCGCGGGCGGTCAGGACCACCGGCCCGGACTCGGTGACGGCCACGGTGTGCTCGAAGTAGCAGCTCAGCTTGTGGTCGACGGTGACCACGGTCCAGCCGTCGTCGAGGGTGCGCACCCGCGGTGAGCCGGCGTTGACCATCGGCTCGATGGCCAGCACGTAGCCGGGTTTGAGGGTGTTTCCCGGGCTGCCCTCGATGACGTAATTGGGAACCTGGGGCGGCTCGTGCATGTTGCGACCGATGCCGTGCCCGACGTAATTGCGGACCACCGAGTAGCCCTGCGCCTCGACGTACCCCTGCACCGCGGCGCCGATGTCACCGATGCGGTTGCCGGGGCGTGCCGCGGCGATGCCCCGCTCCAGGGCCTCGCGGGTGACCGAGATCATCTTGCGCACCTCGGCGCTCGGCTCACCACAGGGCACGCTCAGGCCGCTGTCGGCCCACCAACCGTCGAGGATCAAGCCGCAATCGAGGGAGACCAGGTCACCGTCGCGGAGAACGCGCGGACTCGGCATGCCGTGGACGACCTCGTCGTTGACCGACACGCACAGCGAGTAGGGGTAGTCGTAGTAGCCGAGGAATCCCGGGATGCAGCCGTGGTCGCGGATGAAGGTGTCCGCTTCCTGGTTGAGGTCCATCGTGGTGATCCCGGGACGCACAGCCGTGGCCAGGTGGGTGAGACAGGCGCCGAGGATGCGACCGGCCTCGTGCATCTTGGCGATCTCCTCGGGCCGCTTGAGGCGGAATGTCGCTTCGCTGCGTGTGCTCATGCGGCTACCCCTCCAGAACCATCGAGGAACGCGTTCCTGATGCGCTGCTGCACTTCTTCGATGGAACCGACGCCATCGACGCGGCGGATCCGAGTCCCGGTCGACTCGTAGTACTGCAGCACCGGCTCGGTCTCGGTCGCGTACACCTGCAGCCGGTTGCGCAGAACATCTGGCGTGTCATCGGTGCGTCCCTCGTCCGCAGAGCGTCGCAGGACGCGGTCGACGAGCACGTCCTCCGGTGCATCGAGGAACAGCACCAGGTCGACCGTACGGCCGCTGCGGCGGAGCATAGCGTCGAGCGCCTGCGCCTGAGGCACAGTCCGCGGGAATCCGTCGAGCAGGACACCGGTGCGGGCGTCGTCGTGTCGCAGCCGCTCCTCGAGGACCCGGACGACGAGATCGTCGGGCACCAGATCCCCCGCGTCCATGATCGGCTCCACCTCGCGGCCCAACACACTCCCCTTCTCCACCTCGGCTCGGAGCATCTCGCCCGTGGAGACATGCGCCAGCGAGAACGTCTTGCAGATGAACCACGACTGGGTTCCCTTGCCGCTGCCAGGTGGCCCGAAGAGCACAGCGATCATTTGATGAAGCCGCGGTACTGCCGCATCATCAGCTGGGTTTCGATCTGCTGCATGGTGTCCAGGGCGACACCGACGACGATGAGCACAGCGGTGCCACCGAGATACAGGCTCGATGTCGACACCCCGGTGACGAAGCTTGTTCCCAGGGGGAGCACTACGGTGATGACCGCGAGGAACAGAGCCCCCGCCAAGGTTATTCGACCCATCACCCGGCCCAAGTAGTCAGCCGTCCACCTCCCGGGACGGATGCCAGGTATGTAGACGGAGCGTTTCTTGAAGTCGTCGGCGACGTCGTTGGGGTCGAAGACCACCGCCGTGTAGAAGTAGGTGAAGCCGAGGATGAGCAGGAAGTAGATTCCGTTGTAGAGGACGTTGGTGAGCAGTGACGGTCCGTTGGGCTGCCAGTTGTTACGGACCCAGTCGGCAAAGCGCCCCACCGCGCCTCCTGCGTTCTGGAAGAAGTTGGCGAAAATGGTGGGGAACGCCATGATTGAGATGGCGAAGATGATGGGGATGACACCGCCGGCGTTGACCCGCAGCGGCAGGAAGCTTCGCCGCCCCTGTGTCGCCTGGCCGGCGCGGGGGTTGATCACCCGCTGGGCCGACTGGATGGGGATCTTCCTCTGCGCCTGCTGCACCTCGATGATGAAGGCGGTGACCAGGGTGGCGACGATCGCCATCACCGC
The DNA here is from genome assembly GCA_035938875.1 of Candidatus Dormiibacterota bacterium. Lineage (GTDB taxonomy): Bacteria > Chloroflexota > Dormibacteria > Aeolococcales > Aeolococcaceae > DASZGL01. Next base: position 25,685 of record DASZGL010000020.1, read on the forward strand.
CAGCTGGACCACGTGCGAGCCGCCGGTGCTGCCGTAGGTGTAGATGGCACCGGGCAGACGCCCGATGATGCCGGCGAAGATCACCAGCGAGACGCCGTTGCCGACACCGTATTCGGTGATCAGCTCACCCAGCCACATCAGCACGATGGTCCCGGCCGTCAAGGTGACGATGATCTCGATGACCGTTCCCGCACTGGGATTGGGCAGCACCGCACCACCGGGCAATGAGCGGCTGCTGAAGAGCACGGTGAGTCCGTAGGCCTGGAGCGCGCCCAGCGCGACGGTCAGCCATCGCGTGTAGCGGGTGATCCGCTTGCGCCCCTGCTCACCCTCCTTGGCCATCTCCTTGAGACGGATGGAGACAACCGTCATCAGCTGCATGATGATGGTGGCGTTGATGTAGGGGTTGACGCCCATGGCGACGATGGAGAACGTGCTCAGGCCGCCGCCGCTGAACAGGTTGAGCAAGCCCAGCAGCGAGTTGTTGTTGAACAGCGTGCTCAGCGCGTTCTTGTCGGCGCCGGGGATCGAGATGCTGGCGAGGACGCGGAAGACCATGAGCAGGCCGACGGTGAAGAGGAGCTTGCGACGCAGCTCGGGGATCCGCATCGCCTGGCCGAGCGCCTCGAGGAGGTTCAAGGGTCAGCCTTCTTCGTCCTGGCTCGGTTTCGCGGTATCGCTGTCACCGCCGCGGGCGTCGGCTGGTGGCGCGGTCTCGGCCGCCGCTGCGCTCGCGCGAGGCGCAGCCGGCTGCGCCTCGTCCTCGTCAGAGCCCGCCTGTGCCTGGGCCTTGCCCTTGCCTTTCTTGGCGGTGCCCCGCCGCTTGCGCGGCGCCTTGTCACCGCGCTGCGGCCCGATGAGCTCGACGGTGCCTCCCGCGGCCTCCACCGCGGCGCGTGCCTTCGCCGAGATGCGATGCACACGCAGGGTGAGGGCGACGCGCAGGTCACCCTCGCTGAGCACCTTGACGCCGTCGCGTGAGCGGCTGATCAGGCCGACATCGCGCAGGGTCTGCGCGTCGACGACGCTGTTGGCCTCGAAGCGATTGAGCTTGCCGACGTTGATGACGGCGAAGTCCTTGCGAAAGCGGTTGTGAAAGCCGCGCAGCTTGGGCAGCCGTTGCGCGAGTCGCATCTGGCCGCCTTCGAATCCCTTGGGAAGCCCCACGCTGCTACGCGAACCCTGGCCCTTCTGACCGCGACCGCTGGTCTTGCCCTGACCGGAGCTGATGCCGCGACCGACGCGCGTCCGCTTGGTGCGGCTGCCCTCCGCCGGCCTCACCTCGTGCAGCCTCATCCTGCGACCTCCGCAGCTTGCCGCTCAAGCAGTGCCATCCCCGCGGGCGAGTCCGCAGGCACGCCATTGACGCTGACCAGGTGACGCACCTTCTGCAGCATGCCGCGAAGCGTCGGCGTATACGGGTGCTCGACCGTCTGGTTCAGCCGCCGAAGCCCCAGGGCGGCGACGGTCGCCTTCTGGTCTCGCGCGTAGCCGATGGCGCTCTTGCGGTAGGTGACGCGCAGCGTGCTCACGCGCTCACCGGCACCGGGGTCTGCGGTTCGGCGAGCATCTGCTCGGCACGTCGTTTGCCGACGATCTCGTCGGGACGCTTGCCCCGCGCGTCGGCCACCTCGCGCAGGGTGCGCAGACTGGCCAGGGCACCGATGGTGGCGCGAACGACATTGATGGGGTTGTTGGTGCCCAGCGACTTGGTGAGGATGTCGTGTATCCCCGCCGCCTCCACGACGGCCCGCATCGCGCCACCGCTGATGACGCCGGTGCCCGGCACCGCAGGCTTGAGGAGCACCTTGGCGGCCCCGAGCTTGTAGCGGATCTCATGGGGAATGGTGGTGCCAACCATGGGGACGGTGATCATGTTCTTCTTGGCGTCCTCGACGCCCTTGCGAATCGCGTCCGGAACTTCTCCGGCCTTGCCCAGCCCGACACCGACACGCCCCTGACCGTCGCCGACGACGATGAGGGCGCTGAAGGAGAAGCGGCGCCCGCCCTTGACCACCTTGGCCACGCGGTTGAGCGAGACCACCTTCTCCTGCAGTTCCGAGCCTGTGCCGCGGTCGTCGCGGCGGTCCATGCGCATGCTCATCTAAAACTCCAGTCCGGCTTCACGCGCGGCATCAGCCAGGGCCTTGACCCGGCCGTGGTAGAGGTAGCCGCCGCGGTCGAAGACCACCTGCTTGGCGCCCGCGGCAATGGCCCGCTCGGCGATGGCGCGACCCACGGCGGTTGCCGCCGCGGCATTGGGTGATGCCTTGCCTGCGGGGCGCAGCGCCGCCTCGTGCGTCGACGCCGCAGCCAGGGTATGGCCCTGGGTGTCGTCGATGATCTGCACCGAGATGTGATGCAGGCTGCGGAACACCGCCAGCCGGGGCCTGGCCGCGGTGCCACGCACACTCTTGCGCACGCGGACGTGACGGCGGTCGCGTGCAGCGCGTCGATCGTGCTTGGTGAACATCAGTTGTCCTACTTGGTCTTTCCGGCCTTGCCCGACTTGCCCGCCTTACGACGCAGCCGCTCCCCGCGATAGAGGATGCCCTTGCCCTTGTACGGCTCCGGTTTGCGGAATGAGCGGATCTTCGCCGCCACCTGGCCGACGGCCTCCTTGCTCGATCCCCTCACCGTGATCTGCGTCGGCGCCGGCACGTCGATGCTGACGCCCTCGGGCGGCGTGTAGCGGATCGGGTGCGAATAGCCGAGGTTGAGCACCAGGTCATCACCTTGCTTGGCGGCGCGATAGCCGACGCCAACCATGTCGAGTTGTTGCGTGAATCCCTTGCTGACGCCCTCGACCATGTTGGCGATGAGCGTTCGTGTCAGTCCGTGCAACGCGCGATGGGTTGTCGTGTCGGTGGGCCGGGTGACGACGATTGTGGAGTCCGCGACGGTGATCAGCATCGAGGGCGGCAGCGAACGCTCGAGCACGCCGAGCGATCCCTTGACCTCGATGTGACTGCCGGTGAGGGTCACCTCGACCCCGGCAGGAACGCTCACAGGAAGCTTGCCGATTCGCGACATGACAGCTACCAGACGTAGGCAACCACCTCGCCGCCCAGGCCGGCACGCTGCGCGGCGTGCCCGGTCATGAGACCCTGCGAGGTGGAGATGATGGCGATGCCGAGCCCGCCGATGACCCGGGGGATCTCGGTCTTGCGGGCGTAGACGCGCAGGCCCGGGCGGCTGATGCGCCGCAGTCCGCTGAGCGCGCGGCCGCGCGTGGTGGTCCGCGGCTTGAGCTCGATGGTGAGCACCTGGCCGGGGCCAGCGGGCTCGCTGACCATGAATGCGGAGATGAAGCCCTCCTCCTTGAGCAGCCGGGCGATCTCCACCTTCATCTTGGCGGCGGGAATGGTCACGGTGCGGTGATTCGCCGCGTTGGCGTTGCGCACCCGGGTGAGCATGTCAGCGATGGTGTCGCTGGTCATCGCCGGCTCACCAGCTCGACTTCTTGACGCCGGGGATGAGACCCATGCTGGCGTGGGTGCGGAAGCAGATGCGGCACATGCCGAACTTGCGCATGTAGGCGCGCGAGCGGCCGCACAGACCACAGCGGTGGTACTCCTGCACCCGGTACTTGCCGGGGCGCAGTGCTTTGGCGATGAGCGATTTCTTGGCCAATCTGTCTACCTCGCCGTGCCGTATCGAGAACTGCCCGACGCGCACGGAGTGATGAGAGTGCGGATCACTGTTGACCCGCCTTGCGGAAGGGCATGCCCAGCTGGGTGAGCAAGGCACGACCCTCGTCGTCGGTCTTCGCGGTGGTCACGATGCAGACCTCGAGCCCACGAAGCTTGTCGATCTTGTCGTAGTCGATCTCGGGGAAGACGAGCTGCTCGCGTAGCCCGAGGGTGTAGTTGCCGTGTCCGTCGAACGCCTTGGGGTCGGTGCCGCGGAAGTCGCGGATCCTGGGCAGGGCGACGTTGATCAGCTTGTCGAGAAACTCATACATGCGACTGCCCCGCAGCGTCACCTTGATGCCGATGGGCATGCCCTCGCGCAGCTTGAACGCCGCCACCGACTTGCGTGCTCGGATGACGATCGGAGCCTGCCCGGTGATGGTGCGGATGTCGGCGCTGGCGGCATCAACGGCGCGGCCGTTCTGGATGGCCTCTCCGAGTCCGACATTGATCACCAGCTTCTCCACCTGCGGCACCTGCATGGCGTTCTGGTAGCGGAATTCCTTGACCAGTGCAGGGACGGCAGCGTCGAGATACTGGCGGTGGAGCCGCGGCTTCTCTGCGGGGGCGATGGCCGCTGCCATCAGGCGATCCCCGTGCGCTCGTGGCGCTCGCCGCACTTCTTGCAGACGATGACCTTCTCGCCGTCCTCCGCCACCGCCCGCGAGATCCGCGTCGGTTGCTCGCACCGATTGCAGACGAGCATCACATTGCTGTAGGCGATGGGCGCGTCGAAGTCGACGACACCGCCCTGGAGGTTTCCCTTCACCCCGGCGCGGGTGTGGCGCTTGAGGATGTTGACCCCGCGGACGACGATGCGCTGTTCAGCCGGCATGGTCCTCTCGACGACGCCACGCTTGCCCCTGTCCTTGCCGGCGAGCACCACCACGGTGTCCCCCTGGCGGATGTCGAGGGGGCGGGCGTTGCCATGTGCCCAGCCGCGGTGCTTGAGCTCCACCCGCAGGCGCTGCGCGGGCGTGCGACGCTTGCGCTTCATCACAGCACCTCCGGCGCGAGGCTGACAATCTTCATGAAGTTGCGCTCACGCAGCTCGCGGGCAACAGGTCCGAAGATGCGTGTACCGCGGGGATTGTTCTGCGGGGTGATCAGCACCGCGGCATTCTCATCGAAACGGATGTGGCTGCCATCAGGACGACCGAACTCCTTGGCGACGCGCACGACTACGGCGCGAACCACGTCACCCTTCTTCACCTGGGCGTTGGGCTGCGCCACCTTCACCGTGCCGACGATGACGTCGCCGACCGACGCGTACTTGCGGTAGCTGCCGCCGAGCACGCGGATGCACAGCAGCTCGCGAGCGCCGCTGTTGTCGGCAACTTTGAGGACGGATTCCTGCTGGATCACTTCGCCTTCTCGAGGATCTCCGCAACTCGCCAGCGCTTGTCTTTGGAGAGCGGACGCGTCTCCACCAGGCGGACGCGGTCGCCGACGCCACACTGGTTTTCCTGGTCGTGAGCCTTGAGCCGCGTGCGCCGGCGAACGACCTTCTTGTACAGCGGATGCGGCTTCAGCTCCTGGACGACGACGACCACCGTCTGCGCCATGCGGTCGCTGACGACGAGCCCCTCGCGCACCTTGCGACGGCCACGGCTGACGGTCGCTGTCACCTGCTCAGCCATGATGCTTACTCCTCCTCCGCCACGGGATGCGCCGCGACGCGCGCCTGGATCTGCACGGTCATGACCCGGGCGATCTCGCGGCGCAACTGGCGGATCTGGCGGTGGTTCTCCACCTGGCCGGTGGCCTGCTGAAAGCGCACCTCGAAAAGCTTGCGCCGCTGCTGACGCAGGTGCTCGTCGAGCTCGTCGGCGCTCATGTCGCGCAGCTCGTCCGTGTGTTGGGCGTTCTTGGTCATACGTCTGTCTCTGCGGAGTGGACCTCGGCTCCGGGCTCCTCACGGATGACGAAGCGCGTGGGAATGGGCAGCTTGTGCGCCGCGAGCCGCATCGCCTCCTTCGCGGTCTGGTGCGACACGCCGGACATCTCGAAGAGCACCCGGCCGGGTTTGACCACGGCCGCCCATCCCTCAGGAGCGCCTTTGCCGCTTCCCATGCGCGTCTCCGCCGGCTTCTTGGTGAATGAGTGATCGGGAAAGACACGGATCCATATCTGGCCGCCGCGCTTGACGTGCCGAGTCATCGCCCGCCGTGCAGCCTCGATCTGCCGGTTGGTCATCCAGCACGCCTCCAACGCCTGCAGCCCGTAGCTGCCGAAGGCGATGCTGCTGCCGCGCTGCGCGGCGCCCTGCCGCCGGCCGCGGTGGAGCTTGCGGTGCTTGGTGCGCTTGGGCATCAGCATGCGACTACTCCTCCTCTGGCTCGGGCGCGGGCTTGCCCTTGGCGGTGGACGGCTTGCGGCTGGTCGTCGTCTTGCGCTTCGCGGGGGTGCGCTTCGGCGTTGCCGTCTCGTCGGTCTCGGGCAGCTCGACAAGGACGGTGACCTCGTCGGGGATGTCGAGCTCGGGATCGGGCGCGGTCACGTCGGCCTCCGCCGTCTCCTCGTCTTCCTCGACGTCGGGCGCCTCGACCACGGCGGTGGCCGCCGCAGGTTCCTCTTCAACAACCGCGGCTGCGGGTGTCGCCGCGGGACGACGGACGCGCTCCACCGGTTCCTCGCCATCCTCACGGGCGCGCCCGTCAAAACCGGGAACGATCGGTTCGCCGGTGGCGGTGACGTAATCGCCCTTGTAGATCCAGACACTGACGCCGATGCGCCCGAATGTCGTGCGCGCCTCTGACTGTCCATAGTCGATGTTGGCGCGCAGCGTGTGCAGGGGCACGCGCCCGTCGCGATCCCATTCGCGACGCGACATCTCCGCGCCACCGAGCCGTCCACCCACCTGGATCTTCACGCCCTTCGCGCCGGCGCGCATGGTGCGCATGATCGACTGCTTGATGGCGCGTCGAAACGCGATGCGCTTCTCCAGCTGCGAGGCGACGTTCTCGGAGACCAGCTTGGCGTCGAGCTCCGGCGTCTTGATCTCGTGGATGGTGACCCGCACCTTCTTGCCGCTGATCCGCTCGAGCTCGTCACGCAGAGCATCGACCGACGCGCCCTGCTTGCCGATGACGATTCCCGGCTTGGCCGTCTGGATGATGATGGTGAGCTGGTTGGCGCTGCGCTCGGTCTCGATGCGTGCCAGGCCGGCGTTGCGCAGCCTGCCGCTGATGAGCCGGCGCATCGCCAGGTCCTCGTGGAGGAGCTTGGTGTACTCCTTGTCCGCGTACCAGCGCGCATCCCAGTTGCGGTAGACACCGAGGCGGAAACCGACGGGATTGACCTTCTGACCCACTGCCTACTCCTCAGCCTCGCTGTCGGTTTGCGCCGGTTTTCTGCTGGCGCGCGGCTTCGCGGTCTTGGTCGCCGACTCCGCAGCGGGGCCAGCACGGCCGGTCGCCGGCTTTGCTGCGGTCGTGCGCTTTGCCTTGGTCGGCGCCGGGGTCGCTTCCGCCTCATCGACCGCCTCGGGGGCGTCGCGCCGGGTGCGCGCCTGCGGCTTGACGCCACGACCCGATCCGCTCGACGGCGTCGGCCGGCTGCGTCGCGGTGCCGCCTGCTCCGCCGTGGTCACGATGCGCCGCCGCCGCCGTAGCAGCGGGCTGCCGTCATCGGTCACCACCGCGCGAAGGTGGGTGGTGCGCTTGAAGATGCTGAAGGCTCGTCCCTGCGCTCGGGGACGGAATCGCTTGATGATCGCCGCGCCGTCGATCTCCACGCGAGCGACGCGCAGGTCGGCGCCATCGAGGTTGTAGTTGTGCTCGGCGTTGGCCGCCGCCGACCGGATCACCTTGGCCACCTCGATGGCGGCGGCGCGCGGCGTGAAGGAGAGGATGGTCAACGCCTCGTTGACCGGCAGCCCCTCGACAGTGGCTGCGACCAGCCGCGCCTTGCGCGCGGTGGTGCGGACCCATTTGGCGGTGGCAACGACTTCCATCTCTGCCTGGCCTACTTCAACGCCGCGCTGCGCTCGGTGTGATGACCGTGACCGCGGAACCTGCGGGTCACGGCAAACTCACCGAGCTTGTGTCCGACCATCGTCTCGGTGATGAACACCGGCACGTGCTTGCGTCCGTCGTGGACGGCGATGGTGTGACCAACCATGTCGGGGAAGATGTCGCTGCGGCGCGACCACGTCTTGATGACGCGCTTCTCTCGTGAGGCGTTGAGCGCCTGCACCTTGCGGAGCAGATGCTCGTCGCAGAACGGACCTTTCTTCGTGGACCGGCTCATGTCTGTGTCACTTGGTACGCCGACGCACGATCATGCGGTCGGTCGACTTGTTGTGCCGGGTGCGGTGACCCAGCGCCGGCTTGCCCCAGGGGGTCTGGGGATTGCCGCCTGCGCCGCTGCGGCCTTCGCCGCCGCCGTGGGGATGATCGAAGGGGTTCATGCTCATGCCCCGCACCGCCGGGCGGAATCCACGCCAGCGTGACTTGCCTGCCTTACCCCAATTCTGGTTCTCGTGGTCGACGTTGCCGACCTGGCCGACGGTCGCGCTGCAGCGCACATCGACGCGACGGACCTCGCCGCTGGGCATGCGGATGGTCGCCAGCGGACCCTCCTTGGCCAGCAGCTGCGCAGCACCGCCGGCGCTGCGCACCAGCTGACCGCCGCGACCCAGGCGCAGCTCGATGTTGTGCACGGTGGTCCCCAAGGGGATGTTGCTCAGCGGCAGCGAGTTGCCGGGACGCACCTCGGCGCCGGGCCCGGCCATCACCGTGTCACCCACCGAGAGCCCGACCGGCGCAAGGATGTAGCGCTTTTCTCCGTCCGCGTAGTTGACCAGGGCGATGCGCGCGCTGCGGTTGGGATCGTACTCGACGGCGGCAACCTTGCCGGGCACGCCGTGCTTGTTGCGCTTGAAATCGATGATGCGATACAGCTTCTTGTGACCGCCACCGCGATGCCGCACGGTGATCCGGCCGGTGACGTTGCGCCCGCTGTGCTTCTTGAGATGCTCGACCAGCGACTTCTCTGGCGCCTTGCGTGCGACGTCCTCGAAGCTGCTCACCGACATGAAGCGTCGGCCCGGACTGGTCGGCTTGTACTTCTTGACGGGCATGCCTATATGCCCTCGAAGAGGCCTTCGATCTTCTGGCCCGGTGCCAGGGTCACGATCGCCTTCTTCCAGTCGGGACTCTTGCCTGCCACCCGGGTGCGCCCGCGCGAGCGAAGCCGGTGCTTGCCGCGAACGTTGAGTGTGTTGACCGAGAGCACTTCGATCTTCTGGTCGGCGAACGCCTCCTCCACCGCCAGCTTGATCTCCACCTTGGTGGCATTCGATGCACAACGGAACACATAGCGACCGTCCGCCATGGCGGCGTAGGACTTCTCGCTGACCACGGGGCGCCGCAAGATCATCTCTGGGCTGCGCGTCACGACAGCACCTCGCCGATGTGCTCCAGCGCGTCGCGGGTGACCAGCACCGTGTCACCAGTGAGCAGGTCGCGCACGTTGAGGTTGCTGGCCAGGATCACACGCACCTCGGGGATGTTGCGCGCGCTGCGCTCGAGCATCTCGTTGTGCGAACCGAGGACGACGAGCACGCGGCGACCGGCGTCGATCGCGGTCAGCATGGCGGCGACCTCGCGAGTCCGCGGCGACTCCAGGGTGAAGCCGTCGAGAATCCGGAGCTGTCCCTCCTGGGCCTTGACGGCGAGAGCACTGCGCAGCGCCAAGCGACGCTGCTTGCGCGGCATGTCCAGGCGGTAGCTGCGCGGATGCGGACCGAAGACGATGCCGCCACCGGCGAACTGTGGCGAGCGCGTCGATCCCTGGCGGGCGCGGCCGGTGCCCTTCTGCTTGTACGGCTTGCGCCCCCCGCCTCTGACCTCGTCGCGAGTCTTGGTGTCGTGCGTCCCCTGGCGCGCGTTGGCCTGCTGGCGCACCAGGGCCTGGTGCAGTAGCGCCTCGTTGATCGGCGCCTCGAAGATCTCGGCGGGCAGGTCGACGCTTCCCTTGGCCTTGCCAGTCTGGTCGACAACCGGTGCGCTGACGGCCATCACAGGGTCGCCTCGCCGTCATGGTCGCGCACCAGGACGACGCCGTTGCGCGCACCGGGCACCGATCCCTTGATCAGCAGCAGGTTGCGCTCGCCGTCGGCGCGGACGACCTCGAGGTCACGCACGGTGGTGCGGCCGGCGCCGAGCTGTCCCGCCATCTTCATGCCACGCCACGTGCGAGCGGCGTCGACCGAGCCGATGGAACCGGGCTGCCTGATGTTGTGCGAACCGTGCGTCACCGGGCCGCGGCCAAAGTTGTGTCGCTTGTGCTGTCCGGAGAAGCCCTTGCCCTTGCTCACCCCGACGACATCGACGCGGTCGCCGGCGTTGAACAGGTCGGCGGTGATCGTGTCACCGATCTTGGGATCGCCGGCGTCACGCAGCTCCACCAGGGTTCGCATCGGGCGGAGCCCGGCTCGCTTGTAATGGCCCGCCAGAGGCTTGGCTGTGCGCCGCGGCGGCTTCTCACCGAATCCGATCTGCACGGCGTCGTAGCCGTCGACGGTGACCGTCTTGCGCTGCACGACCTTGCAGGGTCCCGCCTCGAGCACGGTGACCGGAACCACCGTGCCGCGCTCGGTGAAGACCTGGGTCATGCCCACCTTGCGGGCGAGGATGCCGCGGCTCACAGCTTGATCTCGATGTTGACCCCGCTCGGCAGGTTGAGGCGCATCAGCGCATCGACCACCTTGGGGTTGGGATCGAGGATGTCGACGATCCGCTTGTGTGTCCTGATCTCGAACTGCTCACGCGAGTCCTTGTCGATGAAGGGAGAGCGGATCACGGTGTACTTGGCGATGCTGGTGGGCAGCGGCACCGGTCCGGCCACGCGTGTGCCCGTCCGCGTCGCCGTGTCGACGATCTTCGACGCGGCCTGGTCGAGCACGCGGTGGTCGTAGGCCTTGAGCCTGATGCGGATCTTCTGCGCCATGACGGTGCCGGTTCTGCCTCTTTCCTGAACTACTTCTCGATCGATGTGACCGAACCCGCGCCGACGGTGCGACCGCCCTCACGGATGGCGAAGCGCATCCCCTGCTCGACGGCGATGGGGGTGATGAGCTCGATGGACATCTCGATGTTGTCGCCGGGCATGCACATCTCCACTCCCTCGGGGAGGTCGATGGTGCCGGTCACGTCGGTGGTGCGGATGTAGAACTGCGGCCGGTAGCCCTTGAAGAACGGTGTGTGCCGGCCACCCTCCTCCTTGCTGAGGACGTAGACCTGGGCTTTGAACCGCGTATGCGGTGTGATCGTGCCTGGCTTGGCCAGAACCTGACCACGCTCGACCTCGTCGCGCTTGACGCCGCGGATGAGGCAGCCGACGTTCATGCCCGCGTCACCCTGGTCGAGCAGCTTCTTGAACATCTCCACCCCGGTGACCACCGTCTTTGTGGTCTCCTTGATGCCGACGATCTCCACCGGCTCGTTGACCTTGACGACACCGCGCTCGATGCGGCCGGTGACGACGGTGCCGCGACCCTCGATGGAGAACACGTCCTCGATGGGCATCATGAAGGGCTGGTCGATGGGACGCTCGGGCAGCGGGATGTAGCTGTCCACCGCATCCATCAGCTTTAGCACCGCCTCTTCGGCGCCCTTGTCACCCTCGAGCGCCTTGAGCGCGCTGACGCGGACGACGGGGATGTCGTCGCCGGGGAAGTCGTATTTGCTGAGCAGCTCGCGGACCTCGAGCTCGACGAGCTCGAGCAGCTCCTCGTCATCGACGGCGTCGACCTTGTTGAGGGCGACGACGATGTACTTCACCCCCACCTGGGAGGCGAGCAGGATGTGCTCGCGTGTCTGCGGCATGGGGCCGTCGGTGGCGGCGACCACCAGGATGGCGCCATCCATCTGAGCGGCGCCGGTGATCATGTTCTTGATGTAGTCGGCGTGACCCGGGCAATCGACGTGCGCGTAGTGACGCTTGTCGGTCTCGTACTCGACGTGCGCCGTGGCGATGGTGATGCCGCGCGCCTTCTCCTCGGGGGCATTGTCGATGGAGTCGAAGGAGCGGAACTCAGCGCCGCCACGCTCCGACAGCACCTTGGTGATCGCCGCCGTGAGCGTGGTCTTGCCGTGGTCGATGTGACCGATGGTGCCGACGTTCACGTGCGGCTTGGTGCTGCTGTACTTCTTCTTGGCCATCTCCTGCCTCTTAGGTGGTGCTGCTGCTCACTGTGTGTCTGTCTGTTCTCTCAGCCCTTTGCCTTGGCGACGATCTCGTCGACGAGGCTCTGGGGAAGTGCCTGGTAGTGGTCGAACTCCATGCTGTAGTTGGCCCGACCCTGGGTCATGCTGCGTAGCTCGGTTGCGTAGCCGAACATCGTGGCCAGGGGCACGTTGGCATGGACGATCTGTGAGTTGTTGCGGCCCTCCATCCCCAGGATGTGACCGCGGCGTGCGGTGAGGTCGCCCATGACATCGCCCATGAACTCCTCGGGCATGACCACGTCGACCTTCATGATCGGCTCGAGGAGTGTCGGCTTGGCCTTGCGTATGCCGTCCTTGACGCCCATCGAACCGGCGATGTGGAATGCCTGCTCCGACGAGTCGACCTCGTGGAAGGAGCCGTCGACCAGGGTGACCTTGATGTCGACGACGGGGTACCCGGCGAGGATGCCGTTCTGCAGCGCCTCCTCGATTCCCTTGGCCGCGGGGTTGATGTACTCCCTGGGGATGACGCCGCCGACGATCTTGTTGACGAACTCGAAGCCCTTGCCCGACTCGTTGGGCGCGACGTCGAGCTCGACGTGGCCGTACTGCCCGCGGCCACCGGTCTGGCGCACGAACCGGCCGGTGCCGTGCGCCTTGCTGGTGATCGTCTCGCGGTAGGCCACCTGCGGCTTGCCGACGTTGGCGTCGACCTTGAACTCGCGCAGCATGCGGTCGACGATGATTTCCAGGTGGAGCTCGCCCATCCCGCTGATCACCGTCTGGCCGGTTTCGTCATCGGTGCGCACCCGGAACGTGGGATCCTCGTCGGAGAGCTTCTGCAGCGCCACCGACATCTTGTCCTGATCGGCTTTCGTTTTGGGCTCGATGGCGACGCTGATGACCGGCTCGGGGAAGTTGATCGACTCGAGCACGATGGGCTTGCTCTCATCGCAGAGCGTGTCGCCGGTGGTCGTCTTGCGCAGACCGATGGCGGCGGCGATGTCGCCGGCGCGAACCTCGTCGATCTCCTCACGATGATTGGCGTGCATCTGCAGGATGCGACCAACGCGTTCGCGCTCACCCTTGGAGGCGTTGTAGACATACGACCCGCTCTTCATCACCCCACTGTAGACACGGAAGAAGGTGAGCTTGCCGACGAACGGGTCGGTCATGATCTTGAAGGCGAGTGCGGTGAACGGTTCGTCGTCGTTGGCGTGGCGCACCACCGGAGCACCGTCGCCGGGACGGGCACCCTCGATGGCCGGCTTGTCCAGCGGCGACGGGAGAAAGTCGACGACCGCGTCGAGCATCGGCTGCACGCCCTTGTTCTTCAGCGCCGAGCCGCAGAGCACGGGGACGATGCGCGTGGACACCGTTCCCTTGCGCAGGCCGCGAACGATCTCGTCGTGGCTGAGCTCTTCGCCGTCGAGGTACTTGACCATGAGCTCGTCGTCGGACTCGGCGACGGCCTCGAGCATGTGCAGCCGCGCGCTCTCGACCTGCTCATCCATTCCCGGGGGGATCTCCGAGCGCTCGATGGCGGTGCCCAGGTCGTCCATGTAGATGATCGCCACCTTGTTGATCAGGTCGACCATGCCCCTGAAGTCGGACTCGCTGCCGATGGGGAGCTGGATCGGCACCGGCCTGGCGCCAAGGCGCACGCGAATCGACTCGACCGATGCGTAGAAGTTGGCGCCGATGCGATCCATCTTGTTGATGAAGCAGATGCGGGGGACGTCGTAGCGGTCGGCTTGGCGCCAGACGGTCTCCGACTGCGGCTCGACCCCGGCGACCGCGTCGAACACCGCCACCGCGCCGTCGAGCACTCGCAGGCTCCGCTCCACCTCCACGGTGAAGTCCACATGCCCGGGCGTGTCGATGATATTGATACGGTGGCCGCGCCATTCCGCTGCGGTCGCCGCCGAGGTGATGGTGATGCCCCGCTCCTGCTCCTGGACCATCCAGTCCATGGTCGCGGCACCCTCGTGGACCTCGCCCATCTTGTGGATGCGCCCGGTGTAGAAGAGCACCCGCTCGGTGGTCGTGGTCTTGCCCGCGTCGATGTGCGCCATGATCCCGATGTTGCGGGTGCGCTCCAGCGGGAAGGTGCGGGTCAGGGTGGCGGCGGGCATCTCTTGATCGGTCCTAGTAGCGGAAGTGGGAGAACGCTTTGTTCGACTCGGCCATCTTGTGGGTGTCCTCCTTGCGCTTGATCGAGGCACCCACGCCGTTGGCCGCGTCCATGAGCTCCGAGGCAAGCTTGTCGGCCATGCTCTTGCCATTGCGTCCGCGCGCGTAGCGGATGATCCATCGCCGGGCCAGCGCGCTGCGCCGGTCGTGGCGAATCTCCACGGGAACCTGGTAGGTGGCGCCGCCGACGCGCTTCGGCTTGACCTCGAGGATCGGTGTCACGTTGCGCAGCGCCTGGTCGAAGACGTCGAGCGGCTCGCGCCGCGACGACCGCCGGATCTTCTCGAAGGCGTCGTAGACGATGCCCTCAGCGACGCTCTTCTTGCCGTTGAGCATCAGGCAGTTGACGAACTTCGCCAGTCCCACGTTGCCGTAGATGGCGTCGGGGACGATGACTCTCTTGGAGACTCTCTGGCGGCGGGGCATCGGTTTCTTGTGTGGTTCCTTGTGACGGACAGACGGCCAACGGGATCTGGTTTATCCCCTGACTGCCCAACCCGCGGAGGCGGATCAGACGATCAGGGAGCGACGGTGTCGCGGGATGCTGCGGAGGTCACGATGCCGCCTTCTCCCGCTTGGCGCCGTATTTGCTACGGCCTTGCTTACGATTGCGCGTCCCCGCGGTGTCGAGGGTGCCGCGGATGACGTGGTAGCGGACGCCAGGGAGGTCCTTGACGCGACCGCCACGGACGAGCACGACGCTGTGCTCCTGGAGGTTGTGCCCGATTCCCGGGATGTAGGCGGTGATCTCCACCTTGGAGGTCAGCCTGACGCGGGCCACCTTGCGGAGCGCCGAGTTGGGCTTCTTCGGCGTCGTCGTATAGACGCGCACGCACACACCTCTGCGCTGGGGCGAACCCTTGAGCGCCGGCGCCTTCGTCTTCTTGACGATGCGCTTGCGGCCCTTGCGGACCAATTGCTGGATGGTGGGCACGAGTCTCCGATCAGGATGGTTTCGCTCACCCACAATGGGCGCGCGGATAGGGAGGGACGCGACGGGGCGCGACGGCGAATCCTAACAGCGCTCGGAGATATGCGTCAAATTCAGCGCCGAGTTCGGCGGCCTGCCGGCGACGCCGCCGGGACTGGCTCTGTCGAGCGGCCGGCGACTGCGACCGGGGCCACGCTGAGGGGGAAATTTTGACGCCACGTCAAAGAGGCGTACCCGCTTCGTAGACTCCCGCCCCGTGCCCTCGCGACCCATCGCCGCCACACCGGGCACGGTGTGACCAGCGTCATCCACCCCCGGGTGACGCCCGGCACGGGGGCGGCCCGGGCGGAATCGCCCACCCCGGGCTCCCGACGCCAGCCGCGTCCGCTTCGCGTGGCCCTGCTGACCTACCGCGGCAATCCCCGCTGCGGCGGGCAGGGCGTCTACGTCAACCGGCTCAGCCGGGCGCTGTCCGATCTCGGCCACAGCGTCGAGGTGATCTCCGGACCGCCGTACCCGGTGGTCGCCGGCGGCGTCAAGCTGACGCGGCTGCCCAGCCTCGACCTCTACCGGCAGCCTGATCCCTTCCGCGTCCCTCACCCCCGCGAGTTCCATTCCGCCGTCGACGTTGCCGAGTTCGCCCTGATGTGCACAGGCACGTTCCCCGAGCCCCTGACGTTCAGCCTGCGCGCCCGCCGTCACCTCGAACGCCGTCTCGGCGACTTCGACGTCATCCACGACAACCAGGGTCTCGGCTACGGGATGCTCGCCCTGGCCCGCGGCCCGGTGCCCCTGGTGACCACCATCCACCACCCCATTCTTGTCGACCGCGAGCTCGACCTCGCCGCCGCCGCGAACTGTTGGCGCCGGTTGACGTTGCGCCGCTGGTACGGGTTCCTGCACATGCAGCGCCGGGTGGCGGCCTCCATGGACCGGGTGATCACCGTCTCGGAATCGTCGCGGCAGGACATCGCCCGCACCATGGGTGTGGACCTCGATCGCATCAGCGTGGTCCGTCTCGGCGTCGACGCCGACATCTTCCGGCCGCTGCCCGAGGTGCCTCGCGTCCCCGGGAGGATCCTGACCACCACCAGCGCCGACGTCCCGCTCAAGGGGCTGGTCACCCTGGTGCGGGCCATGTCGCGGTTGCGGCTGACCCGCCCCGACGCCCACCTGGTCATCGTCGGTCAACCTCGGCCCGATGGGGCCGTGGCCCGAACCCTCAGCGAGCTCGACCTCGGCGAGGCGGTGCGCTTCGCCGGGGGGATCAGCGACGAGGGGCTGGTGAGGCTCTACGCCGAGGCGGAGCTCGCCGTGGTGCCTTCGCTCTACGAGGGCTTCTCCCTGCCCGCGGTCGAGGCGATGGCGTGCGGCGTCCCCCTGGTGGCGACCACCGGCGGAGCTCTCCCCGAGGTCGCCGGCCTCGACGGCGAGACCGCCCTGCTCGTCCCCCCCGGCGATCACCAGCGCCTCGCCACGGTCATCGACAACGCTCTGGGCAACCCGGCGCTGAGGGCGCACGTCGGCGCCGCCGGCAGGGTGCGCGCCCTCGAGCTCTACAC
The DNA here is from genome assembly GCA_035938875.1 of Candidatus Dormiibacterota bacterium. Lineage (GTDB taxonomy): Bacteria > Chloroflexota > Dormibacteria > Aeolococcales > Aeolococcaceae > DASZGL01. Next base: position 42,237 of record DASZGL010000020.1, read on the forward strand.
GTGGGAGGCCGCCGCGAGGGGAACGGCCGAGCAGTACCGGATGGCCATCGGCCGGTGCTGACCGTCGACTACGACCGGCTCCGGTTGCGCAGCGGTGACCGCCTCCTCGACGTCGGCTGCGGCGCCGGCCGGCACGCCCTGGCGGCGGTGCGTCGCGGCGCGCGCGCGGTGGCGCTGGACCGCAGCCTCGCCGAGCTGCTCGCCGCCCGCGGCGGAGTCGACACCGGCAGCCAAGGGCTCGGCTCTGACGCCGGCGGACGCATCAACCTGGTCGGCGGCGACGCCACCGGGCTGCCCTTCGCCGACTCGACGTTCGACCGCATCGTCGCCGCCGAGGTCCTCGAGCACCTCTTCAACGACAGCGCCGCGATCGGCGAGCTGGTCAGGGTGCTGCGCCCCGGAGGAACCCTGGCGGTGACCGTGCCGCGCTATCTCCCCGAGCGGATCTGTTGGGCGCTGTCCTCCGCCTACCACACCAACGATGGCGGCCACCTGCGCATCTATCGCGGCGACCGGCTGCGGGCCAGTCTCGCCGCGTCTGGCTTGCGTCCCTTTGGCGCGCACCACGCCCATGCCCTGCACAGTCCGTACTGGTGGCTGCGCTGCGTGGTCGGCGTCGATGACGAGCGACATCCTCTGGTGCGCGGCTATCACTCGTTCCTCGTCTGGGACCTGATGCGGCGGCCGCGAACCACGCGCCTGATGGAGCGACTTCTCAACCCGGTGCTGGGCAAGAGCCTGGTGCTCTATTGCGAGCGAGAGGCGGCGGTCGAGGAGGCAGGGGAGCTCGGCGGCCCCGCGGAGCCGGATCTCGCCGAGGTGATCGATGCGGCTGCATGAGCTGAGCGCTGGGGTCGACGAAGGGCTCGTCGCCACCACCGTCGACGCCATCGCCGCGGTCCAGCTCGGCGACGGCTGCATCCCCTGGTTCAGCGGCCACCACGTCGATCCCTGGAACCATGTAGAAGCGGCGATGGCGCTCTCCGCTGGTGGTCGGGTCGCCGAGGCCGAACGCGCCTATCGCTGGTTGGCGGCGCTGCAGCGTCGGGATGGCACGTGGTTCGCCTACTACCGCGACGGCAAGGTGACCGATCCCACAGTTGATGCCAACTTCTGCGCATACATCGCCACCGGGCTATGGCACCACACCCAGGCCACCGGCGACGCGACCCTGCTCGCCCGGCTGTGGCCGGTCGTCGAACGGGCCATCGACGCCGTGCTGACGCTGCAGACCCCCGGCGGCGAGATTCTCTGGGCCCGCGACGCCAAGCGCCGCCCCTATCCGGCAGCCCTGCTCACCTCCTCATCGTCGATCCATTTCAGCCTGCGCTGCGCGGTCAGCGCCGCCGCCGAACTGGGCGCCGACCGCGACGATTGGGAGAACGCGGCGCGGCGCCTCGCCCACGCCATCGCCCACCGGTCGGACCGCTTTGAGCCTCGCGATCGCTGGGCGATGGACTGGTACTACCCCGTGCTCGGCGGCGCCGTCACCGGGCAGGCCGCCCTGGTCCGGCTGGCCGAACGTTGGGACGAGTTCGTCGTCGACGGGCTCGGCGTGCGCTGCGTCTCCGACCGGCCGTGGGTGACCGGCGCCGAGACCTGCGAGCTCGTCCTCGCGCTGGACGCCACCGGGCGCATCGATGACGCCTGGCGCCTCTTCACCTGGATGCAGCGGCTTCGCGGCGACGACGGTGCCTACTGGACCGGCGACGTGTTCCCCGACAACATCCGCTGGCCCGAGGAGCAGACCACGTGGACGTCGGCGGCCACCGTCCTCGCCGCCGACGCGCTCCTCGGCCTCAGCCCCGCGGCGGGGTTCTTCCGGACGCTGCACCTCGGCGACACCGAGATCGAGGCCGCCGGCTGAGCCGAACGCGCCATCGCATTCAGCCGTCGACCCTGCGCAGTAGTCGCAGACTGCCGCTGCCGGCAAGCTCGACGAATGACCCAGAAGCCAGCGCCCGCCGATAGATCTCGTAGGGAGGGCGTCCGCCGTCGGCTGGATCCGGGAACACGTCGTGGATGAGGAGCAGCCCGCCATCGATGAGGTGGGGCGACCAGCCGTCGTAGTCGGCGTCAGCGGCTGCCTGACTGTGGCCACCGTCGATGAACAGCAGGCTCAGCGGCGTGTCCCAGTGCGCCGACACCGCGGCGGAGTCGCCGACGACGCCGACGACAGAGTCCTCGAGCTGCGCCGCGGCGAGCGTGCGGCGGAATTCGGGCAGGGTGTCGACGCGACCCCGAGCGTCGACCAGCCGCGAATCGTGGTATCCCTCGCCGGGCTGGTTCTCCTCGGAGCCGCGATGGTGATCGACAGTGAACAGAAGCGTGCCGCGATGCCGCGCCGCCGCCCCCAGGTAGATCGTCGACTTGCCGCAGTAAGTGCCGATCTCGACAAAAACGCCGTCGGGGGCCAGCTCACAGGCAGCAGCGTAGAGCGCCAACCCCTCACTGTCGGGCATGAAGCCGATCGCGGCGCGCGCCGCGACCAGCAGCGCGGGGTCCATGGGTGTCATGGGCACACCGCGCTGCTAGCCCTTGCTCAGCGCGACTCCGCCGGCTTCGACTCGGCCTCGAGCACCTCTTCGAAGTCACCGTCGAGGTCAGTGTCGCCGAGGACGACATCGCCGTCACCGTGGCCGTCAATGGACGCGGCCTCGAGCTCGTCGTACTCGTAGAGGCGCACCGCCTCCTCGCGAAGTTTCGAGTAGTAGTCGAGCCCCGTTCCCGCGGGGATGAGCTTGCCGATGATGACGTTCTCCTTGAGGCCGCGAAGCTTGTCGACCTTGCCGGAGATGGCCGCCTCGGTGAGCACGCGGGTGGTCTCCTGGAACGACGCCGCACTCAGCCACGACGCGGTGTTGAGCGCCGCCTTGATGAGGCCGAGCAACACCGGCGTCGCGATCGCCGGGTCGCCGCCCTCGCTCAGCGCCTTGGCGCTGGCCTCGTCGAACTCGAACTGGGAGACGATCTCGCCGGGCAGCAGATCGGTGTCGCCGGCGTTCTCGACACGCACCTTGCGCATCATCTGGCGGACGATCACCTCGATGTGCTTGTCGTTGATGTCGACGCCCTGGCTGCGGTACACACGCTGCACCTCGCGCACCAGGTAGTTCTGCACCTCGTCACGACCGCGGACGACGAGCAGTTCCTGGGGGCTGATCGAACCCTCGGTGATGCGATCGCCGGCGAGCACGTGGTCGCCGTCGCGGACCTTGAGCTGTGCCGACGCCGGAATCGGATACTCGCGGGCCTCCTCCTCCGAGGTGCGGACCGTGATCTCCTTCTTACCCACCTTGATGACACCCGCATAGCGCGCCTTGAGCGACACCGGGTTGCCATCACCGTCCTGGCCGCGAATCAGCTCGGCACCCTCGGCGACTGCCTGCCCGTCCTCGACGAGTGCCATCTGCTTCGAAGCCAGCGGGTAGGTGGTGTCGAAGACGTCGCGTGACACCACCTTGACCTTGAGTGTCTTGGCGTCACCGCGCACCAACTCGACATCGCCGTCGATCTCGCTGATCAACGCCTTGCCCTTGGGCACCCGTGCCTCGAAGAGCTCCTCGACACGGGGCAGACCCTGGGTGATGTCCGATCCACCGGTTGCCACCCCGCCGGTGTGGAAGGTGCGCATGGTGAGCTGGGTTCCCGGCTCGCCGATCGACTGCGCGGCGATGACACCCACCGCTTCGCCGATCTCCACGAGCCGGCCGGTGGCGAGGTTGCGTCCGTAGCAGGCGCGGCACACGCCCTCGCGCGCCTTGCAGGTCATGATGCTGCGCACCTTGACCCGGGGCAGTGACGCCCGTTCGGCGTAGATGGCACGCGACGCGGCGTCGCTGATCTCCTCACCGGACACCACCAGCGTGTTCTTGCCGATGACGACATCCTGGGCGGCGATGCGGCCGGCGAAGCGGTCGATGGCCGACTCGCCGAGCTCGGCATCGTCGCTGTCCATCCATATGCCCGCGGTGGTCTCGCAATCCTCGATGCGCACGATGACGTCCTGGGCGACGTCGACCAGGCGACGTGTCAGGTAACCCGAGTCGGCGGTGCGCAGCGCGGTGTCAGCGAGGCCTTTGCGCGCTCCGTGGGTGGAGATGAAGTACTCGAGTACGGTGAGTCCCTCGGAGAAGTTCGCCTTGATGGGGAGGTCGATGATCCGTCCCGTGGGGTCGGCCATCAGACCGCGCATTCCCGCCAGCTGGCGGATCTGCTGCGTCGAGCCGCGGGCGCCCGACTGGGCCATCATCAGCACCGAGTGGAAGCGGTCGAAGCTGTTCATCGTCACCTTGGTGACGTCGTCGGTTGCCCGAGTCCAGATGTCGACGGTCTTGACGTAGCGCTCGTCGTCGGTGATCAGTCCGCGGCGGAACTGAAGATCGACGTCCTCGACCTCCTTCTCAGCCCCACCGACGATTCCCGCCTTGTCCTTCGGCGTCTTGATGTCCATGGCGGCGATGGTCACGCCGGCGATGGTCGCGTAGTGGAAGCCGAGTCGCTTGATGTCGTTGACGATGACCGAGGTGCGTTCGCTGCCGTGGAGCTCGTAGCACTCCTTGACCAGCGTCTTCAGCTTCTTGCTGTCGAGCGCCTCGTTGCGGAACACCATCGGCGGGTAGGGGTTCTCCGTGCCCAGCTCGCCGAGCGGCAGCACCTCGTTGAAGATGACGCGCCCCACGGTGGTGAGCAGCAGTTCGGTGCCCTCCGGAGTGGGAGCGTCAGCCTCGCGGGTAACCGTGATCTCACGCGGTAGGCGCACGCGGACGCAGTCGTGTAGACCGACACGACCGTGCTCATACGCGAGCACCGCCTCCTCGGGTTCACCGTACGTCGGCAACGCGCGAATCGCCTTGACGTCGGTGGGCGGCGTGGTCGCTTCCTGAGTCAGGTAGTAGGCACCGAGGACGATGTCCTGTGTCGGTGACACAACCGGGTATCCGCTGGCCGCGCTGAGGATGTTGTTCGACGACATCATCAGGTTCTTGGCCTCGGCCACAGCACCGCTGAACAGGGGAACGTGCACCGCCATCTGGTCGCCGTCGAAGTCGGCGTTGAAGGCATGGCACACCAGGGGATGGATCTGGATCGCCTGGCCCTCGACGAGCACGGGCATGAAGGCCTGGATGCCGAGTCGGTGCAGTGTCGGCGCGCGGTTGAGGAGCACGGGATGCTCGTGGATGACCTGGTCGAGCACGTCCCACACCTCGGGACGCACGCGCTCAACCATGCGCTTGGCGCTCTTGATGTTCTGGGTGAAGCCCTGAGCGACGAGCTCGCGCATGACGAAGGGCTTGAACAGCTCCAGGGCCATCTTCTTGGGCAGGCCACACTCGTGGAGGCGCAGCTCAGGGCCGACAACGATGACCGAGCGACCGCTGTAGTCGACGCGCTTGCCGAGCAGGTTCTGGCGGAACCGGCCCTGCTTGCCCTTGAGCATGTCGCTGAGCGACTTGAGCGAGCGGTTGCCCGCGCCGGTGACCGGGCGTCCGTGACGGCCGTTGTCGAACAGGGCGTCCACAGCTTCCT
>DASZGL010000021.1:0-45528 GCA_035938875.1 Candidatus Dormiibacterota bacterium
GCCACCGGCGGATCGACCAACGCGGTGCTCCATCTCATGGCCCTGGCCCACGAGGTCGGCATCCCCCTGGAATTGGACGATTTCGACCAGATCAGCCGGCGTACGCCGATCATCGCCGACCTCAAGCCCGGTGGTCGATTCGCCGCTATCGACCTGGGCAACGCCGGCGGCGTGCAACTGGTGGCGCAGCGTCTGATTGCCGCGGGTCTGCTCGACGGAACGCAGCTCTCGGTGTCGGGGCGCACTCTGGCAGACGAATGCGCTGGCGCCGTGGAGACATCGGGCCAGGAGGTGGTGGTGACCGTCGACAAGCCGCTCAAGACCACCGGTGGCCTGGTGATCTTGCGCGGCAACCTGGCTCCCGACGGCTGCGTGGTCAAGGTCGCCGGCCATGAACGCACCAGCCATCGCGGTCCCGCGCGCGTCTTCGACTCCGAGGAAGAGGCGATGGCCGCGGTGAAATCGCGACGAATCGTTGCGGGCGACGTCGTCGTCATCCGCTACGAGGGGCCACGCGGCGGACCTGGGATGCGCGAGATGCTCGGCGTCACCGCCGCGGTCGTCGGCCAGGGACTCGGCGAGAGTGTTGCGCTGCTCACCGACGGCCGGTTCAGCGGCGCAACCCGCGGGCTGATGGCCGGGCATGTCGCTCCGGAGGCCGCTGTCGGCGGTCCCATCGCCGCGCTTCGCGACGGTGACACGATCAGCTTCGACATCGATGGCCGCACTCTGGACGTGCAACTGCCCGAGGACGAGCTGCGCGAGCGCCTGTCGTCGTGGACGCCGCCTCAACCGCGATACACGCGCGGTGTCTTCGCCAAGTACGCTGCGACGGTGGGCTCGGCCTCCCTGGGAGCCATCACGCAGTAGCAGCTCAGCGGCATGGACGTGGCCGAGCTGATCGGGATCGACGAGATCGTCGCACGCCTGTCGCGATCCCGACTTGCCGCAATGCGTCAGGGCTGATAGAGTTCGCAATTCACAACTGAATACGGCTATGACGGGGAGCAGTAGGGACGTCCGACGGGCGTTCAGCGAGCCGGGCCTGGTGAGAGCCGGCCGTCCGCACGATCCCGAACTCGCCCCTGAGCTGTCCGACCTTCGCCGTGACCCGGTGAAGGGAGCGTCGAACCCCGCGCGTGACCCACCGTCACGTGGGGCAGTAGACCGGGCCGGAGTGGCGTCCGATATCAGCGCCGACGAGTGGGTCGCTCGTACAAGGTCATCGCACCCGTGACACCGGTCACGGAACGGCGAGGCGGCGGCGGGCCGATCAAGCCGGGTGGTACCGCGGGGGAAGTCCCTCGTCCCAGCAGGAGCTGTGGACGCAGGGATTTTTTGTTGCGGAGGACCAGGCCATGACCGTCACCACCCCGCCGGACACGGGGAAGACCGCACCGCCGGCGGACATCCCCGTGGTGATCAACGAGGGCGACATCGTGACTGGCGCCGAGGCGCTGCTCGAGTCCCTGCGGCGTGAGGGCGTCGACACCATCTTCGGCTATCCCGGTGGCGCCAATCTCTGGCTGTACCGCCACCTGCCCAAGTTCTCCGACATCCATCACGTCCTCGTTCGCCACGAGCAGGGTGCCACCCACATGGCCGACGGTTACGCTCGCGCTCGCCGCGGCAAGGCGGGTGTGGTCTTCGCCACCAGCGGCCCCGGCGCGCTCAACTGCGTCACCGGCATCGCCACCGCGCAGTACGACTCGGTTCCCCTGGTGGTCGTCACCGGCCAGGTGGCCACCGTCGCCGTGGGCACCGACGCCTTCCAGGAGTCCGATGTCATCGGCGTGACCATGCCGATCGTCAAGCACTCATACCTGATCCAGGACATCGAGAGCGTGCCCCGCATCGTGCGCGAGGCATTTCACATCGCCACCACAGGGCGTCCCGGCGTGGTGCTCATCGACATGCCCAAGGACATCCAGAACCAGAAGGCCGCGTTCGCCTGGCCGCCTGATCCCATTCGCTTGCGCTCCTACAACCCCACCATCCGCGGCAATCCCCTGCAGATCCGCAAGGCAGCACAGCTCATCGACGAGGCCAAGCGTCCCTGCATGCTCGCCGGCCGCGGTGTGCTGATCAGCCAGGGCGAGGACGAGCTCCTCGAGCTCTCGCGCCGTGCGTCGATCCCCGTCGGCTGGACGCTACTGGGTACCGGCACCTACCCGGTGGGCGACGAGCTCAGCCTGCACATGGTCGGGTTCATGGGCGCGGGCTACACCAACAAGGCAGTGCTCGGCTGCGACCTGCTGATCATGGTGGGCATGCGCGCCGACGACCGGGTCACCACCCGCATCGACAGCTTTGCGCCGCAGGTCGAGAACATCATCCACATCGACATCGATCCTGCCGAGATCGGCAAGAACGTACGGCCCACCCTGCCCATCGTCGGCGATGCCAAGCAGGTGCTCGGCGAGATCGCCAAGCTGGTGCAACCCAAGCGACTGGACAGCTGGATCACCCAGATCGAGCGCTGGAAGGAGGAGCACCCCATTCGCTTCCGCCGCAACACCGGTGTGCTGCAACCCCAGGACGTGCTCCTGGAGATGTACAGGCTCTGCGAGAGTGACGCGATCGTCGTCGCCGACGTCGGCCAGAACCAGATCTGGGGCGCCCTCTGGTGGGACTTCAAGGGCAGCGGTCTCTACCTCAACAGCGGGGGCGCCGGGACCATGGGCTTTGCCTTCCCGGCGTCCCTGGGTGCGCGCCTCGGCCGTCCCGACAAGACGGTGTGGTGCATCGCCGGTGAAGGCGGTTTCGTGATGACCATGCAGGAGCTGGCGACGGCGGTGCAGGAGAACATCGACGTCAAGATCGTCATCCTCAACAATCACTGCCTGGGCATGGTGCGCCAGTTCCAGGACGACTACTACGAAGGTGTGCGCAGCGCCGTCGACCTGACCGTTGGACCTGACTTCGTCAAGCTGGCCGACGCCTTCGGCATGCCCGGGTGGCGCACCGACAGCATCGACGAGGTGCCCGCAATCCTGGCTCGGATGGCGGCCCATCCGGGCCCGTGCATCGGCGAGTTCACCATTGATCCCGAGGCCAATGTGCGGCCGATCATCCCGCTCGGCGCTGGGCTCCCCGACTTCGTCGAGGAAGCTGTCGAGGAGGGCTTCTGATGTCGACGCGTCATCGCCTTCTCAGTCTCCTCGTCGAGAACCACCCGGGTGTGCTCAACAAGGTGTCGAGCATGATCCGCAGGCGGGGAATGAACATCACCTCGCTGACCGTCGGCGAAACCGATGACGAGACGGTGTCGCGCATGACCATCGCCGTCGACGTGGGCCGGGCACAGGCCGACCAGGCGGTGAAGCAGCTGTACAAGCTGATCGAGGTCATCAAGATCAGCGACATCACCGAGGACCCGATCGTCGACCGCGAGATGGTGCTCGCCAAGGTGACCGCGACGCGCGGTGATCGCAGTGAATTGCTGCAGATCGTCGATATCTTCAAGGCCAAGATCGCCGATGTCGGCACCGATTCGATGATCCTGGAGATGAGCGGGCCCGAGGACCAGGTGGACACGTTCCTCGAGCTGGTCCGGCCCTTCGGCATCAAGGAGGTGGCGCGCAGCGGGACCGTCGCCATGGCAAAGGGACGCGAGGGATTGCGGCTCAGCGCCAAGCATCAGCAGCGACCGGTCTCGGTGCAACCCGACCTCGATGCAGCCGAACGCAAGCGCCGTTCTGCCGGCGTGCTCGTAGGAGATTGACCATGACACACCGTTACCGGCCGCGATTCGACGTGGGCGTGGCGGGGCGACGCGCCTCGTCACCGCGCAACGCCGGTGAGCGCACCGTGAAGGACCCGCGACGAGCCGCGGAGACGAACAACACCGCCGCGTCGCCGCGTGATCCTCGCTGGGACACCCGACCGCTGCTCGATGCGCTGGTCGAGCTGCATGATCCGGCGCGTCGGTAGCCAGGAGGAGACCATGTCAGTCGAGGACCGCGTCTACATCTTCGACACCACGCTGCGCGACGGCGAGCAGGCGCCTGGCTTCGCCCTCAACGTCGAGGAGAAGGTGGAGATCGCCCACCAGCTCGCGCGTCTCGGTGTCGACGTCGTCGAGGCGGGGTTTCCCATCAGCAGCCCAGGCGACTTCGCCGCCTGCCAGCGAATCGCCCGCGAGGTGGAGGGTCCGGTGATCACCGCCCTGGCGCGGGCCGTTCCCCAGGACGTCGACGCGGTGTGGAACGCGATCAAAGACGCGCCGCGCAAGCAGATCCACATCGTCCTCAGCGTCAGTGACATCCACATCGAGAAGAAGGGGCTGGGGACGCGCCAGCAGGTGCTGGAGAAGGGTATCGCCGCCGTCGAGTACGCGCGCCAATACTGCGACGCCGTCGAATACTCGCCCGAGGACGCGGGCCGTGCCGACCGCCGTTACCTCTACGAGACCGTCGAGGCGATGATCGAAGCCGGCGCCACCGTGATCAACATCCCTGACACCACCGGATACACCTTGCCCCAGGAGTTCGGCGGCCTCATCGGCGACCTCATGCAGCATGTGCGCAACGTCGGCAACGCCGTCGTCAGCGTGCACTGCCACAACGACCTCGGCCTCGCCGTGGCCAACAGCCTGGCCGCCATCGAGAACGGTGCCCGGCGCGTGGAATGCACCATCAACGGTATCGGCGAGCGCGCCGGCAACGCCTCGCTCGAGGAGCTTGTGATGATCCTGCGCACCCGCGAGAAGCTGCTCGGCCTGCGCACCGGGATCAACACGCGACTGCTCGCCCCGACCAGTCGCCTGGTGGAGGCGCGCACCGGCATGCACGTCCAGGCCAACAAGGCGATCGTCGGCGCCAACGCGTTCGCACACGCCAGCGGCATCCACCAGGACGGCGTGCTCAAGGACAAGCTGACCTACGAGATCATGCGGCCCGAGGACGTCGGTGTCGCCGACACCCGCATCGTGCTCTCGCCGCGCAGCGGCCGTCATGCATTCCGCCACCGCCTCCGCGAGCTCGGCTACGAGCTCGAGCCGGCCGCCTTCGACCGAGCCTGGGACGCCTTCCTGCTGCTCGCCGACAAGAAGAAGGAGGTCACCGATCGCGACCTGACCTCGCTGGTCGCCGACGAGATCCGTACCGTCCCGGAGCGATTCACCCTCGAGCTCGTCCAGGTGTCGTGCGGGACGTCGGCACGGCCGAGCGCCACCGTCCGGCTGCGTGACAACGACCGGCAGGAAGTGCTCGAGGACGCCGCCGTCGGTGACGGTCCCGTCGACGCCGTGTGCAAGGCGATCGCGCGACTCGTCGACGTGCCCAATGAGCTCGTCGACTTCACCGTGCGCGCGGTGACCGGTGGTCTCGACGCCATGGGCGAGGCGAGTGTGCGGCTGCGACACGACGACCGCGTCTTCAGCGGGCACGGCGCCGACACCGACATCATCGTCGCCAGCGCCAAGGCGTACTGCAACGCGCTGAACAAGGTTGCCGCCGAGCAGCCGGCGGTGGCAGTGCCCATGGGTTCCGGGGTCTGAGACTGCCATGGACCAGCGGCAGCACCGGCTCGCCACCCTGGCCGGCGACGGCGTCGGTCCCGAGGTCCTCGCCGCTGCGCTCGACGTCCTCGACGAGGCCGGCGCGCGGTACGGATTCAAGGTCGAGGCGAGCGAGCACCTCATCGGTGGCGCGGCCATCGACGCCACCGGCTCAGCCCTGCCCGACGGTGTGCTCGACGCCTGCCGCAGCGCCGACGCGGTGCTGCTCGGCGCCGTGGGCGGACCGAAATGGGACAACCCGCGCGCCGCGGTGCGACCCGAGCAGGGCCTGCTCGCTCTGCGCAAGGGTCTGAACCTCTACGCGAACCTGCGCCCGGTCCGTGTGCACGACGCCCTCGCGCAGTTCTCCACCATGCGCGAGGAGGTCATCCTCGGCACCGATTTCGTCACCGTGCGCGAGCTGACCGGTGGTCTGTACTTCGGCGAGCCCCAGGGACGCAGCGGTGAGCCTCCGCAGCGGCGGGCCGTCGACACCTGCGTGTACACCGAGGCCGAGGTGGAGCGCATCGCCCGCGTCGCATTCGAACTCGCCCGCCAACGCCGGCGCCGGGTATGCAGCATCGACAAGCAGAATGTCCTCGCCACCAGCCGGCTCTGGCGGGAGGTGGTCACCGAGGTGGGTCGTGACTACCCCGAGGTCACCCTGACCCATCAGCTCGTCGACAGCGCGGCGATGCAGATGGTCCGCGATCCGCGTCAGTTCGACGTCCTGCTCACCGAGAACCTCTTCGGCGACATCCTCAGCGACGAGGCGGCGATGATCGCCGGATCGATGGGCATGCTGCCCAGCGCGTCGCTCGGCGATCCCGGTCCCGATCCCCAGCGCCGCCCGGGACTCTTCGAACCGGTGCACGGCAGCGCTCCCGACATCGCCGGACGCGGGGTTGCCAACCCCGTCGGCGCCATCCTCAGCGCGGCGCTCTGCCTGCGCATCTCGCTGGCCGAGCACGAGGCGGCGCAGGCCATCGAGGAGGCGGTGGAGGAGGCGATCAACCTGGGGGCGCGGACCCGCGATCTCGGCGCTGACGACGATCGCGCCCTGAGCACCGGCGCCATGACCGAGAAGATCATCGCGTTGCTGCCACTGCGGGCCGCAACCGGACGGTCACGATGAGCCGGCGGCTGAGGCGGCGCGTCGTCGTCTACGACACCACGCTGCGCGACGGCGCCCAGGGACCCGGGGTCTCGTTCACCGCCAGCGACAAGCTGAAGATCGCCCGTCGCCTCGACGCCCTGCAGGTGGAGTACGTCGAGGCGGGATGGCCGGGCAGCAACCCGAAGGACACCGAGGTGTTCGAGGCGCTCGACCAGGATCCGCTGAGCAGCTCGCGGCTGGCCGCCTTCGGGGCGACGAGGCGGGCACACATCGCTGCCGCCGAGGACGAGAACCTCGCCGCGCTGCTGGCCAGCGGCGCCCGCGTCTGCACCCTGGTGGGCAAGGCCAGCGCCTGGCAGGTCAAGGAGGTGCTTCGGGTCAGTCGTGACGAAAACCTGGCGATGATCACAGACTCGGTCACCCATCTCCGCGAGCAGGGACGTGAGGTCATCTTCGACGCCGAGCACTACTTCGACGGCTTCGCTGCAGACGAGGGCTACACCCTGGCGACGTGCCTGGCCGCGGCTCGCGCGGGAGCGTCATGGATTGTCTGCTGCGACACCAACGGCGGCCGAATGCCACACGAGGTGGCACGAGGCGTCGAGGCGCTGCGCGAGGCCCTGAGCACCATCGACGACAGCCCCGCGGGAAGGCGCCCCCGAATCGGCATCCACTGCCACAACGACTGCGACCTGGCGGTGGCCAACAGCCTCGCCGCCGTCGAGGCCGGCGCCGACATGGTGCAGGGCACGATCAACGGCCTTGGCGAGCGCTGCGGCAACGCCAACCTCTGCAGCGTCGTCCCCAACCTGCGCATCAAGCTGGGCATCGAAGCGCTCAGTGAGGCGGGTCTTCGTCATCTCACCGAGGCGTCGCAGTTCGTCTCCGAGATCGCCAACATGACCCCGTCGCCGCAGCAGCCCTTCGTCGGCGAGGGCGCCTTCGCCCACAAGGGCGGGCAGCATGTCGCCGCGGTGATGCGCCACCAGGACGCCTACCAGCACATCGACCCCGCGCTCGTCGGCAATCACTCACGCGTGCTGGTCAGCGAGCTCGGCGGCCGCGGCAACGTCCTCTACAAGGCACGCGAGTTCGGCATCGACGTCGATCGCGACGACCCGGTGACCCGGCGCCTGGTCCGGCACCTCAAGGATCTCGAGCACCGCGGTTACTCCTTCGAGGGCGCCGACGCCTCATTCGAGATGGTCATCCGGCGAATGCGTGACAACTACGAGGCGCCCTTCGTGCTCCTCGACTTCATCGCCCTGGTCGAGCGCCGCCACGGCAACGGCGGGGTCATCAGCGAGGCCACGATCAAGGTGCGCACGGGCGAAGAGGTGCTGCACACCGCCGCCGAGGGTAATGGCCCGGTCAACGCACTCGACCTGGCCCTGCGCAAGGCGCTGGTGCCCCGCTTTCCGCAGCTGGCCAACGTTCGTCTCCACGACTACAAGGTGCGCATCCTCGACGAGGCCGCCGGGACGTTCGCGGTAACCCGCGTGCTCATCGAGTCGGGTGACGTCCGCGATGGGCGCCGCTGGAGCACGGTGGGATGCTCGGCGAACATCATCGAGGCGTCGTGGGCGGCGCTCGCCGACTCCATGGAGTACGCGCTGCTCAAGCTGCCCGCGGCCAAGTAGACGACTCTCGCGGCGCGCCGTTGCGCGGCGGATCAGAGGACCTTGGAGAGGAAGCTCCGTGTCCGCTCGTGCTGCGGATTGAGCAGGACATCGCGCGGGGCGCCGACCTCGACGACGGCGCCGGCGTCCATGAAGACGACGGCGTCGGCGACCTCGCGGGCGAACCCCATCTCGTGGGTGACGACGATCATGGTCATGCCGCTCTCGGCGAGGTTGCGCATGACGTCGAGCACCTCGCCGACCAGCTCTGGGTCGAGCGCCGACGTCGGCTCGTCGAAGAGCATGAGCTTCGGTTGCATGGCCAGGGCCCGGGCGATGGCCACCCGCTGCTGCTGACCCCCGGACAGCTGGTTGGGGTAGCAGTCGATCTTGTCGGCGAGACCGACACGATCCAGCAGTGTCCTGGCGCGCTCGAGCGCGGTGCTGCGACTCTCGCTGCGCACCAGCAGCGGTGCCTCGATGACGTTCTCCAGGGCGGTCATGTGGGGGAAGAGGTTGAAGCGCTGAAAGACCATGCCGATCTCCGACCGTTTGCGACACACCTCGCGCTCGCGCAGCTCGTAGAGCTTGTCCCCGGACTGTCGGTAGCCGACGAGCTCACCGTCGACCCAGAGCCGCCCGCCGTCGATCTTGTCCAAATGGTTGATGCAGCGCAGAAACGTGCTCTTCCCTGAACCCGAGGGACCGATGAGGCACATCACCTCCTTGGGCGCCACCGACAGGTCGATGCCATTGAGCACGCGGAGACGGCCGAAGCTCTTGTGCACGGCTTCGGCTTGCACCATGGCGGTTACCGTCATCGCGGACCTCCGAGCTGGCCCGGCGGCAGCAGCGGTGGCGCCGGAGGAGGTGCGTGGAAGGTGAAGAGGAGCTTGCGCAGGCGCTGCAGGGGTGTTATCGGGAGCTCGCGCATCGACCCGCGTGCGAACCGCCGCTCGAGGTAGTACTGCCCGATGGTGAGGACCGAGGTGACGATCAAGTACCAGATGCTGGCGACGATGAGCAGTTCGATGGTCTTGAAGTTGACGGAATAGATGAGCTCGGCTGCGCCGAGCAGTTCGGTGAAGGTGATGACGCTGGCCAGCGACGACGACTTCAGCATGGAGATGGTCTCGTTGCCGGTTGGCGGGATGATCACCCTCATTGCCTGAGGGAGGACGATGCGCCGCATCGTCTGCAAGCGGGTCATGCCCAGCGCTTGTGATGCCTCGGTCTGGCCCTGGTCCACGGAGAGGATCCCGGCGCGGACGATCTCCGCCATGTACGCGGCCTCGTTGAGCCCCAGCCCCAGGATCGCCGCGGTGAACGTCGAGATCAGTGTGTTGGTGCTGATGCTCCACACCGATGGCCCGCCGAAGGGGATGCCGATGGCGAAGCTGGTGAAGAGCAGCTGGATGTTGAACCAGAAGAGCAGCTGGACGAGGACTGGCGTCCCGCGGAAGAACCAGATGTAGAGCCAGCTGGCGCCGCTCACCACCGGGTTCGGCGAGAGGCGCATGACAGCAAGGATGATGCCGAGAACGATGCCGATCGCCATGGCGATGACGGTGAGCTCGATGGTGCGCCACAGGCCGTCGGTGATCCGGCTGCTGAAGAACCAATTGGCAACGACATCCCAGTGCAGCTCGGGGCTTGTGGCCACGGCGTACGCGGCGGACGCGGCGAGGAGGACGACGACGGCAGCCGCCACCCAGCGTCCGGGGTGGCGCACGGGAATCGCCTTGACAGCCTCGGCCGGCGGTCCCGTGCCCGGGGCCAACGACTCAGAGGAGACAGTGTCCATGACGCGAAGACCGTCGCCGGCTAGGACGCGGCTCCGTTGATCTGCGGGTTGTTGATGGAGCCGGCCTGAATCCCCCACTTGGCGAGGATGGCGGCGTACACGCCGTCGGACATGAGCTCCTTGACCGCGTCGAGGATCGGCTTGGCCATCCCGTTCGACTTGGGAATGGCGATCCCGTACGGCGCAGTCCCGTACGGCTGTCCGCTGAGCTTGAACTCGCCGCTCGACTGCTTCACCGCATAGGCAGCGACGGGAGAGTCGGCCATGCCGACCTCGGCCCGGCCACTGTGCAGCGCCAGGTTGGCGCCGTTCTGGTCATCAAAGGGCTGAACGTCGACATCCGCCTTGCCGGCGTCGGTGCACTTTTTCTTCTGTGCGGTGGCGTCGTCGAGTTGGGTGGTTCCCCGCTCAACCGCGACGTGATGTCCGCAGAGGTCGTCGAGGGTGTTGATCGTCGGGCCACCCGATGTCTTGACGATGAACGATGACCCCGCGATGAAGTAGGTGACGAAGTCATAGCTGGCCTCGCGTTCCTTGGTGTCGGTGAACGACGACATCCCCAGGTCGTACTTCGTTCCCATTCCGGGGAGGATGTTGTCGAACTTGACGTTGGTGACCTGCACGCTCAGGCCGAGGACCTGCGCCAGCGCTACGGCGAGGTCAGCGTCCATGCCCTGCACCGTCGAGCCGTCCGGTCCGATGAACTCGTTCGGTGCATAGGTCGCGTCGGCCGCAACCACAAGCGTGTGCTTGGAGGCGATCGCGCTGGGGACCTCGCTGGCGAGCGACGCCACCTTGGTCGCCGTCGTCGCCGCTTGCGAGCTGCCTCCCCCGCCCGACGAGGACGTGTTCGATGACCCGCAGGCGGCCATCGCCATGGCGATGCCGGCGAGGACGGTGCCCACCTGGAGCGGGCGTCGAGATGGGGACGGGCTGATCATGAAAGGCTGCTCCCCCTTGGCGTGATCGTGGGTCGGCGCGACGATACGTCGTCGGTGGTGCGCGAGTCATCCCCCTGGCTGCCTAGAGTCTCGGCCTCGATGGCCGCGCCCCTGCATCGCCCGGGCAAGATCGTCTGCGTCGGCAAGAACTATCTCGACCACGTCCAGGAGATGGGCGGCCACGCGCCGACCGAGGAGCCGGTGCTCTTCCTCAAACCACCCAGCGCGGTGATCGGCGACGGCGACGCCATCCTGCTGCCGCTGCAGAGTCAGCGTGTCGACTACGAAGGCGAGCTTGTCGCGGTCATCGGCAGCCGGCTGCGCAATGCCAGCCCGCAGGCAGCGCTTGGCGCAGTCCGCGGCTACTGCTGCGGCAACGACGTCACCGCGCGTGACCTTCAGGCGCGCGACGGTCAGTGGACGCGGGCCAAGGGGTTCGACACCTTTGCGGTGCTGGGGCCGCACGTCGTCGAGGGTCTCGACGTCTCCGACCTGGCGCTCACCACCAGGGTGAACGGCGACGTCAAGCAGTCGTCGCGCACCTCGCTGCTCATCACGCCGGTGGCCGAGCTGATCGCCTTCATCTCCTCGGTGATGACGCTGGAGCCCGACGACATCGTCTACACGGGCACCCCGGCCGGCGTGGGGGCGCTGTCCGCAGGCGACGTCGTCGAGGTGGAGATCGAAGGCATCGGCGTGCTGCGCAACCCCGTTATGGCGCAGTCGTGAGCGTCGACGTGTCGCCACGGTCCGCCCGCCAACCGGCAGCGTCGCGACGCGAGGATGTCCTCTGCGTCGGCCGGCGGGCGATTTTCCCCGACGGCGCCTGGCACGGCCTGGTGACCACCGGCCTCGAGCGCGTGCTGCGCACCATCCGCGCGGCGGCCGAGTACCGCCCGCGTCAGCTCGTCGAGGACGATCCCGCGCAGCAGCAGGTGATTCCCTACTGCATCGTCCGCCACCCCGATGGCACCTACCTGCTCACGCGCAGGCTGCGCCGCTCCAGCGAGAAACGGCTTCACCATCTCTATTCGCTCGGCGTCGGTGGGCACATCAACCCCGGCGACGGCGAGTACCGCGACCCAGTCGTCGGCGGGCTGATTCGCGAATGGCGCGAGGAGATCGTCTGCGCGGCGCCGGCGCGTGCCAGCCTGGTGGCGCTGCTCAACGACGACAGCACCCCCGTCTCAGCCGTGCATCTGGGACTCGTGTTCCTCGTCGAGCCGATCGACGGCAGGGTTGCCGTCCGCGAGACCGACAAGCTGGAGGGCGAGTCACTCTCCCTGGAGGCGATGCGCCGCCACTACCTCAACATGGAGTCGTGGTCTCAGCTGGCATTCGACGACCTCGTCGCCGGGGCTAGGGATCGCGCGTCGGAGAGCCCACTGGCCGTCGAGCTCGAGCCGGCGCCCTAACGGAGAGATCGGCCGCCAGAGGATGCCTTGGTAGACTGACGCCTCCCTGCTGGAGCCTCCCAAGTCGATGTCTCGCATCCAGTCGCTGGTTTGCCGCGAGTGCGGCACCGAGATCCCCGTGGCGCCGACGCATGTCTGCGACATGTGCTTCGGGCCTCTCGACGTGCGCTACGACTATGCGGAGATAGCCCGCACCACATCTCGCGAGAGCATCGCGGCGGGACCGGCGAGCATCTGGCGGTACCGCGATCTCCTCCCTGTCGACCTCGACGCGGACGACGACGAGGGTCCGATCACCCTGGGCGAGGGCTTCACTCCCCTGGTGCACGCACCGAACCTCGGCGCCGAGCTGGGACTGCGCAACCTCTACCTGAAGAACGACACCATGAATCCCACCAACTCTTTCAAGGACCGGGTGGTGTCGGTGGCCATCAGCTGGGCCCGGCGCAACGGCTTCGACACCATCGCCTGCGCCAGCACCGGCAATCTGGCCAACGCCGTGGCCGCCTACGCGGCGCGCGCGGGGATGCCGGGTTTCGTCTTCATCCCCGCCAACCTGGAAGACGCGAAGGTCGCCACGACCGCGGTGTTCCGTCCGACCATGGTGCGAATCGACGGCACGTACGACGACGTCAACCGGCTCTGCAGCGAGCTCGCCGACCTGCTCCCCTGGGCCTTCTGCAACATCAACATCCGTCCCTTCTACAGCGAAGGAAGCAAGACCCTGACCTTCGAGACGGCCGAGCAACTGGGATGGCGTCTGCCCGACGAGATCGTCATCCCCGTCGCCTCCGGGTGTCAGTTCGTCAAGCACAACAAGGCCGCGCGTGAGCTCATCGACCTCGGTCTGGTGAGTGGCGAAGGTGCGCGCATGCCGCGTCTGACCGGAGCCCAGGCGTTGGGCTGTTCGCCGGTGGCAACCGCCTTCCAGCGTGGCGAGAGCCATGTCGTTCCTGTCAAACCCGACACGATCGCCAAGTCCATCGCCATCGGCAATCCGTCGGACGGGGCCTACGTGGTGCAGATCGCCCGGGCGACGGGGGGCGTCGTCGACAGCGTCACCGAGGAGGAGATCCTCGAGGGCATCGAGCTCCTCGCCCGCACCGAGGGCATCTTCACCGAGACCGCCGGCGGGGTCACCGTCGGCGTCCTGGCCAAGCTGGCCCGCAGCGGGCGCTGGCGGGGCGAGGAGACGGTCGTCGCCTACATCACCGGCCACGGCGCCAAGACCGCCGAGGTGCTCGCTGGGCGGGCGTCCCTGGAAGAACCCATCCCGGCGACGGTCCGTGCTTTCCATCAACGCTTCGGCGCGGATGCCGAACGGCTCACGGCGTCGACGAGGCCCTCGCCGGCGTCCGCCCTGGTCTGAGCCGGACCCGACGACGGCACCACAGCCGGGCCGTCCGAGGGGCGCCGGTATACTCAGCCGACCATTCCACGGAGGTCGTCACCGCTCATGGCAGTCACCGTCCGCGTGCCCGGGCCGCTCCGCCGGCTGACCGAGGGACAGCCCGAGGTCACCGTCGAGGGGGGCACGGTGTCCCAGGCCCTCCAGGACCTCGAGACCAAGTATCCCGGGTTCCACGATCGCCTCTACGACGGCGCCGGACAGCTGCGCCAGTTCATCAACATCTACCTCAACGACTCCGACATCCGCTTCGGTCAGGGCCTGGAGACGCCGGTCGGCGAGAACGACGACCTCTCGATCGTTCCCGCGGTCGCCGGCGGCCGGTAAGGCCACCGACGTGGCCCGGCGCCGCGTCAAGCTGACCTTCAGCCCCGACAAGGTCACCGAGCCGGTGATCCACCAGCTGGGCCACCGCTTCGACGTGGTGACCAACATCCGCCGTGCCGATGTCACCCGCGATGAGGGGTGGGTCGTCCTCGAGGTCGAGGGCGAGCTCGACGCCATCGACAGGGGGCTCGGCTGGTGTCAGGAGCAGGGCGTTCGCGTCGATCCGGTCGAGGGCGAGCTGGCGACATGAGCCCCGCTGCGGCCCTTCGGGCGCCCGCGGCTGCGCGCATCCCCGCCGAGCTGCCGGCTGATCCCCTCGACCTGCTCCCCGCCGGCGCTGTGGTCGCCGTGGCCATGTCCGGTGGTGTCGACTCCAGCGTTGCCGCCGCTCGCTGCGTGGAGCGTGGACTGCAGACCGTTGGCATCACCCTGGCGATGTGGCCGCGCGATCGCGCCGCCGAGCGTGATCACGGCTGCTGTGGAGTCGACGCCGTCGCCGACGCCCGCCGGGTCGCCGCCACCCTCGGCATCCGCCACTACGCATGGAACCTCGAGGAGCAGTTCAACGACAGCGTCATCCGCGATTTCGAGGACGAATACCAACGCGGCCGCACTCCCAACCCGTGCGTCCGCTGCAACGACCGCATCAAGTTTGGCGAGCTCTTGCAACGCGCGCTGGCCGTCGGAGCGACGCACGTCGCAACCGGGCACTACGCGCGTATCGGCCGCCGCGGCGAGCGCTGGAGCCTGCACCGTGGCGCCGACCCAGGCAAGGACCAAGCGTACACCCTGTACTCACTGGGCCAGGCCAGGCTCGGGCGAGCGGTGTTCCCGGTGGGGGCACTGCCATCGAAGGACGAGGTGCGTCGGCAGGCGAAGGGCTTTGGTCTGATCACCGCCGACAAGACCGAGTCGCAGGAGCTGTGCTTCGTCGCCGGCAGGTTGAGCGACGCCCTCGAGTCGCGGCTGGCCGGCCGCTTCACGCCCGGGCCGATCTTCGACGTCGACGGCGCCGAGGTCGGACGCCATCGCGGCCTGCCCTTCTACACCGTCGGTCAACGCAGCCGCCTCGGGCTGCGCCCGACGCACCCCGACGCCGCCCCGCTCCACGTCCTCCGCATTGACGCCGGGCACAACGCGCTCGTTGTCGGGCCGCGTGCCGATCTGCACAGTCGCTTCGTCGACGTGGTCGCGTGCAGCTGGATTAACGCCGTAGCCGACGCCGGCGCGCGGTGCCAGGCGCAGCTCCGCGTCCACGGTGAGGCGCACGACGCCGTTGTCGACGTCGCCGACGAGTGCGGGCTGCGGGTGCGCTTTGTCGAACCAGTCGCCCAGGTCGCCCCCGGCCAGGCGCTGGTCGTCTACGCCGGGGACGAGGTGCTGGGCGGCGGCACCATCGAGGCCGCCGGCTGACGCCGATGCATACAGATCCCGCGTCGATCATCAAGGCGTCGCTGGTGGTCATCGCCGCCTGTCTCGGCTGCGCCCTGGCGGTTCACGCGGCGCTGCGGACGCGGAACTGGCTGTACCTCATCTGCGCGTTGGGGTCGTTCGCCGTCGTCGCCGGCGTGGTCGGTCAGCGGGTTTTTCCCTCCGACGACCTGATCAGGCAGGTCGGCGCCGACGCCGCCGAGCACTCGGCCTACGGCCCCTGGGACGCGGGGTTGCACATCCCCGTGATCGACGTCAAGGCAACGCCGGTCGCCGTCGGCGGTGTCCTGGTCGCCATGCTCGGGCTCTCCCTGGTGCTCTTCTTCGAGGCCGACGTTCCCGAGGGATCAGCCCGGACGCCGCGCCGGCGCAGGCTCGAGGAGGACGACGCCGTCTGAGCTGCCGCCGGCCCCGGCCGCGGCTCTGGCGCGCTCCTATACTGGCCTGGCGATGCCTTCCACCTTCGGCACTGTCGCGATATTCGTCGTCGTCGCCCTGGGCATCCCGCTGGGCACGCTGGGCATCGCGCTCCTCGCCAACCGAGTCCTGGGCACGCGCCGACCCAATCCGGCCAAGGATGACACCTACGAGTCGGGCATGGCGACCATCGGTCCCAGCTGGGTGCAGTTCCACGTCCAGTACTACCTCTACGCGTTGATCTTCGTCCTCTTCGATGTCGAGGTCCTCTTCATCGTGCCGTGGGCTGTCGCCTACCGGGGCCTGGACCGCGGCTATGCCTTCGCCGAGATCGCGCTCTTCGTCGGGCTGCTGCTCGCCGGGCTTGGCTACGCCTGGCGCAAGGGAGCACTGAGCTGGGAGTGAGTGACCCCACCGAGGTGGGGACGGACAGTCCGGCGCCGGCGCGGCCGCCGGTCGCCGTTCCCGAAGAGCTGTCGCGCAATATCCTCATCGCGCCGCTCGACGCGCTGGTCAATTGGGCGCGCAAGAACTCGTTGTGGCCGTTCGGATTCGGCCTGAGCTGCTGTTTCATCGAGTTCATCTCGATGGCGGCGGGCCGTTTCGACGTTGCCCGCTTCGGCAGCGAGGTGATCCGGCCGTCGCCGCGCCAGGCCGATGTGATGATCGTCGCCGGGACATTGACCAAGAAGATGGCGCCCGCGGTGGTGCGCCTGTACCACCAGATGGCCGAGCCGCGGTATGTCATCGCCCAGGGGAACTGCACGGTCAGCGGCGGCATCTTCACCGGCGCCTACAGCGTCGTCGAAGGAATCGACTCGATCATCCCCGTCGACGTATACGTCCCCGGCTGCCCACCGCGGCCCGACGCCCTGATCTTCTCGATCATGCAGCTGCAGCGAAAGATCGCCAGGGACCGCCCGGTCAGCGGCCGGCGCCGCACCAAGGCGGGTGCCGTCGCCGGATGACGCCGCAGGCGGTGGCCACGGCGCTGCGCCGCCTGGGGATGCCGGCCGAGGTGGAAAGCGCTCCCCAGCGCGGCCGCTTGCACCGCGATGCGGACACTGACGACGCCGGCGCCGAAGCCCCGGCCACAGCGCCGGTCGGGGTGCGCTGCGAGGTGCCGCCGGCGCAGCTGCTCACCGCTCTGCGCGCCGCCCGCGACGAGCTCGGATTCGACCTGCTCTCGTCGATCACCGCGACCGACGAGGGCGATCACTTCGCGCTCCTCTATCACCTGGTGCGCGTCGCCGACCTGGAGTTCAACGGGTTCCTGTTGCTCGTATCGCGAGCGCTCAAGGACAAACATCCCGACGGCCCTGTCGTCCCCAGCGCAGTTCCGGTCTATTCCGGCGCCAACCTCCAGGAACGGGAGATCTTCGACCTCATGGGGGTTCGCTTCCGCGGTCATCCCAAGCTCACCCGGGTGCTCACCTGGACGGGCTTTTCCGGCCATCCGCTGCGCAAGGACTACGAGCCGGTCGACGAGGAGATTCCCTGGCGGCTGGCCGGGTTGCGCGGCCCTGACGGCACCCTGCTCAGCGAGGAGGACGCGCGGCGCGCCGAGGAGGAGCGTGACGCCTGGGAGCTGGTCGACAGCGATGCCAGCGTGGCGGCGGCACCGCACCAGCAGGGTGGAGGAGGGGAGGAGGAGCGGTGAGGCTGCTGCGCTTTCGCGGTGGCGGTGGCGGTGATGTGGCCACAGCGCCGGCGCCGATCGACGATGAGCCGCGCAGACCGGCACCGGTTCAGCCCGGCAAGTCGGCACTGGTCAAGGTCAACTTCGGCCCTCATCACCCGAGCACGCACGGCGTGCTCCACCTCTTCCTGACGCTCGACGGAGAGATCGTCGTCGACTGCGAGGTCGTCTTCGGCTACCTCCACCGCGCCATCGAAAAGCTCGCCGAGCAGCGCACCTATGTCGGTGGCCAGGCACTCTGCGACCGCCTCGACTACGTCAGCGCCATGACCAACAACCACGCCTGGATGCTGACGGTCGAGCGCCTGCTCGACATCGAGCCTCCACCCCGCGTGCAGGTGGTGCGGGTGATGATGGACGAGCTCAGCCGCATCGCCTCACACTGGATCGGCACCGGGGTATACGGTCAGGACGTCGGGGTCCTGGTGACCAGCGTGATGTGGGCCTTCAACTGGCGCGAGGAGATCCTCGACGTCTTCGACGACTTCTGCGGCCAGCGGATGACCTACAACTACTACCGGCCTGGGACCGTCTATCCGCAGCGGCTGCCCGACGACTACGAGCGCAAGATCCGCGCCATCTGCGACCGGACTCCGGGACGCGTCGAGCAGATGCATCGTTTTCTCACCCGCAACCAGATCTTCCGTCTGCGCGCGGTGGGTGTCGGCGTTCTCAGTGCGGATGACGCGCTTTCGCTGAGCTGCACGGGTCCAACACTGCGGGGCAGCGGGGTCGCCTACGACGTCCGGCGAGCGCGACCGTACGCCATCTATTCCGACCTCGACTTCGACGTCATCACCCGGGATGCGGGCGACTGCATGGCGCGATACGAGGTGCGCCTCGACGAGATCCTCCAGTCGCGCCGGATCGTGCTGCAATGCCTCGACCTGCTCAAGGAGGTCTCGCCCGACATGGGCAGGGAGCCCAAGCAGGTCAAGCCGGCGGCGGGGCGCGAGGCGTACGTCGAGGTCGAAGGCCCCAAGGGCGCCGTGGGTTGCTACATGAAGGCCAACGGCACCCCCAATCCTGAGCGGATGAAGTGGCGCAGCCCGTCGTTCATCAACCTCGGCGCCCTGCCGCTCATGTCCCGGGGCTGGAAGATAGCTGACCTGATCTCCATCTTCGGATCCATCGACATCAACATGGGTGAGGTCGACCGTTGATCGCCGCGGCGCTGCCGGCGCGCAGCTGTGGCAGCGCCGACTTCATCTGCGGCGCCGGTTCCCGCCTCCATGACACGTTCCCCGGTGGCACCGGGGATGTGGTCATCGCTGTCATCAAGGTACTGCTCGTCGCCAATTTCGCGCTGATCAACGCCGGTGTGATGGTCCTGGTATGGCGGCGGATGATGGCTTTCTTCCAGGATCGGCTGGGACCCAACCGCGTCGGAGTCATGGGCAGCCTGCAGTGGGTGGCCGATGGCATCAAGCTGATCCTCAAGGAGATCATCATCCCCCGGCGCGCCGACCGGACGTTCTTCCTGTTGGCGCCGATCATCGTCGTCTTTCCCTTCATCCTCGCCTACGCGGTCATCCCCTTCTCGCCGACGGGGATCGCCGCCGACATGTCGATCGGCATCCTTTTCGTCCTCGCCGTCACCGCGCTGGCATTTCCCGGCGTGTTCATGGCTGGCTGGTCGTCGAACAACAAGTACGCGATGATCGGTGGCATGCGCGCGGTGGCGCAGATCATCACCTTCGAGGTGCCCCTGCTGCTCAGCGCGCTCGGTGTGGTGCTCTTCGCCGGCTCACTGTCGATGACCCACATCGTCGGCGCTCAGCAGAACGTCTGGTTCGTGGTTCCCCAGGCGATCGGGGCCGCAGTGTTCCTCATGGCGGCGATGGCGGAGAACGCCGCTCACCCGTTCGACCTTCCCGAAGCCGAATCCGAGATCGTCTCCGGGTATAGCACCGAGTACAGCGGCATGGCCTTCGGACTCTTCTACCTCGCCGAGTTCGGCAGCACCTTCACCATCGGCGCCGTGTTCACCACCCTGTTCCTCGGCGGCTACCGTCCGCTGTTCGGCATCACCGTGATCCCGCCCGTGCTGTGGTTCCTCGCCAAGGCCTACCTCGTCTTCGCCGTCATGGTGTGGGCGCGCTTCTCGCTGCCACGATTTCGCGTCGACCAGTTCCTGAGCTTCGGTTGGAAGGTGCTCATGCCCCTGGCCTTCCTCAACCTCCTCGTCGCCGCAGCGGAGCTGGCGATCTTCCCGCACCTGGTCGCGTAGACCGGCGCCGCTCCACCGGCGGCCGGCCGCCTCACGAGCCGGCAGCCGTGCCGAGGAGCGGCCCTGGCACAAGGCCGCGTCGCCTTGGCGAGTGCGAAACCACGGCCGTTGCGCACCTCCATGTCTACAATTCGCGCCGATGCGAAGCCCGGGGATCCTACGCAGCATGGGGGTGACCCTTCGTCACCTCGTCGGCCGCAAGGTGACGGTGCGCTATCCGGAACAGCGCCCCGACCTCAGCCCACGCTCGCGCGGCCAGCACATCTTCCACCTGGATCTCTGCATCGGATGCACCCTGTGCGAGCGCATCTGTCCCGTCGACGCCATCTACATGGAGACACACAAGGACCCGGTCAGCCGCAAAATCGAGGTCGACCGTTTCGCCGTCGACATGGGCCTCTGCTACTTCTGCGGACTCTGCGAGGACGTCTGTCCCACAGACACCAAGGCTCTGCACATGGGACCCAACTTCGAGATGGCTTCCTACGACCGCGCGTCGCTGGTTTACGAGATGGACCGCCTCGTCGGGCCCTATCCCGAGAAGGTGTTCCGCGACGCAGGCTGGGTGATCACGGCCGACGACGAAGCGCGCATCTTCGCCGAGATGCAGGAGAAGATCGCGGCCAAGGAACGGGCCAAGGCCGGCGCCTCCGCTGGACCGGACCCCGCGGAGTGACGGTCAACCCCGTCGCGTTCTACGTCATCTCCGCTGCGGTTGTCGGTGCCGCCATCGCTGTGGTCACCGTGCCCAACATCGTGCATGCCGCCTTCGCGTTGATCGCTTGCTTCTTCATGGTCGGCGCGCTCTATTTCGCCATCGGCGCCGACTTCCTCGCCGCCACGCAGATCCTCATCTATGCGGGAGCCATCCCGGTGCTGATCATCTTCGCAATCATGCTTACCCGGGGCAGCATGAGTCGCGAGGGCAACGGCTTTGTGGCTCTGTGGCCGGTGGCGGCGCTGATTTCGATGGCGCTGGCTGCGGGAATCATCACCGTCTTCGCTGCGGATCGCGGCGCCTGGCGTTCGGCAGTCTATCCCCAGAACCTGCTCGACAACGGCACCACTGAAACGCTCGGTCGCGTGTTGCTGAACACCTACGCGTTGCCCTTCGAGGTGGCGTCGGTGCTGCTACTCGTCGCGCTGGTCGGTGCTGTGGTGCTGGCGCGGCGAGACGAGCGCGAGGTCGCCATGGAGCGCACCGAGGGGGAGCGGCGGGCGCGACAGGAACGCGTGCGCCGCCGTCGTGAAGCCCGGGCCCAGGCTCGTGCCCAACGCGGCGGGGTGATGGCTGCGGTCGACGACGGCACCGGAGACGCCACGTGACCATCGGCATCACCCACCTCCTGGTGGTGAGCGCCGCCCTGTTCACCATCGGCATCTTCGGGCTCCTGTCGCGACGCAACTCCATCGCCATGCTGATGTCGGTGGAGCTGATGTTCAACGGCGTCAACATCGCCCTGGTCGCGTTCGCGCGTTTCGGATACAACGCAGTCCATCCCCTGACGGGCATGGCGTTCGCGCTGTTCGTCATCACCGTGGCCGCCGCCGAGGTCGCCGTCGCTGTCGCCCTGCTGCTGCTCGCCTACCGCCGCCACGACACCGTGCAGGCCGATGAGTTCAACGAGCTGAAGGGCTGACGGTGTACAACCTGACCTGGGCCATCGTGCTCGCGCCACTGGGGGCGGCGATGATGGCCTATCTCCCGGAAACGCCGCGCCGTGCCGCATACATCACCATCCTGGGAACGGCGGCATCGCTGGTGCTCTCGATCATCGTTCTGGTCTACCGGCTGGGGCACATCGACAACAACCCCTACCAGGCGCTGATCACTTTCTGGACGATCCAACCAGTTGGGCAGGTCGGTCCCGGCTTCGTCGCCGACTTCCATCCCCAGGTCGGCATCCTCGTCGACGGTCTCAGCGCGGCGATCATGCCGGTTGTTGCCCTCGTGAGCCTGCTGGTGCAGGTCTACTCACTCGGGTACATGCGCGGCGATGCAGGCTACCGGCGCTTCTTCGCCACCATCTCGCTGTTCACCTTCGCCATGCTCGGCCTGGTCGCCAGCCCCAACTTCTTCATCTTCTATTTCATGTGGGAGGGAGTCGGCGTCTGCTCCTACCTGCTCATCGGTCACTGGTGGCAGAAACCGGAAGCCGCCGCGGCTGCCAAGAAAGCCTTCCTGGTCACACGCATCGGTGACCTCGGGCTCCTCCTCGCCATCATCTTCGGATTCAGCAAGTTCGCCGCCCACGTCGCCAGCCTGCCGGGCACACCCGGGCAGGAGGTCAACGATCCCTTCAACTTCTACCTGCTCGCCGACGAGTGGCACAAGGCACACGCGGGCCTGGTCCCCGGGGTCGGCACACGGACGCTGGTGATCCTCGCCGTGCTCGTTCTCATCGGCGCGATCGGCAAGTCGGCACAGCTGCCGCTGAGCACCTGGCTACCCGACGCAATGGAAGGACCCACGCCGATCAGCGCCCTGATCCACGCCGCCACCATGGTCGCCGCCGGCGTCTACCTGCTGGCCCGCACCTACCCGCTATTCCTCGAGGCGCCACACGTGCTCACCGCCGTAGCCATCATCGGCGCGGCGACCGCGGTCTACGGCGCCGTGGTGGCGCTGGCGCACACCGACATCAAACGCATCATCGCCTACTCGACGATCAGCCACCTGGGCCTGATGTTCACCGCGCTCGGCGTCGGCGCCTACAGCGCCGCAGTCTTCCATCTGTTCACCCACGCGTGGTTCAAAGCGCTGCTCTTCCTCGCTGCCGGAAGCGTGATCAAGGCCTACGGAACGCAGGACATCCGTGAGATGGGCGGGGCATGGCGGCGCATGCGAACAACCTCGTGGGCGATGCTGTTCGGCGTCTGCAGCGCTGCAGGGGTGATCTTCTTCGCCGGGTTCTGGTCCAAGGACTCCATCGTCAACGGCATCTTGCGCAACGAGTTCCCCAACGGCGGTCACGTCAGCGGTGCGGTCAAGGGCCTGCTCATCGTTGCCGTGTCGGTTGTCAGCCTGCTCGGCGCCATGTATCCGTTTCGCATGTTCTTCAAGGTCTTCGGCGGGGAACCGGCGCGGCGGCGAGGGTTTCGCCCGGAACGGGTTCGCGACAGCGGACCGTCGATGCTGATTCCCTCGGTGATCCTCGCTGCACTCTCACTGATCGCCGGTTTCGTCGGCATCGAAGGGGCCCGCTACACCTTTGCCAAGTTCGTGCACGCGGCCGGGCAGAACGTCAACGAGGGCTTCGCCTTCGGCGGTGTGCTGCTCGGTGGATCGCTGGCGTTGCTCGGCGTCGGCATTGCCTACCTCGTCTATGGTCGCCACGTCCCCGTGCTCGAGGCGGTTCGCGAGCGGATGGCGGCTCTGGGCCGCGTCGCCGCCGAGGGGTTCTACCTCGATGCCGCCTATGCCTGGGCTGTCGATCGTCTCGTGGTCCGCCCCGCAGCACTGTTTCCGCGCATTGACACCGAGGTCACCGACGCGGTCGCCGATGGCGCGGTCCAGAGCGCAGGTGCCGCGGCGCTCACCGTGCGCCGGCTGCAGAGCGGACGCCTCCAGCTGTACACGCTGCGAGCCGTTGTCGGTGTCGGCCTGCTCGCCGTCGGGGTCACCCTCGCGGCCACCGGCCACTTCCCCGGCGTGGGGGGATCGCGATGAACGCTGTCGCGCTGCAGGCGTTGCAGGCCGCGTACTCGGCAGCGCAGTCGGCGCCGCATCTCGCCGCGATGATCGCCGGCAGGGGCGGGGTGGTCATGGCGGCGACGACGCCGGCCGCGAGCCCGGCGCCCGCGTCGACCAGTCCCGTACCGGCGTCGGCGAGCCCGCTCCCGCTGTCGACACCGGTGCCCGCGCAGCCGACGCTCAATCCGATCACCAATCCCACACCGACGACGACAACGTCGGAGTTCCCCACCCTGGTGCTCACTGCCCTGATCTGGAGCACCGCCGCGTTCGCACTGATCATCCTTTTCATGCCCGACAAGACTGCGGAGCAGCGCGGGCGCATCCGCGTCGTCGCCTTCGCCGCCGCGATGGTCCCCCTGCTGATTGCTGCCTTCGGCTTCAACTACCAGATACAGCAGGAGTTCCAGGGAGGCCAGACGTCCTTCGAAGAACGCCACCACTGGATCACCGCGTTCTCGCTGACGTCCGACTACCACCTCGCTGTCGACGGCATTTCACTGCCGCTGCTGCTGCTCAGCACCGTGCTCTTCTCGGTGGCCATCCTGGCGTCGTCGCGCGTCGACAAGCGGGTGCGCCTGTACTTCGCGCTGGTCCTCATCCTCGAGACCGGTGTCAACGGAGTCTTCTGCGCATTCGACTACCTGCTCTTCTTCCTCTTCTGGGAGGTCGAGCTCATCCCCATGTTCCTGCTCATCGCCATCTGGGGTGGCCCGCGCAGGATGCACGCGGCGTGGAAATTCCTCATCTTCATGCTGGCATCGAGCGCGCTGCTGCTCGCCGGCATCCTCTTGCTGGCCTTCAAGGCGGGGCAGGGCAGCTTCGACTTCCAGCAGGACAACAGCGTCGCGCTGACCACGGGGATCGCCGCCGCGGGGTTCTGGCTCACCTTCCTCGCCTTTGCCATCAAGCTCCCGGTGGTGCCGCTGCACACCTGGCTGCCCGACGCCCACGTGGAGGCCAGCACCGCGATGTCGGTGATCCTCGCCGGCATCCTGCTGAAGATGGGCGGCTACGGGATGCTTCGCATCACGCTCACCGCCTTCCCGACGGCGGCACACCGGTTCTCGCTTGTGCTGGTGACGCTCGCGGTGATCACCTCGCTATGGGGAGCCCTCGCCGCTCTCGCTCAGGACGACCTCAAACGCATGGTGGCCTACGGCAGCGTCGGCCACATGGGCATCGTGCTGCTCGCCGTCGGCGCCCAGTCGTCGATCGCGCTGAGCGGTGCGGTGCTGCAGATGGTCGCCCACGGATTCATCACCGGCATGCTCTTCCTCCTCGTCGGCACGGTGTACGACCGCACCCGCACTCGCAGCATCGCCCGACTCGGAGGACTCGCCTGGCAGATGCCGCGACTCACGGGACTGTGGGTGCTCGCCGGCCTGGCGTCGTTGGGCCTGCCCTTCCTCGCCGGATTCACCGCGGAGTTCATGGTGTTCACCGGAGCCTTCCCGACCCATCGCTTCGCCACCGTGGCGGTGATGGCCAGCATTGCCATCACCACCGGGTACCTGCTCTGGATGCTGCAACGGGTCTTCTTCGGCCCCAGCAAGGAGGCTTTCGCCCGGTTGCGTGATGCGACGACGCTGGAGCTCGCCTATCTGATCCCCATGGCCGTCTTCGTCTTCGTCTTCGGCGTTCTGCCCGGTCGCGTGCTTCCGGCGATCAACAACGGTGTGCTCAGCGTCATCGATCGGTTGGGCGGGTGACGTCCTGATGTCCAATTTCGCCGCGCTCGTCGACCTCATCCCCGAGGCCGTCCTGCTCGGCGGTGCCCTGGTCTGCTGCACGGTGGCGGCGATCAGCCGGCGTGCCACGGTGCGCGTGTATCAAGGCATCGTCGGCGTCACCCTGCTGGGCACCACGATCAGCGCCCTGGTGTACCTGCGCAACATGCCCCGGGACGGTTATGTGGCGTACAGCGATGCCATCGTCGTCGACCGCTACGCGGTGTTCCTGGTGCCGACGCTGTGCGCCTTCACCCTGTTCACCGTGCTCGCCGGCGACTCCCTCGAGGATCGGATTCGTCCTCATCTCGGCGAGTACCACGCCCTTCTCCTGGCGGCGACGCTCGGTGCGGTTCTGCTCGTGAGCGCTCGCGAGATGATCGCCTTCTACATCGCCCTGGAGCTGCTCTCGGTCAGCCTGTACGTCCTCGTTGGCATCGTCAAGACGGATGCGCGTGGCAGCGAGGCGGCGTTCAAGTACCTGATCATCGGCGCCGCGTCGAGCGCGGTGTTGCTCTACGGCCTGGCCATCCTCTACGGCCTGACCGGCGAGACGGATCTCGTCGCGGTGGGAACCACGCTCACGCACAACACCGGCGCATCGGCATTGGGGTTGACCCTGGTGCTGGCCGGCCTGTGCTTCAAGCTCGGCGCGGTGCCGTTCCATCAATGGGTGCCGGACGTGTACGAGGGCGCCTCGGCGCCGGTGGCCGGCTTCATCGCCACGCTGAGCAAGACGGCCGGTTTCGCCATCATCGCCCGCGTCGCGGTCACCGCACTGCCGGCGTCGTCGAGCAACTGGACGGCGCTGCTGGCCATCATCTCCGCGGCGACGATGGTGTACGGCAACGTCGTCGCCCTCGCCCAGCGTGACGTCAAGCGGCTGCTCGCCTACTCGAGCATCGGCCAGGCGGGGTTCATCCTCCTCGGCCTTCTCGCCTTCCACCAGGATCAGCAGGGCATCTCGGCGATGCTCTTCTACCTGTTCACGTACGGGATCAGCGTGGTCGGCGTCTTCGCGGTGGTCGCCTATCTCGACGGCGCCGGCATGGACAGTGACCTCGAGAGCTACCGGGGGCTCTCTCAGCGCAATCCCATCGCCGCCGCGACGCTCGGCCTCGGCATGGTTTCGCTTGTCGGCATTCCCCCGCTGATCGGCTTCTTCGCCAAGTTCTTCATCTTCCAAGCGGCGGTGATCGCCGGGTACGCGTGGTTGGTGCTCATCGCCCTGACGATGACCGTGGTCAGCGCCGGGTACTACCTGCGCGTGCTCAAGGTGGTCTACGTCGATCCGCCCGCGGACGACGATGAGCCGCTCGACCGTCCTGCGTGGACGCTCGCCGGAGCGATCGCGGTCTGCGGCCTGGCCATGGTCGGACTCGGCGCCGCGGCGCAGCCGCTCTTCGCCCTCGCCACCGGCGGCGGCGGGCAGATCCACTAGGCAGGCCCACCGGTGAGCGGACGGACCCCCCCGCTGCGGCCGGCGCCGCCACCTGCGTCGACGGTGGAGCTACCCAGCGTTGCCTCGCAGATGCGCAAGCTCGGCCTGCTCCTGCTTCTCGTCGTTGTGGTCACAGTTGTCGCGATCATCATCACCCCCAAGCTGCACAACCCCGGGCTTCTGGCCAACGGCACGGCGGCGCCGTCATTCACGCTGAGCGCCGACGACGGCAACCAGCACACCCTCCCGGCCGCAGCGCCAGGTGGCGCCACCGTTGTGCTCTTCATCGAGGCGACGTGTCCCCACTGTCAGGAGGAGGCGCCCAAGGTCTGCGACCTGGCCAGACAGCACCCGCACACCACCTTCGTCGGCGTTGGCGCGGCGGAGGAAAACTCCGACGCTCTCCGCGCCTTCCGCGGGGCGCACATGGCGCAGTGCGGGGCGTCGCTCTTCCCTCTGCTCGTCGACAGCAGCGCCGACGTCACCCATCGCTATGTCGTCGCCGTGGTGCCGACGATCTACGTCATCGACGCCAGCGGAAAGGTTGCCTACTCGGGCACCGGCACTGACGGCGTCGACGCGGCCACTCCGGTCATCGACCGCCTCGAGCGTGGCTGAGCGTCCCCTGCCCCCGGCGTCGCTCCGTGCCGGCCTGCGCGCGGCGACGGCTGTGACCCGCGTGCTGGGGCCGCTCCGCTACACCCTCGCTGACGCGGTCGGGCTCGGCGTCTATGCGCTGCAGCCCGAGCGGCGGCGGCGGGCCACCGCCAACCACCGGCGTGCCCGGACAGGCCGGGATGACGCCGAGGCGCGGCGGTGGGCGCGGCGCAGCTTCCGCGAGTACGGTCGGACCACCGTCGATTTCCTCTGGGCGAACCATCTCGACCAGGCTCGAGTTCGCCGCATGTCCAACATCCTCGGACAAGACCACATCGACGCGGCGCTCGACGGCGGCAAGGGCGGCGTCTTCGCGCTCGCCCATCACGGCAATTGGGACATGGCGGCCAATGTCGCCACCGCCTACGGCATCGAGCTGACCACGGTGATGGGCCCCGTCGGAACCGAGTGGATCACCGAGCTGGTGGTGTGGGCGCGCGAGCAGAACCAGCTCGAGGTCTTCACCCCGGACAACGCCGCCCGCGGCCTGGTCCGGGCGTTGCGCCGCAACCGGTTCGTCTGCCTGCTCTGCGACATCCCCGAGAGCGGACCCACCGTGGTCGTGGACTACTGCGGCGGCCCGGTGGAGTTCAGCGCCGTCCCCGCGTGGCTTGCGCTCCGTACCGGCACCCCGGTGATGCCCGTCGAGTGCTACCGGACAGGGCGCCGCCGCTACCAGATCCGCTGCAACGCCCCCGTCGAGGTGAATGAGGGCGACGACGAGGCCACGGTCATGCAGCGGGTGGCTCGGGTGCTGGAGGAGGGGGTGCACCGGCATCCGGGCCAGTGGTACCCGTTCCGGCCGTTCTACGCCGACGATCGCTGAGGCAGGGTATCCTCGTCCCAAGGGGGATCGGCGTCGTCAGCTCATAGAGGAGTATGTCCTGTGCCTGCCACCGTCGAGAGGGACGACATCTCCGACGGGACGCTGAACGACCACGTGCAGCTGCGCGTCGCCTGGTTCGGCCACGCCGAAGGTCGCCGCGCTGACGGGCTGTCGACCTACAGCCGCGAGACAGTGGCCGCCCTCGCGTCGCGAGGCGTGGACGTGCGCTTTTTCGCTCACGCCGCCGACGGCGAGGTGAGCCCGAGCGACGAGCCGATCCGGCTGCGCTCGCTCCGCTTCAAGACGCTGACCGTGTCCATGCCGGGCTCGACAGAGCGCATCGCCGCCGAGCTCGACGCCTTCGCACCGGACGTCGTCCACTGCTCGTGGAGCTTCTCCCACCTCGACGGGGCCATCGGGCGGATGGGCAAGGCCCGAGGCGCGGCGACCGTGGCGACCTTTCACCTGCCCTACGCGGAGCCGAGGAGCGCCCGCGGCCGAGTCCTCCGCGGTCTCTACCGGTACCACGCCCGAGCGCTCTCCGAATACGACCGCTGCGTCGCCCTGAGCGACGACCAGCGTGACCTGCTTCGCACCGTCGGGTACCCCGACGATCGCATCGAGGTGATCCACAACGGCGTCGACACCGAGGTGATCACCCCGGGGCCATCCGAGCTGCGCGAGCGCCTCGGGGCGCGCTTCGTCGTCGCCTACATGGGCCGTCTCGACCCGGAGAAGCGCGTTCCCGCACTGGTTCGCTCCTTCCTCGACATGGAGTGGCCCGACGACCACGTTTTGCTCATCGCCGGCGGAGGAACACAGGAGAGCCGGATCCGGCGCCTGGCCGGGAGCCGGACCAACGTGCAGGTGATGGGTGTGGTGACCGATCCGGACCTTCGGCTCGACCTGCTCCGCGCTGCGGACGTCTTCGTGCTCCCCTCGACCGCGGAGGGCCTGGCGCTGTCCATGCTCGAGGCGATGTCGGCGGGGTGCGCCGTGGTGGCAACCGACGCCGGCGAGGACGGTCCCGCTCTCGGCGACGCCGGTATCCGGTTGCCCGTCGAGCCTCTCGAGCCCCACCTGGGCGACGCGCTCCGCCGGCTGCGGGCCGATCCGGCGCTTCGTCGGGAGCTGGGCTTGCGCGCTCGGCAGCGGGTGGTGACCGCCTACGGGCTTCAGGGCAGCGTCGAGCGCCTCGTCAACCTGTATGACCGTCTGCGAAGCGGCAGGGCGGTCGCCGCGTAGGGGCGGTGACTATGACCCGACGGTGCGCCTTGGTGATCGACAGCGGTGCGGTCCTCGGGACAGGCGCGATGCAGGGGGTCACCGCCGTCCCCTTGCGCATCGCCTTCGACCATCAGGTGTACCGCGACGGTGTCGACATCAGCCCCGAGGAGTTCTACGCGCGTCTTGGCGCGGGTGAGACACCGACGACGTCGACTCCCAGCCCGGGCGAGTACCTCGACGCCTTCCGCGCCAGCGACGGCGAGCGGATCGTCTGTCTCACCATCCCCCGCAAGCTGAGCGCCATGTACGAGTCGGCGACGCTGGCCGCCCGGCTGCTCGCCGAGGAGGGGGACTCCCGTCAGGTCGACGTCATCGACACCGGCCAGGCGGCGGCCGGTTTCGGTCTGGTGGCGCGTGCCGCAGCCGAGCTCTGCGCCGCCGGCGCTCCCGCCGCCGAGGTGCTCGACCGCGTGTCCAGGGCATGCGCCGAGGTGCGCATGTACGGCAGCCTTCGCACCCTGCGATACCTCGCCCGCAGCGGGCGCGTGCCCTCGATCGCGGCCGGCGTATCCGACCTGCTCGGCGTCCGTCCCATCTTCGAGCTGCGCAACGGCGACGCCCGCCGGCTCGCCCTGGTCCGCGGAGAACGCCGCGTCGTCCGCGACTTCCAGCGAATCGCTGCCGAGCAGATGTCAACCGACGTCCCTCTGTGGCTGCTCGTGTTCCACTCTGGGGTGCCCGAGGCTGCCGCCAGGCTGCGCGAGGCGCTGCACCAGGTGCTTCGCGTGGCGCGAAGCGAGACCATCACCCTGACCCCGGTGATGGGCGCCTACACGGGGCCGGGGATGACCGGATTTGCCGCCATGCCGCTGTCGGCGAGCGAACTCGGTGGCGTGCCGTGACCCACGTCACCGTCGACACCTGGAGCATCGCCGCCGTGGGGGCGCTGGCCTACCTGGTCGGCGGCGTTCCCATCGGCTGGTTGCTGGCGCGCAGTCGCGCCGGTATCGATGTGCGCGGGCTCGGCTCGGGCAACGTCGGCACCAGCAACATCTATCGCAACGTCGACGCCGGGATGGCGGTCGTCGTCGGTCCCGCGCAGTTCTTCCAAGGCTTGCTGTGCGTCGAGGGGGCGGGCTGGCTGGGATTCCCCATCGAGATCCAGTCGCTGGTCGCGGTGTGTGCCGTGGTCGGCAACGGCTGGCCTGTGTACCTGGGCTTCAACGGCGGTCGCGGCATCGCGGTGGCCACGGGCGCGGTCGCGGGGCTCAGCCTCATCGGGCTCGGGGTCCTCCTCGCCTGTTTCGCCGCGGGCGCGCTCTGCCGTCAGATCGCGCTCGGTGTCATGGCGGGATTCATCGCGTTGCCCATCGTGGCCGCGCTGATCGTCGGCCAGGCTCGCGCGATCGCCTTCGCGGTGCTGCTGGTGCTCATCACTCTGCGACGCCTCGAGGGGCTGATCACCGACAGCCGCCGCTACGGGCAGCCGTTGCGCCTGGCCCTCCTCAGGCTGGCTCGCGATGAGCGCCCTGGGCGACCCCTGGTGGGGCGGAGGACAGACTGGTAAACGTCAGGTCGTCGCGTCTGTGGCGCCGCGGGGCGCTGCGTACCCTGGTGCCGCTGCTGATCGGTGTCGCCGCGCTTTTTGCGCTGATCTTCGCCATCGATCTGCGTGGTTTCGGCGCGGCCATCCGTGGTTTCCGCCTGGCCGCGATCCCTGCAGTTCTGGCCTTGAGTGTCCTCTACTACATGCTCCAGGGGGTGCGCTGGCATTTCCTGCTTCGCGCTGTGGGAGTCCGCGAGCCCATGGGTCACTCCGTGCTGCTCAACTACGCCGGTCAGTCGACGGGCCTGCTCCCCCTCGGCGAGCTCAGCCGCGCGGTGCTCGTCGCCGAATCGACCGGTGTCGAGTTCGGCGCCATCGTCGCCACGGTGACCGTCCAGGAGCTCATCTACACCCTGATCCTCATCGCCGCGGCTGTGCCGGGGTCGTTCGCCTATCACGGCTCAGCGGGAGCGGTCCTCGCCGCGCTGCTGGCGACCGTCCTGGTTTTCGTGATCCTCACAGTTCCCGCGGTTTTCCGCCGCGTTCGCGCCGGCGTGGTGCGCACGCCGCTGCTGCGCCGGCTGGTGGCCGACGTCGACCGCTTGCAGCACGACACCGTTGTGCTGCTCCGGCGCCCCGACACGTACTGGTGGTCGACCCTCAGCGCATTCGGGGCGCTGGTGTCGATCACCCTTTTCTGGCTGGTTGTCGACAGCATCGCCCCCGGGGTTCTCTCGTGGAAGACGGCGGCTTTCGTCTACGCCGTCTCCCACGTTGTCGGGGCCATAAGCCTGATCCCCGGCGGGCTGGGAGCCTACGAGGCCAGCACCGTGGGCCTGCTCGTGGCCAGCGGCGTCGACGGCGGCATCTCTGCCGCGGCGGCTCTGCTCCATCGGGCAGCGGACAAGGGGGTGAACACCCTGATCGGCATGGCCGCGTACCTCATCGCCCGGCGCCGGCTCAAGCTGGGCGGCCTGCGCACGGTCCACTTCGGCACCGTCGGCCTGCCTGCAGCCGGGGAGGGGTGAGCGCCAGGCAACCGTGTCCTGTCCGCGTCGAGGCCGGCACAACAGGCGCATATGATCGCCCGGTGGTTGTCGCCTCCTCGACACGGCTGGCGCTCAAGGAGTGGGACGTCGTCGTCGCCGCACTCGAGCAGGGACTGCAGGCGATCCTCGTGCGCAAAGGAGGATTGGACGACCCCGGGCAGCGCCTGAGCGTTCCCGAGCGCCCCTTCTGGCTCTATCCGACGCTCTTCCACGAGCGTGGCGTCTTCCTTCGCCCAGAGTTCCACGAGCTGCTGGTGCCGGGGATGCATCGGGCGCCCCGAGAGAGCGCCCGGCTGGTGCCCCGACCGCCGGGCCACCCGAGGCCGGTGGCACCGGGCCACGTTGCCATCCGCGCCGTCGCCGAGGTGGTCGAGGCGGTGGCGGCGCCGTCGCTGGCGAGCCTTCGGCGGCTTCTCGCTCGCACGGTGTGGACCGAGAAGTACGTCACCCTGCGCTACCGCTGGCGACCCCAGGACCGTCCTTTGGTGCTGGTGCTCCGCGTCGCCGCACTGCCCGAGGCCGTCGACGTCGAGGAGCGTCGCGAGTACGCCGGCTGCCGCTCCTGGCTCGAGCTGATCGACCCTCCCGACACCCGCTCTGCACGCCCGGTGTGGCCGCCGGGGCGCCTCGCCGACGAGGTGGCGGCGGTGCGCAGTGCGCTCAGCGAGCCGTGATGGCTGAACCGGTTCCCCTTCTGCCACCCGCGGCGCTGGCGATGCGCGGCCTCACCAAGGTGTTCGGCGATCGCCTCGCCGTCGATTCGATGTCCCTCGACGTCGCCGAGGGTGAGCTCTTCGGGTTTCTCGGTCCCAACGGCGCCGGCAAGACGACGACGATCAAGATGCTCGTCGGTCTTCTCCGACCCACCGCCGGCGTGGCCGCCATCTGCGGCCACGATGTCGTCGCCGACGCGGCGCGCGCCAAGGCCGTTGCGGGGTATGTTCCCGACCAACCCGCGCTCTACGAGAAGCTCACCGGCCGGGAGATGCTCGGTCTGGCAGCCGACCTCTACGCGGTGCCGCGGGAGGTGCAGGCAGCGCGCATCGAGCCGCTCCTCGAGACATTCGCTCTTCGTGAGCACGCCGACGAGATGGTGCAGTCGTACTCCCGCGGCATGCGCCAGAAGCTCGCGCTCGGCGCCGCGTTGCTCCACGATCCCCGCGTTCTCTTCCTCGATGAGCCCACCGTCGGCCTCGATCCGCTGAGCGCTCGGCAGCTCAAGGACGTGCTCCGGCGACTCTGCGGTGAGGGACGCACCGTCTTCCTCAGCACGCACGTGCTCGAGGTCGCCGAGCTGCTCTGCGATCGCGTCGGTGTCGTCCAGCGCGGGCGGCTCATCGCCGTGGGCACTCCCGCGGAGCTGCGCGCCATGGGCGGTGACGCCACCCTGGAAGAGGCTTTTCTGCGTCTCACCGGCGGCGGAGACGCGGACATGCGGCCTCTGCTGCGCGCCCTCGAGTCGTGATCGCCGCGCAGTCCGCGCCCAACCCCGCGGATCGATGGGGCTTCGCGTTGGTACCGCGGCTGCTCGCGTACCGGTTTCGTATGGTCAGCAACGCGGCGCTGCGAGGCGGTCGGGAACGTCGCGGCTGGACGCTGATCCTGGCGATTGTCATCAGCGGTGCGGTGCTGGCCGGATACCGCATCACCGGTGCTGCTCTGCAGGACGATGCGCCGTCGCCGGAGCGCTTGCAGCCGGCGGTCTCCGGCGGTCTCGGCATGATCGCGGGTTTCACCCTGATCACCGCGATCACCTTCGCGCTGAGCGCCTTCTACTTCGCCAAGGACCTCGACACACTGCTGGTGTCGCCACTTCCCGGCCGCTCGGTGCTGCTGACCAAGCTCTGCGTGCAGCTGGGCACCGGAGCGTCTGTGGGAGCACTGCTGATGACCCCGCCGCTGCTCGCCTACATGCAGCAGCGGGGCACCGCGGCGTTCCTTCCCCTGGTCGGTCTCACCGTTGTCGCCATGGCGGCCTTGCCGCTGGCCGCGGGCACCGCCCTGACCATCGCGGCGGTTCGCATCATCCCGGCTCGTCGCGTCCGCGATGCCGGCGGATTGCTGGTCACGCTGGTGGTCTTCGGTGTCACCGCGGTCAACCTGCTGGTTCGCGGCCCTGACGGCTTCACCTCGGCCCCGGGGCCGCTCGATCC
The DNA here is from genome assembly GCA_035938875.1 of Candidatus Dormiibacterota bacterium. Lineage (GTDB taxonomy): Bacteria > Chloroflexota > Dormibacteria > Aeolococcales > Aeolococcaceae > DASZGL01. The sequence continues at coordinate 34,232 of DASZGL010000021.1, forward strand.
GTCAGGGCAGGCGGGGGTCGCCGCATCACTCTGGTTGCCCACCGGCTGGGCTGCGCGGGGTGTCCTGGCGGCGCTGCGCGGAGATGGCCTGGCCGCCCTGGGCTGGGCCACACCGCTGGTCCTTTCCGCGGTTGCCGCGCTGCTGTTGGTGTCGCGACTGGGTGAGCGCGCCTTCGTGGGCGGCTTCATGCGTAGCGCCGAGGCAGGTTCGCGACGCACCCGGCGGGCAGCGAACCGAAGGCTGCTCGCACGTCGCACGGGCGTGCGCCGGCCGTGGACTGTCCTCGCCGCCAAGGATCTGCGCGAGATCCGCCGCGACGCATCGCAGCTTGGGCAGCTGTTTCTGCCCATCGCCCTCTTCGCCGTCTACATCGCCGCGCCGGGGTCGCGCAGCGGCTTCCAGGACGCCAGCACGCGCCTGCCACCATGGTTCGGCCCGGCGTTGACCGCGGGTTTCGCCAGTCTCTTCGCGGCATCGGGCATCGCGCTTCGCGGTGTCGGCATGGAAGGACGCCGCCTCTGGCTGATTCGCACAGCGCCGGTTGACGCTTGGCAGGTGCTCCGCGCCAAGCTCGCCGTCGGCCTGGGCATCGCCGGGACCCTCGGGGTCCTCCTCGTCGGCATCGGTGCGGTGCGCAACCGCGTTGATCCCCTGACCACGCTGCTCGTGGTCGCCCGGATGCTGGTGATCATTGCCGGCATGGTGGGACTGGCGGCCGGCCTCGGTGCCATCCGCCCGCGCCTGGATTGGACCGACCCGCGCCGCTCGGTTGGCCTGGGGCTGAGCATCGGCTTTCTGGGCATGGGCTCGCTCTACCTCGGCTTCATCTACGTGATCCTCGGCGTGCCTTACGCAGCCCGCAACCCATCCGCGTCGGCGATCGCTGCGGCCGACGTCGTGGTGGCGCTGGTCGCACTCGGCACCGCTTCCCTCGCCTTGCACGTCGGTGCCCGCCGGCTGCGAGCACTCGAGCTCTGACGCCGCTCGAGGCGCGCGCGCTTGCCTCGCTGACGCGTGTCTTCGGCGAGGGGTCGGCGCCGGCGTACGCTGCCGAGGCGCCGGGCCGCTGCACGCTGGTCGGCGAGCACATCGACTACGCCGACGGCGTGGTCGCCTGTGCCGCCGTGGACCTCGGTGTTGCCGTGGCATTGCGTCCGTCGCGCGATCGGCGTTGGCGGGTCAGCAGTGCGGGCCGTATCGTCGAGCGGCAGGACGTGGCGATGCGCGGCGACGTGGCCGACCGGCCCCTCGCGGCGATCGACGCCGCCCGACAGCGCATCGGCGTCAGCGTGCCGCCGTTGGAGATCGCCATCGTCGCGACGCTGCCCGAGGCCGCCGGGCTTGCGTCGTCGGCAGCCGTCTGCTGCGCAGCCGTCGTCGCGGCGCTGCGGCTTGGCGGCGGCCGTCTTGCCGCGGGCGACGTCGCCGACACGGCCCTGCATGCCGAGCGCGACATCGTCGGAGTCCCCTGCGGCCCGCTGGATCAGCGCGCCATCGTCACCGCGCCGGCGAGTGGCGTTCTGCTACTCGACTGCAGGGACCTCAGCGCCTCAGCGTGTCCCTGGCCCGTCGGGGTCAGCCTGGTGGCGTGTCACACCGGGGCAACCCATGACGTCGGTGGCGCCGGCTACCGGCTGCGGCGCGTCGAGGCCGATGCTGCGCTGCACAACATCGGAGCGGGCTCGTGGCGAGACGTGACCCGGGAGGACGTCGCCTCGGCGCGGCTGGGTGAGCCGTTGCAGCGGCGCGCTCGGCACATCGTCACCGAGACGGCTCGCGCTATCGCCGCCGGAGCCGCATTGCAGCGGGGCGACGCCATCGAGCTCGGAGAGCTCATGTCGGCGAGCCATGCGTCGTTGCGCGACGACTACGACGTCAGCACGGCGACGCTCGAAGCCGTCGTCTCAGCCGCGACGGGCGTCCGCGGCTGTCACGGTGCCCGGCTGGTGGGCGCCGGCTTCGGCGGCACGGCGATTGCTCTGGTCGACGATGGCGCGGCGCACGAATGCATGCGCGCCATGTCGAACGCCGTCGCCGGCGACGCCGATATCAGGTCGCACGCCTGGCGGCTGCGCCCTGTGGCCGGCCTTGCGCTGCACGCCGGTGACGTGATCACGTGAACGTCCTGCCCGACGACGTCATCGAGGGCATTCGCCTGTTCAACGAGGCTCGCTACTTCGAGGCTCACGAGGCACTGGAGCGTGCCTGGCTCGAGGAGACCGCGCCGCGACGCGATCTCTACCAGGCGATTCTCCAGGTGGGCGTCGGATTGCACCATGCGCGCAATCGCAACCGACGTGGAGCGTTGCGGCTTCTCGACCGCGGCAGTGAAGGGCTGCGGCCATTCCTGGGCACCTCACAGGGCATCGACGTCGCGCGACTGCTGGCCGACGCGCGCGCCGCGCGTACGACGCTGGCGGCGCCCCATGGGCTCGATCGCTACGACTGGACGGCGCCAGTTCACGTCCACCTGACAGACGTCGACTAACCGCCCACCCTGACCACAACCGGCGATGTCGTGGCGCTCGGGCGGCTCCTATACTCGGCCCGTCATGCCTGGGCGCGGAAGCGACGTCGCCGCCTGCACGGTGGGCTACGCGGTCGGCTCGATGCCGTTCGGTCTGTGGCTCGGCAAGCTCGCCCGCGGAGTCGACGTGCGCGAACACGGAAGCGGCGGCATGGGTACGACCAATGTGCTGCGCACCGTCGGACCGGCGGCGGCCGGCGCTGTGTTCGTGCTCGACGTGGCCAAGGGAGCGGCGGCGGTCGCCGCGGCCCGCGCCCTGGGAGCCAGCCGCGCCGGACAGGCGGGTGCGGGCTTCGCCGCCGTCGTCGGCCACTCCTGGCCGGTGTTCGCCAGGTTCCGCGGCGGCAAGAGCGTGGCCACCGCCTTCGGCGCGCTCCTCCTGCTGTCGCCTGAGGGCTCCGCGGCGGCGGTGATCGGCGGACTCAGTGCCCTGGCGGTGAGCCGGACGGTCTCCGTCGGCTCCCTCGCCGCGGCCGCCTCCGCCACCGTCGGCTCCGGGGTCGCCGTCGTCAGGCGGCGGAAGACATCGGCGTTCGCCTTCACCGCGGCCGCCTCGGCGGTCATCGCCGTTCGCCACGCGGCCAACATCCGCCGCCTGCTGCGCGGCGAGGAGCCGCAGGTGTCGCTGCGGCGCTCGCGCTGAGCCGTGAATCGCCGAGGAGGGGCGATGTTACGAAGTCGTGACGCTTGGCCCATAATCGATCGGCTCGTATGATGCAAGGGATGCGGAGGGGTATCTCCACGCGCCATTGGATCTCCGCCAGCGCGCTCGTCCTTTGCGGCGCTGGCGGCCTCCTCGGCACGCTCGCCTCGACGGCACCCGTGGTCGCCTCGACTGCGGCCGCGCCGAGGGATGCCTGCGTGATCATCTGCATACCCACTCCCACGCCCCTGCCGCTGCCGTCGCTACCGGTGCCGACGCCCTCGCTGCCGCTGCCGACGCCGTCGCTGCCAGTGGCGACGCCGTCGCTGCCGGTGGCGACGCCGTCGCTGCCGCTGCCGACACCGTCGCTGCCGCTGCCAACGCCGACGCCCCTTCCTTGCGGGCTCCTCTGCCTGCCGCCCACACCGTCACCGACCCCGCTGCCGACGCTTCCCATCTCTGGCACGCCCACGCCTCTGCCGTGCCTGATCCTCTGCGGGACACCCACCCCGACGCCGACGGTGCCGCCAGTTCCGTGCCTGATCAACTGCTCGTCGCCGACGCCGACGCCGGTGGTGTCGGTGCCCTGCCTGGTCAACTGCTCGTCGCCGACGCCGACGCCGGTGGTGTCGGTGCCCTGCCTGATCAACTGCTCGTCGCCCACGCCGACACCGATCCTGCCCAGCACGGGTTGCATCTTGCCCCCGGCCTTGTGCGGCGGGGGAACCACCACGCCGACCCCCAATCCGGTGTGCACCGTCCCGCTGTTGTGCGGCGGGGGTGTTACGACGCCGACGCCGGGCGGCACGACCTGCGTCCCCGGTGACCTGCTCTGCCTCGGTGCTGGGACTGGCTGCACAGCGTCGGTTCAGGGGAGCTGCGTCGTCGCCCCGGTGATCCCGGGGAACCCGAGTCCCGGCGGGCCTTCGGGGCCGGGCTCGTCGGCAAGCGGCCAAGGCAGCTCGTCCTCGTCGGGCGGCGGTGCGCCGGGCGCGGTCTTTGTGGGGTCCTCGGCCGGCGGTGGAGGCGGGGGCTCGGGACCGTCGGCGCTGGCTGTTCCGCTCATCGTGGCGTCGCAGGACCTCGGACCGCTGTCGGGGCTCGCCCTCGGCCACGCCCTGGTGTTGCTCCCCCTCTTCGTCGTGCTGGATGTGGTGGCGTTGATCGCCCTCGCCGGGGTGGTGCGCCGGAGTTGGACCGCCCAGGTCGCCGACTGAGGCGCGCAGCCGCAGTGGCGTCATGAGAAAGCGGTTTCGTGGTTCCTTTGCTGGGCGGCTGCTTGCCGGCGTCCTCGTCCTTGTGCTCACTGTTCTTGTCGGCATCAGCGCATTCCTGATCATCAGCCGCGATCAGCAGACGCGCGGGTCGGCGCTGAGCAATGCCGACAACCGCGCCGCGGTGGTCCGCCAGCTGCTCGAGAAGCTCACCGCGCCCCAGGGACTCGAGGTCGCTCGCGAGCTGGCCGCCGCACCGCCGCTGGCCACGGCGCTGAGCGGCGCGGCGCCGGCGACGGACGTCCCCGCGTTGCTGCCGGCGGGATCGCGAATCAATCCCCCACACCAGTACGCCGTCATCACCGGGCGTGACGGCGCGGTGCTCTACTCGTCGGTGCCTGGCAACGCATACCCGGCGCCCGACGCCTCACTGCCGTCGATCCGCGCGGCGCTGAGCGGGCACAAGGATGTCAGCGGTGTGGAGATCCTCAAGGACGGCAGCCGCCAGGCGGCGGCGTTCGACAGCGCCGAGCCGGTGGTCTCCAGCGGCACCGTCGTCGGCGCCGTGGTGCTGGTGGCGCCGCTCGCCGAGCAGCTCATCCAGTTCGCCCCGGTGGTCGGCTTCGTCACCGCGTTCGTCCCTGCCGACGGGTCGTCGACCATCGCCCGCCTCAACGTGCGCCAGAGTGCGGCGGTGCCACCACCGAGCGACGTCATCGACGCCATCAAGCGGGGTGACGCCGTCGTCCATGGCACCTACGTCGCGCCCACCGAGGACGGTTCCACAACCGACGTCGCCGGGAGCTTCGTTCCAGTGAACGTCCCGGGGTCAGACCAACCAGGCGGCTATGTCGGCGTCGAGGCGCCTCTGTCCCTCTTCGCCGGGGACACGCGCAGCGACGAGGTGACTCTGCTGGTCATCTCCGGCTTCGTCATCCTGGTGACCGCCGCGCTGGTGATCCTCTTCGTCGACCGCTTCATTCGCCGCCCGGTGGCGCGCCTGGAACGCGGTGTCGCGCGCATCGCCGGCGGCGACTACACGACCGACATCGCGGTGACCTCAACCGACGAGCTGGGCAGCCTCGCCAAGAGCGTCAACCAGATGCGCCGGGAGATCGCCAGCTACGTCACCCAGGTGGAAGAGGCGCGTGCCCGTCTCGATGCGTCGGTGGAGCGCCTCGGTGGTGTGTCTCGCGCGTTGACCACGACCACGGCCGGAATCCAAGCGCTGCAACAGGCGGTCGTCGGCGCCGCTGCAGAGATCGCCGGCGCCGGGGCGGCGGCGATGCTGCTCGCCCGCGTCGCGGATCACTTCGAGCTGTCCACCACCCGCGGCGTCGAGGGAGGCACGCCGACGCTGGACTCATGGGGCGCAGAGAGCGAGCTCCTCGCCGGGCGCGCGGTGCGTGTTGACCATCCCGCTCCCGGCTGGCGCGCCGGCGGGCTACTCGCTGTTCCCATGTTCTACCAGGAGCAGGTCACCGGCGCCCTGGTGGTGATCACCCGTCAGGGCCATCTGCCCAGCGACAGCGACGTTCGCAGCCTGGCAGTTCTGGCCAACTCTGCGGCAATCGCCCTGGAGAACACGCGGCTGTTCGAGCAGGAGCGTGAGACGCTGCGACGTCTGCGCGAGCTCGACGCCATGAAGTCGGACTTCCTGGCCACGGTGCAGCACGAGCTGCGCACCCCGCTCACCGCCATCCTCGGCATGGCCGACCTGATGGAGATGTGCTGGGAGGTATGGGACGACGCCGGCAAGATGGACGCACTGCACGACGTCCAGGTCGCCGCGCGAAATCTCTACGAGATCGTCGAGACGATGATCGACTTCACCCTGCTCGAGGCGGACACCGTCGGCCTCAACCCCTCCAACGTCGATGTTCGTGCCGTCGTCGAGCAGGCGGTCACCGCCGTCGAGGAACGCAACCGGGAGGGGCTTCCCGTCAAGGTTGACATCGAGGTTCTTCCTGGTGTCGAGGTCTACGCGGATCCCAACCGGCTGCGCCAGGTCCTCCGCGCGCTGGTCGACAACGCGGTGAAGTTCACGCCCGAGGGTGGACACGTCGAGGTGCTGGGTGACAGCAACGGTCGCGACGGCATGGTGCGCATCGACGTCGTCGACACCGGCGTCGGCATCCCTGTGGAGGCTCTCGACCGCATCTTCGAGCGCTTCTACCAGGTCGACAACACGGCGACGCGCAAGTACGGTGGGACGGGAATGGGGCTCGCCCTGGTGCGCCGCCTGGTGGAAGCGCATGGAGCCACAGTCGTTGTGGAGAGTCATGAGGGCACGGGGACACGCGTCACCCTGGTCTGGCCGGCACGCGCTGACGTCGCCGCCGGTGAGGCAGCCGCCATCGCCCACGATCGCGGCGAGGCGTAGCACCGCAGGTCGCGAATACGGCTCGGGCGAGTGGGGGAGGGTCCCCGGCGGTATGATCACCGGCGGTCGCGCTAGACGGGGAGGTAGCGGTGCCCTGTACCCGCAATCCGCTATAGCGGGGTCGAATTCCCCACCGAGGGGGTGCGTTCCCGGGTCCGCTCCGGCGGCGCTGGCGCTGACGTCCGGGTCCTGCGCAACTCGGGTCCGTGAACCCCGTCAGATCCGGAAGGAAGCAGCGGTAAGCGGTCCCCCGGGGGTGCCGCAGCCAACCTGGGCTGAGCCGGTCCGACGGGTGAGCGCCGGTGACACACCATCGACGTGGGGTGCGCGACTACCTCCTTTCCGTATCCGTCCATGGGATCCCGCGTGAGCATCGCCCTCTATCGCAAATATCGCTCGGCCACCTTTGCCGACCTCATCGGCCAGGAGCACGTGGCCACCACGCTGCGCAACGAGGTACGTCGCGGTGAGGTCGCCCATGCCTATCTCTTCGCCGGCATCAGAGGCACGGGAAAGACATCGAGCGCGCGGATCCTGGCGCGCGCGGTCACCTGCCTCGACAAGCGAGACGGCGAACCGTGCAACGTCTGCGACGCGTGCGTCGAGGTTCTCGGCGGCGCTGCCATCGACGTGCTCGAGATCGACGCCGCGAGCAATCGGGGCATCGACGAGATGCGTGACCTGCGCGAGAAGGTGAAGTTCCTGCCCGCGTCGCTGTCGCACAAGGTGTACATCATCGACGAGGCGCACATGCTCACCCCCGAGGCGTGGAACGCGTTTCTCAAGACGCTCGAGGAACCGCCACCCCACGTGCTCTTCGTCCTGTGCACCACCGAGCCGCACAAAGTCCCAGAGACGGTGCGCTCGCGCGTACAGCGATTCGACTTCCGCCGCGTGCAGCGCGCCGACATTGCCGCCCACCTGGGCACCATCGCCGCCCGCGAAGAGGTGGCCGCCGACGCTGACGCGCTCGATCTCCTCGCCGGCGCGGCGCAGGGAAGCGTGCGCGACGCACTCTCGCTCCTCGACCAGGTGATCGGCGCCGGCGAGCGGCCCATCGGGATCGTCGCCGTGCGGCGCGCGCTGGGACTCGCTGATCCCGCGACGCTCCGCGCGATGCTCGTCGCCGTGGCCGGTGGCGACGCGGCCGCCGCGCTGCGCAGCGCTGCCCTGGCGTTCGACGCCGGCGCCGACTCGCGACAGCTGCTCCGCGAGATGGGGCGGATGAGCCGGTCCGCCGAGCTCGTCGCCCTGGGGGTCCGTGATGCCGCCGACCTGGCCGCCGACGAGGTCGCCACCGCCGACCAGATGGCGGCGGCGGCGCCCCGAGGGCTGTGGGTCGACGCCCTCCAGCTCATCGGCGAGGCCGAAATCAATCTGCGCCAGCCAGTCGACTCGCGCCTCCAGGTGGAACTCTGCCTGCTCCGGCTGTGCCAGGTCGCCCGCGGTGGGGCCGATGACGTTGCCTCCGAGGTCGCCCGGTTGCGCGACCGGGTGGACCGCCTCGAGGGTGGCAGCGGCGTCGTTGGAGGCACGGCTGCCGCGCCGGCCGAGGTGGCCCCGCCGCCGCCGTCCGAGCCGCCCCTGGTGATCAACGCCGCGGGCGTCGTCGTCGATGGCGGAGACGCCGGCGCCAACGCGGATGCCGGCACTGATGCCGATGCCGGCGCCGACGGTGAGACACCGCCCGCACCGCCGGAGGCAGCGTTCGTCGCGAGCCGACCTGTCGACGGAACCGGCGACGTCTCCGCCTGGGCGGCACGGTGGAGTGTGGTCATCGACGCCGTCAACCGCCGCGACCCGATGCTCGCCGGCGTGCTCCGCTCCTGCCAACCAGTGGATGCCGGACCGGGCCGCCTGGTCATCGGGGCTCCGTTCGGCTTCCACCTCGAGCGCCTTCGGGACGTGCAAAAGGCTCCGCTTCTCGCCGAAGCGGTGGCCGAGATCGCCGGGGCGCCGTGCAGCGTCGAGGCTGTGTTCAGCGGCGCCGAGAAGCCGACCGCCGCAGCCCCCGACGGCGAATCCAGCGACGCCACCCAGGCGGCCCTCGCCGCCTTCCCGGGAAGCCGGATCACCGGGACCAGGTTGCGTGACAGCAGCCTCGAGCTGCCGCACTAGACTCGACGCTGACGGCGGACGGCCCTCGCCGACCCCACCAATGTCGTTTTCGCGGGAGGCGCGCGTGCAGAACTCCAAGATGCTCAAGCAGCTCCAGCAGATGCAGACGCGCATGGCAAAGATGCAGGAGGAGCTGGAGGCGGCGACCGTCACCGGCAGCGCGGGCGGTGGCGCGGTCTCGGTGATGGTCAATGGCCACCAGAAGGTCCTCGCCGTCACCATCGCGCCCGAGGCTCTCGAGGAGGGGAGCGAGCTTCTCGCCGACATGGTCATGGCTGCCTGCAACGACGCCCTGGACCGCTCCCGAGAGCAGGCGGCGCAGCAGATGGGCCAGCTGACCGCCGGCCTGGGTCTCCCCCCGGGGCTGATCTGAGCTCGCCGCTCAGGGGCGAAGCGTGAACCTGGTCCCGGAGGCGGTGGAGCGCCTCGCCGCCGAGTTCGGCCGCCTGCCCGGCGTCGGTCCCAAGACCGCGCAGCGGCTGACCTTCCACTGCCTTCGCGCCACGCGCGAGTCGGTGGAACGCCTGGCCGCGGCTCTCAATGCTCTGCGCGATGGCGTGAGGACCTGTTCACGCTGCTTCTTCATCGCCGACGGCGAGCTCTGCGCGGTCTGCTCGAATCCCCGGCGCGACCAGTCGCTTCTCTGCGTCGTCGAGGAGGCGCTCGACGTCATCGCCGTCGAGCGAAGCGGCGAGTTCGACGGCCTGTACCACGTGCTCGGCGGCTCCATCTCACCGATCGACGGCATCGGCCCGGATCAGCTGCGCATCGGCGAGCTTGTCGAGCGCCTCCGCCAGGGCGGTGTCCGCGAGGTCATCATCGCCACCGATCCCGACGTTGAGGGCGAGGCCACGGCGCACTACCTCGCCGAGCGTCTCCAGCCCATGGGTATCGCCGTTTCCCGGCTTGCCCATGGCCTGCCCGCGGGCTCGAATGTTCAGTACGCCGACGAGCTCACCGTTGCTCGCGCGTTCGCCGGCAGACGCGCCATCTGAGCCCCGCGGGGGCCTTGGGACCGGGTCGAGCACCGTCGCCGGTATACTCGCGCGCCGGCTCGACCAGGTTGATGATCAGCCACGCGAATACCGGTCGAGTTGACGAACCTCGGTTCGATCCGTAAAATCCATCAGTTGCCCGTCCGGTGACGGGAGTGGCGTGCTGCCGGTTCCGGCTGCCCGCCAGAGCACCTTGACAATTGAAGAGTGGAGACGACTTTCCAAACAGGCCCCGGGGTTCACCAACCAACGTGAACCTGGCGTGGGACCTCGTCGACACATCGACTCACGATCCGGCGATGCCGGATTGTCGATAGTGTTTTTCGGAGAGTTTGATCCTGGCTCAGGATTAACGCTGGCGGCGTGCATGAAACATGCAAGTCGAGCGCATCGCGTGCGGGGGTAACCCTACACGCGTTAAGCGGCGCACGGGTGAGTAACACGTGAGCAACCTACCTTCGAGTCTGGGATAGCCCTGAGAAATCAGGATTAATACCGGATGTGGTCATCGCAGGACATCCTGTGATGTGTAAAGGCGAAAGCCGCTCGGAGACGGGCTCGCGGCCTATTAGCTTGTTGGTGGGGTAACGGCCTACCAAGGCGATGATGGGTAGCTGGTCTGAGAGGACGATCAGCCACACTGGGACTGAGACACGGCCCAGACTCCTACGGGAGGCAGCAGTTAGGAATCTTCCGCAATGGGCGAAAGCCTGACGGAGCAACGCCGCGTGGGTGATGAAGACCTTCGGGTTGTAAAGCCCTGTCGGAGGGAACGAAGATCTGACGGTACCCTCCAAGAAAGCCCCGGCTAACTACGTGCCAGCAGCCGCGGTAATACGTAGGGGGCGAGCGTTATCCGGATTTACTGGGCGTAAAGCGCGTTAAGGCGGCCGGCTAAGTTGGTGGTGAAATCGCAGGGCTCAACCCTGCAACTGCCTCCAATACTGTCCGGCTCGAGTGCGAGAGAGGAAGATGGAATTCCCGGTGTAGTAGTGAAATGCGTAGATATCGGGAGGAACACCAGTGGCGAAGGCGGTCTTCTGGCTCGCAACTGACGCTGTAGCGCGAAAGCGTGGGGAGCGAACGGGATTAGATACCCCGGTAGTCCACGCCCTAAACGATGTGTACTAGGTGTTGGGCGTATTGACGCGCTCAGTGCCGCAGCCAACGCAGTAAGTACACCGCCTGGGGAGTACGGTCGCAAGATTAAAACTCAAAGGAATTGACGGGGGCCCGCACAAGCAGCGGAGCATGTGGTTTAATTCGATGCAACGCGAAGAACCTTACCCAGATTTGACATGCACTCGAAAACCGTGGAAACACGGTCCCCGCAAGGCGGGTGCACAGGTGGTGCATGGCTGTCGTCAGCTCGTGCCGTGAGGTGTTGGGTTAAGTCCCGCAACGAGCGCAACCCCT
>DASZGL010000022.1:0-37103 GCA_035938875.1 Candidatus Dormiibacterota bacterium
GCCAGGCTGCTTTCACGGGACGGCACATCTCGGCCGAACAGCGCGACTACGTCGGTGCGCGGGTCCCGCCTGGTGGCGCATGTGAGCACGAGTCGCGGCGCACCTCGCAGGAGCGAGCCAGCCCGGAGATGATGTAGCGGAGGTCAAGGCGCTCACCACCGCTGCATGCGATGGCGCCTGTCGCGTTGATCGGCTCGGTCGTCCGCAGCAGCGTGCGCAGATCTGCTGCGCCAGGCGTCGTCACCACCGAGTCGCCCGCGTCACCGATGGGCCGTCCGTTGGCACCGAGGAAGCGGACGACACCACGAGACTCCGGCACCCGCACGACGGTGTAATCGCCGTCGTGGAGGCGGCGGTGGTGGAAACCGCAAAGGGAGAGGAGATTGTGGAGGTCGGTGCGGCCGCCGTCCGCCCAGTGCTGGACGTGGTGGCTGTGGGTGCGCGCGGCGGGAACGCCGCATCCCGGGAAGCGGCAGTGGCGGTCCCGCACCTGCAGGGCTCGGCGCAGCCGTCCGGAGACGATGCGGCGGCCACGGCCGACGTCGAGGGGGACGCCGTCGCGTTCGACGACGGCGACGACCTCGGTGTCGCAGCCGAGCCGGCGGGCGACAGATGGCGGAAGGCCCGGGCCGTCCTCGACGTGGCAGCGGCCACCGGTGTCGCCGCTGACCAGCGTCGCGGCGTCGACGTGGACGACGAGGCGATGGGGTGACGCATTGGTCGACGCCTCAGCGCCGACCCCATGGGCAAGGACCTGCTCGCAGATGGAGACCAGAGCATCAGCCCGCGACGCGGCCCGTGGATCATGGTCAGGCAGCCGCTCACCGACAGCAACCACACCGCTGCGCTCCTTCGCATCGCGCTCGGCCACTGCCTCGAGGGCACGCAGCACGACAGACGCGTCGTCGGCGGGCAGCAATGCCGTCAACTCGACCATGCCGTCCTCATGCCAGTGGCGCCACACCCCGCGTCGTGCCCGACGCTCCGCCGCGTCCTCAGCCGAGTCGGCGTGTGCCGTCCGCGTGTACGCGCGGCAGATGCGCTGCAGCTGGGAGCCGGAGGCGCTCAGCGCGATGTTGAGCCAGATGTCCTCGTCGGCCGCCGTTGCCACCTTGGTGACCATGCGCAGCTTGTCGAGCGACAGCCGACCTGCTGCTGCAGCCTCGCGGTGGAGAGGCAGTTCACTCAGCGCCGTACCGACGCGAATCAGCTCGCTGCCGAAGTGCTCGTCGAAGCCGACGTTGACGGTGAGCCAGTGTGCGCAGGAGCGATATCCCTCACCCGCCCACGCTTCTGTGGCATCGACCTCAGCGGCGAGAAAGGCGAGCTGTGACTGCGCCGCATGCACGTGCGCGGCGAGCTCGCAGAGCTCATCCCTGAGTTGAGGAGCATCACGCAACACGCTGTCGTGCATGCAGACAATAACACCAAACAAATGTTCGTAACGCAACATCAGAGCACGACCGCGCGCCGAAGAACGGCGGACTCCACCCCAACCTAGAATCCTCCGCATGCACGTCGTGTGGTACACGGCGATGTCCATGGACGGGCGCATCGCTGACGCCGCCAACAGCCTCGAATTCCTGAACACGATTCGCAGCGGCGATGAGGGTGGCGGTGATGACTTCGCGACGTTTCTCGCTGGCATCGATGCGGTGGTGGTCGGCGCGACCACCCTGCGGTGGTTGATCGACGGCGGTCACGGCTGGCCTCACGACGACCTGCCAACGTGGTTGGTGTCGCACGACGAGGGTCTCGTCGATCGCGTGGGTCCGACGCGCCAGCCGTTCCAGCGTTTCGCTGGCGACGTCGGCGAACTGTTCGCCACGATCGAAGCGCAGGGTTACAAGCGGGTCTGGCTGTGCGGCGGTGGCGCCGTTGCCGGCCAGGCTCTCGCGGCCGGCCGCATCGACGAGGTGGTGGTGACCATCGCACCCACCGCGCTCGGTGCTGGTCCGGCCTTGTTTGACGTTGCCGCGGTGCCACGCTGGCTCTTCACGCTTGCCGAGGTCACCAAGACCGGTAGCGCCGCGCGCCTGCGCTGGCTTCGAGCCTGAGCCGGATCCGCGCTCAGCGGCGTGTCTGCCGCCGATCAGCCGATGACGTCTGCCGCGCGTAGTGCGACGATGCGACCGTGGGCACCATGGTCCGCGAGGACATCCCTTGGGATGCCGCCACCCGTTCGGCTGGTGTCGATTTCCCCCGATCGGGTGTCGCGTGCGTCCTGTGGCCGGATCCTGACGATCAGTATCCGGCGGCGCTCTCGAGGCTCATCGACGCGTTATGGACTGACGGCGCGAGCGCAGCCGGGTACGCCGCCGGGGAGAAGGACGCTGTCCGATACGTCATCGAGTCCGCGGGAGATGGCCTGGTAGTACATCGAGGGTACGGAGGCGAGGGTGCGTGGTTGGCCAGGTCGACCCAGGTGCCTGTGGAGGCCGCAACACGCAGCAGCGCACTGTCGCTGCTCGACGGCTGGACTCCGGGCGTTGTCATCGCGCTGGCGCTCATCGATGTCGAGACGCTGGCGACGATCGTTCGCACCGGCGGTGGCGGCATCGTCGTCGCTCTCGGCGCCGGAGCACCTGCGGATGCAAGGGCGATCATCGAGAGGCTGCCCGCAGGCCGGCGCCACGAGGCGTCCGTCGATGAGCGGTCGGCTCTGCACGCAATGGTGGGTTCTCGAAGAGCCGTCTTCGCCATGGCCACGGGTGCGGTGCTGATCGCGGCGACGGTCGCCGGTGTGACCTTGTGGCGCCTGCACGGCGGGACCTCTGAATCGTCCGCCGGAATCCAGACGAACAGACCCACGCCCGACACGCCGTCGTTCCCGTCGGTGTCACTGCTGGCGACGGACCCGTCGACCGGCAAGCTGCTTCTCGTCGGTTGTTGCGACGTCGATGCGCATGGCGCACAGACACTGGTGTCGACGTGGCTGTGGAGCGGCATCCGCTGGACACACGTGCATCCCGCGGCATCGCCGCCCTTTCAGCGCGACGCGACGTTGGCAGTCGCTGCGGCGAACGTCGTGCTGCAGACTTGGGTCGAGACCTCCGCCCAGACATGGACCTGGGACGGACAGGCCTGGACGCTACTGCCCACAGCTCAGGTACCGCCAGCGCACACAGGACCCTCGGTCTACGACACTGGCCGCGCTCAGGTGATCACCTTGTCGAGGCCCCCCCTTAGTCAGAGCGGTCAAGCTGATACCTGGGCGTTGCAATCCGGCGGGACCTGGACGCAGATTTCCAGCGGAGGTCCCCAACTGTTCCTCCCGCCGGCTGTCGCCGACGATCCCGACAGGCGACAGGTCGTTCTCGTCGAGACAGACGGAGTCACGATGACGACCTGGACGTTCGCCGACGGCACATGGACGAGGCGTTCGTCGGCTGACAACTTCGCGCTCGACTCGACCGTTGAGCTGACGTGGGATGGCGTGTATCACAAGGTGATAGGTCTCCACCTCGGCGACGCCGCCTTCCCGTTGCGCAACTCCACGACACCGGCCGACACCTGGACCTGGGACGGGTCGTCCTGGAGCATGGTTCCGACGATCTCGGCGCCGAACGAGAATGGCCGCTTACTGACGACCCGGTTCGGCCGGGCCGTGTTCGTCGGCGACCACGCGATCAACGGGTCACCGGACGTGTGGGAATGGGCGGGGACGACGTGGCGTCTTCGCACCGGCAATCTCAGTGACCTCTTCGCCGGCCCCGGCGGCATCGTGTTCGACTTCGATCCGGCGCTCCTCGATGCGGCAGGCTGGGCCGTGCGCCTCAGTGGGGCGCGTGCCGTCGTTGACGCGGGAAGTGCAAGGGATGCAGCGTACGGTGCTGTGCCGGCGCCGAGCGGAGTTTTAACCGAGGCGCACGTCAGATTGCGGGTGAGTGATCAGGCAACCGTCATCAACATCGCCGACCCGAACAACCCGGTGCTGTGCGAGTGTTGGATCGAGGACGTCCTCCTGACACGGTTCTCGTCATGTCCTGGCGCCGAGGTCGTGGAACAGGAAAGCCTCGTACTCGTCGACATGAAGGATGGCCGGGTGATCAAGACGTACACCCATACGCCTCCCCCTGGGACGACCTTCGGCTCGTGTCAGCAGGCGCCGATCACCACCCCTTAAGCCCCTCTGTCGCGTAGAGGCTGAACAATTTGCGGCCGATGTCCTCAAGCGTGGTGCGCAGCTCGTCGGGCGCGATCACCTCAACGTCGTCGCCGAACCCGGCGAGCGCAGCGGCGGCGGCACCGATGCCGCGGAAGCGAAGGCGGATACCGGCCCACCCCGGACGATCGTGCTCCTCCGCGCGGCCATCGACATGCGCGCTGAGCGAACCGCGCAACGTGCGTATCCACTCCTCGCGGACTCGCACCGTGACGGAAAGCGGGTCGCCATGTTGCTGCTGCTTTTCGAATGCTGTCCGTGACTGCTCCCACGCCGCGGCGACGTCGAAGGCGGCGGGGCGTCGCGACGCCCCGGGTGCCGGCGTGATGCTGTGGATGCGCGACACACGGAAGGTGCGCAGCTCGCCCCTGGTGACCGCGAGCAGGTACCACGTGCCCGCCTTCTGCACCAGGCCGTGCGGATCGATCAGACGTCGCCGGTCGGGGCCGGCGCCGTGGTCGTAACGCATCCAGAGACGCCTGCCCGAGGTCAGCGCGTCGCGCACCGCGTGGAGGTGGACGGGTTGGTCGGCGCCGTGCCACCAGCGGGCGGGATCGACGTGGACCCCGGAACGGACCCGCTCGACCGCGGGCCGGTAGTGCGCCGGCAGGGCGGCGAGAAGCTTGCGCAGTGCGGAGTGCGCCGCGGGGGCGAGGTCGAGACCGGCCGCTGCCGCCGGACCGGCGACGAGGAACAGGGCGCGCGCCTCCTCCTCACTGAGCCCCGACAGATCGGTGCGGTAGCCGCCGATGAGCGACCAGCCACCGCCCCGTCCCCGCTGGGCGTACACGGGTACGCCGGCCGTGGACAGGGCCTCGAGGTCACGGTGGATGGTGCGCGTGGTGACCTCCAGGGACTCGGCGAGCTCGCCCTCGGTCACGCGGCCCCGGGTCTGCAGGAGCATGAGGATCGAGAGCAGGCGATCGGCGCGCATCGAATGTCAGGTTAGCCTCTAAATATGACAGATGGTGTCTTGTTAGCTCCTGCACCATGTCGGCAATCACAGCCGGTGAGTGGCCGGCGTCTCGGGAGGAAGCCACCATGGTCGGAACCGATCCCCGTGCCCTTCAAGCCGTTGCCTTCGCCCAGGCGCGCCTGGTGATCGCCGGCGTCAGGCCAGATGAGATGACGCTGCCGACACCGTGCAACGAGTTCGACGTGCGCACGCTGATCGGTCACATGATCACCGCGATGCGGCGGTACGCGTGCGCCGGCCGTGGCGGCGATCCCCTGTCCATTCCCATGGTCACCACCGGAATCTCCGACTACGGCTGGATCACCGCCTTCGACGCCGCCGCGGACGAGGTGCGCGACGTCTGGTCGGACAATGACCTGCTCGGTCGCGACATCAAGCTGCCCTGGGCGACGCTGCCGGGTGCGCTGGTCGTCTCCGTGTACAGCCTCGAGCTGACGGTGCACACCTGGGACCTCGCCGCCGCGGTCGGCGATCTCCGCGAGTTCGATCCCGAGATCGGTGAGGAGATGCTCGCCGTCGCCAAGCAGATGGCGCCTGCGGAGGTGCGCGGCGCCGCGATCGGCCACGCCTTCGAGGGGGTCGTCGACGTCTCGGAGGACTCCCATGTCTACGACCGGCTGGCTGCGTGGCTGGGACGCGATGTGCCTCGCTGGGCGGGGGCAGCGGTCCCCGGCTGAGCTCGGGTCACGCCGCCGACAACCCAGGCCGCGTGCGCCCGCGCACCGCGATCAGGCCGTGGTCGACCGTCACGGCGGGATGGCAATGGTGCAACACAGCGGTCGACCGCTGACATCCGCCAAGACAGCTCCGCTATGCAGGGAGCTGGGCTGACTGTCCGGATCGATCGAGACCGGATCCCGCCCCGACGACGCCGCAACAGCTGACGCCACGGGGGTCCCCCATTGTTCTCGGGAAGGAAGGCGATCTTCGCTGTGGTCGGCGCGTCCCTGACCGCGGGGTGCGGAGCAGCGCCCCTGGCGAGAACAGCGGACCGGACGACAACGCAGTCCGGCGTCGACGCGGTTCTCGCCAGCGCAACGTCGGGCTCGCCCACCCGGACATTCGTGCTCGACAACGTGTCGCTGACGGTCACCACTGCCTATCTGCCGGCTGTGGCCTTCGTGGCAGCAGTTCCGGGTGACACGACGCAGATGGCGTCTGCCAGCCAGCCGACCCCATACCGCGAACTCTCCGTCACCGCCGTCGCTGCGGGCACCAGGGCTGCGTCGGAGAAGGCGCTCCCGCTGTCGTCGCCTGGTGGTGATGCGGCGTACCGGGCCGGGTTGCACGGGGTGCGCAGCGCCCAGGGTGCGAGCTTCAGCGCCGGTCCTGTCGCCTACCTGTTCGGGCAAGCGGTGCAAGGCGAGCTCAGCGTCGTCAGTCTTGCTCTCCACGCGAAGGGTCTGTGGCCGACGGCGGTTGTCGAGTGGGTGGCAGAGCTGGGCGGGCGCCAGTGGATCGTGCGCGCCGCAGAAGAGCTCTCCGGCGACCCGACCAGTCAGCGCATGCAGGAGCAGCGTCTTGCGCAGTCAGTACGCGGTCTCAGCATCAGCGCAACGGGTGCAGAGAGACCGACGACGGTGGGGCAGGTTTCTGCAGGTGTCGACACCTCCATCACCGATGGTGGCGTGTTCCTCGCCGGTCGGGCGCAGTCTTCACCCGGTGCGACGTTGGCCGCTGCCGGAACCGGCTACGTAGTGGGCACCGACAATGGAAGCGGCCGCGTCCGGCTGGCGACAGCGAATCAGGTTCCCATGCCCTCCTGGTGGAAGGGAAGCCAGTGTGACGACGCGTACCACTTCGCCGCGAGCGGCGTTCACACTGCAGCCATCGGGCCTGCGTGGATGGGGCTCGTGCCCTGCGGTCCGCCTCATCCCGACACCGGCGTCGGCTTCGGTGGTGGTGGCGCGCTCGAATTCGAATGCGTCGAGCTCAGCATGCGCTGGCTGTACCAGGAGTACGGACAGAACACATACCCCGCCAATGGCAGCGAGGTCGTGGCCAACTATCCAGGGAAAAGGCTGCAGAAGGTCAGCAACGGCAGCGGCAGCGCGCCTGCACCGGGCGACGTCATGAGCTTTGGTGCGACGTCAACCAACGGGCACACCGCGGTGGTCACCGATGTGCATTTCAGCGACGCGACAAAGGGCGATGGCACGGTCATTGTCCTCGCCGAGAACGCTGGTGGCAACGGCTATGCCTCGCAGAACATGGTCGGCTGGGTCGTTCAAGCCGGCATTCCCATCACCGGCTGGCTGCACGATCCCACCGATCCGCAGGGCTACTGGCTGACCGGATCGGATGGCGGTATCTTCCCCTACGGATTTGCCGCGGGCTACGGCACGCTGGGGAACCTGCGCCTCAACCAGCCCATCGTCGGGATGGCGGCGACGCCTGACGGAAGTGGCAACTGGCTGGTCGCCGCCGACGGCGGCATCTTTCCCTTCGGCAGCGCCGGGGGCTACGGCTCCACAGGCGCCATCCACCTTAACAAGCCCATCGTGGGCATGGCGGCGACGCCTGACGGCCGTGGTTACTGGCTGGTGGCTTCCGACGGCGGCATCTTCCCCTTCGGCAACGCCGGCGGCTACGGCTCCACGGGCGGTATCCACCTCAACCAGCCCATCGTGGGCATGACGGGGACGCCCGACGGCCGCGGTTACTGGCTGGTGGCCTCAGACGGCGGCATCTTTCCCTTCGGCGACGCGGCCGGCTACGGGTCGACGGGCGGGATCCACCTCAACCAGCCGATCGTGGGAATGGCGGCGACGCACGACGGTGGTGGCTACTGGCTGGTCGCACGGGACGGTGGCATGTTCCCCTTTGGTCCCGCGGCCGCCGGCTATGGCTCGGCGGCCGGCGTTGCCACAGCCGCGGTCGTCGGCATCGCCGCGACAGCTGATGGCCGTGGTTACTGGGTGGTGTCCAAGGACGGCAACGTCTACCCGTATGGTGACGCGCGCGACTACGGGGGCGCCAAGAGCATCAGGCTCTCCAGCCCGATCGTCGGAATCGCCAGCTTCGGCTGAGTCGTCGCCGATCGACGCGACGTCGACGGTTCAGCGGACGGTTCCCGGAACCAGGTTGAGATCCGCCGCGTAGGCGAGCTCGGCGTACCAGTCATCACGCCCCTCGGGGGTCAGGTCGAGAATGTTGTACACCGGGCTGAGCAGGTCGATGCCGCGCTGATTGATGTCTTCGGACATCGCCGGATGAGCGGTGTAGTAATGGCGCAGGACGCTCCCGTCGTGGGTGAAGACGGAGATGGTCGAGTCCTGGTTACCGTCGCCGGCCTCACTGCCGAGGTCGTACTTGAATGTGCTGTCGCCGCAACTCAGCAAGCGCAGCCGGCTCCAGCCACGGTTGCGTGCATGCGCTCGGAGCGTTGGCAGGTCAGCCGCTGCCGCGATGGCAAAGTCGACGTTCTGCGCTACGTGGTGGGCGACGCCGTTGAACCCGTCGATCCACATCGTGCACATCGGGCACGGGATGGTCTGCTGCTTTCCGTACATCAGGTGGTAGATGACCAGGGAGCGTCCCGGCCCGGTGAACAGCTCGCTGAGCCGCGTGCGCTGCACCGGTGCGTCGCCGGTATCGAGATCGTTCGGTCCTTCGGTGAAGACGTAGTCCTTGACCTCTGCGCCCTGGGGGAGCTGGCGGCGTAGCGCGGCGACGCGCTCGCGTTGCCGCATCAGATCGATCTCGGCCGCGCGAAGCTCCTCGCGGCGTGCAACGTAGTCCGCGGTCTCGTCGGTCAGTCGCGTCTGCTGCATGCCACCGCCTCCTGTCGGTCCCGACTCATCCCCGGCAATGCTAGGCAGGTGGTCGCAGCGCATGCAGTGCCTTCTCAGGCCTCCTGGGGCAGCACCTCGCGGCGGCGTTCCGGCTTGGGCTCGGACGGCTTGACGCGGATGAGCGAGGCGGGGAGCCGCGGCAGCCACCAGTTCCAGCGTCCGAAGAGCGACACCAGCGCCGGCACCATGAGCATGCGCACGACAGTCGCGTCGAGCAGGATGCCCGCGGCGAGCCCGGTCGCGAACGTCTTGATGATGGGTCCCGGCGACGTGCCGAGCACCAGGAACGCGCAGAAGAGGATCAACGCGGCCGAGGTGACCAGTCTGCCGGTGCGTCCCATGGCGCGCACCACGGCGAGGTCGGTGTTGCCGGTCTTGTCGTACTCCTCGCGCATGCGCGCCAGGATGAACACCTCGTAGTCCATCGACAGCCCAAAGAGGAAGGCGAACACCATCAGCGGGATCCACTCGAGGATCGCCCCAGTGGCGTCGATGCCGAAGATCAGCTTGCTGCCGTGGCCGTCCTGCCAGACGAGAACCAGGATGCCGTACGCGGCGGCCACCGAGATGACGTTGAGCACCACCGCCTTGAGCGGCAGCACCAGCGACCGGAACGCGCGGGCGAGGAGGATGAAGGTGATGATCACGACCAGGGCGATCATCAGCGGGAAATTGCCGTAGACGGCAGAAACAAAATCGGCGCTGCCGGCACGCGACCCACCGACCGTGGCAGTGCCTGGGCCGCCGACGGCGCGCACCGCGGTGCGCAGGGCATCGATCTGATCACGCCCCGCCGAGCTGTCAGGCTCGAGCGTGCTGAGGCCGACCACGACGGAGGTCCCCGGAGCCGGTGCCGCCCAGCCGGGACCGCTCGGCACCACCGCCGTCGCCATTCCCGGCACTGATGCAGCTGCCGTGGCGACTGCGTTGGGGTCCTTGCCGCCACTGACCAGGAGCATGTGCGGCTGGAAGCCCGGGGTGCCCAGGCCCGATGAGGTGAGCATGTCGAGCCCTTCGCGTGCCGGGCCACTCGGCGCCAGTGAGGTCGGCACGGGTACGCCGACGGTGATGTGGGTCGCCGGGATGACCAGTGCCGCGAGCGCGACCACCGCGACCCCAGCGGCGACCCAGCGGCGGCGCACGATCAATCGTGCCCAGCTGACCCAGCCACGGCTGGCGTGCGCCTCCTTGCGGACGTTGGGATAGGTCGCCAGGCGACGCAGCAGACGGGGGACGAAGAAGGGGATGTACCCGACGGTGAAGCGGTAGCGCCACGGCCAGCGCACATCGGGCGCGCCGATCGAGTGGAGGATTACCGGGAGGAGGGTTATGGCGACGGCGACGCTGACGACCGGGATGAGCATGCCGCCGTAGCCGACGCTGCGCAGGAAGGGAACGGGCAGAACGATGAGCGCAAGCAGGCCGATGCCCACCGTCGTGCCGCTGAAGACGACTGCGCTGCCGGCCGTCTCCATCGCCTTGTGCACGGCGTCGTCGTTGGCCAGCCCGTTGGCTCTCTCCTCGCGCCAGCGGGTGACCACCAGCAGCGAATAGTCGATCGCCACGCCGAGGCCGATGAGTGCGACGAGGAACTGAACGATGAAGGAGACGTCGGAGAATGTCGTCAGGATGAGGATGAGCAGGAACGTCGTCATGATGGCGACGACGGCGATGATGATGGGAACGAAGGCGACGAAGCTGGCGAAGACGAACGCCAGGATCGCCAGCGCGCCGACGCCGCCGAGAAGGCCCTCGACGAGAAGGCTGGGGCCTTCGTTGCCCGCGGTGTTGCTGACCAGCTCGTCGATGCCGGTGAGACGTGCGCTGCCGCCGGCCACGGTCGCCCCGTTGACGAGAGCCCGCACCGCCTTCTCCTCGGGGGGGATGTCGAACGCGTTCCCCGGCGGCGGCACGGGCACGAAGACCATGGAGTACAAGGTCCGCCCGTCACTGCTGACCAGGCGGCGATCCCCTGTCGACGCGTAGCTGACGAGAGACACACCGCGATGGGTGGCGCTGAGTGTCCCCGCGGTGCTGAGGATCTTCTGGTCGAAGGCCTTGAGCTGGTCGAGCACACCGGGGCTGTCGACCGTCGTCCCCTGGGGAAGCTGCACCACCGGCACCAATGCGTCGCTCTCGTTGCTGATCCCGTACAGCGCGCGGATCTTTGCGCCGGTCTCGAAGCCCTCCTTGCCGGGGACGGAGAACTCGGTCGACAGCCGGTTGACGGTGGTCGAGACCGTGGCGACGCCAATGACGAAGACCACCAGCCAGAAGAGACCCACCCACTTTCGGTGGGCGAGGACGAAACGAGAGATGCGACCCATCACGGACGTGCGAAGACCTCGTGTGAACAGCGGTCAGGTGCCTTGCCCCCCGTGGTCCCCTTCCACGGCCGGACTCGCGTGCGCCGCGCAGTATGCCAGACGTTGGTTTTGCTCGTCAAACCATCTAAACTTCATAACTTATGACTGGGTCAAGCATCGAGCCAGGCAGTTCCAGCGCCGATCCTTGCGCGGAGTGGCGGGCATCGCCACGTCCCCTGTCGCCGATCAGCGACGAGGAGCTCAAGTCGATCGCGCTGCGCATCCCCGCGTTGTTTGCGGCAGCCAAGTCGACCGGTGATGCGCCTCCCGCCGAGGTCAAGGAGCTCATCGGCGCTGCCGGCCTGGGTCCGCGCCACACCAACGTGCTGCGCCATGTCATGGTGGGTGGCCCGATGAGCGTCAGCGCGCTGGCGGCGCGCCTGTGCGTGGCATTGCCGACGGCCAGTCTCATGGTTGGCGAGCTGAGCCGTGCTGGGCTGCTCGAGCGTGTCGAGGACACCGGGGATCGGCGGCGCACCATCGTCTGCGTCGCCCCCGCGCGCCTGGCTGCCGTCGACGCATTTCTCAGCCGGCGCCTGGGTCCCTTGCGCCGCGCCCTGGAGCGTCTCACCGCCGAGGAGCGCGCTGCCTTCGCGCGGGGTCTCGATGTGCTCACCGAAGAGCTGAGCCCTGCCGGCGCCACGAGCGACCACCCGACCGAGACACCTCAGCAAGCTCGGCGCTGACCGCGCCGATGTGGCCCGCCATCGCCGCCGGCTGACCCCTCGCGAGGGCACAATTCGGGGGTGGATCCCAGCCAGGTCATCCGTGACAGCAACGGCGCATTTCGCTGTCGTGAGTGCGGCTTTCGCTACGCGCTGAGCGCAGGCGAGATGGTCGACGTGTGCACTGATACGGTGGTGAGGTTTCGTCAGGCGGCGCTGGCGATCCCCACCGAGTTACGCGGTCGCCGCACCGCGCCGGCGGTGTGGTCGCCAAACGCGTACTGCGCCCACATGGCTGACGCCGCCGAGCTCATCGAGAGTCGCGTGCGTAGGATGGCCACCGAAGAGCGCCCGTTTCTCGCCGGCTACGACCAGGACCAGGCGGCTGAGCTGGGACGCTTTGACGAGCGCCCGGTCGAGCCGTCGCTGCAACGCATCGACAGCGCCGTCGCACACTTCGTCGCCCTGGTCTGCGGCCTCCCTGGTGACGGCTGGCAGCGCATCGGCGCTCACGAGGAGGCGGGTGACGTGAAGCTGCGCGACATCGCCCACGACATGCCGCACGAGCTCACCCACCACACCGCCGACCTGCAGAGGATCGGCGCCGAGCTGCAGCAGCCGCGCTGACGGCGAGCGGCGGCATCAGCGCACGGCCGAGGCCAGGCGGCGCACGCCTTCGTCGAGGTCGTCCAGGTGGGGCGCGCCGACGAAGCTGAGGCGCATGTACGGCCCGGGCGACTCGGCGGCGAAGTAGGCGCGGCCCATGCTGCCCAGGACACCAGCCTGCCGGCAGGCGGCGAAGACGGCGTTCTCGTCGGTGCCGTCGGGGAGGCGTACCCAGATGTGCATCCCACCGCGGGGGATGAGCGCGACCTGGAACCCGGGGGCGTGCTCGGTGAGAGCGGCGAGAAGGCGCTGGCGACGGCGGCGAAGCTCGGCGGAGAGGCCGCTCAGATACCGCGGCCATCCCGGCGCGGTGACCAGCTCCAGGGCGGCATCCTGGAGGAAGCGGGCGACGAAGAGATCGTCGACGATGCGCAGCGCCCGAATGCGTTCGGCAACGGGCCCGCGAGCGCTGAGCGCACCGACTCGCAGGCTGGGCGCGGCGGGCTTGGTCAGCGACGCGATGTGCACCACGCGCCCGTCGACGTCGTTGGCGATCAATGGGGGCGGAGGTGGCCCGTCGTGCGAGAGCGCTCGCGCGTAGTCGTCCTCGATGATGAACGCGCCAGCGTCGTGCGCCACGGCGAGGACCTGCTCGCGTCGCTCCGGGCTGAGCACCGCGCCCGTCGGATTCTGGTACGTCGGCTGCAGGTAGACGGCGCGCGCGTCGGTGACGCGAAACGCCTCAGCGAGCAGGTCAGGCCGGATCCCGTTACTGTCAATGGGGACAGGAACCGGTCGGATCCCCGCAGCCCGCGCCACCGCCAGCGCACCGGGGTAGGTGGGCGCCTCGACGAGAAGCGGTGCACCGGCGGGCACGATGGCACGCAGCGCGACCGACATCGCCGCCTGCCCGCCGCTGGTGATGACCACGTCCTCGGGGGTGACGCCACCTCCGATCGACTCGGCGAACCAGGCGCGCAGTGAGGAGACACCCTGCAGAGGCGGTCTATCCCAGGCGTCAGGAAGGCGGGCCGCCCGCATCAGCGCCGAAGACAGCGCGCGGTTCGGACGCATCGAGTGGTGCAGGTAGCCGCCGGCCATGGCGATCGTCCCCGCGGGGATTGCCTCCAGGTACACCTGGATCGCACTGGCGTCGATGGCACGATCGCCGAGGGCCACCGTCTGCCACGATGAGTCGACGGCGTCTGGTGCGGTGAGCGGACGGCGCTCGGCGACGAACGTTCCCGCGCCCGGACGCGTCGTCACCAGTCCGTCGGCGACAAGGATGGCCAAGGCCCTGGCCACGCTCACCGGGCTGACGCGATGCCCCTTGACGAGGTCGCGGGTGCTCGGCAGCTGGTCACCCGGCTGCAGCCGGGCCACGTGGTCGCGAAGTGTGTCGGCGAGAGCAGCGATAGTGCTACTCTTGATCATGAGGGATAAGAGTACCGCTATCGAGAGCGGGCCGGTGGCGCTTTCCGGGCTGGGCTGGGCAGGGCTCGCCGTGGTTGCCTTCTCGGGCACCGTGCCGGCCACCGTCCTGGCCCTTCGCGACATGGATCCGCTGGTGGTCGGCGCCGGCCGCTCGGTGCTCGCCGCCCTGCTGGCCATGGGCGCTCTGCTCGCCGGGCGCGCGGCGCTGCCCCGGCGCAGCCAGCTGCAGGCACTCCTCCTCGTGGCGTTGGGCTGTGGCATCGGCTTCGGGGTGCTCAGCGCCATCGCTCTGCGCGACGTCAGCGCCTCGCACGCGGCGGTGCTCATCGGCCTGCTGCCCATGGCCACGGCGGCCGCCGCGGTGGTGCGCGGCGGCGAGCGAGCCAGCCCGCTGTTCTGGCTGGCCAACGCCGCCGGTTCGGTGGCCGTCGTCGCCTATGCGTGGAGCGACGGTGTCGGCTCCGTGCGCGTCGCCGACGGGCTGCTGCTTCTCGCCCTGGTCATCGCCGCGGTCGGTTACGCGGAGGGCGGACGCCTGGCGAGAGAGATGCCCGGGTGGCAGGTGATCGCCTGGGGCGTCGTCTTCGCCCTGCCCGTCTCCGCGCCGCTGACCGGAATCGCACTGGCTACCAGCACCGTTCGCGTGGGCGCTGCGTCGCTCGGTGGATTCGTCTACGTCGGCACCGTCTCCATGTTCGTGGGGTTCTTCGCCTGGTACCACGGACTGGCACGCGCCGGCGTCACCAGGGGTAGCCAGCTGCAACTGCTGCAGCCGTTCCTGACGCTCGTCTGGGCTGCCTTGATCCTCGGCGACCACCCAGGAATCGCCGCGCCGCTCACGGCGACCGTCGTTCTCGTCTGCGTTGCCGTCGCGCAGCGCGCCAGGTTTTCGCTGTCGGTCAGACCAGTGACGCCTCCAGCGTGATGGGCACGGCCGCGAGTGCCTTGGACACGGGACATCCGGCTTTGGCGGCGTCGGCCGCCTGGCTGAAGGCAGCCGCATCCATCCCCGGCACAGTTCCGCGAACTGTGAGGTGGATACCGGTGATTCCCTCGCCCGCCTGGAACGTCACCCGCGCCGAGGTGTCCAGCCGCTCCGCCTTGTGCCCGGTCTTCACAAGCCCGGCGGACAGCGCCATGGCAAAGCAGCCCGAGTGCGCGGCGGCGATCAGCTCCTCCGGACTCGTTCCCGACTCGCGCGACTCCGCGCGCTGCTTCCACGTCAGGGCGAGCTCACCAAAGGCGCCGCTGGCAGGACGTACGGTGCCGCTCCCCGTGGCGAGGTCGCCCTTCCAGGTCGCCTCGGCTCTGCTCTCGACCGCCATACCGCGTCCTCCTGATGTCGCCGTCTGATATCGCCGTTTTCGCGGTGCACATGGATTGGCGACCGAGACTCTAGGATGTCGCCGTGCGTCAGCGTCCCCTGGGTCGTTCGGGCCTCGATGTCTCCGCGGTGATCATCGGCTGCGGCACCATCGGCGGCATCGGCAGCCCGCGCGAAACGCTCGGGCATGGCCTCAGCGACGACGAGGCCGTCACCATGCTGGATACCGCGCTCGCCCTCGGCATCACCGCTCTCGATACGGCCAACAGCTACGCGGGGGGCCAAAGCGAGCGCGTCATCGGCCGCTGGCTTGGGCAACGCGGTGGCCGCAGCATGCTCATCGCCACCAAGGTGGGCGCTCCCGTCGAGCCGGGTCAGGACGGCATCGACCTCAGCCACGACCACATCCTTCGCCAGGTGGACCGCAGTCTCGAGCGGTTGGGCGTCGATCACGTCGACATGTACCTGTCACACGCGCCCGACGAGAGCACGCCGATCGACGAGACGCTCAGCGCCTTCGCCGAGCTGCTGGAGAACGGCAAAGTGTCCGCCGTCGGTGGATGCAACCTCAGCGTCGCGCAGGTCGAGGCGATGCTCGACGCCAGCGAGCGGCACGGCCTGCCTCGCTACCAGTGGATACAGAACGAGTACAGCCTGCTCGCTCGGGGCGACGAGTCGGAGGTTCTCCCTCTCTGCCGGGCAAGCGGACTCGGCTACACGCCGCACAGCACCCTGTGTGGTGGAATTCTCAGCGGGAGATACGTGCCCGGCGGACAACCTGAGCCTGGATCACGGGTGGCGGTGCGCCCCGCGCCATACGCCGAACACCTAGTACCGGCGACCCTCGATGGTGTCCAGCGATTCGCCGGCGCCGCAGCGGCACGCGGGGTCGGCACTGCTGCGCTGGCGCATGCGTGGGTCATGTCGCATCCCGACGTCACGGCTCCGCTCGTCGCACCGCGGCTCGCTCGACACTTCGAGGCGGTCAGCGACGCCTTGCTGATCCACCTCGACGAGGACGAGCGTGCTCAACTCGCGGGCCTGCTGGTGGCAAGCTAGGGCGTCGATCGAACCTGAGCATGGGAGGTGGCTGCCGGTGCATTTGCGACGCGTGGTGACCGGTCAGGCGGCGGACGGCAGGTCGGTGTTTGTCAGCGACGACGTGGTGCACCCGGTGACGCTGGCGGCGATGCCAGGGGCGGAGTTCCACCGGATCTGGGGAAGCGACCAGGTGGTCGAGCTCCCCAGCAACGGCACAACGCCGACAGCGCCTGATTATTTCCCGCCGGTAGGAGGATTCCGCCTTGCCCTCTACACGTTCGGCCCCAACGGCGCAGCGCCGCCGGCCGACCTCGACCACGAGGCGGCGATTGCGGAGATCCGCCGCAAGCTGCCGGGTATCCTAGAGGTCCGCGAGGTCGATCAGCCCAGGATGCACACCACCGACACCGTCGACGTCGACGTCATCCTCGCAGGCGAGGTGTGGCTCGAACTCGACGATGGCGCCGAAGTCCACCTGCGCACTGGTGACTGCGTTGTGCAGAACGGGACGCGCCATGCGTGGCACAACCGATCGTCGCAGCCATGCACCATGCTCGTTGCCGTCATCGGCGCGCAGCGGCGTCGCTGATCGAGCCTCTGTCATGATCGCGCTCACGTGAGCATCACCGTCCGCTCCATCACAGCAGATGAGCTCGAAGCGGTGTCGAACATTGACTGCGCATTGTTCGGATACCGTCCGACTCCCGACAACACTGCGTACCTGGGCACCCTCTTCGACCTCCCTCGGGTGATCTGCGCCTTCGACGGCGACACCATGGTGGGCATATCGGCGGCGCTCCCACTGGAGCTGACTCTTCCCGGTGGCGCCCAGATGCGGATGGCGGGGATCACGTGGGTGGGAGTCCAGCCGACCCACACGCGGCAGGGCATCATGCGCCGTCTCCTCATGGCTCAGCTCGACGCGCTCCCCGAGCACGGTGAGCCCATCGCCGGGCTGATGGCCGCGGAGAGCCTGCTCTACCGGCGATTCGGCTTCGGCATCGCTTCGCGTTGCCGGCGCGTCGAGGTGGATCCGCGTCATGCCGCTCACCGTGTGCCGTTTGTCGACTCGGGGACGATGGAGCTCGTCGATGTCGAAGCATTCCTGCGCCACCTCGAGACGATGCACACCAGAGTGCGGGCAATGCGCAACGGCATGGTGTCGATTTCGTCAGCGAGACACCGCGAGACCTACCGTCGCGCCGGCGAGGAATACGAGGGTGCGGGACCGATGCAGATGTACGTGCATCGCGACCCCGCCGGCGAGGTCGACGGCCTCGTCTCGTTCCGCCTTGCCCCACACTGGGAGAACGGGTTTCCTGACTTCGAGCTTCGCGTGAACCAACTGGTGGGCGCAAGCACAGTCGTCGAGACGGCGTTGTGGCGCCTCTGCCTCGAGCACGACCTGGTGACCAAGGTGGTCGCTGCCGGACGGCCAGTCGACGAACCCATCGCCGACCTCTTCGCCGATCCCCGTCGGTGGGTGACGCGCGAGATGGATGATCTGCACGTGCGCCCGTTCGCGGTGCCGGCGCTGCTCGCCGCACGCCGCTACTCGCGTGAGGACGCCCTGGTGATCGAGGTGCGGGACGAGCTCTTCAGCGAGGCTGGTGGCCGTTTCCGCCTCGAGGGTGGACGCGACGGCGCCGAGTGCACGCGTACCGATGCGGTTGCCGACATCGTGCTGGGACCTGCTGAGCTCGGTGCCGTTCTGCTCGGCGACACCGCGGTGGAGCGCCTTTGGCGTGCCGGGCTGGTCGACGAATGCACTCCCGGTGCCGTATGGCGCGCCACCGCGATGATGCGCTGGTCGCCCGCGCCGTGGGCGTCGTACATGTTCTGATGCACGCATGACCGGCGAGCCCTTCGGCGGCACCATCGGGCGCTACGTCACCGAGTCGGTGCCGTGGTGGCCGCCCGCGCAGCGTGCGCCGGACGGTGCGCCCAATATCGTCATGCTCGTCCTTGACGATGTCGGGTTCGCCCAACTTGGCTGTTTCGGCTCCGACCTGCGGACGCCCACCTTCGACGCGCTTGCCGCCGGCGGGCTTCGCTACACCAACTTCCACACCACCGCGCTGTGCTCGCCGACTCGCGCCGGCCTGCTCACCGGCCGCAATCACCACAGCAATGGCATGGGCCGCGTCATCGAGCTGGCCACCGGCTTTCCCGGCTACAACGCGCGTATCCCCAAGAGCAATGGGTTCCTCTCCGAGATCCTCGCCGGCAACGGCTACGCGACCTGGGCGGTGGGCAAGTGGCATCTCACACCGGAGGACGAGTGTCACCTCGCAGCAACGCGTGAACGATGGCCGTTGGGACGCGGCTTCGAGCGCTTCTACGGCTTCTTCGGCGGCGAGACCAACCAGTTCGCACCCGCGCTCATCGCCGACAACCACCAAGTGGCGCTACCGCGCGGCTCCGACGACGGATACCACCTCACCGAAGATCTCATCGACCGGTGCATCGAGCTGGTCGGCGACCTACGCGCCATCGACACCCTCAAGCCGTTCTTCCTGTACCTGTGCTTCGGCGCATGTCACTCGCCACACCAGGCGCCGCGGCCGTGGCTGGATTCGTACGCAGGACAGTTCGACCAGGGTTGGGACGTGTGGCGGGAGGGGACCTTCGCACGCCAGGTCGCTGAGGGCACGATCCCGGCGCACACGCGATTGTCTCCGCGACCGGACTGGGTGCCGGCCTGGGATTCGCTGAGCCGCGACCAGCAGCGTCTCTACGCACGCTACATGGAGGCGTTTGCGGCGTTCCTCTCACACTGCGATCACCACGTGGGACGTCTCGTCGACTTCCTCGCCGCTCAGGGGGAGCTGGACAACACGCTGTTCCTCGTCCTCTCGGACAACGGCGCCAGCTCGGAGGGCGGAGTCGGTGGGTCGCTCAACGATGTGCGCCTCTGGAACCTGGTGCCGACGACGCTGGAAGAACAGCTGGCTCGCATCGACGAGATCGGTGGTCCCCGGTGCCACAACAACTATCCGTGGGGATGGACGGTGGCCGGCAACACGCCGTTCCGGCGCTGGAAACGCGAGGTCCATGAGGGCGGAGTCGCCGATCCGTTGCTGGTGCACTGGCCGCGAGGCATCGCCGCACGCGACCAGGTTCGGCGGCAGTACGTCCACTGCATCGATCTCTTCTCCACCATCCTCGACGCCGCAGGCATCGCCGCGCCGGCGGTGATCGACGGCGTCGAGCAGTCACCGATCGAGGGCGTGAGCTTCGCATCCACGTTTGGGTCTGCCGATGGGGCCGAGGTGCGCGACACGCAGTACTACGAGATGTTCGGCTGCCGTGCGCTGTACCAGCGCGGTTGGAAGGCGGTGACCTACCACCCGGTGATGAACCAGGACTTCGACAGTGACCGCTGGGAGCTCTACAACGTCGTCGACGATCCCTCGGAGTGCAACGACCTCGCCGCCGCTGAACCCAGCCGTCTGCAGGCGATGATCGAGCGGTGGTGGGACGAGGCGAAGCGCCACAACGTGCTGCCGCTCGACGCCCGGCCCCTCTCGGACCTCGTGCTCGACCGGCCCCGCTCGGTTCCGCCGCGCAGCCGCTACGTCTATCTCCCGGACACGTCAGCCGTGCCGGAGGCGGTCGCGGTCAACGTGCGCAACCGATGGCATCGAATCACCGCATACATCGTGGTGACCGACCCGCCACAGGGCGTCCTCATCGCCCAGGGTTCGCTGCTTGGGGGTTGGTCGCTGTTCATCAAGGACTCTGTGCTGCGCTATGTCCACAACCTCGCGGGATACGAGCAGCACGTAATCGAAGCGACGGTCGACCTGGACGCTGGCCGGCATGAGCTGGCGTTCACCTTCATTCGTGACGGTGACCACCGCGGCACGGGCGTGCTCTCTGTCGACGGCCAGCGCGTCGCCGGGGCGCGGATCCCGGCGTTCACGCCGCTGCGCTTCTCCCTCACCGGCGCCGGCTTGACCTGCGGCTACAGCGGGGAACTTCCGGTCTGCGACGATTATCGCGCACCGTTTCGCTTCACCGGCAGCATCGAGCGTGTCGTCGTCGAGGTCGACGGCGAACCGTTCCTGGATCCCGAAGGCGAGGCACAGGTCGCGGTCGAGACCCAGTGAGCCGTCGCGCGGACGCGACGCGTGCTCACGGGGTGGGCGGCGACTCTGGTTGAGGAGTGGAGAATCCGTGCGCCGACAGCCACGTCGCGATACGCACGAAGACGTCTCGGCCAAGTCGCTGCGCCTGGTCGTCGTCCTGGGTCAACCCGGTCGCCGTCTCGAAGAGCCCGTGGTCGACACCAGGCAGCACCTGGATGTCGAAGTTGGACTTGCCCAGTCCGTGGAGGACCTCGCTATTGACCGTCGTGGGGACCTGACGATCGATCTCGCCGTTCAGCCAGACGATCGGCTTGCTCATCGTTGCCAGGATCGGTCCGGGGTCGTATCCAGAGTGGTCGGCACGCACCGCCGCGTTCATCGCGGCTGCAGATTCGGTCGGCAGCTGTCGTGAACCGCCGCTGAAAGCGGCCCAGACTCCCTGCTGGCCCACGGTCACGGCGGGCCCGGAGACAAGCACGGCAAAGGCAGCGTCGGGATCGCGCTGGATCGCCAGAGGGACAGTCCAACCACCCTGGCTGCCGCCGTGGAAACCGACACGATGGGCGTCGACGCCGGGAAACGCTGCCAGGAATCGCACGCTCGCCGCGGCGTCGTCGGCGTAGATGCGCAGGTTCTCCTCACTCGCCAGCTCGCCCGGGTACTGGCCGGTGGAGTCGCCGTTGCCCCGCTTGTCGTAGGCGAGAACCGTCAGTCCGAGACTTGCGTAGAGCGCGACCCACACCCCGTAATCGATGCGCGGTCCCAGTCCCGAGCCGTGCACGATGACGATTCCCGGGTGCGGCCCCGCCGTGATCGGCTCGGTGATCGTGCCCGCGAGCACTGCGCCCTGCGCCGGAACGTGCACCTCGGTCTCCTTGAACTGCAGGCGGCGGGCCACGACCGGTTGGCCGGTGACCGGCGCGAGCGTCATCTGGTCGGCGCGCTGACCGGCGAGGTGGAAGGTGACGTCGGCCTCTTTCGGCGTGCTGACCATGAACCCGGGACCGACCGTCAGGTGGTCCGCGGTCGACGTCGGGTAAAGCTGGCGGAACCAGCCGTCGTCGAGGTTGAGCAGGTGGCCATGACCGTTGACCGCGTAGGTCGTGCCGTCGTCGCTGCGGTATGCGCCGGCGTACTCGGCGAAGTGGACCGCTGCGCTTGCCGGCGATGGGGTGGGGGAGGGCGCGGCCGTCGCCTTCGATGCCCCGCTCGTCGTCGAAGACCCGCTGCTGCAACTGGTGACGACCAGGGCCGCGACGACGGCGAGCACTCCACCGATCCTCATGGCCGCGGTCAGGTTAACCCGGGTGGGAGCACGGGCGAATCACCCTGGCGGGGGATGTCGGCGACAGGCGAACTGCGCTGTACTCCCCTCGTGGACCGTGCGTCGATCCTGATGCTGGCGGCTTCCGCGATCGTCGCCGGCTGCGGCACCAGCGCCACGTCGTCGACATCCACCTCGCCCCCCTCGCCGACGCCGGTGTCCGTGCCCACGCCGACACCGCGGCCGCCTCTGCCCAGCCTGGAACCCTTCGTGCGCTCCGACACTGAGTGGACGACGTACATGGGCGACCGCGCGCGAGCTGGGATAGGTCCGGCCGGTCCGCTGGCGACGAACCCGCATCGCACGTGGACTGCCCAGGTGGACGGCGACGTCTACGCGGAACCGCTCGTCGCCGGCGGCTCGGTCATCGTCGCGACCGAACAGGATTCGGTGTACGCGCTGGATCCTGACAGTGGTGCGGTGCGCTGGCGCAGGCATCTCGGTGAACCGGTGCCGGTCGGTGAGCTGGCGTGCGGCAACATCGCCTTCAACGGCATCACGTCGACGCCGGTCGTCGATCCTGCTGCGGGAATCGTTTACGCGGTCGCGATGTTCGACTCCCCGATGCGCCACGAGCTCTTCGCCGTGCGTCTGTCAGACGGCGGAATCGTATGGTCGCGCGGCGTCGATCCTCCGGGCGCCGAGCCGCGCATCCATCAGCAGCGCGGGTCGCTGAACCTCGCCCACGGGCTGGTCTACATGTCATACGGCGGCTTCAGCGGCGACTGCGGCCGCTACAACGGCTGGGTGGTCGGCGCGCCCGTCAGCGGCACCGGCCCGCTCTACACCTGGGAGGTAGGGTCCACTGTCGGTGGCGCGGTGTGGGCTCCGCCGGGGCCGGTGATCTCATCTGCTGGCGACGTGTGGGTGACAACCGGCAACACCAATGCCGGCCAAGGGGCGACCCAGGGCACGTATGACGATGCCAACGGGGTGTTCCACCTGGACGCGGCGCTGGCATCGGCCGTGGACGGCTGGGCACCGCAGAACTGGGCGGCGCTCAACCGCGACGACGTCGACCTCGGATCAGTGGCACCGGCGCTGCTTCCCGGTGGTCTGGTCTTCGCCGTGGGCAAGGAGGGCGTCGGCTACCTGTTGCGCGACTCTCATCTCGGTGGCATCGGCGGTGAGGTGTTCAAGGACATGGCATGTCGCCATGGGGGACCTGAGGGCGGCGCCTTCGGCGGCGTGGCTGTGGTGGGGAGCACGCTGCTCGTCCCCTGCAAGGATGGGCTCGCCGCGCTGCACGTCGACTCCTCAGCGCCGTCGTTCTCCGTCGCTTGGCGCTCGGCATCTTCGGCGAACTCGCCGCTCCTTGCCTACGGACTCATCTGGACGGTCGTCGTCGAGGGGCTCAACGGCCACACTGAGGCATGGAGCGGTGCGCTCGTCGGCCTCGATCCCGCCACGGGAGCGACGAGAGTGCAGCTGCACCTCGGTGGGATTCCCCACTACCCGTCGCCGGCCGCCGCCGGTGGCCACCTGTATATCGCCGGCCTTGGCAGCGTGTACGCGGTGAGCGCTGTCTAGGAGAGGCTGGGTGCTCCAGCCGCACCCGGCCCCTCGAGTGGAATCAGATCCGCCGTCGTCGGTGGTGGTAGCGACCTGTTGTCCTAGCCGTCTTTCTCCTTGAAGACGGGTGATCAGAGGATCACGCGGTGTCCTAGGGGTTATCGACTGGTGAACCTCGGCGCGTTGCCAGGACCATGGCGGTGCTTCGGCCATCGTGGAGCACCATGGCCGCTGCGCTGCGAGCAGCGATGGCGAGCTCGCGGCGGAGCAGGGCAGCGGTCATCACATCCGCGGTGCCGTCTGTGGGAAGCAGCGCGAGCACCGCAAGCGGCGAGTCGGACTCGACGAGGGTGAGGACATGGTCCACGCGGGCATTGCCGACAATCGCGTAGCGTGGAGCTCGACGCCAGGCGGCACCAGGCGGCCCGGCGACGCCGCTGCCGACAGGGATCGCGTCGATGATCGCGGTGGCGTACCGCAGCACATCCGGCTCTGCGATGAGGTACAGGAGCCACGGCTGCGCCTCCGAGATGGTGCGCAGCTCGCGAGCAAGTCGCTCAACAGCGTGCGGATCTGACAGATCGTGGGTGGTGACAGACATGTCATCCGAAGGCGAGACGTCGCCGATGACCGCTCTGGCTGGAGCGCGATCGTCGCCGGCCAACGAGCCTCGGCGCCGATCGCGGAGCAGCGCCCCGGCCACGCCGGTCAGCGGTCCCACGGCTGCGAGCATCAGCACGCTGTCGCCGTAGTCGGGACCGACGGGCAGAGACGCGACCGTCTGAACCGTGCCGCTCGATGCAGCGGAGCTCGGCTGGGTGATGTCCTCGTTGATGGACGCTGTGCCCGCGAACGCCATGGTGACGGCGATGAACGCTGCAGAACCAAGACCCGCCACCGCTGCCCGAATGAGGCCGACGCGCCCATGGTCTCCGCGCCGTGCGGACATGGCGCCGGCGACGGCGCAGCCCAATGGCACCACCACCGCTGCAGCCCAGTAGACGCCCTCATGTCCGGTGATGAAGAGCCCATGGTTGGGCATGCTCGCCGTCGATCCCGGTATCCGCACCACCGGGACCGCGAGCCCATACGCGACGACCCACAGCGCCACGGTTGGCAACGCCGCCGCGACGAGAATCACGCTGGCGAGGGTACCCATCACGCCGTTGGGGAATCGCTGCGACGCCCGCAGCTGCTCCAGGTTGGCAAGCTCGGTTGCAGCGTCACCACGGTGCACCAGCATCGCGATGATGCCAAGAGTGGCACCAATGGTGAGCGCGATGACGGCGCCGGCAATTGCTGGGCGTAGCAGGCCGGCACTTCGCGCGTCGAGCACGGTCAGTGTGCGGCGGGCACCACCACGGCCGCGACCGCCGGTCATCGCCCCGATGATGAAGCCGGCGCCAAGCAGGAGCGGGACCACCAAGAGCAGACCGGTCCAATCGGGTCCGAGGCTCACGCCGCCGCCTCGGGCGGTGATCGCCACCGCCGCCAGCATCAGCGCGCCGGTGTACGCGATGGTTGCGGTGAGCGCGGCCGTCAACCGCTCGGCGCGACCGTCCAACCTGAGCCTTCGCGTCGCCAGGCCGGCGCTCGTCGATGCGATGACGACGATCAGCAGCATCATCCCGCCCAGCGGGATGCGGAAGTCGAGCACGCCGGTGACCGGAGGCGTCGTGGGGTTGCTGCTTGCAGTCGGCCCCACGGTGAAGCCGGCGGCCAGGGGAACGCCATGAGCCGGCCAGATCACGGCGTTCCACTGCGACAGAAGAGCGCCGCCCGTGCTCACTGTGCGCACACCCAAGGAAGGTGCGCCGCTGCCCTGCTCGGGAGCGCATCGCGTACCTTCAACAACAAAGGTCGCGCTGCATCCGTTCTGCGAGTGGGCGACGTCAGTGAGCAGTGCGACGAGCAGGCTGAGCCCGAGGACGACGGCGAGCGTTGTCACCCCGGCGATCACTCCGGCGATCAGCGGCCTTCGCGGATCTGGGCGACGGCTTGACCCGCCCGCCGTCTTCTCAACCACGTCCACCTCTTCGCTCGTCTCCGCAAGGGGTTGCACCGCGAATACCGGGTGGCGCGCGACCTCCTCAGCGAATGCCTCGTCCGGTGAGTCTGCGTTGGCGTCGAAGTACGGTCGCGTGACCGGCACCTCGCGCAGGTACTGACGCAGCACGGGCACGCTCTCGTCCACACCCAGCTCGACCACACGAACAGTCTCCGACCGACCGCCGCGGCTGAGAGTCACCTCGCCGGCGGCACGCGCGTTACGCACCCAGCCGGTGACACCATAGGCGGCGACGAGCCATCGCCTTCCGTTCGCGCTCATCACGTCGACCGGCGTGGAGCGCACCTTGCCCGTGGTGCGGCCCTGGACGCTCAGCACATACCGGTACCGATCGCCAAGCCCAAGACGCGTCATGGCGTGGAACACGGCGTTGACGATGCGTGCGCCGGGACCGAAGTTGTAGGTCCGGGCCATCTCGGCCGCGAGTTTACTGATTGAGGACGTTGCCGATGCCGGCGGCACGTGGCTGTGAAGCCCTATGCGACAGAGGTCACGGTGCCACCTCCGCGGCGGGCGTGTGCGTCAAGCCCACTGGGCGCGCCGTGCACCAGATGCGCTCTGTGCCCTGCCACGAAACCCAGCGCTCGAGGCAAAGGTCCGCGATGCGAAGCTCGATCTCCAACGCGTCGTCGTCGAGGATGAGCGAGGTGAACGGGCCCTGTCGCCAGCTCCGTCCATCGGGCAGCGTGAACTCGGTGGTCTCGGTCATGAACGGCGGATCGACGAGCAGCCCGTGACTGGTGACGGTGACGGCGCCGATGTGTCCCGGCTGAGCAACCTTGTCAGCCGCCCACGCAGGTTCAGCCCAGCGTGGATCCATCCGCTCGATGATCACGCAGCCGGAGTCGGCGACATGACGGCGGCACGTCCGCAGCATCGCCGCCCGGCGATCGTTCTCGGCGGTGTTGATGAGGTTGCTGGCCAGCAGGACGACGTCGAACACCCGGTCGAGCCGAAGGTCTTGGATCGTCGCGCACACCGCCTCCACGCCCGTCAAGCCGCTCAACCGCTCCAGCATCTCTGAGCTCTCGTCGACGGCGACCACGCCATGCCCGAGGCGGACCAATCCGCGGGTCACGCGTCCGGCGCCACAGCCGAGTTCGAGGATGCTGGCGCCCGCTCCCGCTGCGTCGTGAACAAGCTCCGCCTCACCGAGCTCAGGGAGTCCCTCGGCATAGAGGTCAATCGGACTCCCGTCAGGAGCTATGCCCATCGACGTGCTCAGCGTCGCTCCAACAACGCTTTCAAACGCGTGAGGTCCCTGCGGTTGGCGCGTCGCATGGCTGCCGCCATCATGGCGCCGCCGATTCGGGCGAAACCGCTCGGCTCACCACGATTGCGCAAGGTCATCCGCGT
Source organism: Candidatus Dormiibacterota bacterium (assembly GCA_035938875.1). Lineage (GTDB taxonomy): Bacteria > Chloroflexota > Dormibacteria > Aeolococcales > Aeolococcaceae > DASZGL01. Next base: position 26,723 of record DASZGL010000022.1, read on the forward strand.
TCTGCCTTCACCCGACGGCTCCCACGTGTACGTGGTCTCCATGGGAAACGGCCCCTCCGTGGTACGCATCACCAAGCGTTCACCGGGGATCAGCTCGACGATCTCGTAGGTGTACGCCAGGAGGCGGCCGAGAAAATGGGCGACGAACGCCAGGCGAGAGCCGATCTCGATCGGTGGCGGCGTCTTCCACTCGACGGATTTGATGTTCGCGTACCACTCCGGCGCGTTGGACGGGTCCGCGGCGTAGGCGGCGACCACGTCTGCCGGACGATCGATCACGACCTCGGTCAGGACATCGACTGCCATGCGCGCATCATGCCGAAGCGGAACCTAGCCCGCCTCGCGCGTGACTCCCTCCGCGTGGCGGGCCGTGCCGGGAAAGGGAATCGAACCCTTACGCCCTTACGAGCACAGCGCCCTGAACGCTGCGTGTCTACCAGTTCCACCACCCCGGCCGGGGATGGCGATGCTACCACGGCTCCCCGCCCCGTCCCGGCAAGCCCGCGGCCGATCTGTCGGGGGGGTTGGAACCACCCCCGGATAGAATGGACCGCGGGTCGTCCGCCCAGCACCGTCACCAGGAGAACCCATACCAAGTGCGCGACCTCGACCAGACCGACCAGCGCCTGCTCAACGAGCTGCAGGCTGACTTCCCTGTCGAGCACGCCCCCTTCGCCGCGCTGGCATCCCGGCTGGGAGCTCCGATGACCGAAGCGGAGGTCATCGCCCGCATCGCGGCGCTGCGCGAGCGCAACGTCATACGGCAGATCTCGGCGATCTTCGACACCCGCAGCCTCGGCTATCAGTCGACCCTCGTCGCCATGCGCTTTGCCCCCGAGAAGCTGGAGCGTGGCGCCGCGGTGATCAACCAGCATCCCGGCGTCTCACACAACTACAAGCGCAACCACGAGTTCAATCTGTGGTTCACGCTGGCGACACCGCCCGGCTCCAACATCGACGCCACCCTGCAGAAGCTGCACGAGATGAGCGGCGCCGACGTCACCCGCAAGCTGCAGACACTCAAGCTCTTCAAGATCGGAGTCAAGCTCGACATGACCGGCGAGCTCGACGTCACCCGTCAGGAGGACCCTGACTACACCGGCATCCAGCGAGACTTCGCCTTGCAGTCGCCGCTCAGCGAGCGCGACATCGCGGTGATCCGCGCAGTGCAGGACGATCTTCCCCTGGTCCCGCATCCCTTCTCCGAGTGTGCTCGCAGCCAGGACCTCAGTGAGGAGGAGCTGTTCGCGGGCATGGCTGACCTGCGGCGTCGTGGCCATCTGCGCCGGGTCGCCGCCATCCTCCATCATCGCCGCGCTGGCTATGCCGCCAACGCCATGGCGGTGTGGGCCGTTCCCGAGGAGCGCGCCGAAGAGCTGGGCCGCTGCATGGCGGAGTTCGCCTCAGTCTCGCACTGCTATCAGCGCCCCGTCTACGAGGACTGGCGCTTCAACCTCTTCTCCATGATCCACGGACGCAAGGTGGGCGACTGCGAGAAGGTCGTCGATGCGATTCGCCAGGCCATCGGAGTTGAGGACTATGCTGTCCTCTACTCGACGAAGGAATACAAGAAGACGCGGGTGCGCTACTTCACCCGCGAGCTCGAGGAGTGGGAGGAGACACACCTGAGCGGCGCGCCGGCCGCGGTCGCCCGAGCCTAGTTGATGCAGTCACCGGTGGGCACCGGGGCTCTCGCTCCGACGCCGGCCTGCAGGTCACCGCTGATCTGCGAGACGCTGAGCGCATAACCCTCGTTGGGGTCGACGGTGCTCGAGGCGAAGACCAGGCCGATGACCGTGCCGTTGCGGTCGACGACCGGCCCGCCGCTGTTCCCGGGGATGACCGTCGCCTGCAGGACCTCGATGCTGCGGGTCACCAGCGACGTGCCGTAGATGTTGCGTCCCTGCGCCGTCTGGATGCCGCGCACCGCGGCGGGAACGGCGGATTCATCGCCGCCGCCGGGGTAGCCGATGACGGCGCCCGCGGTGCCTCGGGGTGGATCTTGTGGCGCCACCGGGAGCGAATTCAGAGTCAGACCGGGGACGCGGAGCACGGCGACGTCGACGTCGGGGTCGAAGAGCACCACGTCGGCGGCGCGCACGGGTCCCCCTGGCGTCTGCACGCGAACCTCGTGGCCGCCCGCGACGACGTGGGCATTGGTCACCACGTACCCGGGTGCCACCGGCCACGACGACCCCGCCTCGCTGCAGTCGAGGTTGATGACCTTGGACGTCACCCGGAAGGCCGTGGTGATCCCCGGGGTGTTGACGTCGGCGGGAAGCTGCACCGGCGCCAGGGTGTCCGGGGAGAGGCCGGCGAAGGGGTTGGGGAACTGGGAGCCCTGGAGGAGCTGCTGGATGGCGCCGAGGAAGGCCGGCGGCCGCGGCGCCAGGTTGTCGAGGGCTCGCAGGATCGCCGAGTTTTTGATCTGGATGTCGAGGCGCGTGAACGGGCTGTTGGCGAAGGTCAGACCCAGGTACCAGGCGCCGATCAGCATCCCGATGGCGGCGAGCCCCGAGCCGAAACCGGAGTCGAGCTGGGCGAACTCCGTCTTGAGCGCAGCGACCCTGACCCGGTAGCCGACGGCCGTGCCCACGCCCTGGACCAGGGCCACTGCGGACAGGAAGACGCCGGTGCCGATGAGCGCCTGGGTGTTGGCGTCGTGGCTGCCGAACCGCCGGGCGATGGGCGGGGCGATCGCCGCCCCGATGAGCACCCCGACGAGCAGGCCGAGGAAGCTCAGGCTGACCCAGGTCAGTCCCCGGCGCCAGCCCGAGGTGAGGGCGGCGATGACCAGGAGGACGATGATCAGGTCGAGCAGGTCCACGGAGGGGGAAGTGTGAGGGTTGGGGGTGAGACCGCGACGGCCGCCGCCGTCAGCGACGGATGGGGCGGCGGCGCGACTGGCTGTCCCACGCGCCGTCGACGCCGTCCTCGCGGAGTCGGTATTTCTGGATGCGTGTCGTCGGCGTCTTGGGGAACTCCGCGTACATGCCGATGTAGCGCGGCAGCATGAACGCGGGAAGGCGCTCCTTGAGGTAACGGTAGAGCGCTGCAGAGTCGAGCTCGACACCCGGTTGAAGGACGACGCACAGCTTGACCTCGTCCTCTACTCCGGTCGGTGCGGGGGTGGCGACGGCCGCGGCCTCGAGCACGTCGGGATGACCGAGCGCAGCCTGCTCGATCTCGACCGGGGCGATCATCTCGCCACGCCGGCGTATCGCGTCGCGAAGCCGTCCGATGAAGACGAAGTCCCCGTCGTCGTGCTGGCGCATCTGGTCGCCGGTGCGATACCAGCCGTCGGCGGTCCACATCCCCGCCGTGCCACCCTCATCGCGAAAGTAGCCCTCGAAGACGATGTGAGCCGCGCGCGGCCTGATCCACATCTCGCCTGCCTCGCCGCGCGCCACCTCGTTGCCGTTCTCGTCGCAGATGCGCGCCTCGAAGCGCTCGGTGGCGCGGCCCACCGTGCCCGGCGGAGCCGGAGATGACGACGGTCGCGTCCAGCACGACGCCGTCTCCGTCTGTCCCCACACGTCCTCGATGGTCAGCGCGTAGCGCTCCTCGAACATCCGCCACGTGTCCGCTGGAGCGGCGCTGCCCATGATGCGGCGAACCGGGTTGTCGGCGTCGTCGGCGCGGCGCGGGCGCTTGCCGAGGACGCTGACGATGGTGCCGACGTAGGGGAAGAACACCGCGCCCTCGGCTCGGATTCGTGACCAGAAACGAAACGGGTCGAAGGCGATGTCGATGGCGATGCGACCGCCGCGCCACAGCGTGCCGAGAAGGGTTCCCTGGCACGTCGCGTGGAACAACGGCAGGCATGAATAGACGGTCTCGCCCTCGTTGACGCGGACCAGCTCGTCGCCGTAGCAGATGGCGTGCAGGGTCTCAGCGGTGCGGCTCCAGATGACCCCCTTGGGCCGTCCCGTCGTACCCGAGGTGTACATCAGCCGCGCCGGCGCTGCCGGGTCGCGCGGTGGCAGTGGTGGAGGAGAGGACGAGGCGCGCTCCAGCAATGCATCGAAGGAGACGCAGCCTGACGGCACATCACCGCCGGCGACGAGAACATCGCGCAGGGCCGGAAGCTCATTGCGCACCTCGGCGAGGGCGCTGTAGAGCGGCGACTGGCAGACGACGACGCCGCCGGCGGCGTGGCTCATGACGCTTCGCAGGGACTCGCCGAGAAGCATGCTGTTGACCGGCATGAACACCGCCCCGAGCTTGACGCAGCCCAGCCATGTGGCCAGCATCGGCAGCGAGTTGAGGCAGCGCGCCATGACCACGTCACCGCTTCCGTAACCGAGGCCGAGCAGCAGGTTGGCGCCGCGGTTGGCGACCTCGTCGAGCTCGGCGTACGTTAGCGCGCCGTCGGCAGTGCGCACGAAGGGCCGAGAACCGTAGCGAGCGGCCTGCCGCTCGATCATCTGCCGGATGGTTTGCGTCGTCTCCGGCAGGAACGCCTGCGCCGGTTCAGCGGACACGAGATGTTTCGGCGATCTCACCGGCGCGCATCACCAGCTTGATGTCGGCGACGCCGAGCACGGCGTCGACCTCCTGCTCGACGACGAGCACCGCCGCCCCATGATCGGCGCGGCTGCGCAGCTCGCTCAGCACCGCGCTGCGCGCCGGCCCCGACAGCGCCGCGGTCGGCTCGTCACAGAGGATGACCCTCGGGCGGGTGAGCAGCGCGCGGGCGATGGCGACCAGCTGCTGCTGGCCTCCGCTGAGCAGGCCGGCACAGGTCTCGTGCTGGCGGGCGATGTCGGGAAAGCGCTCGAACCAGTCCTCGGGTCGCTGCGGCTCGACCCCCCGGCGCCTGGCGAAGCGGGCCATGTCGAGGTTCTGGCGGACCGTCAGCTCCTTGAACAGGTGACGTCCCTGGGGGACGTGGGCGATGCCCAGGCGGGCGATGCGCTCTGCGGCCATGCGGTCGATGCGCCGACCATCGAGCATCACCTGCCCGGCGTCGGCGTGGATGATGCCGCTCAACACCAGCAGCAGTGTCGACTTGCCCGCACCGTTGGGGCCGAGGATGGCGACAACCTCGCCGCCGTGCAGGTCGAGGTCGACGCCGCGGAGCACCGGGACGCGACCCCGGTGGGCGCGCAGTCCACGCGCCTTGAGCACCGGCGCCAGGGTGGGAACGGCGGCGCGAGGCGACGCCGCCGGCGGGCTCATGCCGGCTGCTCCACAGCGGCCATACCGCAGAGGTGGCGCACGCGCGCGTCGGCAAGCACCGAACGGGCCACGCCCCCGGCGACCACGGCACCGGCGTCGAGCACGAGGATGCGATCGGCAACGGCGCCGACGATGTCGAGGTCGTGCTCGACGAGCAGCACCGCGACGCCGCGGTTGCGCGCGGCGACGATGAGGTCGCGCACCGCGTGGGTGTCCTCCGGCGTCAGGCCCGCGGTCGGCTCGTCGAGGACGAGAATGCGCGGGTCGGCGACCAGCGCGCGGGCCAACTCCACCCGGCGACGCTGACCGTGCGACAGCACGGCCACGCGCGCTGACCAGCGATCACGCAGGCCGACGGCGTCGAGTGCGGCGATGGCTCGCCCCCGTCGTCGCCTGGCAACCCAGGGCAGCCAGCCGCGCCAGGCACCGTCACGCGGATCGGCGTGCAGGCCGACCAGCACGTTGTCGAGTGCGCACAGCGACTCGAGCAGCCGACCGTCCTGGAAGGTGCGCACCACACCACGGCGCGCCAGTCTCGGCGCCGGCGCCGCGGTCACGTCACCGCCCATGAGCTCGATGCGCCCCGCGTCCGGGCGCAGGATCCCGGTGAGCGCGTTGAGGAGCGTCGTCTTCCCCGAGCCGTTGGGTCCGATGACCGCCACCACCTCACCGTGGTCGACGCTCAAGTCGACGTCGTCGAGGGCGACGACGCCGCCGAAGCGCTGGCGCAGTCCGGTGGCGCTCAGCGTGGTCACGCGCGTCGCAGTCGCATAAGCCCGTCGCGCAGCGCTCCGGCGCGCCACATGACGATGGCGATGATCGCCGCGCCCTTGAGAGCGATCTCGCCGGCGGGATACTCGGTGAGAGCGTTCTCCAGCGTGGCGATGATGGCCGCGCCCACAACCGCGCCGTAGACGCGTCCCTGACCACCGAGCAGCACCATCACCGCGACCAGCACAGACAGCACCACGTCGAAGGTCGGCGGCGAGATGGAGATGATCGCCCCCGCATAGAGCCACCCGGCGATGCCGGCCACCGCACCGGAGAGCGCGAACGCGGACACCTTGCACACGCCGGTACGCACGCCGGCCGAGCGTGCCGCGAGCTCATCGTCGCGGACCGCCATGAATGCCAGGCCGAGCGGAGAGCGGCGCAGCAGCTCGACGGCGACGACGACGATGACCAGCGCAGCGAAGGCGAGCAGATAGTTGTCGCGATATGAGGTCAAGGTGATGCCGAAGAGCGATGGTGCGGGGATGTCGCTGATCCCGGTGAATCCGCCAGTCACCGACGTCCAGTTGAGGAACAGCAGCTGCACCACCTGGCCGATGCCGAGGGTGATCACGGCAAGCTGGTCGCCGCGGACTCGCAGAGCCGGAAGGCCGATGAGCGCACCGGCAAGGAGCCCGAAGCCGACGGCGGCGAGCAGCGCCGTCGCCGACGACGCGCCGTGCTGGGTGGTGAGGTTCGCGGTGGTGTACGCGCCAACGCCGTAGAGCGCGGCGTGGGCGACGGAGAACTGTCCGCATAGGCCCAGGACGATGCAGTAGCCGACGGCGAGGACAGCGTACGTCGCCGCCACGCGAGCCAAGTCGTAGACGTGGGCGCTGGGAACCAGCAGGGGCACCATTCCCGCGGCGACCAGTGCCGGGAGTCGCAGCCGCAGCCAAACGGGCGCGCGCGCCGATGCCGCCAGCCGGCGGAGCGCCGCTCCGTCGAGGGGGGCGACGCCACCGCCGGCGCCGGCGCGCACGCCGACCTCAGTGCTGAAGTGGGACCTCCTTCACCGACAGCGGCGCGGTCTGCTGATAACCGGTGTCGAAGACGAACTTGCCGCCCTTGATGTGGAAGTACCAGAGGATTCCGCCGAGGCGGCCCCCACCGGTGTCGAACTTCAGCTCGCCGACCCCCGTGTCGCTGATGTCGACGTTGTGCAGCGCGTCGGCGAGCTTGGTGCGATCAGTGGGTCCGGCTTCGAGCGCCTTGGCGACTGCGCGAACGCCCTCGTAGGTGAACGCCGCCGGGTCGGGGATGATCGATGTGCCGTACTTCGCGCTGAAGGCGTCACGCAGGTGCTTGGCGGCGCTGGTGTTGCGATCCGGATCGCTGGGCGTCTGGCCGATGGCAACCTCGGCGAGCGGCCCGGCGAGGTCGAGGAAGTTCTGGCTGAAGAGCACCGCCTCGGTGTCGATCACCGGCAGGTTGGGAGCGATGTCGTGGAGCTGCTTCAGCTGGGTGGTGTCGTCGCCGGTGAGCCCGGCCATGGCGACCACGTCGGGACCCTGCTGCACCTCGTGAGCGACGATGCCCTGGGTGTTCTTGTCACCGAGCGTGTATGGCTGGTTGTCGACGATCTCGCCGCCGTCACGGACGAACTCCTCCGCGAAGAGATCAGCCATCTGCAGACCGAATCCGGCGTTGGCCTTGAGCACCGCAGCCTTGCGATAACCCAGTTTGTAGGCGCGGTCGGCGGCAGAGTACGCATAGGCGGGGAACGTCGGCGGCACGACGAACACGCTGTGCCGCGGCGTGGCGATGATCTTCGCCGACGACGCATAGGTCGACAGATACGAGACGTTGGCGCGATCGAGGACCGGCGCCGTGGCGATCGCCGCGTCGCTGAAGCCGGTGCCCAGGAACGCCCAGTACTGGTCGTCGCTGGCGATCTGGTTGGCGATGCTGACGCTCTTGTCGACGCTCTCGGTGTCGTCGAACGTCTTGATGACGATCTTGGCCCCGGCGTATGGACCCGACGCCACTCCGCCCGAGTTGTTGATCTCCTCGGCGGCGAGGTCGGCACCCTGCTTGATGTGCAGTCCGTCCGCCTGTGCGTCGCCGGTCATCGGGCCGACAACGGCGAGCGTGAACGTCCTCGACGAACCGCCTCCGCCGGAGCTGGATGAGGTGCTCGAGCCGCACGCGGCAAGTGTCATCGCCGGCAACGCCGCGGCCGTGGCGGCGAAGCGCAAGTGTGGGTGCACGCGAGAGTCCCTCCTCGGTTTCCTGTCTCCTTCCCGGTCAGACACGTTCGGCCACCACTCGCCTCGCCAGGCCGCCGGGACGGGCCACGAGGACCAGCACGAGGATGGCCACGTTGATGGGCTGCTGCCAGATCGCCCCCACGGTGACCTGGGCGACGGCGTCGGCGAGGCCGAGCAACAGCCCGCCGGCGGCCGCCCCGAGCAGAGAGCGGCCGCCACCGAGGACGGCGGCGGTGTAGGCGTTGAGGGTGAACTGGAAACCCGTGGGAATGGAGACGCTGCCCGCCTCACCGAAAAACAGCAGCGCGGCGAGCGCGCCGACAGCGCCGCAGCCGGCGTAGAGCAGCGTCGTCACCCTGCCCACGGGGATGCCGCCGAGCCGCGCCGCGAGGGTGTCCTGGCGCACCGCACGGACGGCGCGGCCCCAGTCGGTGCGCTGGAGGAAGACCACCAGGCCGGCGGCGAGGAGGACGACGAACACCGCCGTCCACGCCAGGGTGACGTCGACCGACGTCCCGGCAACGGGGTGGTGCGCCGAGCCGAAGAGCGGGGGAAAGAACTTGTCCTCGGCGCCGAATCGGTTCTGCGCCGCGTTGCGCATCACCAGGGCTAGGCCGAGCGTGGCCATGATCGGCACCAGCGCGTCACCCCGACCACGCAGCGGCCGCAGCGCCAGCAACTCGGTGAGCATGAGCAGCACCATCCCGGCGGCGATGCCGGCCAGCGCGGTCAGCGCGTAGTTGCCCGACGACGAGTAGACGGCATAGGCGATGAACGAAGCGAGGACTATGGAGTCGCCGAATGCCAGGTTGATCTCGCCGATCACCGCGTAGACCACGGCGAACGCCAGGGAGAGCAGAGCGAAGGAGAAGCCCAGGGTGAGGCCGACGACCAGCACGGTGGGGACCTCCGCCACGGTCGCGCTTCACCTCCCCGTGTCTGCGCCGGCTATGGGTGCGCGGGTCGCTGCTGCCTCTCTCGAAGGGCCGCGGCGAGCGCGCAAACTATACCCATCTTCCCGATCAGCTACGGAGCGCGGGCGTGAGCGGATCAACCTCTCCGGCCGTCGCCTCGCCGGCATTCGCGTCGCTGCCGGCTCGGCGCCTACCCGGTCCCCTGGCGGCGTGGTCGCTGGGTGAGACGGGACCGCTCGTCGTCACCGTGCACGGTCTTGCCGAGAGCAGCCGCTACTGGACGCTGCCGCTCAGCCGGCTGGCGGACAACCACCGCGCGGTCACCGTCGACCTGCTCGGGTTCGGCCGGTCGCCATGGCCCGACCTCGGCTACTCGGCCGAGGGCCACGCCGATGCCCTTCGCGCCACCCTCGACGCCGCCGGGCTGGCCGGCGAGCGCGCGGTTGTCGTCGGCCACCAGGCGGGGGCGGCGGTTGCGCTCGCCTACGCCGGTCGCTATCCCGACGCCGTGGCGTCGGTCGTCGCCTTGGGCACGCCGTGGTTCCGCTCTCCGGGCGAGGCGCGCCGGGCGCTGCGCGGTCCCTGGTGGCTGTCGCGCTGGCTGGTCGAGCACGAGGACCGCGCCCGCCTTCTCTGTCTCACCCTCTGCGGCGGGCGGCGGCCGCTGGTCCCGCGGCTGGCCCGATGGTTCGCCCCGGCGACGATGCCGGCCGAGGTCGTCGAGGACGCCTTCCTGCACACCTGGCGGTCACTGTCAGGGACGCTCGCCTCGTGCTGGATCGAGGCTTCGCTTCCCGCGGTGCTGGGCGACAGGTTCGCCGTCCCGGTCCTCGCCCTGCACGGTGACGAGGACGCGCTGGTGCCCGTCGAGAACCTCGTCGACGCCGCGGTGACGCGGCCCTGGTTGCACGTGGAGACGCTCGCCGGCCGCGGCCACAACCTCGCCTGGGACGACCCGGCCGCCGTCGCCGCGATCGTCGACGAGGCCGCGCAACGCCTGCGCCACGGGTCCGCCGGGCACGACTCGCTCGCGGTGCCGGCGGCGGCGCCGCGCCGCCGGCTGGCCGTCCCCGGACTCGTGGCGGCGGAGGGAGACGAGATCACCGTCGCCGAGGCGGCTCGGCTCGCCCGCGTCGAGCGGCGCACCGTGATCGGCTGGGTGGCCCATGGCGCGGTGACCGCTCGCCGGGGCGGCAACCGGCTGCGCGTCGATCGCGCCTCGCTGTTGCGCCATGTCTTCGGCAGCGACCAGCCGAGCGCCACCCTCCTGGGCAGCGCCTGGCTGAGCGCCGCGGAGGCGGCGGC